>NZ_JBFAJJ010000004.1:0-708247 GCF_040655155.1 Streptomyces sp. NPDC050508
GTACGGCGTCCAGATCGCCGTCGACGACGCCAACAAGAACAACTGGGTCCCCGGCGTCAAGTTCAAGGTCAAGGCCCTGGACGCCACCCCCCATCCGTCAGCCGACGATGCGGTGCGTCGTCCAGAACGACGTCAGGTCCGTGGTCGTCGCGGCCTGTGCCGCCGCCTTGAACTCGGCGGTGGTCGAGACGCCGTACCAGTGCGAAGTGGCGTAATCCTTAAGGAGTTTGGCCATCACCGTGTCGCCCAGGGTGCGGCGCAGGTCGTGCAGGGCGCACTTGCCGTAGCCGTAGACGACGGTGGAGTAGCGGGACGAGTGGGCGTCCCAGTAGGCCATCGAGTTGGTGATGTTCTCCGCCGAGGACGCCCAGGAGACGTTGTTCCAGCAGTTGGTGCCGGTCAGGCCTTGGGCCAGGTCGGTGGCGTAGTCGGTGAACGCCTCGTCCAGCCAGGGGCTGTTGTACTCGTCGTCGCCGACGATGCCGTAGAACCACTGGTGGCCGATCTCATGGGTGAGTGCCGTGGTGCTGACCAGGTCGAGGACGAAGCCGGGGTACTCCATGCCGCCGAACCAGAAGTTGTTGTCGATGACGGCGTCCAACTCGCCGTACGGGTAGGCGCCGAAGCGTCCCGCGTGGGCGTCAACTGCGGACTTGGCGGTGGTGAGCATCGACTGGGCGTTGGACGAGCTGATGCCCGACACCGAGTAGATGTTGATCGGGGTGCCCGCCGTCGACGTACCCGAGATCTTCGTGAACGGGCCCGCCGCCCAGGCGAAGTCGCGGACCTTGGACGCGGTGGCCGTGGTCACCGTACGGCCGCTGGTGCCGGGGGTGTCCACCGAGGTGCCCGTGGCCGGGACCAGCAGAGTGGTCGGGTGGTCCAGGGTCACCTTGAAGTCGGCGGCCAGGGAGTAGAAGGACTCGCCGTTGTTCGTGTACGGGTCCAGGTGCCAGCCCGAGCCGTCCTTGATCGCGAGGACCGGCAGCGCGTTCCCGATCATGCTGAACGCGCCGTCGTAGCCGAACCGGTCGGCGCCGCTCGGGACGGTGATCCCCAAGTCGAAGCCGATCGTGGTCGATTGACCCTGCGCGAGGGGAGTCGGGAGCGCTATCTGGAGGGCCGTGCAGCCGACCGAGAGCGCGCCCGCCGTACCGCCGGTGACGTTGCTGACCGCGATCGGCATCGCGGAGCAGGTGCCGTGGTAGTTGTCCCACAGCCGCAGGTACACCTCGGTGAGCGGGGTGGCCGACGCGTTGGTGAAGGTCGTGCTCTCGTGGCCGGTCCAGACGGTGCCTGCGGTGTTGCTGCTCAGACTCACGGTGTACGCCGGGGCGGCCGGCGTGCGCGTCGAGTCGGCCGGCGGGGCCGTGTCGCCCGAGGTGTTGAGGGCGATGTCGTCCAGGACGAAGCTCGTCTGGAGGCTGGAGTCCTCGGTGCCGCTGAAGGCGAGGCTCACGGTCTGACCCGCGAACGACGACACGTCGAACGACTTCTGGACGTAGCCGGTGGCCTTGTTCAGGTTCGAGTACGTCGCCAGCGTCGTGCTGCCGATCTTCGCCGTGAGCTTGTCGTACGCGGTGGACGACGTCGTCTCGGCGGTGTCGATGTGCAGCCAGAAGGTGAGCGTGGCGCTGCTGCACCCGGACGGGATCGTGACGCTCTGGCTCAGGCTGTCGGTGTGCGTGCCGCCGGTGCCGTCCAGCCAGGCGAAGTTGGAACCGGCGTGGGCGGTCTGGCCGGTGCGGCTGGTGATGACGGTCGTAGAGGACTGCGTCCAGGACGACGTGCCGCTCTCGAAGTCGCCGCCCGTGACCACCTGCGCCGGGGTGCAGGCGGCGGCGAGCGGGGCGGCCGACGGCGCGGCGGCGGCAGGGTTGACGGGTAGCGAAAGTGCGGCCACCGCGGCGACGGCGAAGACGCCGGCAGCGAGGGCCTTGTGGGGGGTCGATCTCACACGGAACTCCTTTTACGGCGGCCGGGATTCCGGCCTGCTCGGTGGCCGCCCGGCCGGACTGGGTGTGCCGGTGGGCGGCGCTGGGGTGCGCGTAGCGATTGCGTGATCGCGGGGGGAAGCTTCGCAGATTTGACCGGGCCATGCCATAAGGAGAGGGAAGTGTGCGCATGAAGTGGAGGAAGGCGCGAAGAGCGGGCGGAGGGAGCCGTGTGCACGCCGACGTTGAACGGGCCATGCCGGAATTTGGCCTCCGGTTGGCCGAATGTACGCCTTCGATTGCTTCCATCGAACGATGGACCACATCACGTTCCTCGTGGCGGTCGTCATCGTCACGGCCTTGGCCTTCGACTTCACCAACGGATTCCACGACACCGCCAACGCGATGGCGACGTCCATCGCCACCGGCGCGCTGAAGCCCAAAACAGCGGTTCTGATCAGTGGAGCTCTCAACCTCGTCGGCGCCTTCCTGTCCACGGAGGTCGCCAAGACGATCTCCGGCGGCATCGTCGACGACACCCTGGTCA
The DNA here is from genome assembly GCF_040655155.1 of Streptomyces sp. NPDC050508. Lineage (NCBI taxonomy): Bacteria > Bacillati > Actinomycetota > Actinomycetes > Kitasatosporales > Streptomycetaceae > Streptomyces > Streptomyces sp. NPDC050508. Next base: position 2,482 of record NZ_JBFAJJ010000004.1, read on the forward strand.
GCCCAGGGATGATCTTCGCGGGGCTCGTCGGGGCGATCCTCTGGAACCTGCTGACCTGGCTGCTGGGCCTGCCGTCCAGTTCCTCGCACGCCCTGTTCGGCGGCCTGATCGGCGCCGTCTGGGTCGGCGCGGGCTCCAACGGGGTCCACTTCGACAAGGTTGTCGAGAAGATCCTGATCCCCGCGGTGGCCTCCCCGCTCGTGGCCGGAATCGCCGCTCTCCTCGCCACCTACCTCGCCTACAAGATCACCGCCCGGGCCCGCAAGGACTCGGTCACCAAGGGCTTCCGGCTCGGCCAGATCGCCTCGGCCTCGCTGGTCTCGCTCGCGCACGGCACGAACGACGCCCAGAAGACGATGGGCGTCATCACCCTGACCCTGATCTCGGTGGGCGCGCTCGGCCACGACGCCGGTCCGCCAGTGTGGGTCATCACCGCGGCGGGACTCGCGATCGGCCTGGGCACCTACATCGGCGGCTGGCGCATCATCCGCACGATGGGCAAGGGCCTCACCGACATCCAGTCCCCGCAGGGCTTCGCGGCCGAGGCCGCCTCCACCACCGTCATCCTCACCTCCGCCCACCTGGGCTTCGCGCTGTCCACCACGCAGGTCTGCTCCGGCGGCATCCTGGGCGCGGGCCTCGGCCGACGCCTCGCCGAGGTGCGCTGGGGCACGGCCGGCCGCATGGTCATCGCCTGGCTGGTCACCCTGCCGGCCGCGGCCCTGGTCGGCGGCCTGTCCGCGACCGTCGTCAAGCACGGTGGCAACCTCGGTACGGCCCTGATCGCGCTGATCGCCGCCGCCGTGGCCCTGTTCATCGTGATCGCCTCGCGTCGCAACCCCGTGCACGCGGACAACGTGAACGAGACCCACGAGGTCACCATCCGCAGCGAGGCGTCCACCGACGTCCGTACGGCCGCCTGAGTCAAGGGAGTTGAGCAATGAGTGTGGACTGGAACTCCCTCGGCGAGGTCTTCGCGGTGAGTGTCGGCGTGACCGTCGGCGTGGTCGTCGTCTTCGCGCTGGGCATCCTGGGCCTCGCCCGGGTCGAGGCCGCGCGTGAAGTGGACGGCGGCACCCATGCCCTCGGACTGACGCAGGCGGGGTTGTGCTTTCTCGCGTGTGCGGCTGTCGTGGCATACGGCATCTATCTGATCGTGCCGCAGTTCCACTGAACGTGACGGATCACCGCCGATCACCTCTGAGTCACTGAACCCCCTTGAGAGGAGGCCGGGATGACTGAACTGCTGACCGGGCTGCAGGTCGACTACACCGACCAGGACGACCCGGTGCTGATCCGGCCCGACGGCAGTCCGGTGGACACCTGGCGGGAGAACTACCCGTACGAACAGCGCATGGAGCGCAAGGAGTACGACTGGCACAAGCGGCTCCAGCAGATAGAACTGCTGAAGCTGCAACGCTGGGTCAAGGAGACCGGGCGCCGGCTCGTCATCGTCTGCGAGGGACGCGACGCGGCCGGCAAGGGCGGCACCATCAAACGGTTCACCGAGCACCTGAACCCGCGCGGCGCCCGCGTGGTGGCGCTGGAGAAGCCGAGCGAGCGCGAGAGCGGGCAGTGGTACTTCCAGCGTTACGTCCAGCACCTGCCGACCGCTGGCGAGATCGTGCTGTTCGACCGGTCCTGGTACAACCGGGCGGGCGTGGAGCGCGTGATGGGCTTCTGCTCGGACGACGAGTACCGCCGATTCATGCGCCAGGCCCCGCTGTTCGAGCGGATGTTGGCGGACGACGGCATCGACCTGATCAAGTTCTGGTTCTCCGTCTCACAGGGTGAACAGCGCACCCGTTTCACGATCCGCCAGGTGGATCCCGTACGGCAGTGGAAGCTCAGCCCGATGGATCTGGCCTCGCTGGACCGCTGGGACGACTACACGGCCGCCAAGGTAGCCATGTTCCGCGAGACCGACACGGAGCACGCGCCCTGGACCGTGGTGAAGAGCAACGACAAGAAGCGGGCCCGGGTCGAGGCCATGCGCAGCGTGCTGGCCCGCTTCGACTACGCCGACAAGGACGAGGAGGTCGTCGGCAGCCCCGACCCCCGCGTCGTCGGCGCGGCGGCGAACCTGCTGGAGGAGGGCGAGGACGACACGGCGGCGGTGTTCTAGTCCCGGGTCAGGACAGCGACCCAAAGGGGCGCGGGGAACTGCGCGACCAGCCACGACGGTGCGGCAGAAAAAAATACGACGGCACATCGCGGGTACAGCCAGCGCAGCGCCTAGTCACCGTCGCGCGGCACCAGTGTCACCCGGTGGAAGTTGCAGCCGGTCATGGGCGGGCTCCCGGACGGGGGCCCGCCCGCGTGTGCCTTGAGGGCGACGCTGACCAGGCTCAGCAGCAGGTCCACGTCCGTCTCGCAGTCCAGGTGGACGGTCACCCAGCGGGAGCCCGGGATGATCCGGATCGCGGTCGACTCGCTGAGGTCGTGGTGAAACCGGAGGATGGCCCCGACCGTGAGATGCAGGTCCACATCGTGGTCGGAGTGGAAATGCACGATCTCGCTGTGGGCGGACCGCAGCGCCCGCCCCGTACCGCAACTGGCCGGGACCGCGCTGAGGTCGCGCCAGCCTTCCAGTCGCTGCATGGCTCGCTCGGCCAGGGTCATGTCCCCATCGTGTACTGCTCACCGCTTCGCAACCAGGGGTTGAGCGATTTGTAACCGGGGCGTGAGGTACCGCACATAAGCAGGGAGGCCGGTGTGCGTGGGTATCGGACGTTCGGTCAGACCTGGATCTGCCCGCCGTCGACGAAGTGCTCGGCACCGGTGATGAACGAACTCTCCGACCCGGCAAGGAAAGCGGCCAGCGCTGCGACCTCCTCGGGGCGGCCCATGCGCTGCAGCGGCAACTGTGAGGCCAGCGCGCGGTGGAGGTCCTCGGTGCTCTGGCCGAACTTGTCGGCCAGGCCGTCGAGCGCGGGTGTGGCGATGGGGCCGGGCGTGATGACGTTGACGCGCACACCGCGCGGGGCGAGTTCCGCGGCCCAGGTCCGGCCCAGGCTGCGTACGGCCGCCTTGGACGCGGCGTAGACGCCCATTCGGTCGACGCCCTGGTGGATGGTGGTGGACCCGAGAAGGATCACCGACGCGGGCCGGGCGAGCAGCGGCAGCGACTTCTGCACGGTCAGCAGGCTGCCCTTGGTGTTCACGCCGAAGACGTGGTCGAACTGTTCCTCCGTGACGTCCGTGAGCAGAGCCCCGTCGCCCAGGCCGGCGTTGGCCACGACGGCGTCGAGCCGCCGTCCGTCGCCGCGGACGACGTCCATGACCCGGTCGAGGTCGGCCGCTCGCGAGACGTCGCACGGTACGGCGACCGCGTCGGGGCCGATCTCCGCGGCCGCGGCTTCGAGTTCGTCCTTGCGCCGTCCGGTCAGGTAGACGCGGGCGCCGTCATCGGCGAAGCGCTTCGCGATCGCTCGTCCGATGCCGCTGGAGGCACCGGTGACCAGGGCTGTCTTTCCGTCCATGGGGCGCATGGCACCCGTCCTTTCGAGAGCACTGTGCCGTGCACGCTGCTGGTGGCCGTGGCACGACGTGACGGGCGGCCGATCGTTCTTGACCGCCTCGTCCAGAACGTAGTCGATTCTGGACGAGGCGGTCAAGAACGGATATCGTGGGGTCATGGCAAGACCCCGAAGCTTCGACGAAGGCGAGGTGCTGCGCGCCGCCAGGGACCAGTTCTGGTCGATCGGTTACGCAGCCGCGAGAGTGGACGACATCGCCGCGGCCACCGGGCTGGGCAAAGGCAGCCTCTACGGTGCGTTCGGCGACAAGCGCCAACTGTTCCTGCGCACCTTCGACGACCACTGTGCCGAACTGGTCGGCGCCGTACGGCAGGCGCTCGACGGCCCGGATGCCGGCGCCCTCGAACGGCTGCGCGCGCATGTGCTGGCAGTGGCGGACGCCACCGCCTCGGACGCCTCTCGGCGCGGCTGCCTGCTCGCCAAAGGCACCGCCGAGCTCTCAGGGCAGGACCCGGCGGTCGAGGCGACTGCCCGCCGGACGTTCGCCGCCATCGGGGAACTGCTCGCCTCCTGCGTCGCCGGAGCGCAGCGGGCGGGTGACATCGGGCAGGACGAGGACCCCGCTCGGCTGGCCGGACTCCTGCTCGCCGTGCTGCGCGGGATCGAGGCGCTGGGTAAAGGCGGAGGCAGCCCCGACTCGTTGCGCGCGATCGCCGAAACCGCCTTGGCCGTCCTGCCCCGGCCGTAGGACGACTGCGGACCTGGACCGGTCCAAACCGGCCCGACCCGACCGGCCGGGCCAGGCCGGAAAATCCTCCGGCGGGTCAACTCGCCTCAGCCACAAGCCTTTCGTAGCCCACCAGCCGTACGCAGGTGGCCACCCCCTCGATGATCTCCTCGATCTCCGAGAGGTCCGGGAAGGAGGGGGCGATCCGGATCGTACGGTCCCTGGGGTCGTCGCCGTACGGATGGGTGGCGCCCGCCGGCGTCAGGGCGAGACCGGCGTCCGCCGCGCGGCGCACCACCTCGTGTGCGCAGCCGTCGCGGACGTCGAGGGTGATGAAGTAGCCGCCCTTGGGCGTCGACCAGGTGGCGAGGCCGGTGTCGCCGAGCCGCTCGGCGAGGATGCGCAGCACAGTGTCGAACTTGGGCCGCAGCAGCTCACGGTGCTTGCGCATATGGGCGCGCACTCCGTCGGCGTCGCGCAGGAACATCGCGTGCCGCAGCTGGTTGATCTTGTCGGGGCCGATGGAGCGCTTGGCGCTGTAGCCGCGCAGCCAGGCCACGTTGGCCGGGGACGAGCCGAAGAACGCCACGCCCGCACCGCCCAGCGTGATCTTCGAGGTGGACCCGAAGACGAAGACCCGGTCCGGGTGCCCGCTGTCGGCGCAGGCCGCGAGCAGGTCGGCGATCTCCACCTCCTCGTCGGTGAGGTGGTGCACGGCGTAGGCGTTGTCCCAGAAGATCCGGAAGTCGGGCGCCGCGGTCGACATGGCGGCGAGTCGTCGTACGGTCTCGTCGCTGTAGCAAGTCCCGTCCGGGTTGCTGTACTTGGGCACGCACCAGATGCCCTTGACCGCCGGATCCTCGGCGGCCAGGCGCTCCACCACATCCATGTCGGGACCCTCGGCGGTCATCGGCACGGGGATCATCTCGATGCCGAACCGCTCGCACAGCGCGAAGTGCCGGTCGTATCCGGGGACGGGGCACAGGAACGCGACCCGCTCCTCGTCCGCCCAGCGGCGCGGCGCGCCGGGAAGCGTGCCGAGCAGGGCGTGCACCAGGCAGTCGTGCATCAGCTCCAGGCTGGAGTTGCCCACGGCGAGCAACTGCTCGGCCGGGACCTGGAGGAATCCGGCGAAGATCTGCCGGAGCTCCAACAGGCCTTCCGCGCCACCGTAGTTGCGGCAGTCCGTGCCGTCGGCGGAGGTGTAGCGGTCGCCTGGCAGCGAGAGCAGCTCGGCGGCCAGGTCGAGCTGGCGGGCGGAGGGCTTGCCGCGGGTCAGGTCGAGCGACAGCTTCTTCGTGAGGAGGGCTTCGTAGTCGCTCCGGGCGGCGTCGAGGCGGGCCGGGAGGGAATCGGCGGTGGGTGCGGGTGAGGGAGAGGTCACGGAGGTCGACGCTACAAAGCCGGGTGCCACACCACAAACCGGATGACCACCGGCGGTCCTCACCCCTCCTGTGGCAGCCTGGTGACCTGGGCGGGGACCAGGCCACACAAGGTTGACGTCGGATTCCCGCCAGCCCCGGCCCGCCCGGTATCGGATGCTGGACGTATGCAGAACGGGATGCACACCGACACGGAGCGTTGTGTGCGTGCGGTCCAGTCCAAGGACGCGCGCTTCGACGGCTGGTTCTTCACGGCCGTCCTGACCACCCGCATCTACTGCCGGCCCAGCTGTCCGGTCGTACCGCCCAAGCCCGAGAACATGACGTTCTACCCGAGCGCGGCGGCCTGCCAGCAGGCGGGTTTCCGGGCCTGCAAGCGCTGCCGCCCGGACACCAGCCCCGGCTCCCCGGAGTGGAACCAGCGGGCCGACCTGGTGGCCCGCGCGATGCGCCTGATCGCCGACGGAACCGTGGACCGCGAGGGCGTCCCCGGCCTCGCCGCCCGCCTCGGCTACAGCACCCGGCAGATCGAACGCCAGCTCCTCGCCGAACTCGGCGCCGGCCCCCTCGCGTTGGCCCGCGCCCAACGCGCCCAGACGGCAAGGCTGTTGATCGAGACGACCGCGCTCCCGATGGCGGAGATCGCCTTCGCCGCCGGCTTCTCCTCGATCCGCACCTTCAACGACACCGTGCGCGAGGTCTTCGCCCTCTCCCCGAGCGAGTTGCGCAACAGGCGCCCGAAATCAACTGTGTTGACCCCCGGCACGCTCACGCTCCGCCTGCCGTTCCGCGCCCCCCTCAACCCCGACAACCTCTTCGGCCACCTGGCGGCGACCGCGGTACCGGGCGTGGAGGAGTGGCGAGACGGCGCGTACCGCCGAACCCTCCGCCTTCCCTACGGCCACGGCATCGTGGCCCTCACCCCCAAGTCCGACCACATCGCCTGCCGCCTCACCCTCAGCGACCTGCGCGACCTGCCGGTGGCCATCAGCCGCTGCCGCCGCATGCTCGACCTGGACGCCGATCCGGTCGCGGTGGACGACCAGTTGCGTACGGATCCGGTGCTGGCGCCACTGGTGGACAAGGCGCCGGGCCGACGCGTCCCGCGCACGGTCGACGAGGCGGAGTTCGCCGTACGGGCCGTCCTGGGACAGCAGGTCTCCACGGCGGCGGCCCGCACCCACGCGGCCCGCCTGGTCATCGCGCACGGCGAACCGGTCGACGACCCCGAGGGCGGCCTGACCCACCTCTTCCCGTCCTCCGACGCGCTCGCGGCCGTGGCCCCCGAGTCACTGGCGATGCCCCTCACCCGCCGCACCACCTTCACCACCCTCGTCACCCAACTGGCCGACCGGACCCTCCATTTGGGCGTGGAGAGCGACTGGGCGGAGACCCGGACCCGGCTCCTCTCCCTCCCCGGCTTCGGTCCCTGGACGGTCGACGTCATCGCCATGCGCGCCCTCGGCGACCCCGACGCCTTCCTCCCCACCGACCTCGGAATCCGGCGCGCCGCCCAGGAGTTGGGCCTCCCGTCGACCCCGGCCGCCCTCACCGCCCGCGCGGCGGCCTGGCGACCCTGGCGGGCGTACGCGGTCCAGTACCTGTGGGCGACGGACAGCCACCCGATCAACTTCCTGCCCGTATAAGGGATTACGCACCACGTAAGGGATCGCGGAAGACATGAAGCACCACACGGTGATCGACAGCCCCTACGGCCCCCTGACCCTCGTCGCCGACGACGGCACCCTCTGCGGCCTCTACATGGTCGACCAGCGCCACCGCCCCCCGGAGGAGAACTTCGGCACCCCCGACGACACCCCCTTCACCGAAACGACCGCCCAACTACAGGCCTATTTCGCAGGCGAGTTGAAGGAGTTCACCCTCCAACTACGCCTGCACGGCACCCCGTTCCAGCAAACGGTCTGGGACAAGCTCCGCCGCATCCCCTACGGCGAGACCCGCTCCTACGGCGACCTCGCCGACGCCCTCGGCAAGCCCGGCGCCTCCCGCGCGGTGGGCCTCGCCAACGGCAAGAACCCCATCGGGATCATCGTCCCCTGCCACCGGGTCGTCGGCGCGAACGGCAGCCTCACGGGCTACGGCGGCGGCCTCGACCGCAAGCAGCGGCTGCTGGACTTCGAGAGCGGGACGGCGCTCTTCTAGGAGCCCTGCAGGGTGTGCAGCAGGTGCGGGAGCGCGGTGCCGATCGGCTCCCGTACGACGTCGTCCGCACGGTCGTCGTACGGAGTCGCCTCGGCGTTGACGATGACCAGCCGGGCCCCGTGATCGGCGGCGACACCGGCGAGTCCGGCGGCGGGCTGGACCTGGAGACTGCTTCCGACGGCGATGAACACCTGGCACGCCTTGGTGATGGCGACGGCCTCGCCGAGGACGACGGGGTCGAGCCGCTCGCCGAAGAAGACGGTCGCGGACTTCAGGATCCCGCCGCACTCCAGGCACACGGGGTCGTCCTCCCCGGCCTCGACCCGGGCGATCGCGTCCGCCATCGGCCCCCGCGCACGGCACTCGGTACAGATGAACTCCCGGGCGGTGCCGTGCAGTTCGAGCACCTTGCGGGCGGGCAGGCCGGCGAGCTGGTGCAGTCCGTCGACGTTCTGCGTGATGACCCGCACGGGTACGCCGGACTTCTCCAGGTCGACGACGGCCCGGTGCGCGGCGTTGGGCTCGGCCCGCAGCGTCCGGTTCTTGCGCCGCATCTGCCAGGACCGCCGCCGGATCGCCGGGTCGCCCATGTAGTACTCGTAGGTCACGAGCTTCTCGGCCTCGGGGTCACGCCGCCACAGGCCGTTGGGGCCGCGATAATCGGGGATTCCGGAATCGGTGGAGATACCTGCGCCACTGAGGATCGCTACGAGAGGCCTGTCCATGGGCCGAGAGTAGGACGCCTGCCTGCCCGGAGCGAACGGATAACGGAGCGACTCCGCGCCCTCCGGCCGCACCGCCCGCCTGAAGGGAAGAGCAGCGTCGGTGGCGCTACGCTTCTGCGTCGTGCAGGAGACGCGTCTCGACACCGCTCGGATCCGAGCCGCTCGCCGGGTGATCGACCCGGTCTTTCTCGACACCCCGCTGTACCGCTGCGAGGCACTGGAGCCCGGCCTCGGGTGCACGGTGAGCATCAAGCTGGAAACGGCGAACCCGGTCCGCAGCTTCAAAGGCCGCGGCACCGAGGTGGTCACCAGCCTGCTCGCCGAGCACGGTCCGAGGGCCGTGGTGTGCGCCAGCGCGGGCAACCTCGGCCAGGCCCTCGCCTGGTCCGGTCGCGGCCGGGGCCTCGACGTGACCGTCGTGGCGTCCCGCTTCGCGACGGTGGCCAAGCTTGACCGCATCCGGGCGTTGGGCGCCGGGCTGGAACTGGTGGACGGCGACCACGAGTTGGCGCGCGAGCGGGCCGCGGCCATCGCGCGGTACGAAGGCATCCGGCTGGTCGAGGACAGCCTGGACATCGAGACCTGCGAGGGCGCGGCGACCATCGGCCTGGAACTGGTGGAATCGGTGGAACAGTTGAAACCGGCGGACACCGCGCCGTCGATCGACACCGTCCTGATCGCTCTCGGCGGCGGGGCGCTGGCCACCGGCGTGGGCCATGTACTGAAGGCCCTGGCGCCCGAGGTCGAGGTGATCTGCGTCCAGCCGCTGGGCGCACCGGCGATGACCCTCTCGTGGCGCGGGCGGCACGTCGTCACCACCGACTCGACCGACACCATCGCCGACGGCGTCGCCGGCCGGTACCCCATCCCGGCCGTCCTGGACGACCTCCTCCTGGTCGCCGACGACACCGTCCTGGTCCAGGAGGCGTCGATCATCGCCGGTATGCGGATGCTCCTCGACCACGCGGGCCTCGTTGTCGAACCGTCGGCCGCACTCGGCATCGCGGCGATCCTCGAAGACCGTGACCGTTTCGCCGGCCGCCACGTGGTCACCATCGTGTGCGGCAGCAACGTCGACGTGGACGCCTATCACCGCTGGGTCACCAGTAGTTGACTGGGCGGGTGATGACGACACGACCCTCCTCTCCCGAGGATCTTCGCGCTGTTCTCTTCGACTCGGGCGGCGTGCTGATCCGGCCGGTCGGCGGACGGTGGAACCCCCGGGTGGACTTCGAGGAGACCGTCCTCGCCCAACACCCCTCGATCACGCCGGAACAGTTCGCCGCGGCCATCGCCGCGGGCGACCGCTTCTTCGCCGCCTCGTCCGCAACGCCCGACTACGACGACTACCACCGGGTGAATCTCCGCCACCTCGGCCTGGACCCGACACCGCGGTTCCTCGCCGACCTGGGCCGCGACGTCCCCGTGACCACGCTTCTGGAGATCTACCCGGACGTCATGGAAACCCTGCGGGAGCTGAGGCGCCGGGGCGTGCGGATGGCGGTGATCTCGGACGCCTGGCCGGAACTGCGCGACGGGCACACAGCGTTGGGCATCGGGGAGTTCTTCGAGGCGTACGCGATCTCCGCCGAGCTCGGCTGCAGAAAGCCGGACCCCCGCATGTACCACCACGCCGGCAGCGCACTGCATCTCGCGCCCGCGCACTGCCTGTTCGTCGACGACGATCCGAGCCTCGTCGCTGCCGCGATCGGGCTCGGGTACGCGGGGCGCGCGGTCTGCCGGGACTCGGCCACTTCGGATGTGCCCTCGGTCGTGTCCCTGGTGGAGTTGCTCGACCTCTTCTGACCGGCCCCAGCACGGTGTTCAGGTGGCGGGTCGGCAACAGGCGGACCAGCCGCACGAGGGCACAGGAACATCAACCGCCCGTAACCCAGCGGACCGCCGCGACCCCGCCCGCCAGCACGGCCGGCCCCACCCACCACCAGCCCATGACCCGCCGCACGGACGGCACCAGCCACACCCCCACCACCGCCCCGGCGGCACCGACGGAGAGCACGCACGCGAGAACGATGCCGGCGTACGCGTCGTCGTCCCAGGGCCCGGACGGGCGGATGGCCAGCGCCGCCCAGCAGCAGGACGTGGCGGCAAGGGTGAGCAGGACCAGCGGAACGGCGAGGACCAGGCGCAGGCAGCCGCGGTCGTCGTCCGCGGGGGAGGGGCTGGTCATCAGTGTGGTGCGCTCCTTGCTTCGTCCGGATGTTCGGGCCGCGGCGGCGGGTGCTACCGTCCGCGCATGGCCAAGGTGACCGTCTCGCTCGACGCATCGCTCGTCGTGGAAGTCATGGTGCTCGCGGGTGTGGGCAACCCGCAGGACGCCGTCGAACTCGTCGTCCGTGACTACATCGAGCGCGGCCACCGCACGGAGGCCAGGGCCGAGGCACGCGACGACGCGCTGCGCGACGTGGACGTGAAACCCCGGGACGTCGAGGGCTGAGCCCATGTGGCCGGGCGGCCGGTGCCGGCCAACCTGCCCGGCCGCCCACGGCGTTGGCCATCTCGCCCGCCCCGCGTCAGCCGACCCGTTGCCCGTTCTCCAACTCCGCCGTCCCCGACCCGTCCCCGAGCACATCGAGCGCGACCAGGACCCTTAGCCCCAGCGAACCCGGCAGGTACTCGGTGAGTTCCTCGCGCGGGACAAGTCGCCAGGACAGCAGTTCCTCCTCCTGGAGTCGGATCGACTTGAGGTCGTTCGCGGTGAGGACTCCGCCGTCGTACAGGTAGGCCACCAACGGCGGGTAGCTCGGGCCGTGGTAGACCCAGTCGACGGCGAGCAGCCGGCCGAGTTCGACGTCGAGGCCGATCTCCTCCAAGGTCTCGCGGCGCGCACCCTGGCGCGGTGTCTCGCCGTCGTCCGACTCGATCGTGCCGCCCGGAAGCGCCCAGCCCTCACGGTAGTTGGGCTCGACGAGCAGGACCTGCCCCTCGGTGTCACGGAAGAGGGCGGCGGCCCCGGCGAGGATGCGGGGGAGACCCGCGAGGTACGTGGCGAAGTCTGGCGTGGTGGTCATCAGGAAAGGGTAACCAGCCCGCGCAGCCGTCTCTCCGACTCACTGCCCGGCTGAGGGAAGTGGCAGATCAGGCTCAGCCAGGGCGCCTCCTGCACCGCTAGCCGTACGAACGACACCTCGATGTCACCCGCATCGGGGTGCCGGTAACGACGTACGGAGGAGCGGAACTCCACCACATCGTGTGCCTCCCACAGCCGCGCGAAGTGCGGGCTGGTGGTGACCAGTTCGTCGACCAGCTCCGCGAACCGCGGGTTGTCCAGTTCGTACGCCGCCTGTTGGCGCAGCAGGCCCGCCATCCACTCCGTCTCCGCCTCCCACTCGGGCATCAGGGCGCGGATGCCGGGCTCCCTGAACAGCAGCCAGGCGCTGTTGAGTTCGCGGCGCGGCCGGTCGAGGAGGGCGGGGCCGAGGATGGCTTCCTGGGCGCGGTTCCAGGCCAGGACGTCGAAGCAGCGGTCGATGACGAAGGCGGGGTTCGGCATGAGTGTGTCCATGAATGCCCTTACGGCGTCCGGTACTTGGAGGGACCGCTCGGCCGGTTCGGGCGCCGGTCGGCCCGCCAGCCGGAACAGGTGCGCGCGTTCCACGTCGTCCAACTGCAACGCGCGGGTCAGGGCCAGCAGGATCTGCGGGGAGACGTTGATGTCGCGGCCCTGCTCCAGCCAGGTGTACCAGGTGAGGCTCACACCGGAGAGCAGGGAGACCTCCTCGCGGCGCAGGCCCGGGGTGCGACGGCGGCCACCCAGTGGCAGCCCCGTCTCCGCCGGGTCGGCGCGCTCGCGCCGGGACCGCAGAAAGGCGGCGAGCACCTTGCGGCCGTGATCCTTGGCTTCTGGTGGTTCCTTGGCTTCTGGTGGTGGTGTCGGCGGCACCAGTAAATTCTGCACTCTTCAACCGGGCCGCGGCCCGGCGCAGGGTGGGAGGGACACCGGAACCGAAGGTCTCCGGTGGTCTCAACTCCCAGCTGAAAGGCGGCCCTTGTGGCTGAGCTGTCCCAGTCCCCTCCCCGCACCGTCCTGGTCACCGGCGCCACCGGCGGCGTCGGTTCCGCGGTGGCGCGCGCCCTGCACGCCGACGGCTGGACCGTGTACGCAGCCCACCGCCAACCCGCGGACGAGGAAGCGCTGCGGGACGCCGGTTTCACCCCCGTCCGGCTCGAACTGACCGACGAGGACTCCGTCGCCGCGGCGGCCGAACAGGTAGGCCCGCGTCTGGACGGGCTCGTGAACAGCGCCGCGATCATGGGCCAGGGCCCCGTCGAACTGACTCCCACCGAGGCGTGGCGCCGCCAGTTCGAGATCAACGTGATCGGTCAGGCGACCGTCATCCGCGCCTTCCTGCCCGCGCTACGGGCGTCCGGCGGCCGGATCGTGAACATCGGCGCCGTCTCGGCCCGCGTACCGCCGCCCTTCTTCGGCCCGATCGCCGCCTCCAAGGCAGCCCTCGCCGCCCTCACCCACTCCTTGCGCGCGGAACTCCGCCACCAGGGCGTCAAGGTCACCCTCGTCGAACCCGGTGCCATGGACACCCCCATCTTCGCCACGGCGGACAAGGCGAGCGCCGACCTGGGCCGGGCCGGCTCACCGGAGACCCAGCGGCACTACGCCCGCGCCCTGGACGCCGTACGCGCGACAGCCGCCCGCCAGCCGCTGGGCCCGGTCACCCCGGCCGTCGACGCCGTCGTATGCGCCCTGACCACCCGCCGCCCCGCGACCCTCACCACCACCGGCCGGGACGGCCGCACCCTCGCCCTGCTGCGCTTCCTGCCGGACGGCCTGCGGGACCGGCTGGTGCTGCGGGCGTTCGGGGTGACGGCGGAGGCGTTCGGCAACACGGCCCCTACGGAGCCGTCCGCAACCCGTCCACGATGAGGTCGAGGATCCGCGCGGCCCGCGCCTCCCCGCCCCGCGCCGGATCGATCCGCCACAGCACGCTCAGCTGAAGCAGCACGTCCTCCGGATCGAGCCCGGACTTGAGTGACCCGTCGGCGGCACCCGCCTTCAGGAGTACGGCGATCGCGGCCACGAAGGGCGCGAAGTACTCGTCGTCGGCACCCCCGTCGGTCGCCGCGTGGATGACCTCGGCGACGCCGTACTTGAGCCTCCCGTAGTGGGCGACCTCGTCCAACCAGAGGCGTAGCGCGACGAGCGGCGGATGGTCCGCGAGCAGTACGGGCGCGCGGTCGATCAGGTGCTGTATGTCGTGCCGATACAGCTCCAGGATCAGCGCCTCCCGGGTGGGGAAGTGGCGGTACAGCGTCCCGATGCCGACGCCCGCCTCCTTGGCGATCGCGGTGAGGGACACGCCAGTTGACGCACCGCTCGACGCGGCTATCGCCTCGCGGGCGACGGTCAGGATGCGTTCCCGGTTGTCGAGGGCGTCGCGGCGGGTCGGTTTCGGGTTCACGGGTGCGGTTCGTCCGTCCGGTGTCTGATTGCCAAGCGGAGGGCCCTCCGGTACGTTGGGAGATGTACCGGAGGGGCCTCCGTTTCACTCTCCATTCTGGCACACCCCCACCCGACACCGCAGGGAGCACCGTCATGCCCGAACTGGTCCTCGTCACCGGAGGGAGCGGCTACATCGCAGGCTGGTGCGTCGCCGAACTGCTCCGCCGCGGCTACGACGTCCGTACGACCGTCCGCGCCCCGGGCAAGGAGCGTGCGGTCACCGACGCCGTCGCGACCGTCGTCGAGCCCGCAGGCCGGCTGAGCTTCGCCGTGGCCGACCTCACCGCCGACGAGGGCTGGGACGCCGCGCTCAAGGGCGTCGACTACGTCCTGCACGTCGCCTCCCCGCTCGGCGATGCCTCGGACGACCCCGAGGCCCTGATCGCCGCGGCCCGTGGCGGAGCGTTGCGCGTTCTGCGCGCGGCCACGGAGGCGGGCGTACGACGCGTCGTGCTGACCTCGGCCGCGAACGCCGCGAGCCCCTCGTCGTACGCCTCCGAAGGTGTCACCGACGAGACGCTTTGGACCGATCCAGACGACCCGACCCTCATCCCCTACCGCCGCTCGAAGACCCTCGCCGAGCGCGCCGCCTGGGACTTCATGCGCGACTACGACGGCCCGACCGAGCTGACCACCGTGCTCCCCGGCGCCGTCTTTGGACCGGTCCTCACCACCGCGAACATGGGCTCCGTCGGCATCATCGCGCGCATGGTGAGCGGCACGATGCCCGGCGTCCCGCGGATCGGCCTCGAAGTCGTGGACGTCCGGGACCTGGTCGACGTCCACATCCGCGCGATGACCTCACCGGACGCGGCGGGCCAACGCTTCCTGGCCACCGGGGAGTTCGTGTGGATGGAGGACATCGCCCGCACCCTGCGCGAGGGCCTCGGCGAGCACGGCCGTACCGTCTCCACGCGCCGCCTTCCGGACTTCGCGGTCCGCCTCGCGGCCCGCTTCCAGGACCCGTCGCTGCGCGAGATCACCCCCGCGCTCGGCCGTCGCAACCGTCACACCACGGAGAAGGCGCGCCGCGTCCTCGGCTGGGAACCGCGCCCGGCCCGGGAAGCCGTCCTCGACTGCGCCCGGAGCCTGATCGCGCAGGGCGCCGTCTAGACGTCGGCGGACTCCGCCAACTGCACTGTCCGCGCCGCCAGTTCACTGATCCGCGCCCCGTCGAAACCGAACACCGCACTGCGCACGGTGTCCTCCAACGGGTCCTTCCACTGGTCCGGGATCGCGTCCCCGCCGGTCAGCACCCCGGCGACCGAACCGGCCGTCGCGCCGTTCGAGTCGGTGTCCAGGCCGCCGCGGACGGTCAGCGTGATGCTGCGGGTGAAGTCGCCGTCGCCGTACAGGAGTCCGGCGGTGAGGACGGCCGCGTTCGGGACCGTGTGGACCCAGCCGAGCCCCGCGGTCTCCTCCGACAGCGTGGTGAGCGTGTCCTCCCAGGTCATCCGGGTCTCGTGCAGCGTGAGCACCCGGCGTACGGTGCGCGCGAGGCGGCAGCCCGGCGGGATCACGGTCAGCGCTGTGTCCAGCGCGTGCCGCACGGTCGGCGCGGTGAACGCCGCCGAGACGAGAGCGGCGGCCCACATGGCGCCGTAGACACCGTTCCCCGAGTGGGACAACACCGCGTCCCTGCGCGCGAGTTGGGCCGCGCGGCGCGGGGCGCCTGGACCGGTCCAACCGTAGATGTCGGCGCGGATCAGGGCGCCGATCCACTCCTGGTACGGGTTGTCGTGCGTCGCCGTCAGGGGCGGCTTGAGCCCGTTGGCGAGGTTGCGGTAGGCGGCCCGCTCGGCCGTGAAGGTCTGGAGGTACGGCAGTTTCCGCAGCCAAAGCTCTCCGACCTGCTCGGTGCTGAAGCCGAAGCCGTGGGTCTCCAGGAGGTCGAGGCCGAGGATGGCGTAGTCGACGTCGTCGTCACGGCAGCTGCCGTGGATCCGGCCGCGCACGCACCGCTGCCACTCGGGCCGCAGCTCGAAGCCGTCGGACTCGCTGGGCGGCTCGGGGAGGTAGTCGGTCAGCGGCAGGGCGGCGGCCTGCCGGAGGTAGCGGTCGATGCGGTCGCGCGTCCACAGGTCGCCCTGCTCGACCGGCTTGCCGAGCATGTTGCCCGCGATCCGGCCCAGCCAGCCCCCGAGGATGCGGTCCGCGAGTGCCGGCTCAGTGCCTACAGGGGTCATACCTCCGGTGTACCCGATATCCGGGCCCGGCAGCAGCACAGGGTGTGGCACAGGGTGCGCTCAGCCCGGTCCCAGCGTTCGGTCGGGGCATGACGGCGGGGGCGTCCGCCGGTTAAGGTCGCAGCGGCGCGACTGGCCCCGGAATGCGCGGGGGCCCGGAGAGCAAGGGGATCGCAAGGTGGCGGACGCTGCACAGAAGGGCACCCACAGGGTGCTCATCGCCGCGGACAAGTTCAAGGGGTCGCTGACGGCCGTGCAGGTCGCCGAGCGGGTGACGGCCGGGCTGCGCCGGGTCGTACCCGATCTGGACGTGACGGCGATGCCGGTCGCCGACGGCGGCGACGGCACGGTGGACGCGGCCGTCGCGGCAGGCTTCGAGCGACGGGAGATACGGGTCGCCGGACCCCTCGGCGACGAGGTCACCGCCGCCTTCGCGGTACGCGGCGACACAGCGGTCGTGGAGATGGCCGAGGCGAGCGGGCTGCAACGCCTGCCCAAGGGCGTCTTCGCCCCCCTCACCTCCTCGACGTACGGCTCCGGCGAACTGCTGCGGGCCGCGCTCGACGCGGGCGCGCGGACGATCGTGTTCGGCGTCGGCGGCAGCGCCACGACGGACGGCGGCGCGGGCATGCTCTCCGCACTCGGCGCCCGCTTCCTGGACGCGGAGGGCGAACCGGTCCCCCCGGGCGGCGGCGCCCTGACCGACCTCGCCTCGGCCGACCTCACAGGCCTGGACCCGCGCCTCACCACCGTCGACCTCATCCTCGCGAGCGACGTCGACAACCCGCTCACCGGCCCCAAGGGCGCCCCCGCGGTCTACGGCCCCCAGAAGGGCGCCACACCGGACGACGTGGACGCCCTCGACGCGGCCCTCGGCCACTACGCGAAGGTCCTGGAGGAGGCGACCGGCGCCAAGGCCGCCGAGTACGCCGCCGCACCCGGCGCAGGCGCCGCCGGCGGCATCGGCTACGGCGCGCTCCTCCTCGGCGCCCGCTTCCGCCCCGGCATCGAGGTCATGCTCGACGTCCTCGGCTTCGCCTCCGCCCTGGAAGGCGCCACCCTCGTCATCACCGGCGAGGGCTCCCTCGACGAACAGACCCTCCACGGCAAGGCCCCGGCAGGCGTCGCCGCGGCGGCCCGCGCGGAGGGCAAGGAGGTCGTAGCGGTCTGCGGCCGCCTGGCCCTGCCCCCACAGTCCCTGGGCCACGCCGGCATCCGCCGCGCGTACCCCCTCACGGCGGTCGAACCGGACGTCGTGAAGTGCATCGCCGACGCCGGACCGATCCTGGAGCGGGTGGCGGAGAACATCGCACGGGACTTCCTGGTCTGAGGAGTCCCGCCCGAGGAACGCCGAAGGGCCCCGAGCCAAGTGGCTCGGGGCCCTTCGTGTCGTCGTACGACGCGCGTTCTACGACCGCTACGGCAGCTGTGCCGCCCGTGCCTCACGCCGGTTGCCGCGGAAGTTGTTCACCCGGCGGGCCGTCGCGAACAGGGGGATCACCGCGCCCATGACCAACTGGAGCGCACAGCCCGTCTGCAGGAGCAGTTGACCGCCCGGGGCGTCGAACGCCCAGGATGCCAGCAGGCCCATCGACAGGACGATCCAGGCGAGCATCGCCACCGCGAGGCGGCCCCGCGGCTTCGGGTACTCGACCCGGCTCACCATCAGCCAGGCGGTGCCGAGGATCGCCATGAGCGTTGCCGCGAAGGGCAGCTCAAGCAGCACGATCGAGACCACCGTCAGCGCACCGAACGGGGAGGGCATGCCCTGGAACATGCCATTCGGTGGCGTCACGCACGAGAAGCGCGCGAGTCTCAGCACCACGGCCAGCAGCACCACGATCGCACCGACCGCGGCCACTCTCTGGTGCGCGTCGTCGGCGACCATGCCGTAGACGAGGACGAAGTACGCCGGCGCGAGGCCGAAGCTGATCAGGTCCGACAGGTTGTCCAGCTCGGCGCCCATGGGGGAGGAGCGCAGCTTGCGGGCGACGAGGCCGTCGAAGAGGTCGAAGACCGCCGCGCAGAGCATCAGGATGACCGCGGTGGCCGCGCTGTGGCGGGCCATGCCGGTCGACTCGTCGTTGCCCGTCAGATGCGGGATCAGGATGCCGGTGGTGGTGAAGTACACCGCCATGAAGCCGCAGGTGGCGTTGCCGAGGGTGAGGGTGTCCGCTATTGAGAGGCGGAGAGAAAGAGGCATCTCCTCCTCGTCGTCCACCTCATCGGCCTCGGGCACCCAGCCCGCCTGTGTCTCCGGATCAACCACGGTCAATGCGAGTCACCCCAGCCACCGTCTTCTGACCGACCTCCAGGTCCACCTCGACACCCTCGGGGAGGTAGATGTCGACACGCGAACCGAAGCGGATCAGGCCGATGCGCTCGCCCTGCTCGACCTTCGTGCCCTGCGGAACGTAGGGGACGATGCGGCGGGCGACGGCGCCGGCGATCTGGATCATCTCGATGTCACCGAGTTCGGTGTCGAAGTGCCAGACGACCCGCTCGTTGTTCTCGCTCTCCTTGTTGAACGCGGGAACGAAACCGCCCGGGATGTGCTCGACCGACGTCACCGTGCCGGAGAGCGGCGCGCGGTTGACGTGGACGTTCAGCGGGCTCATGAAGATGGCGACGCGGGTGCGACCGTCCTTCCACGGCATGATGCTCTGCACCACACCGTCGGCGGGCGAGATGACCCGGCCCTGGGTGATCTCGCGCTCGGGGTCGCGGAAGAACCACAGCATGCCCGCCGCGAGCGCGGTGGCGGGTACGGCCACGGCCTTGGCGGCGCCGGACTTGCGCGCACGTACCAGGCTGAGGGCTGCGGTGGCGACGGTCGGCAGGAGCCACGGCGATGCTCCGCGCGCGAGGCGTACGCCTGCCAGGCTGTCGCGTGGTGCAGAGGTTTGGCTGTGGGGCATGGATGACCTTCGTAGCGGATGATGCCGCGCTGTAACGGGGGACGGCGGCTTTCCCGGGATCGTACCGGTCGCGGGCCACAACTGGGCAAGCCAGGAAGCCGAGTCGGCGGCTGGGAAGCGTTGACGGGGTGTGATCTTCTTCTCGATGAAAACACCCCGAAACGGACAATCAGCCCTGGAATCGATACTCTTCGAGCAACCTGCGCCCGATGATCATTTTCTGGATTTCGGCAGTACCTTCGCCGATCAACAGCATCGGCGCCTCGCGGTAAAGGCGTTCGATCTCGTACTCCTTGGAGAAGCCGTACCCGCCGTGGATCCGGAAGGCGTCCTCGACGACCTCCTTGCAGTACTCGGAGGCGAGGTACTTCGCCATCCCTGCCTCAAGGTCGTTTCGTTCCCCGGAGTCCTTTTTGCGTGCCGCGTTGACCATCATCGCATGGGCGGCCTCGACCTTGGTAGCCATCTCCGCGAGCTTGAACTGGATCGCCTGGTGCTGGGCGATGGGCTTCCCGAACGTGTGACGCTGCTGCGCGTACGAGACGCCCAGTTCGAAGGCACGCTGAGCGACACCGCAGCCACGCGCAGCCACATTCACGCGGCCGACCTCGACTCCGTCCATCATTTGGTAAAAACCTCGGCCGGTCTCGCCGCCGAGCACGCGGTCGGCCGGAATCCGCAGGCCGTCCATGATCAACTCGGTGGTGTCGACGCCCTTGTAGCCCATCTTGTCGATCTTCCCGGGGATGGTGAGACCGGGCCGGACCTCACCGAAACCGGGCTCCTTCTCGACCAGGAAGGTCGTCATCGACTTGTGGGGCGCGGTGCCCTCCGGGTGTCCTTCGTCACTTCGCACGAGTACGGCGACGAGCGACGACGTGCCGCCGTTCGTCAGCCACATCTTCTGGCCGTTCAGGACGTATTCGTCGCCGTCCTTGACCGCCTTCGACGTGATGGCCGAGACGTCGGAACCCAACCCCGGCTCCGACATGGAGAACGCGCCCCGGATGTCGCCGGCCGCCATGCGCGGCAGGAAGTGGTCCTTCTGCTCCTGCGTGCCGTGCTGCTTGAGCATGTAGGCCACGATGAAGTGGGTGTTGATGATCCCGGACACGGACATCCACCCGCGCGCGATCTCCTCCACACACAGGGCGTACGTCAACAGGGACTCGCCCAGGCCGCCGTACTCCTCCGGGATCATCAGGCCGAACAGGCCCAACTCCTTGAGCCCGTCGACGATCTGCTGCGGATACTCGTCGCGGTGCTCCAGCTCGGTGGCGACCGGGAGGATCTCCTTGTCCACGAAGTCGCGGACGGTGGACAGGATTTCCCGCTGGATGTCGGTGAGACCGGCGGTCTGGGCGAGTCGCGCCATGGCTACTTCTCCTGCTGCTTCAGGTCGGGGCGGCCGGGCTGCTCGCCGCCGCGCTCCTTGATGTACGTCTCGGTCGGCACCATCACCTTGCGGCGGAACACGCAGACCAGCGTGCCGTCCTGCTTGTAGCCCTTGGTTTCGACGTAAACGATTCCGCGGTCGTTCTTCGACCTGGACGGCGTCTTGTCGAGGACCGTCGTCTCGCCGTAGATGGTGTCCCCGTGGAAGGTCGGCGCCACGTGCTTCAGCGACTCGACCTCCAGGTTGGCGATCGCCTTGCCCGACACGTCCGGCACCGACATGCCAAGCAGCAGCGAGTAGATGTAGTTGCCGACCACGACGTTCTTGCCGAAGTCCGTTGTGTTCTCGGCGTAGTTGGCGTCCATGTGGAGCGGGTGGTGGTTCATCGTCAGGAGACAGAAGAGGTGGTCGTCGTACTCCGTGACCGTTTTTCCGGGCCAGTGCTTGTAGACCGCGCCGACCTCGAACTCCTCGTAGGTGCGTCCGAACTGCATGGTGCTCAGGCCTCCGGGGCTTCGAACTTGGACGTGCGCTCCATGCCGGCGGCCCGGCCCTTGCCCGAGATGACGAGTGCCATCTTGCGGCTGGCCTCGTCGATCATCTCGTCGCCGAGCATCGCGGAGCCCTTCTTGCCGCCCGCCTCGGACGTGTAGTAGTCGTACGCGTCCAGGATCAACTCGGCGTGGTCGAAGTCCTCCTGGGACGGCGAGAAGATCTCGTTGGACGCCTCGACCTGGCCCGGGTGCAGCACCCACTTGCCGTCGAAGCCGAGCGCGGCGGCACGCTGGGCGACCGCGCGGTAGCCGTCGATGTTGCGGATCTGGAGGTAGGGGCCGTCGATCGCCTGGAGGTTGTTGGCGCGGGCGGCCATCAGGATCTTCATCAGGATGTAGTGGTAGGCGTCCGCCGGGTAGCCGGGCGGCTGCTCGCCCACGACCAGCGACTTCATGTTGATCGACGCCATGAAGTCGGCCGGGCCGAAGATGATCGTCTCGACGCGCTGGGAAGCGGTGGCGATCTCGTTGACGTTGTTGAGGCCCTGCGCGTTCTCGATCTGCGCCTCGATGCCGATCTTGCCGACCTCGAAGCCCATCGTCTTCTCGATCTGCGTCAGCAGGAGGTCAAGGGCCACGACCTGCTGGGCGGTCTGCACCTTCGGCAGCATGATGCAGTCGAGGTTCTGGCCCGCGCCCTCGACCACGGTCACGACATCGCGGTACGTCCACTCGGTCGTCCAGTCGTTGACGCGCACGACCCGCGTCTTGCCCGTCCAGTCGCCCTCGTTGAGGAACTTGACGATGGTGTGCCGAGCCTCGGGCTTGGCGAGCGGCGCGCACGCGTCCTCCAGGTCCAGGAAGACCTGGTCGGCCGGGAGGCCCTGCGCCTTCTCCAGGAAGCGCGGGTTGCTCCCGGGGACCGCGAGACAGGAGCGTCGCGGACGAAGCCGGTTCACGGGGGCGGGCGTGGTCATGCGGGGACCTCCAGAGGGTCGAGCTTGTTCGCTTTCCGGATCTCGTCGACGATACGGCCGATGATTCCCGTGATGTCGAAGTCCTTCGGGGTGAAGACCGCGGCCACTCCCGCGGCCCTGAGCTGCTCGGCGTCGGCGTTCGGGATGATCCCGCCGGCGATCACCGGGATGTCGGCCGCACCAGCCTCGCGCAGCCGGTCCAGCACGTCCGGCACCAACTGGGCGTGCGACCCGGACAGGATGGACAGGCCGACCGCGTGCACGTCCTCGGCGAGGGCCGCGTCCACGATCTGCTCCGGGGTCAGTCGGATGCCCTGGTAGACCACCTCGAAGCCGGCGTCACGCGCGCGTACGGCGATCTGCTCGGCGCCGTTGGAGTGCCCGTCCAGGCCCGGCTTGCCGACCAGGAAGCGCAGCTTCCCGGCGCCCATCTCGCGCGCCGTCACATCCACCTTGCGGCGTACCTCGGCCATCGCCGAGCCCTCCTCGGCGGGGACCGCGACCGGCGCAGACGAGACACCGGTCGGCGCCCGGAACTCGCCGAACACCTCGCGCAGGGCCCCGGCCCACTCGCCGGTCGTGACACCGGCGCGGGCGCACTCCAGGGTGGCCTCCATGAGGTTGTCGGTGCCCTTGGCGGCCTCCTTCAGCCGCTCCAGCGCCTTGCACGGGCGCGGGTGGTTGAACGGCGGCTGATAGCGCGTGTCCCGCCAGTGCTGCAACGACTCGATGACACGGGCCTCGACGGCCGGGTCGACCGTCTGGATCGCTGTATCGAGGTCGGCGGTGAGTGGATTGGGCTCGGTCGTGTTGAAGATGTTGACGCCGACGATCTTCTCTTGACCGGACTCAATACGGGCCCGGCGCTCGGCGTGCGAGGAGACGAGCTGCGACTTGAGGTAGCCCGACTCGACGGCGGCCATCGCGCCGCCCATCTCCTCGATGCGGTCCATCTCCGCGAGGGACTCCTCGACCAGGGAGGCCACCTTCGCCTCGATGACGTGCGAGCCCTCGAAGATGTCCGCGTACTCCAACAGGTCGCTCTCATGCGCAAGGACCTGCTGGATGCGCAGCGACCACTGCTGGTCCCAGGGCCGGGGGAGCCCCAACGCCTCGTTCCACGCCGGGAGTTGCACGGCACGCGCGCGTGCGTCCTTCGACAGCGTCACGGCCAGCATCTCCAGCACGATCCGCTGGACGTTGTTCTCCGGCTGCGCCTCGGTCAGGCCCAGGGAGTTGACCTGGACGCCGTAGCGGAACCGGCGCTGCTTCGGATTCTCGATGCCGTAGCGCTCGCGCGTGATCTCGTCCCAGATGCGGCCGAAGGCACGCATCTTGCACATCTCCTCGATGAAGCGGACGCCCGCGTTCACGAAGAAGGAGATACGGGCTACGACATCGCCCCTGCGGTCCTCGGGGATCTGACCGGAGGCGAACACCGCGTCCAGGACGGCGATCGCGGTGGACATCGCGTACGCGATCTCCTGGACCGGGGTGGCTCCGGCCTCCTGGAGGTGGTAGCTGCAGATGTTGATCGGGTTCCACTTGGGGATGTGGTTGACCGTGTAGCAGATCATGTCCGTCGTCAGCCGGAGTGAGGGCACCGGCGGGAACACGTGCGTGCCCCGCGAGAGGTACTCCTTGACGATGTCGTTCTGGGTCGTCCCCTGGAGCTGGGTGATGTCGACGCCCTGCTCCTCGGCGACGACCTGATAGAGCGCCAGCAGCCACATGGCGGTGGCGTTGATCGTCATCGAGGTGTTCATCTGGTCCAGGGGGATGTCCTGGAACAGTCGGCGCATGTCACCCAGGTGCGCGATCGGCACGCCGACCCGGCCGACCTCGCCGCGGGCGAGGATGTGGTCGGAGTCGTAGCCGGTCTGCGTCGGCAGGTCGAACGCGACCGACAGACCGGTCTGGCCCTTGGCGAGGTTGCGCCGGTACAGCTCGTTGGACGCCTCTGCCGTGGAGTGACCGGCGTACGTGCGCATGAGCCACGGCCGGTCTTTCTGACGCTCAGTCATGTACTGGACCTCGGCCCTCAGATGTTCCGGAAGCGGTTGATCGCGTCGATGTGCTTGTCGCGCAGTTCCTCGTCGCGGACGCCCAGGCCCTCCTCGGGGGCGAGGCACAGGACGCCGACCTTGCCCTGGTGGAGGTTGCGGTGGACGTCGTAGGCGGCCTGCCCGGTCTCCTCCAGGGAGTACACGCGGGAGAGCGTCGGGTGGATCTTGCCCTTCGCGACCAGCCGGTTGGCCTCCCAGGCCTCGCGGTAGTTGGCGAAGTGCGAGCCCACGATCTTCTTCAGGGACATCCACAGGTAGCGGTTGTCGTACTCGTGGTTGTACCCGGAGGTCGACGCGCAGGTGACGATCGTGCCGCCCTTGCGGGTGACGTAAACGCTTGCGCCGAAGGTCTCGCGGCCCGGGTGCTCGAAGACGATGTCCACGTCCTCGCCGCCGGTGAGTTCACGGATCCGCTTGCCGAACCGCTTCCACTCGCGCGGGTCCTGGTTGTGCTCGTCGGCCCAGAACTTGTAGTCCTCGGCGGTGCGGTCGATGATCGCCTCGGCGCCCATCGCCCGGCAGATGTCCGCCTTCTGGGGCGAGGACACGACACAGATCGGGTTGGCGCCGCCCGCGAGCGCGAACTGTGTGGCGTACGAGCCGAGTCCGCCGCTCGCACCCCAGATCAGCACGTTGTCGCCCTGCTTCATGCCGGCGCCGTTGCGGGAGACCAGCTGCCGGTAGGCGGTGGAGTTCACCAGCCCCGGGGCGGCGGCCTCCTCCCACGACAAGTGGCCCGGCTTGGGCATCAGCTGGTTGGACTTGACGAGTGCGATCTCCGCCAGCCCGCCGAAGTTGGTCTCGAAGCCCCAGATGCGCTGCTCGGGGTCGAGCATCGTGTCGTTGTGCCCGTCGCTCGACTCCAGCTCCACGCTCAGGCAGTGCGCGACGACCTCGTCACCGGGCTTCCAGGCGTTCACGCCCGGGCCGGTGCGCAGGACGACGCCCGCGAGGTCGGAACCGATGATGTGGTACGGCAGGTCGTGCCGCTTGGTGAGCTCGCTGAGCTTGCCGTAGCGCTCCAGGAAGCCGAAGGTCGCCATCGGCTCGAAGATCGACGTCCACACGGAGTTGTAGTTGACCGAGGAGGCCATCACGGCCACCAGGGCCTCACCCGGGCCGAGTTCGGGCACCGGGACGTCGTCCAGGTGGATCGACTTGCGGGGGTCCTTGTCGCGGGTGGTGAGGCCCGCGAACATGTCCGTCTCGTCCTTGTGCACGGTGATCGCACGGTACGACTCGGGGAGCGGCAGGGCGGCGAAGTCCGCCGGAGTCGAGTCCGGCGACTGGATCGCTTCGAGGATGTCCTTCACGGTCACGGTGTTGCCTCCGGCGAAGAGCCCCTTGAGGGAGGGGCGCTGAGGGTTACGTCGGTGCTGCTGCTGAGGGTGGGTGCTGAGGTGCCGTCGGTTCGGCGGGTGGTGCTTCGGCAGCGCTTTGTGGCGCGGGAGGTTGCCTGTGACGCAGGCGTCCGGGCGCGCAGCCCAGTGGTGGGTTGCGGGGACAGCCGACGTACGAAAGGTCTCTGCACGCCGGCCGCCCGGACATCTTCAACGTATGACACTGCGTGTCACCCCGCAAGGCACCGAGTGCCATGAATCGCTCTCAGGTGAAATCTTTACGTAACAAATGAGCGATGATCGATCGAACGGGGTCGGAAAGGTGCGTGAAAAGGGGCTCTGACATGCCAAAACGGCCACCCCGTGGGGTGGCCGTCATCACACAGTGCGGGGCAGGTCAGCGGTCCCTCAGCGCTTCCTCGATGGTCCGCATGACCTCGTCCAGCGGGGCGTCGGTGCGGGCGACCGTCACCAGGACCTCGCCGTGCTGGTGCACCGCCGCGGTGGCCGGCTTGGGGGTCGTGGTGCGGCCGGCGCCGATGCCGGTGCCGAACGTCTTCCGTACGATCCCGAAGGCGTGGTCGAGCTGTGCCTCGACGTCGCCCTGGCCACCGGCCCGCAGCCAGCGCCGCAGCACGTGGTTGTGGGCGGTGACCACGGCCGAGGCGGCCACCTCGGCGAGCAGCGGGTCGTCGTTGGCGTCGTCGTCGTGCGCGTGCTCGTCGAAGTGGCCCAGGAGGTAGCGCGTGAACAGCCGCTCGTAGCGGGCCACCGACGCGATCTCGGCCTCGCGCAGGGTGGGCACCTCGCGCGTCAGCTTGTAGCGGGCGACCGAGATCTCCGGCTGGGCCGCGTACATGCGCATGACTTCCTTGATGCCCCGGCACACCGTGTCGAGCGGGTGCTCGTGCGCGGGGGCGGCATTCAGTACCGCCTCGGCGCGGATCAACGTGTCGTCGTGATCCGGGAAGATCGCCTCTTCCTTGGAACGGAAGTGGCGGAAGAAGGTCCGGCGCGCGACCCCGGCCGCGGCGGCGATCTCGTCGACGGTGGTCGCCTCGTACCCCTTGGTCGCGAACAGCTCCATCGCGGCCGCCGCCAGTTCGCGCCGCATCTTGAGGCGCTGCGCGGCGGCGCGGCTGCCCGCGGCACTCTCCGGTGCGTCGGGCGTGGCTGGTGTACGTGAGGCCTTGGCGGGCTGGGGCATGACCCGAACGTACTGCATGTGCGCAGCTTGGCGCGCACGTCGGGGGTTTCCCCCGCCCGCCGGGGACGGGGGCCCACCGAGCCGTGCGGGCGGGGCGGAGCTGCCCGGGTCGAGCAGCCCGCCCCAGTCCCCGTCGACGCCGAACCGGTCGCCGGAACCCTCAGCGGCGGGCATATTCGCGGAAGCCGCGGCCCGTCTTGCGGCCGAGGCAGCCCGCGGCCACCAGGTGCTCCAGAAGCGGCGCCGGAGCAAGCCCCGGGTCGCGGAACTCGCGGTGCAGGACCTTCTCGATCGCCAGGGACACATCGAGCCCGACGACGTCCAACAGCTCGAAGGGGCCCATCGGGTAGCCGCCGCCCAGCTTCATCGCCGCGTCGATGTCGTCAAGAGATGCATAGTGCTCCTGCACCATCTTGAT
Organism: Streptomyces sp. NPDC050508; assembly: GCF_040655155.1. Classification (NCBI taxonomy): domain Bacteria; kingdom Bacillati; phylum Actinomycetota; class Actinomycetes; order Kitasatosporales; family Streptomycetaceae; genus Streptomyces; species Streptomyces sp. NPDC050508. Next base: position 29,436 of record NZ_JBFAJJ010000004.1, read on the forward strand.
CGCGTTGTTGAGGTACGGGAAAAGCAGTGCATTGACGATGAATCCAGCTCGGTCGCCACAATCAACTGCATGCTTCTTGATCTTGACGCACACCTCGTGAACTGTTGATTGGACGTCAACATCCGTCAACACTGTACGGACGACCTCGACCAGCTTCATCGCCGGTGCGGGGTTGAAGAAGTGCATGCCGATCACGTCCTGCGGACGTGAGGTGGCGCGGGCGCACGCGACGACCGGCAGCGACGAGGTCGTGGTGGCCAGGACCGCGCCCGGCTTGCACACCTTGTCCAGCGTCGCGAACAGCTGCTGCTTGATCTCCAGGTCCTCGGCGACCGCCTCGACGGCCAGGTCGACGTCCGCGAAGGAGTCGTAGGAACCCGCCGCGGTGATCCGGTCCAGGGTCTCGGCGGCGGCCTCGGCGGTCATCCGCCCCCGGTCGACAGAACGTGAAAGCGACTTGCCGATACGGGACTTGGCGAACTGAGCCTTCTCCTCGCTGCGGGCGGCGAGCACGACCTCGTACCCGGCCTTGGCGAAGACCTCGGCGATACCGGACGCCATGGTCCCGGAACCGGCGACCCCGACCGAGCGCACGGTACGGCCCGGGGTGAGCTGCGCGCCCTCCGGCGGAGTCAGGGCATCCCGCACGACGGTCGCGCTGCCGGGAGTCTCGTACGAGTAGAAGCCGCGGCCCGTCTTACGGCCGGTCAGGCCCGCCTCGCTGAGCTGCTTCAGGATCGGCGCGGGGGCGTGCAGGCGGTCGTGGGACTCGGAGTACATCGCCTCCAGGACCGTGCGCGCGGTGTCGATGCCGATCAGGTCGAGGAGCGCGAGCGGGCCCATGGGGAGCCCGCAGCCGAGCCGCATCGCCGCGTCGATGTCCTCGCGGGAGGCGTACTTCGCCTCGTACATCGAGGCCGCCTGGTTGAGGTAGCCGAACAGCAGCCCGTCGGCGACGAATCCGGGCCGGTCGCCGACCGCGACGGGCTCCTTGCCCAGCTCGATCGCCAGCTCGGTGACGGCGGCGACGGCGGCGGGCGCGGTCAGCACCGAGGAGACCACCTCGACCAGCTTCATCGCCGGCGCCGGGTTGAAGAAGTGCAGCCCGAGCACCCGCTCCGGCCGCGCGGAGTCGGCGGCCAGCCGGGTCACCGAGAGAGCGTTCGTGCCGGTCGCGAGGATGGTGTCGGGGCGCACGATCCCGTCCAGCTCGCGGAAGATCTGGTGCTTGATCTCGTACGACTCCGGGGCCACCTCGATGACCAGGTCGGCGTCGGCCGCGGCGCTCAGGTCGGTGGAGGTGCGGACGCGGGCCAGGGCGTCGGTGCGCTCCTGCTCGGTCAGCCGGCCGCGCTGCACGGCGCGGGCGGTCGCGGTCTCCAGGGCGGCGACGGCATGGGCGGTCGCGGCCTCACTGACGTCGATGCCGACGACCTCGCGGCCGGCCCGGGCGAGAACCTCGGTGATACCGGTGCCCATCGTGCCGAGACCGACGACGGCAATGGTCTTGAACGGGGACAGGGGAGCGTCGGACAGGGGAGCTGCCATCGCGGGACTCCTGGAATGAGGGTGACGACTGGGAGCGCACGGAGTGCGAGTGATGCTGCGGGTGATGCCGGGCAACGAGCGCACACGCCCGGCGGGAAGAGAGAGTTCCGACCGGCCCTGTCCCAAGCCTGGTCGTACTGCGGTACACGAGGTACCGAACCGACTGCACTCACGGCGGCTGCGTCACCAGGCCACCGCAAGGAGATACGCGAGTGGGTAACTCGCTCACCTGAGCTTAACCGGTGAGTAACGAGCGCGCCAGCCCCCGAGTTTGTGATGTAGGTCCCGGGTTTCCTGTGACCCCCATAGGCTCGGCTTCATGGACGAAGAGTTGCGATCACTCACGGAGCGCTTACGGCAGGAGTCGGGAGGGGCGGTGCCGTACGAGCGACTCGTGGCGACCGGTGACCTCGACGAACTGGCGGATGTGCTCACCGCCCCCGGCCATCCGCTGTGGGCAAGGGAGTTGGCCGCGTTCCGCCTCGGCCTCGCCGGCGACCGGCGTGCCTTCGAGTCCCTCGTCCTCCTCCTCAACCACCGCGAGGCACAGCGCTGTGCCTCCGCCGCGTACGCCTTGGCCCGCCTGGACGATCCCCGCACCGCCCGCGCCGCGGCCGCCCTCGCCACCAACGAACTCCGCGTCGCCTACGCCCTGCACCCCGTCCGGCTCCTGGCCGACCTGCGCGCCCCCGAATCCGTCCCCGCACTCATCACCACCCTGGAGCGACGCCTCCGCCCCCACGACCCGTACCGCCGCGTGGCCCTGGCCTGCGTGGAGGGCCTGGGCGAACTGGCCGACCCGCGCGCCAGACCGGTACTGAACGACGCGCTGGCCCACCCGGCGCTGGCGGAGGCGGCGGTGCACGCGCTGGGGCGGATTCCGCGGCAGCGGTGAGCCGTTGGCCCGGTGCGGCGCTCAGCCCCTCAATTCCTTGACGTACCGCACCTCGGGCACCGCGACCCCCTCCACCTCGTACGGCTCCTCCGTGCCGTCCGCCCGGAAGCCCGCGCGCTCGTAGAAGCGGCGGGCGCGGGCGTTGCCCCGGACGACCCAGAGGTAGACGCGGTCGTGGCCGCGGCCCGCGCACTGCCGTAGGGACTCCTGCACGAGGGCCCGGCCGACGCCGGTGCTCAGGTGCCGTGGGTCGAGGTAGATGGCGTACAACTCGGCGTCCTCGGTGCGGACTTCGCCGTCGCGGTACGGGCCGTGGGCGGCCCAGCCGACGACCTCGCCGCCCAGCGAGGCGACCAGGTTCACCACACTGTCGTCGCCCTGGGCGAAGCGGGCCCGGCGGCGCTCGGCGTCGGCCGTAGGGCTGAGCGCGTCGAGGAAGGGCTGCGGCATGAGCCCCCGGTACGCGAACTGCCAGCCCAGGACGCGGATTTCGGAGACGCGGTCGCAGTCGGCGAGGGTCATCGGGCGGATCTGGAGGGGATCGGCGTCGTCCATGGCGGCACCCTAGGGAGGTGCCGACCGAGCCCGCTTCCGATTATTCGGTGACCACCGCGAACGCCTCGATCTCCATCAGGAACTCCGGCCGTACCAGCGCGGCGACTTGTACAGCCGACGCGGCAGGGAGTCGGTCGTCGGGTATGTGTGTTGTGCGGGCCGTGCGGATGGCCGGCATGTGGGCCATGTCCGTGACGAAGAAGGTCAGTTTGATCACGTCGTCGAATGTGGCGCCGGCGGCGGCCAGGCAGCGGCGGAGGTTCTCGAAGACCTGGTGGGCCTGGGCCGTCGCGTCGCCCTCGCCGACGAGTTTGCCGTCCTCGTCCAGGGCGAGTTGGCCCGAGATCGCGACGAAGCGGCCGGTGCCCATTACGACGTGCGTGTAGGCCGTCGCGGGGGCGACGCCGTCGGGGGCGGGAATCCTCGTCAGTTCACTCATGCGTCCATGGTGGACCATGGGTCTGACAACGAGGATGCCCACCGCCCCCGGCGGACCGACGGGGACGGTGGGCAGTACTCAGCCAGGCTCAGCCGTGCTCAGCCGCGGAAGCCCAGCAGGCCGTGCAGTGTCGAACCGTGTGCCGTGCTCGTCGCCGCCTTCGCCGTGGTCAGTGGCTTCGGGTCCGGCGTCTTCTGGCACACCGCGTCGACCTCGCCGCCACTGCGCGGCACCTTGCCGTCGGTCAGATACGTCGCCAGGTACTTGTCCAGGCAGGCGTTCCCGCTCAGCGTGATCCCGTGGTTCCCGCCGCCCTGCTCGACCACGAAACTGGAGTCGGCCAGGAGCTGATGGACCGTCGCGCCGCCCTCGTACGGGGTCGCCGCGTCGTTCGTCGCCTGGAACAGCAGGACCGGCGGCAGCTTGCCGTTGGCGATGTTGATCGGCTGCTGGGACTTCGTCGGCCAGAAGGCGCACGGCGCGTTGTACCAGGCGTTGTTCCAGACCATGAACGGCGCCTTGTCGTAGGCCGCCCAGTTGTCCTTGCGCCACTGGTTCCAGTCGCGCGGCCAGGACGCGTCACGGCACTGCACCGACGTGTAGACGCTGTACCCGTTGTCCCCGGAGGCGTCGATCGCGGCGAAGTTCTCGTACGTCTCGACCAACGGATCGGCGTTCTTGTCGTTCACGTAGGCGGCGAACGCCTCGGCGAGGTAGGGCCAGTAGCCGTTGTAGTACCCGCCGGGGATGAAGGTGTCCTCCAGCTCGGAGGCCCCCACCTTCCCGCCCGCCGGCTTCTTGGCCAGCGCCTTCCGCATCGCGTACCACTTGGCCTCGATCTTGGCCGGGTCGGTGCCGAGCTTGTACGTGGAGTCGTACTTCGCGATCCACGCCATGAGCGCCTGCTGGCGGTCGTTGAAGGCGTAGTCCTGCCCGAGGTTGTCGTCGTACCAGACACCGGTGGGATCGACGATGGAGTCGAGGACCAGGCGGCGCACGCGCTCCGGGTAGAGCTTCGCGTACACGGCGCCCAGGTAGGTGCCGTACGAGTAGCCGAAGTAGTTGATCTTCTTCGCGCCGAGCGCCTGCCGGATCGAGTCCATGTCCTGCACGGCACTGATCGTGTTGATGTACGGCAGCACGCTCGCGTACTTCTTGCCGCAGGCGGCCGCGAACGCCTTCGCGCGCGTGAGGTTGGCCTTCTCCAGCGCCGGGGTGCTCGGCACCGAGTCGGGGCGGACCGGGTTGAAGTGACCGGGCTTGCAGTCCAGGGCGGGTGTGCTCTTGCCGACGCCGCGCGGGTCGAAGCCGATGACGTCGTACTGGGACGCCACCGCCTTGGGCAGCGAGGACGCGACGAAGCCCGCGAGCGTCAGCCCGCTGCCGCCGGGGCCGCCGGGGTTGACCAGCAGCGGGCCCTGGTACGTCTTCGCGGTGTGCGGGACGCGGGACAGGGCGAGCGTGATCTGTTTGCCGTGCGGGTTCGCGTGGTCGAGAGGCACCTTGACGCTTGAGCACTGCAGCGTCGGATAGTCGGTGGTGGCGCACTTCTTCCAGGTGAGCTTCGCCACCTGGACGCCGGTCGTGGGGTGCGCGGTGCTCGCGTCGGCGGGGAGGGCGGTGACCGTCCCGGCCACGACGACGGCGGCACCGCACAGTACGGCTGCGCGTTTTCTCATACGTCCTCCCAGGACGGAGAGGCGGCGGACAGCGGGTTTCGCGGTCCGTCCTCGGCGCATAGTCCCGAAAACTCGGGGTGGAAGAACCTGTTCAGTCGATACTTGACCCAATTGGGCCGCCGGATGCGCTCGAACGCCCTCAGATCAGCGAGAGCTGCGTCGGCCCGGTCACCGGAGCGTCGACCTGCTCCGCCGGTTCGGGAAGCCGGCGCGGCATGCCCGCGCGCGCGGGACCGATGCCGTACTCCTGCGCCAGGTCGTGGACCTGACGGGTGATCCGGCGCTGGTACCACTTCGGGGCGTACGCGCCCTCCGCGTACAGCCGCTCGTAACGGCGCACCAGATGCGGGTGGTGCTGCCCGAGCCAGGCCATGAACCACTCGCGGGCACCGGGCCGCAGATGCAGCACCAGGGGAGTCACCGAGCTGGCCCCGGAGGCCGCTATCGCCCTTACGGTGGCGCGCAGTTGGCCCGGGTGGTCGCTCAGGAAGGGGATCACCGGGGCCATCAGGACCCCGACGTCGATACCGTGCCCGGTCAGTGTCCGTACGGCGTCAAGGCGCCGCTCCGGCGAGGGCGTGCCCGGCTCCACCGTGCGCCACAGCGTCGGGTCGGTGAAGCCGACGGAGACCGAGATGCCGACGTCCGTGACCTCGGAGGCCTGCACGAGGAGGTCCAGGTCGCGCAGGATCAGCGTGCCCTTCGTCAGGATCGAGAAGGGGTTCGCGTGGTCGCGCAGGGCGCCCAGGATGCCCGGCATCAGGCGGTAGCGGCCCTCCGCGCGCTGGTAGCAGTCGACGTTCGTGCCCATCGCTATGTGCTCGCCGAGCCAGCGCCGTGAGCCGAGCTGGCGGCGCAGCAGGTCCGGCGCGTTCATCTTGACCACGATCTGCGAGTCGAAGCCGAGGCCGGTGTCGAGGTCCAGATAGCTGTGCGACTTGCGGGCGAAGCAGTACACGCACGCGTGCGAGCAGCCCCGGTACGGGTTGACCGTCCACTCGAAGGGCATGCGGGAGGCCCCCGGCACCCGGTTGATGATCGAGCGGGCCCGCACCTCGTGGAAGGTGATCCCGCGGAACTCCGGCGTGTCGAAAGTACGGCTGACCACGGCGTCCGCGCCGAACAGCGCGGCGTCGGCCGCCCGGCTGTGACCGCCGGACTCGACGGTGAGGTTCTCCCAGCGCATGACGCCTCCTAAGTAGGCCTGCCCTCCGAGTGAAACACTTGTTCGAATTACTGTGCAAGTGCCATTCCCTGTCGCTTCCGGCGCCCTGGGGCACCCCGATTTGGGTGGCCGTGTGCGGGGGTGGTTGGCTTGCCCCCACCCCGAGAACTCATGTCCTGGAGGAAACCGATGGCGCAGGTCGAGGCGACTACCGAGCGGGTCGTCGCAGCCGACGCGGAGGCTGTCTTCGACGCCCTCGCCGACTACAGCGGCACGCGCGCGAAGCTGCTGCCCGAGCAGTTCAGCGAGTACGAGGTGCGCGAGGGCGGCGACGGCGAGGGCACCCTCGTCCACTGGAAGCTCCAGGCCACCAGCAAGCGCGTCCGCGACTGCCTCCTGGAGGTCGGCGAGCCCACCGACGGCGAACTGGTCGAGAAGGACCGCAACTCCACCATGGTCACCACCTGGCGGGTCACCCCGGCCGGCGAGGGCAAGTCCCGCGTCGTCGTGACCAGCACGTGGAACGGTGCTACCGGCATCGGCGGCTTCTTCGAGCGCACCTTCGCCCCCAAGGGCCTCGGCCGGATCTACGACCTGGTGCTGGACAGGCTCGCCACCGAGGTCGAGAAGTAGGTCATGAGGGGCGTGCGGGGAGTCGGCCCCAAAGGTCAACTCCCCAGGGCGCGTTGGTGCCCACGCCGCGCCCCTCACCGGTTCGAGTGGATCTCCTTTCGAGCCGGGCGTACGCCGTAACTCGTCACGCTTGCTCGTAGTTGTCGCCTAAAGCGGGAATTGTGCGGCAGGCGCGACGAGGGGAGCGGTACGTGGGCGGGACGACTCTGGTGCAGGACGAACAGGCCCCGGCACCCCCGGAGACACCCGGCCCCGCGCCCGTCGAGAAGGTCGAACTCGGCCCCCACCGCGTGCGGTTGGTCTTCCTCGGGCTGATGCTCGCGCTGCTCCTCGCCGCCCTCGACCAGATGATCGTCGCCACCGCGCTCCCGAAGATCGTCGGTGAACTGCACGGCCTGGACAAGATGTCCTGGGCGATCACCGCCTACCTCCTCACCTCCACCGTAGGACTCCCGGTCTACGGCAAACTCGGCGACCTCCTGGGCCGCAAGAGCGTGTTCCAGTTCGCGATCGGTGTCTTCGTGATCGGCTCCGCGCTCGCGGGCCGCGCCCAGTCCATGGACCAACTCATCGCCTTCCGCGCGGTACAGGGCATCGGCGCGGGCGGGCTAATGATCGGCGTGCAGGCGATCATCGCGGACATCGTGCCGCCCCGGCAGCGCGGCCGGTTCATGGGCCTGATCGGCGCCACCTTCGGACTCGCCTCCGTCGCGGGCCCGTTGCTCGGCGGCTACTTCACGGACCACCTCTCCTGGAGGTGGTGCTTCTACATCAACGTGCCCTTCGGCGTGGTGACCCTGGCCGTCGTCACCGTCGTACTGAAACTGCCGAAGCCGACCGTGAAGGCACGCCTCGACATCCTCGGCGCGCTGCTGCTCGCCGCCGCCTCAACCTGTCTGGTCCTGCTGACCAGTTGGGGCGGGACCGAGTACGCCTGGGGATCGCACGTCATCCTCGGCCTCGGCGCGGGAGCCGTGGCCGCCGCGGTCCTCTTCCTCGTCGCCGAGCGCTTCGCGCCCGAACCCCTCATCCCGCTACGGCTGTTCAAGGACGCCGTCTTCAACGTCACCGCCCTGGTGGGCCTGGTGATCGGGGTCGCGCTGTTCGGGGCCGCCAGCTATCTGCCGACCTTCCTGCAGATGGTCGACGGCGCGAGTGCCACCGAGTCGGGACTGCTGATGCTCCCCATGATGGGCGGCATCGTCGGCGCGTCCATCATCTCCGGGCAACTCATCAGCCACACCGGCCGCTACAAGATCTACCCCGTCCTCGGCAGCGCCCTCGCCGCCCTCGGCATGTGGCTGCTGTCCCGGCTCGAAGTCGACACGTCCCGGCTGCAGTACAGCCTCTGGATGGCAGTCCTCGGCGCCGGCATCGGCATGGTGATGCCCGTCCTCGTCCTCGCCGTGCAGAACTCCGTACGGCCCGCCGACCTCGGCACCGCCACCAGCGCCAACAACTACTTCCGGCAGATCGGCGGCAGCGTCGGCGCCGCGATCTTCGGCACCCTGTTCGCCGACCGGCTCACCGACGCCCTGCGCGACCGCGTTCCCCCGCGCGCGGGGGCCGGTCTCCCGGACCCCGAGTCCATCACCCCGCAGCTCGTCCACTCGCTGCCCCCGGCGCTGCGCGACGGCTACATCCGGGCGTACGCCGACGCCATGCCACGGATCTTCCTCTACCTCGTGCCGGTGCTCGCCCTCGGCCTGCTCATCGCCTTCTTCCTCAAGGAGAAACCGCTGGTGTCCCACAACGCCCCCGCCGAGACGTCCGAGGCCGCGCCCCTCAACTCCCCGATCCCGCAGGCCCGTTCGTACGCCGCCGGCATCCCCGTCTGCGGCACGGTGCAGCATCCCGACGGGACCGTCGTGCCCCGGGCCGCGCTCACCCTCATCGACGTCTCCGGACAACAGATCGGGCGCGGCGCCAGTGGCCCGGACGGGCGGTACGCGCTGTCGACGCCCGGCTCCGGGGCGTACGTCCTGATCGCGGCGGCGGGCGGGCACCAGCCGCAGGCCGTGTCCGTGACCGTCGGCGAGCGGCCCGTCGAACTGGACGTCGTCCTCGGCGGCGCCGGACGCCTCGCCGGGAGCGTGCTCACCGCGGACGGCACCCCGGTGCGGGAGGCCGCAGTGACGCTCACCAACGTGCACGGCGAGGTCGTGGCCAGTACCCGCAGCGGGCGTGAAGGCGGCTATGTCATCAGCGAGTTGGTGGCCGGCGAGTACACCCTCGCCGCCAGCGCGCCCGCGTTCCGCCCCGCCGCGCTCCCCGTCAGCGTCCAGGCGTCCCGCGAGACCCGCCAGGACGTCGAACTCGCCGGCGGCGCCGTGCTGCGCGGCACCGTCAGGGCGAGCGGCGGTCGGCCCGTCGAGGACGCGCGCGTGACGCTCCTCGACGCGGCGGGCAACGTCGTCGACACCCTCACCACCGGACCGGACGGCACCTTCCGGTTCGTCGACCTGTCCTCCGGCGAGTACACGGTGATCGCCGCCGGGTACCCGCCCGTGGCCACCGTGCTCCAAGTGGCGGGCGGGGGACGCACCGAGCGCGATCTCCAACTCGGTCACGAGGACTGAACCCCACCCCAGGGCGCGGGGGAGGCGCGCGCCGGTGCGATTGGTGGAACCAATTCGAGGAATGCCACACATCGCCACCGGCCGCCCCCGTAGCGTAGTGAACGGCGGCACAGATCTTCCGGAGCCGTGGGGAGAGAGGGCCTGGGTCATGGACCGTGGCATCGAGCGGGAGGCACCTCCCGGCCGCGGGGCCGGGGACGACGTGGTGGTCGAGCACACCGCGGCCGGCCGCATCCCGCTGGCTGTGATCCTGATCGACCGCGACGGCCTCGTCTCCCACTGGAGCCGCGGCGCCCGGCGCCTGTTCGGCGCCACCAGGGAAGAGGCGATCGGCCAGGCGGCAGTCGACCTGCTCCCCGTCTCCGGCGCCCTGCCCGAGGACGAGGAGACCAGTCCCTACGGTGGGTTCACCGCCTACGACGGACTCGGCCCCGACCTGGAGTCCTCGCTCGACGGACGGCTGTCCTACCCGGCAGCCGGACGCGCCCGCCTCACTGTCCCCGAGCTCGACCGGGTGGACGTTCTCTGGTGGGCATACCCCCTGGTCGGCCCCGGCCGGGAGCGGCTGTTGGTACTCGCCGCCGACGCGGGCGGGCTGAGCCAGGACCTCCCTGATCCGGACGGTGCCCTGGAGCGCATAGCACCCAACTTCGCCCTGCACACCGACTTCCCAGGCGCCGACGAACTCGCCCGCAGGCTCCCCGAGATCCTGCCCAGCATGAGCGTCGACGAGAGCGCCCGCATCGTCGCGCAGGTCCTCGAACTGGGCTATCCCGTCCTGGAGTTCAGCCAGAACGAGCGGGTGCCGGTGACCCCCGACTGGGGTGTCGCCCGCCGCGCCGAGCGCAAGGCACGCCGCGAGCGGGCCGCCCTCGCGGTCGCCGACGGCCTGCCCGTGCCCCAGGAGGTCGCCGACGAGGGCGAGGACCTCGAATACGTCGCCGTACGCGAGCGGTTGGAGTTCCTCAACGAGGTCAGCGGACGCATCGGCACCTCGCTCGACCTCGCCAAGACCATCATCGAGGTCAGCAAGGCCGTCGTACCCAAGTTCACGGACGTCGCCGGCACCTATCTCCGCGAACAGGTCGTCGCCGGCGAGGGATTCCCGGACGGCGTGCCGGACACCACCACCATGTGGCACCGGGTCGCCCTGGAGCACACCGACGAACCCGGCCGCTGGGACGACGTCGTACCGGTCGGCGAGGCCATGCCGTTCCCGGCGCACACCCCGTTCTTCCAGTGCATGACCACCGGCGAACCCGTCCTCGTGCCGCGCATCAGCGAGCAGATGGGGCACATGATCGCCTCGCAGTTCGAGAAGCGCGACATCCGGCCGCTGATCACCGGCCGCTCCATGCTGGTCGTCCCGCTCAAAGCACGCAATGTCGTCCTCGGCTTCATGATCCTGCTGCGCCACCCGGAGCGCGTCGAGTTCAACGACATGGACCGCGTCACCGGCGCCGAACTCGCCGCCCGCGCGGGCCTCGTGCTCGACAACGCGCGCATGTACACCTACCAGGAGTCCGTCGCCGAGACCCTCCAGGACAGCATGCTGCCGCACATCCCGCCGCGCATGGCGGGCTGCGACATCGCCACCCGCTACCTGCCCGGCACACTGCTGGGACGCGTCGGCGGCGACTGGTTCGACTCGGTGAAACTGCCCGGCGCCCGCACCGCGCTCGTCGTCGGCGACGTCATGGGCCACGGCCTCAACTCGGCCGCCATGATGGGCCAGTTGCGCACCGCTGTGCAGACCATGGCCGCCATGGACCTCCCGCCCGCCCAACTCCTGCGCAACCTCGACGACTTGGCCCAGCGCCTCGGCGACTCGTATCTCGCGACCTGCCTTTACGCCGTCTACGACCCGATCGCCAGCGAACTCCACATCGCCAACGCGGGCCACATCCCGCCGGTGATCGTGCACGCCGGAGACGGTCGCAGCGAACTGCTCGACCTGCCCACGGGCGCGCCCATCGGCGTCGGCGGGGTGCCCTTCGAGGCGGTACGCGTGCGCGTGGAGCCCGGCGACCGGCTCGTGATGTGCACCGACGGCCTGGTCGAGGTGCGCGGCGAGGACATCGGCGTAGGCCTGGCGACCCTGTGCGAGTCGGCCGCGCATCCGGCCGCGTCCATGGACGACGCCTGCGACACGATCATCCGCACCCTGAACATCCGCGGCGGGCGCAAGGACGACGTCGCCCTCCTGATGGCCCGCCTCAACGGCATCGAACCGGACGACGTCGCCGAATGGCGGCTCGCCCTCGACCCCGTCGAGGCCGGCCGGGCCCGCGCGGTGGTCCGGGAACAGCTCCACGAGTGGGGCCTCGCCAAACTCGCCGACAACGCCGCCCTGTTGGCCGGCGAGCTGGTCACCAACGCCGTACGGCACTCCCACGGCCGCCGGATCGAGCTCCGCCTGGTGCGCGGCGACACACTGCTGTGCGAGGTGGACGACGACGACCCCACCCTGCCGACCCTGCTCGGCGCGGGCCCCGACGCCGAGTTCGGACGTGGACTGCACCTGGTCGGAATGCTCGCCCGCGAGTGGGGCGCCAGCCGTACGACAGCGGGCAAGACCGTCTGGTTCGAACTGACCCTGCCGCGCCGCTGAAGCAGGCGCGATGGACGGGGCACAAGGGGCGCACAACGGCGTACACGGGTCGAATGAGCGGTGAAGGAATGCGCCGTGTGCTTGTGAGCAGGACCGGGGCGCGATAGACCGTACTGGCCCGTCACTTATGGCGGAACGGCCTTGCATCCTGGGGAGTTGGGCATGAGCGTGACCAGTCGGTACCGGGAGGCCTGGGAAGGTTTCTGGCGCGAGGCGCCCGACGAGCAAGGAGCCGTCTTCTGGGATGCGGCGCCGGCCCAGACGGTCGGACTCCATCTCGCCCTGTTCGAGCCGAAGTTGCGTGACCCCGGCCTGCAGATGGTGGACCTCGGCTGCGGCAACGGCACCCAGACCCGCTTCCTCGCCGACCGGTTCACCCATGTCGTGGGCGCCGACCTGTCCGCCGCGGCCCTCGACCACGCCCGGCACGCCGACCCGGCGGGGCAGGCGACCTACCGGCTGCTGGACGCCGCCGACAAGACCGAGGTCGAGTCACTGCACGCCGAACTCGGCGACGCCAACGTCTACATGAGGGGCGTACTGCACCAGGTCGAGCCCGACGACCGGCAGTCGACGGTGGACGGGATCGCCGCGCTGCTGGGGGAGCGCGGACATGCCTTCCTCGTCGAACTCTCCGAGGCCGCCCGCCCGATCCTGGGCGAACTGGCCCAGGACCCGGACGGCCCGCCGCCGAAACTCGCCCCGATCCTCCGGCACGGCATCGTCCCCGGCGAGGTGGCCGACGACGAGGTGCCGGAACTCCTCCGCGCGGCCGGCCTCACCGTCATCGCGAGCGGTGAACTGCCGTTGATCACCACCGAGTTCACGGCCGACGGCGCTCGCATCGAACTGCCCTCGAAGTGGCTGATCGTGGGCCGCACGGCTTGAGACGGCGGGAAGGCGGGGGCCGCCATCAGATGACCGACGGTGCATGACCGCCGCGGTAATACGGCCCTCGCCCCAATGTACGGTCTGGTCCAGCAGACCAGAGCGGCGTCCCCGGGACAGCGCGCCCGTCGTCACAGCCAGGGGAGAGAAGACATGGCACGACCGTCGGGTCATGGGCCGGGCTTCGAAGTCAGACGCCAGAAGATCATCGACACCGCGGCGTCCCTGTTCGCGCAACAGGGCTACGCGGCCACCTCCATCAACGACCTGGGCCGCGCGGTCGGGCTCGCCAAGGGCGCCCTGTACTACTACATCGGCTCCAAGGAGAACCTGCTCATCGAGATCCAGTCGCGGGTGCTCGGGCCGCTGCTGGCCCGCGCCAAGGAGATCGCGGCACTCGACGAGGTGCCGCTGCTGCGCCTGCGCCTGCTGTCCGAGTCGCTGCTGACGATCATCTTCCGCAGACTCGACCACATCTGGGTCTACGAGCACGACTACCGCAGCCTCAGCGGCAAGGAACTGGCGACGGTGCTCCGGCAGCGCGTCGACTTCGAGCAGCTCATCGGCGGCCTGCTCACGGAGGCCGTCGAAGAGGGGACCTTCCGTGCGGTCGAACCGGACCTGGCCACCCTGCAGTTCCTCAACCTGCACAACCACACCTACCAGTGGGTGCGGCCGGACGGCAGTTGGGACGCCACGTTCCTGTCCGGCGAGTACTGCTCGACCCTGTTCCGCGGTTTCGCCGCGTCCGTCGCCGAACTCCCGGACGTCGAGGCGCTGGCCGCCGAGTTCAAGCGGGCCCGGCCCGAACTGCCCCTCGATCCGGAGGCGTTGTGGGGTCCTGGAGACGCCGCGGTCACTGGTCCGGTGCGGGCCGCACGGTGAGTATCTGCAGGGCGTGTCCCACCGGGCCGTTGACGTCGTGCAGCACGGTGCTGGTGAGGCCCTGCCCGGTGGGCCCGAAGGTGACCGTCGTGTCCAGCCCCGTCCAGTCGCCCTCGGGCTGTCGGTGCAGGTGGACGGTCAGGTCGACGTTCGGGTAGATCCAGGCGGTGGGCGGCTGTCGTACGGCGATGCCGTTCGCGGTGTCGACGAGCGCGAGATAGGACGCGAGCGGGCTGCACGGCTCACCGGCGACGAGGGCGTGGCGGGTGGAGACCCAGGCCGTCGTGCGGCCCGGCCGGGGTGGCGCGAGCGGCCGGATGTCCACGGAGGCGATGAATCCGCCGGGCCACAACACGCTCATCTCCCAGGGGGCGAGCTGCTCGGGAGGGGTGAGCCGGTCGTCAGGGCCGCCGGCGACCGCGGCGGTGTCGACGGTGGCGAGGAACCAGGCACGGGCCCGGACCACCGGCCGGCCGGCGACCAGCACCACGGCCTCGACCAGTTCGATCGTGCGGCCGGGGCGGACGGTCTCCACCCGGATCTCGCACTCGTCGAGCGCGAGCCGGCCCAGGATGTCGTAGCTGATCCGGGCCAGCACGAGACCGTCGTCCGGCCGCCCCGCCCGCTGCCGCTCGATGGCGTGGACGACGAGCCCGCCGAGCGGGCTGAAGTGCAGTTCGGCCGGGTCCCAGGCACCGCCCGCGTGGGCCGTCGGCTTGTAGCGGAGCTCGTCGATGCGCTCGTAGTAGCTGTCGGGGGCCGGGGCTGCGGTGTTCAACGGACGTTTCTCCTCGGGCGGTTCGCGGGGTCGGCTCTTCAAGGGTATCGATGGTGTCTACACCGACAGTCAGTATTCGGCGCGGGAGTCGCAGCAGCCACGACGTTCGTGTTCCGTAAGGATTTCGACCGCCCCGGGCGCACCGAAGGGGACGAAGCTGAGTGATGAACGCACCGGTGCAGAGACATGGAGTGAATATGTTGGTCCGTGGTATCGGCGGGATCATTCTGGTCGTGCTCGGCGCGGTCTGGATCGCGCAGGGCGTCGGCGCGATGAGCGGCTCCGCCATGTCCGGTCATGGCCAGTACGCGGCGCTGGGCGTCGTGGTCGCACTGATCGGACTCTTCCTGCTGGTGCGTGCCTGGCGGGTGCGGAACCGCGATCTCGGCGGACGCCCCTGATCCGGGGTCGCCCCATGGGGTGACGGCGACGCCCACGACGGAAGGGCCCCCTCCTTCCCGGTGGATTCCCCGTCGACGCGTAACGTGATGCAGCATGAAGATCCTCATCAGCGCCGACATGGAGGGTGCGACCGGCGTCACCTGGCCGGCCGACGTGCTGCCGGGGACACCGCAGTGGGAGCGGTGCCGCTCGATGTTCACCTCGGACGTGAACGCCGCCGCCCTCGGTTTCTACGACGGCGGCGCCGACGAGGTGCTCGTCAACGAGGCCCACTGGACGATGCGCAACCTGCTGCTGGAGCGGCTCGACGAGCGGACCCAGATGCTCACCGGACGCCACAAGTCCCTCTCCATGGTGGAGGGTGTGCAACACGGCGACGTCGACGGCATCGCGTTCGTCGGCTACCACGCGGGCGCCGGCATGGAGGGCGTCCTCGCCCACACCTACCTCGCGAACTCGATCACTGGCGTGTGGCTGAACGACGTCCGCGCGAGCGAGGGGCTGCTCAACGCGCATGTCGTCGCCGAGTACGGGGTACCGGTTGTCCTTGTCACGGGTGACGACGTGGCCTGCGAGGACGCCCTCGGGTACGCGCCCGAAGCGCTGAAGGTGGCCGTCAAGGACCATGTGTCGCGGTACGCGGCCGTGTGCCGTACGCCGGCCAGGACGGCCGCCGACATCCGCGAGGCGGCGAAGGAGGCGGGGAAGCTGGCGGTCCGTCAGGAACCGGTGCGGGGCGGCCCGTTCACCGTGGCCCTCGAATTCGACGCCGAACACCTCGCGATGGCCGCCACCGTGGTGCCCGGTGTCGGGCGGGTCGGCGAGCGGAAGGTCGCGTACACCAGCGACACCATGTACGAGGGGATCCGTACCTTCAAGGCGGTCACCACGATCGTCTCGGCCGCGGTGGAGGAGCAGTATGGCTGACATCGACGAGCGGGCCCTGGACGAGGTCGTGACGTTCACCTCCGACCTCATCCGCATCGACACGACCAACCGGGGCGGCGGCGACTGCCAGGAGAGACCCGCGGCCGAGTACGCGGCCGGGCAACTGGCCGGTGCGGGGCTCGAACCCACCCTCTTGGAACGCTCCAAGGGCCGCACCAACGTCGTCGCCCGCATCGAGGGCACCGACCCCTCGGCGGACGCCCTGCTAGTCCATGGTCACCTGGACGTCGTACCGGCGCAGGCCGAGGACTGGAGCGTGCACCCGTTCTCCGGGGAGATCCGCGACGGCGTCGTCTGGGGGCGCGGCGCGGTCGACATGAAGAACATGGACGCGATGATCCTCGCCGTCGTGCGGGCCTGGGCCAGGCAGGGCGTACGGCCCCGGCGCGACCTCGTGATCGCGTTCACCGCCGATGAGGAGGCGAGCGCCGAGGACGGCTCCGGATTCCTCGCCGACGAGCACGCCGGGCTCTTCGAGGGCTGCACCGAAGGCATCAGCGAATCAGGGGCGTTCACCTTTCACGACGGCAGCGGCCGGGAGATCTACCCCATCGCCGCCGGTGAACGAGGCACCGGCTGGCTCAAGTTGACCGCACGTGGCCGGGCGGGCCACGGCTCCAAGGTCAACCACGAGAACGCGGTCACGCGTCTCGCCGCCGCGATCACACGCATCGGCGAACACGAATGGCCGCTACGGCTCACCCCGACCGTCCGCGCGGCCCTCACCGAACTCGCCGCCCTGTACGGCATCGACCCCGACCTCGACGATGTGGACGGCCTCCTCACCAAGCTCGGCCCGGCGGCGAAGCTCGTCGAGGCCACCGTCCGCAACAGCGCCAACCCGACCATGCTGAACGCCGGTTACAAGGTCAACGTGATCCCGGGCGAGGCCGTGGCATACGTCGACGGACGCTATCTCCCGGGCGGCGAGGACGAGTTCCGCACCACCCTGGACCGGCTCACCGGACCGGACGTCGACTGGGAGTTCCACCACCGAGAGGTGGCACTCCAGGCACCGGTCGACTCGCTGACCTACGCCCAGATGCGGGCCGCCGTCGAGGAGTTCGCACCCGAGGGGCATGTCGTGCCGTACTGCATGTCCGGCGGCACGGACGCCAAACAGTTCTCGCGCCTCGGCATCACCGGCTACGGCTTCGCACCGCTGAAGCTCCCCGAGGGCTTCGACTACCAGGCGCTGTTCCACGGAGTCGACGAGCGGGTCCCTGTCGAGGCACTCCATTTCGGCGTCCACGTTCTCGACCGTTTCCTGCGGAACGCCTAGCAAGTGGGGGAGAACATGCGGACGTTGGCGTACGGCTCGTGGCCCTCGCCCATCGACGCGGCCCTCGCCGCCGCGCACGACGGACATCCCGAGTGGGTCGGTTTCGTCGGCGACGAGACCTGGTGGACCGAACCCCGACCGACCGAGGGTGGCCGCCGCACCCTGGTACGGCGCCGGCCGGACGGCTCCGAGGAGTCGGTGCTGCCCGCGCCGTGGAACGTCCGCAGCCGGGTCATGGAGTACGGCGGACAGCCCTGGGCTGGAACGGTCCAAGACGGTCAACCCCTCGTGGTCTTCGTGAACTTCACCGACCAGCGCCTGTATCGCCACAACTCCGGAAGCGAACCGAGCCCGCTCACCCCCGTGTCCTCGGTGGGTGGCGGACTCCGCTGGGCGGAACCGCAGTTGCGCCTGGACCTGGGTGAAGTGTGGTGCGTCCTGGAGGAGTTCACCGGCGACGCCCCCGGTGACGTGCGGCGCGTGCTGGCCGCCGTACCGCTGGACGGATCCGCCGCCGAGGACCGGGGCGCTGTACGCGAACTCGCCGACGACCGGCACCGGTTCGTGTCCGGGCCGCGCGTCTCGCCCGACGGGCGGCAGGCGGCCTGGCTGGCCTGGGATCATCCGCGGATGCCGTGGGACGGCACGGAGTTGGTGCTCGCCGAGGTCGCGGAGGACGGCACGTTCGGGGAGCCGCGGATCGTCGCCGGCGGTCCCGAGGAGTCGATCGCGCAGGTCGACTGGGGCTTCGACGGCTCGCTGCTGTACGCGAGCGACCGCACCGGCTGGTGGAACCTCTACCGCGACCACCGACCGCTGTGTCCGCGCGAGGAGGAGTTCGGCGGGCCGCTGTGGAAGCTGGGCCAGCGCTGGTTCGCGCCGCTGGAGAGCGGGCTGATCGCCGTCGTGCACGGCCGGGGTGCCACCTTGCTCGGCGTACTGGACCCGGAGACCGGCGAGGTCGTCGACGCGGCCGGACCCTGGACCGAGTTCGCGTCCACCCTCGCGGTGAACGGCGAGCGGATCGTCGGCGTCGGTGCCAGCCCACGCAGCGCCTACGAGGTCGTCGAACTCGACACCCGCACCGGCCGGGCCCGGGTGATCGGCGCCGCCCACGACGACCCCGTGGACCCCGCCCACTACCCCGAACCGCAGATCCGCACCTTCACCGGCCCCGCCGGACGCGAGATCCACGCCCACATCTACCCTCCCCACAACCCGAGTTGGGCCGCGCCCGGCGACGAACTCCCGCCGTACGTCATCTGGGCGCACGGCGGCCCCACCAGCCGGGCGCCGCTCGTCCTCGACCTGGAGATCGCCTACTTCACCTCACGCGGCATCGGCGTCGCCGAGGTCAACTACGGCGGCTCCACCGGGCACGGCCGCGAGTACCGCAACCGGCTGCGCGAGCAGTGGGGCGTCGTCGACGTCGAGGACTGTGCCGCCGTTGCGCTGGCCCTCGCCGACGAGGGCACCGCCGACCGCGCCCGGCTCGCCGTCCGGGGCGGCAGCGCGGGCGGCTGGACCAGCGCCGCGTCCCTCGTGACGACCGACGTCTACGCCTGCGGCACGATCATCTATCCCGTCCTCGACTTGGCCAACTGGGGTTCGGGAGAGACCCACGACTTCGAGTCCCAGTACCTGGAGACCCTCGTCGGACCCCTCGCCGAGGTGCCCGCCCGGTACGCCGAGCGCTCACCCGTCGAGCACGCCGACCGCGTCACCGTGCCCTTTCTGCTGATGCAGGGTCTGGCCGACGTGATCTGCCCGCCCGTCCAGTGCGAACGCTTCCTGGAACGGATGCGTGGACGCCAAGTGCCGCACGCCTACCTCGCGTTCGAGGGCGAGGGCCACGGCTTCCGCCGCGCCGACACCATGACCCGGGTCCTGGAGTCGGAACTCTCCCTGTACGCGCAGGTCTTCGGCCTCGCCCCGCCCGGCATCCCCACCCTGGAGCTCACCAAGTGACCGCACTCGTACGGCCGTACCGACTCGCCCCCGGCGCCCGTGTGGCCGTCGTCGCGCCCAGCGGGCCGGTGGCCGAGGAACGGCTGGAGGCCGGCCTCGACATCCTGCGCGGCTGGGACCTCGACCCGGTCGTGACACCCCATGTACGGGACCGGCACGGCGAGTTGGGCTACCTCGCGGGCACGGACGCCGACCGCGCCGCCGATCTGCAGAACGCCTGGTGCGACCCGTCCGTGGCCGTCGTGCTGTGCGCCCGCGGTGGCTACGGCGTGCAGCGCATGGTCGACCTGCTCGACTGGGAGGCGATGCGGGCCGCCGGGCCGAAGGTGTTCGTCGGCTTCAGCGACCCCACCGTGCTGCACCAGGCATTCGCCGCACGGCTGGGACTCGTCACCCTGCACGGGCCCGCCGCCGCGGGCGCCGACTTCATCAAGAACGCCCGCGCACAGGAGCAGTTGAGGGCGACCCTCTTCGACCCGGAGTCGGTGCAGAGCATCCGGGCCGTCCCGAACGGGGGCGGCGCGCTGGTGCCGGGGCGGGCCCGGGGCGTCACCCTCGGCGGCTGTCTGAGCCTGCTCACCTCCGACCTCGGCACCCCGCACGCGCCGACCGGTGCGCGAGGCGGGCTGCTGCTGATCGAGGACGTAGGCGAACAGGCCTACCGCATCGACCGGATGCTGACCCAACTCCTGCGCAGCGGCTGGCTGGACGGCGTCGCGGGCATCGCCCTCGGCTCGTGGGCCCGCTGTGGACCCTACGAGACACTGCGCCCGGTGCTCGTCGACCGGCTCGGCGGGCTCGGTGTGCCCGTGGTGGAGGAGTTCGGGTTCGGGCACTGCGACGGGGCGTTGACGATACCGCTCGGCGTGAGGGCCGAACTGGACGCGGACGCGGGCACGTTGACGCTGGACGAGCCCGCGCTGCGGTAGCCGCCGTTGTGCCGGATCGCTTGTTGAATCGCTGTCAAGAAACACCCTTCACGGTGATTGACCCGGCCTGACACGTGTCACACCATGGGCGTGGACCGGTACTTACCAGTCGGTAAGTCACCGTCCCCTCAGTCGGGTTGTCCTCAGTGTGGAGGTCCCTGTGTCCCGTCGTGTGCCTGGATTCCGCGCCGCGCTGGCTCTCACTCTCACCGCCCCGCTCACCCTCACCGCCCCTCTCGTGCTCGGCGGCCCGGCCGCCGCTGCGGACCAATTCACCGTCACCGTACTGAAGTTCACCGTCCGGGCGGGTGGCCGTGACTGCACGGTCGACGCCGACCTGTACCGGCCCGCGGGCGTGGACCGCGCCCACCCGGCGCCCGCCGTGCTGGCCACCAACGGTTTCGGGGGCAGCAAGTCGGACGGTTCGACGGACGCCATCGGCAAGGCATTCGCGCAACGCGGCTACGTCGGACTCGTCTACTCAGGGCTCGGTTTCGGCAGGTCGGGGTGTCTCGTCTCGCTCGACGACCCGGACATCGACGGGACGGCAGCATCGGGGCTGATCGACTTCCTGGCGGGCACACGGGCCGCCGACGACGGGACCAGGGTCGACTTCGTGACGCTCGACGCGAAGGGCGACCCACGGGTCGGGATGATCGGCGGCTCGTACGGGGGCGCGATCCAGCTGGCGACGGCGGCCGTGGACCACCGGGTGGACGCACTCGTCCCGCTGATCACCTGGAACGACCTGGCGTACTCGCTCGACCCGAACAACGCGAGCGGCAGCAACAGCGTCCCCGGCGCCTTCAAGTGGCAGTGGACCAACGGCTTCTACCTCATCGGCGAGACCCAGCCCCTGACCGTACCGAGCCTCGACCCGAGCCGGATCAACTCCGTCACCTGCCTGCACTTCGTCAGCAAGGCCTGCGCCATAATCCGCACACTGAACTCCGGGAGCTATCCGGCCAGGGCGACGGCGAACCTGCTCGCGTACGCGCACAGCGTCTCACCGGTGTCGTATCTGAACCGGGTGAAGGCGCCGACGCTGCTCGTCCAGGGGCAGGCCGACAGCCTCTTCAACCTCAACGAGGCGACAGCGACGTACAAGACGCTGAAGGCGCAGGGGACGACCGCCAAGATGATCTGGCAGTCATGGGGTCACAGCGGCGGGATGACCGACCCGGCCGCCGGTGAACTCGACCTGAGCCAGGGTGACTTGGAGTCGAGCTACGTCGGCCGACGCATCCTGGCCTGGTTCGACCGCTACCTGCACCGGCGGAAGAACGTGGACACGGGACCGGCCTTCGCCTACTACCGCGACTGGATCACGGACCCGGCCCACACCTACGCCACGGCGAACCAACTCCCCGCGCTCGACGAGAAGTTGTACCTCTCCGGCGGCGGCAAGCTCGTGGACAACCGGGCGAAGGTGGCACGCGGCAGCCGTGGCTACACCAACTGGCTTGTCCCCACGAGCCATTCGGAGAGCTCGCTGAGCGGGACGATCGGCCTGCCGGACCCGGCGCCGTACGACACGGCGGGCACGTATCTGGGCTGGACCAGCGAACCCCTGACCCGCACCACGGACGTCGTGGGCGCCCCGAAGGCCACGCTGAAGGTCGTCTCCCCGAAGGCGCGGCGTGTCCAGAACTCGGGCGACGCCGCCGACAACCTGGTCCTCTTCGCCAAGCTCTACGACCTCGCCCCCGACGGCACCAAGACCCTCGTCCACAGGTTGGTCGCTCCTGTCCGCGTACCGGACGTCACGAAGAGCTTCACGGTGACCCTGCCGGGGATCGTGCACCGGTACGCGAAGGGGCACCGGCTGCAGTTCGTGATCGCGGCGAGTGACGACGCGTACACCGGGAACCGTGGGATCAAGCCGGTGACGGTGGTCAGCTCGCCGCAGGACACGGGCGTGCTGGAGCTGCCGGTCGTCGCGGACTGAGTCTCACCGTGCGTGATGGCGGATTCGGGCTCACTCTGGAGGCATGAGCCCGAAGACCACCGAGAGCGGCGGTAGGACCGGCCAGCGGGAACGTGTGCTGACGCCCGCCCGGATCACGGTTCTGCTGCTCGCCGTCCTGGCCCTGATCTTCATCTTCGAGAACACCCGCGCCACCAAGATCCGCCTGCTGATCCCCGAGGTCACCATGCCTCTGTGGATGGCCCTGCTGGGCACGGCGATCATCGGCGCCCTGTGCGGGTGGTATTTCATGCGACGCCGCCGCTAGCCCGGATTAGGGTGTCGGGATGCCGCATACCGCATCTCGTTATCTCGCCGAGGGCCCCCGCGTGGGGATACGTCACTTCACCTACGAGGACGGTGCCGAGTTCACCGCGCGTGCCCGGGAGAGCAAGGACCTGCACCAGCCGTGGCTGTTCCCGCCGGCCAGCGGGGACGCGTACACCGCCTACGCGGGGCGGCTGATCCAGGATCCGGCCAAGGCCGGGTTCCTCGTGTGCGAGCTGGACGGCGGGGGCATCGCGGGCTTCATCAACATCAACAACATCGTCCAGGGCGGGTTCCAGTGCGGTGCGCTGGGATACGGCGCCTTCGCGCACGCGGCCGGGCGCGGGCTGATGCGTGAGGGGATGAACCTCGTGGTGGGGCACGCCTTCGGGCCGATGCGGCTGCACCGCCTGGAGATCAACGCGCAGCCCGGCAACGCCGGGTCGATCGGCCTCGCCCGCAGCTGCGGGTTCCGCCTCGAAGGCTTCTCGCCGAACATGATCTACATCGACGGCGCCTGGCGGGACCACGAGCGCTGGGCGATCACCGCCGAGATGCGGACTTCCGGTTGACCTTCATCGTGTCGAGGTCCGTGACCGTCGACTTCAGGTCACGGAAGCCGTAGCCGAGGCCCTTCAGCGCGGTCTCGGCGCGGTCCTCCGCGAGCGCCGCCGCCATCTCCTCGCCGTCCGCCGCGTCCGACAGCACCACATACCGCCACGAGAAGTGCTTGAGCGGCGAGGGTTCGTAACTGAGCGAGCCCTCCTCGGTGAACCGCATGCTCGGCATCCCGTGCTCCGCGGCCTCGCCCAGCAGCCGCTCCCGCGCCTCGTCCGTCAGCGCGTCCCAGGTGCCCCGGACGATCACCCGGTACGTGTGCTGCTCGCTCATCCGCCGTTCCACTCCTCGGTCCGTGCCGTCGAACGCCCGACTCTACGTCGGCGGGCGGCGACCGCACGCGGATTTTCCGCCGCCTCCGCGCGGGACCCCCGTCTTTGCGGAATCCTGACTGGCAGCGCCCCTGGCCACCGCACCCGTTGCCGGGTTCCATGGTGATCGTGACGACGATCCGACGTGAGGTACTGACCCTGCCCACCGCCGAGTTGGGTCCGGACAACCCGCTGCCCCCACTGCGTCCGCTCGACGAGACACACCGTATCGACGACCGGGACCGCGAGGACCTGCCGCGCGACATGGCCCGCCAGGTCGGCTACGAACCCCTCCGCAGCCTGCTGCCGACCCGCGTCCGGGACGGCTACGACAGAGACCGCACACCCCGCGAGATCGACGCCCTCGTGATCGAGAACGACCGGCTGCGCGTCACCGTGCTCCCCGCCCTCGGCGGCCGGATCAGCTCCCTCGTCCACAAGCCCACCGACCGTGAACTCCTGTACCGCAACCCGGTGTTGCAGCCCGCCAACTTCGCCCTCAACGGCGCCTGGTTCTCCGGCGGCATCGAGTGGAACATCGGCGCCACCGGCCACACCACCCTCTCCTGCGCACCCCTGCACGCCGCCCGCGTCCCCGCCCCCGACGGCGGCGAGATGCTCCGCCTGTGGGAGTGGGAGCGCCTCCGCGACCTCCCCTTCCAGGTCGACCTCTGGCTCCCGGACGGCTCCGACTTCCTCTACGTCGGCGTCCGCGTCCGCAACCCGCACGAGCGACCCGCGCCCACCTACTGGTGGTCCAACATCGCCGTACCGGAGGAACGCCGGGTCCTCGCCCCGGCGGAGGAGGCCTGGCACTTCGGGTACGAGCGACGGCTGCACCGGGTGCCCGTGCCGTCGTACGACGGAGTGGACCGGTCCTATCCCCTCAACAGCCCTTACGCCGCCGACTACTTCTACGAACTGCCGGACGGTCGGCGCCGCTGGATCGCCGCGCTCGACGCGGACGGGCACGGGCTGGTGCAGACGTCCACCGACGTGCTGCGGGGCCGCAAGCTGTTCGTGTGGGGCACCGGCAGTGGCGGCCGGCGCTGGCAGGAGTGGCTCACCGAGCCGGGGACCGGTGGCTACTGCGAGATCCAAGCGGGCCTGGCCCGCACCCAGTTGGAGCACGTACGGCTGGAACCGGAGAGCGAGGTGTCCTGGCTGGAGGCGTACGGGCCACTCGACGCGGAGGCGGAGGGGGAGTGGTCCACCGTCGTGGACGGTGCCGAGGCACGGCTCGAAACCGCCCTGCCCCGCGCCGACTTCGATGCCGCCTACGCCGCCTGGAAACCGTGCGCCGACACCGAACCCGGCGAGATCCTCGCCACCGGCTCCGGCTGGGGCGCCCTCGAAGTCCTGCGCACGGACTGGAAGTTGCCCGGCACGCCCTTCGAGGAGTCCCTGCTCGGCGAGGCCCAGGAGCCCTGGGCGGAACTCCTGCGCAGCGGTGTCCTGCCCGAGCCGCGCCGGGTCCGGCCGCCCGGCGAGACGCTGGTCGCCTCGCACTGGCGGGACATGCTGGAGACCGCGCCCGCGACCCCGCTCACCGAGTACCACCTCGGCGTCGCGCAGTGGCACGCCGGCGATCGGGCGCAGGCGGTCCGCAGTTGGGAGCGGGCCATCGAACTCGCCCCGTCCCTCTGGCCGTTGCTGCGCTGTCTGGCCGTGGCGGATCAGGAGGCGGGCAACCACGAGCGGGCCGCGGACCGGTACAACGAGGCATTCGCCGACCTGTGTCACGAGCGGCGCGACGCGGGGGAGCGGTGGACCGCCGCCACGGCCGCGCTCGGCCGCGAGGCCGTCGAGGCGCTGCTGCGGGTGCGGCGTACGGCGGACGCCCGCGCCGTGTGGGAGATGCTGCACCCCGCCACCCGCGAACGCGGCCGATTCCTGCTGCTCCAGGCCGAGTTGCTGCTCGCGGAAGGGCGCCGCGACGACGCGTGGGCCGTCTTCGGCGACGGCTTCGAGGTCGCCGACCTGCGCGAGGGCGCCGAGTCGATCGGCCGGCTCTGGTCCCGCCTCACCGACGAGCCACTGCCGACGCGCTACGACTTCCGGATGCGGCCGGAAACGCCCTGAGACGAACCGTGGACCGGCGGTCGTCGATCAGCCCCGCCGGTCCACGTACTCGTACACCGTCCCGTCCGGATGCACCGCAATCAGATTGCGGCCCACCGGTGTCGCCAGCGGGCCCGCGACGATCCGGGCACCGAGTTCGGTGAGGAGCGTGTGCGCTTCGTCGACGTCCTTGACGGCGATCGTCGCCGCGACCTTGCGCAACACCTCCAACTCCGCCTCGGGCCCGCTCATCAGCAGGAAGAAGCCGACCGCGGCCACCGACACCCCGCCGCGCTCGAAACGGAGCGCCGAGGCGCCCGTGAGGCGTTCGTAGAAGGGGACGGCGGTCTCCAGGTCGTCGACGCAGATACGCAGCGTGGCTCCCAGAATCTCCATACGGACGAGCCTAGTTGGGGAGACGGGGCAATGCTGATCCTTTCGGACGATCCCGGTGCCGATCAGGCGGATCAGGCGGGCTTACGAGCGAGGATCTCCCCGTGCAGCACGGCGAACCAGCCGTCCTCCTGCTTCCCCCACTCCCGCCACGCCTCCGCCACGGCGCCCAGCTCCTCGGGGGTCGCATGGCCCCCCTCGGTGGCGACCCCCGCGTACGAGGACGCGACGGTACGGTCCGCCCACAGGCCGCTCCACCAGGCCCGCTCGTCCGGAGTGTGGAACGTCCAGGTGCTCGATGTGGCCGTGACGTCCGCCAGCCCGGCCTGCAGTGCCCATGATTTGAGACGGCGTCCGGCATCCGGCTCGCCGCCGTTGGCGCGGGCCACCCGCCGGTACAGGTCCAGCCAGTCGTCCAGCCCCGGCACCAGCGGATACCAGGTCATCACCGCGTAGTCAGCGTCGCGGACGGCGATGAACCCGGTCGGCTTGGTCACCCGCACCATCTCCCGCAGCGCCTGCACCGGGTCGCCCACGTGCTGGAGCACCTGATGGGCGTGGACCACGCAGAACGTGTTGTCCGGGTAGTCCAGCGCGTGGACGTCGGCGACCGCGAAGTCGACGTTCTCCAGGCCGCGTTGGGCGGCGGTGGCCCTTGCCTGGTCCAGGATCCCCGGCTCGCGGTCGACACCGGTGACGTGACCGTCCGGGACCAGCGCCGCCAGGTCGGCGGTGATGGTGCCCGGGCCGCAGCCGATGTCCAGGATCTTCATGTGGGGCTTGAGCGAACCGAGCAGGTAGGCCGCGGAGTTGGCGGCTGTTCGCTGTGTGTGCGAACGCAGTACGGACTCGTGGTGCCCGTGCGTGTAGACGGCGGTCTCCTGCGGCTTCGGCATGGCTCTACCTACCCCTTCGCGTCTTCTTCGTCGTACGCATCAAGGTACGCGCGCATGTCGCATGATGAGACCTGCGTTTTACGATGTGGACTGACGGGTGATCAGGGACTCCGTCAGCGGGCGGTACACAGTCAGCGCCTCGGGCAGCTCCTCCAACGTCAACTCGCCTCCCACATCGGTGACTTCGCCGTCGTACGCGAGGAGCGTGCCGGGGTTGAGGCCGGTCAGGCGCAGTCGGTGCACCTGGACCGAGGCGTGGACGGGGGAACGGGAGAACGGGCCGGCGAGGGCCGCCGCGAGCAGCCGCAGTGCGGGCCTGTGACCGCCGTGCACGACCCGGATGTCGAGCCGCCCGTCCGCCAGGTCGACCCGGCGGCCCGACGCGATCCCCCTCCGGTGGTAGGTGCCGTTGCCGGCGAACAGCAGCCACAACGGGCGGGTACGGCCCCCGAGTTCGGCCTCCAGCGGGTGCCGGTCCGTGCGCAGCACCCGCAGCGCCGCGAGCACACCCGCGGGCCAGCCACCGATCCGGGGCGCCCAGCGCTCCCGCTCGCACACCAGCTCCGGATAGACGCCCAGACTCAGGGTGTTGAGGAAGATGCCCCGGGTGGCGCCGGACGTGAACCGGCCGACGTCCACACGTACCGCGTCGCCTTGGGTGATCGCGCGGCTCAGATCGCGGGGACCCTCCACGCACAGGTCGTAGGCGAAGTGGTTGAGGGTGCCGCCCGGGAGGACCGCGAGGGGCAGGCCGTGGCGCAGGGCGACCTCGGCCGCCGCGTTCACCGTGCCGTCGCCGCCGCACACCCCGAGGACCCGGGCGCGGACCGCCGCCTTCTCCAACTCGGCCTGTATGTCCGCCGGTTCACAGGCGACGACCTCCGCGCCCGGCAGGAAGTCCGTGAGCGCGTCCGCCCGGTCCGCGGTACCCGACGCCGCGTTGACCACCATCACCAGGCCCTCACCGTCCTCCAGCGCCGGAACCTCGGCGCGGGTGCGGGCCGGTGGCACGATCTGCCCGCGCGTCGGCACCATGCCGCGCACCGCGAACGCCGCGCACGCGCCCAGGGCGGCGCCCGCCAGCACGTCGCTCGGGAAATGGACACCGGTGTAGACGCGGGACATGGCGACCGAGAACGCGATCGGGGCCACGACCGCGCCCCAGCCCGGGGACTCCAGGGCCACGCCGGTCGCGAAGGCCGCCGCCGACGCCGCGTGACCGGACGGGAACGAGGTGGTGATCGGCTGCCGTTTCAGCTGCCGCCCCAGCGGGACGGGGTCCAGGACGGGCCGGGGGCGGCGCACGCTCCGCTTGCCGATCGTGTTGATGGCCACGGAGGCCAGGGTCAGCGAGGCGATGCCCCGAGCGGCGGCCCGGCGGGCCCGCGGAGTACGGCTCGCGGCCACCGCGGCGGCCGTCGCGAACCACAGCACGCCGTGATTGGCACTCCGGCTCAGCCTCGGCAGCACGGGCGCGCCGGCGGGCCAGTGCCGCTCGGCGGCCACCTCGAAGAGGCGCGAGTCGAGGGTGAGCAGCCATTCCCGCAGGGCGTGGCGGCCGGGGAGGGGGACTGTGAGGTCGACGTCAGGGCTCATGCGGTGCCGGGTACCCTGAAATGGCCGTTTGCTGCCCGGCGGACCGTCGGCGGACCGTTCCATCGGAGGATCCCCGCATGCGCCTGCTCCTCATCCGCCACGGCCAGACGACGGCCAACGTGGACTTTCTCCTCGACACGGCCGTCCCCGGCGCGGAGCTGACCGACCTGGGCCGCCGCCAGGCCGCCGCCCTGCCCGAGGCGCTCGCCGACGAGGACATCGAGGCCCTGTACGCCTCCACCCTCGTCCGCACCCAGCAGACCGCGGCCCCGCTGGCCGCCGCCCGCGGCCTCGACGTGCGCGTTCGGGACGGCATCCGGGAGCTGACCGCCGGTGACCTGGAGATGCTGCCCGGCGACACCGAGCCCGGCCACGAGTACATGCGGATCGTGTTCGCGTGGGCCGCCGGTGACACGGAGCTGCGGATGCCGGGCGGCGAGAGCGGAACCGAGGCCCTCGCCCGCTACGACGGCGTGATCGCGGAGGCCGCGGACAGCGGCGCCCGTACCGTCGCCATGGTCAGCCACGGCGCCGCGATCCGGATGTGGACGGCCGCCCGCGCCGACAACGTCGACGTGTCCTTCGCCGCCGCCCGCCCCCTCGACAACACCGGCATCGTCGTCCTGGACGGCTCACCGGCCGACGGCTGGAAGGTGCTGTCCTGGGCGGGCGCGTCGGTGGAGACGCCCGGACCGGACACGGACGCGGGCCCGACCGGACAGCCGCTCGACGAGGACCAGAAGCCCGAGCGGGCACAATAAGGGTTTGCCCGGCCGCGAGGCCGCCCCACAGAATGCGTGGTCATGGGACATCTGGAAGCCGCACACCTTGAGTACTACCTCCCCGACGGGAGGCCGCTGCTCGGCGATGTGTCCTTCCGGGTCGGCGAAGGCGCGGTGGTCGCCCTGGTCGGGCCCAACGGCGCCGGCAAGACGACCCTGCTGCAGCTGATCTCCGGCGAGCTGAAACCGCACGGCGGCACGGTCACCGTGAGCGGCGGCCTGGGCGTGATGCGCCAGTTCGTGGGCTCAGTACGCGACGAGACGACCGTACGAGACCTGCTCGTGTCGGTGGCCCCGCCCCGCATCCGCGAGGTCGCGGCCGAGGTCGACAAGGCCGAGCACGGCATCATGACCGTCGACGACGAGGCGGCCCAACTCGCCTACGCGCAGGCCCTGTCCGACTGGGCCGAGGTGCACGGCTACGAGTTCGAGACGCTGTGGGACATGTGCACGATGGCCGCGCTCGGAGTGCCGTACGACAAGGCGCAGTTCCGGCAGGTCAGCACCCTCTCCGGAGGTGAGCAGAAGCGGCTGGTGCTGGAGGCGCTGCTGCGCGGCAGCGAAGAGGTGCTGCTGCTCGACGAGCCCGACAACTACCTCGACGTGCCCGGCAAGCGCTGGCTGGAGGAGCGGCTCAAGGAGACCCGCAAGACGGTCCTGTTCGTCTCCCACGACCGTGAACTCCTCGCCCGCGCCGCCGAGAAGATCGTCTCCGTGGAACCCTCGCCCACCGGCGCCGACGCCTGGGTGCACGGCGCCGGCTTCGCCACCTACCACGAGGCCCGACGCGAACGCTTCGCCCGCTTCGAGGAGTTGCGCCGCCGCTGGGACGAGAAGCACGCCCAGCTGAAGAAGCTCGTCCTGAACCTCCGTCAGGCCGCCTCCATCAGCCACGAGTTGGCGTCCCGCTACGCGGCCGCCCAGACCCGCCTGCGCAAGTTCGAGGAGGCGGGCCCACCGCCCGAGCCGCCGCGCGAGCAGGACATCACCATGCGCATCAAGGGCGGCCGCACCGGCGTAAGGGCCGTCACCTGCAAGGGACTTGAGCTCACCGGGCTGATGAAACCCTTCGACCTGGAGGTCTTCTACGGCGAACGGGTCGCCGTCCTCGGCTCGAACGGCTCGGGCAAGTCCCACTTCCTGCGCCTCCTCGCCGGCGACGACGTGAAGCACACGGGGGAGTGGAAGCTCGGCGCGCGCGTCGTGCCCGGCCACTTCGCGCAGACCCACGCCCACCCCGAACTCCAGGGCCGCACCCTCCTCGACATCCTGTGGAAAGAGCACGCGCAGGCCCAGGGGCCCGCCATGTCCCGACTGCGCCGCTACGAGCTGACCGGCCAGGCCGAGCAGAGCTTCGACCGGCTCTCCGGCGGCCAGCAGGCCCGCTTCCAGATCCTGCTCCTGGAACTCCAGGGAGTTACCGCCCTCCTCCTCGACGAGCCCACCGACAACCTCGACCTGGAGTCCGCGGAAGCCCTCCAGGAGGGGCTTGAGGCGTTCGACGGGACCGTGCTCTCCGTCACGCACGACCGCTGGTTCGCCCGCTCCTTCGACCGCTACCTGGTCTTCGGCAGCGACGGCAAGGTCCGCGAGAGCACCGAGCCCGTCTGGGACGAGCGGCGGGTGGAGCGCGCGCGATAGTCGCGATGGTTCCGTGCAGTGCGGAGGCCGTGGGGCCTGAATGTTCGTAGAGTGGACACAGGACCGTGAGACTCGACGAGCGGGGCACACCATGACCGGAGTCGACCCTGCGCGCCTGGACGATTCCCAGCTCATGAAGGAGCTGGAGACCATCCACCGCACGCGCCACGACACCCTGCTGTACGGCTCGAACGACGCGCTGCGCGCCCACAACGACCGTATGGCCGGACTGGAGGGCGAGTACCTGCGCCGCCACCCGCGCCGCCTCGTGGCCCCCGGCCGCACCCGGCAGGGGGCACGCGAGCGGGACTGAGGGGTGTGCGTTTGTGCCGTGAGGTCGGGGGCAGGCGAACCTTCAGCGCTGGATCGCAAACGCGTTCCCACCGGTGACCGTCCAACCCGGAGCATGCTCAAGGGAGTTGTGACGCACCATGCCCACTCGCACGCACACGAAGCGACATTCCCACCATGACGCCCCCGACACCGCGGAGGCGTTCCGCACACTGGCCACGCTGCCTCCCGGTCCGCAGCACGACACCGTCCGCGAACGGATCGTGGAGGCCTGGCTGCCCATGGCCGACCGGCTCGCCGGACGGTTCCGCAACCGGGGCGAGAACACCGAGGACTTACGCCAGGTCGCGGCCCTGGGCCTGCTCAAGGCCGTCGACCGGTACGACCCCGAGCGGGGCAACGCGTTCGAGAGCTACGCCGTACCGACGATCACCGGCGAGATCAAACGGCACTTCCGGGACCACATGTGGACACTGCACGTACCGCGCCGGGTGCAGGATCTGCGCAACCGGGTGCGCGTCGCCGGGCAGGAGCTGGCGCAGACCACGCCGGGGCGGCGGCCGACCGTGGCGGAGATCGCCGCGCACGCGTCTCTCTCCGAGGAGGAGGTGCGGGCCGGGCTTGAGGCGCTGGAGAGTTTCAGCGCGCTGTCGTTGGACGCGGAGTTGCTGGGCGGCGAGGACGGATACGCGTTGAGCGACGTTCTCGGGGCGGCTGATCCGGCGTTGGACGTCGTGGTGGACCGGGAGGCTGTGCGGCCTCGGCTTGCCGCGTTGCCCGAGCGGGAGCGGGCGATCTTGTATCTGCGGTTCTTCGGGGACATGACGCAGAGCCGGATCGCCGAGCGGTTCGGGATTTCGCAGATGCATGTGTCCCGGTTGATCAGCCGGTGTTGCCGGCGGATTCGGGAACAGGTTCTGGAGGATGCGGCCGCGTAGAGGTCGTATGTCGGGTGCGGGTCCGTTGTGGCTGGTCGCGCCCACGCGGCGGAGCCGCAAATCGATACAGTCCCGCGCCCCTGAAAGCACCAGCCGGCCTGCGTTCACCCGCTCGGCCCCTCTCCTTACCTCCAATGGGGCTCGGCCGCGCGCGCCTCTCTCCTGGCCGGGCTGTGATGGTGTTGCCGCCGTCCTCGGTCCAAGGAGACCCGCTCATGCGTCGCATCGCCCTTGCTCTGGCCGTCGTCGGCCTTGTCGGCGCCGCCGGGCCCGCTCAGGCCGCCGATCCCGCCGCGGAGGTCAGCCCCAGCACCGTCCAGGCCGGCGGGAGCGTGACCGTCTCCGTCTCCTGCGAGGCGATCGGCGGGACCGCTCCCGACACCATCGACGCCACGTCCCAGGGGTTCGACGACGGGACCGTCCAGCTGCAACGGGTGCCCGGCAACGACGACCGGGCCGCCGCAGCCGCCTATCGGGGCACCGCCCGGATCTCCGACGGCGACGGGGTCGGCCGTGACCCCGCGTGGACCGTCGACGGGACCTGCCCGGCGCCGCCCGGCGGACAGGGCAGGCCCTGGAGCGCGACCTTCACCGTGGAGCGTGGCGGGGGCGGGCAGCCGCCGTGTCAGGAGCCCCGGGGTGATTCCTGTGGTGCCGCCGCCACGATCCAGCGCGGGGTGCGGGCGGGGGAGGGCGGCACCTTCACCGACTCCGTGCCGGCGCTGGTCGCCGGGGGTGTGCTGATCGCGGGCGCGTGCGGCGGTGCCGTGTACCGGCTGCGCAGGCGGACGCCGACGCCGGGACGCTGAGGGCGCGACCAGGACACGGCACGGCACGCATCAGGGACGGCGCGGAGGCACCATGCGGCAGGCGGACGCGGTAGGACAGGGGCCCGTCCGGTACGGGCCGGTGTTCCCCGACGACGGGCTGCCCGTGCTGCCGGAACTGGCCGCCGTGCTCGCCGCCGCCGCGGGCCGCACCGAGGAACAGCCCGTCGGCGGAGCCCCCGCCCTGCTCGACGACGCGAGCGGCTACTTCGAACGCCGTGGCCTGCCCACCGAACCCGCCCGCGTGGCCGCCGCCCCGGGCGCCCCCTCCCTGCTGGTCGCCCTGACCGCCGCGCTCGGCGGTGACGTACTCGTACCCAGACCCTGCGCCGCCTGGTGGGCGCCGTACGCCCGCCTGTTGGGCAGATCCGTGTTCCATGTGGGCACCCCGGCCGAGTGCGGCGGGGTGCCCGATCCGTACGCCCTGCTGGAGACCGTGCGCCGGATCCGGGGCGAGGGCGGTGACCCGCGGCTGCTCGTGCTGTCCGTCGCCGACGACCCCACCGCCACCGTCGCACCGCCCGAGGTCATGCACGAGACCGTCGAGGCCGCCGCCGCAGAGGGCCTGCACCTGGTCAGCGACGAGACCTGGCGCGACACCCTGCACACACCTCGCCGCACCATGCTGCTCA
Source organism: Streptomyces sp. NPDC050508 (assembly GCF_040655155.1). Lineage (NCBI taxonomy): Bacteria > Bacillati > Actinomycetota > Actinomycetes > Kitasatosporales > Streptomycetaceae > Streptomyces > Streptomyces sp. NPDC050508. The sequence goes on from NZ_JBFAJJ010000004.1 coordinate 62,839, forward strand.
GCCCCGCCGAGATGCTGCCAGACAAGGTCACCGTCGTCACCGACCTGGCTGGGGCGCTGCTCCCGTCCGGCTGGCCGGCCGCCGTCGCCCGCTTCCCCGCCGACCGCGCCGGGCAGGCGCTACGCGCGCGCGTGCTCGACGTCCTCACCGCACTCGGCGCCCGCGTAGCCGCACCGGTCGCCGCCGCGGCCGGCCACGCCCTCGGCGAACCCACGCCCGTCATCACCCGCCGCGACATCGCCGTACGCCTGCACGCGCGCGTGGCCGCCGCCGCGCACGCCGCCGTCACCGGGGCGGGCGCGTTCTCCCGGCCGCCGCAGGCGGGACGTCATCTGTACGTCGATCTCGGGCCGTTGCGCCACGTGCTCACGCCGCAAGGAGTGGGCGACGCGCAGGACCTGGAGGAGTTCCTCACCGCCCGCCTCGGAATGCCCGCGCCGGGCGGCCACCGTTTCGGCGACGACCTGGGCGCACTGCGGGTACGGCTGTCCACCGGGCCGCTGCTGGGCCGTACGGACGCGGAACGCGCGGAATGTCTCACGTCACCCTTGCCGTTGGAACTGCCACACGTGCAACGCGCGTTGATGTCCTTGAGGTCGATCTTCGACGATCTCCGCGACGACGCTCAGCGATGGGAGCCTCCTCGATGACGCAGCAGTCCGAGTCGACCACCACCAGCACCACGACCACGCGTGAAAGCGCCGCCCCGCCGCCCCCGTTCGCCCCTTCCTCCCCGCCGCTCGCCGAGCCCCGCCCTCTCGGCGAGCGGCGCGTGTGGCCCCGGACCTTCCACGACCGGCTCACCGCCCCGCTGCCCGGCCTCAAGGCCTTCGCCCGCTTCGCCCGCGAGGGTTCAGTGCGACCCCGCCCGGAGGGCCTCGCCGACATTCCCCAACTCCCGTTCGCACCGGAGCCCCTGCCCCAGATCGACACCCTGACCGTCGCCGTCACCTGGGCGGGGCACGCCAGTTGGGTGGTGCGCATCGGCGGCCTGACGATCCTCACCGACCCGGTCTGGTCCCGCCGCATCCTCGGCACCCCGGCCCGCATCACCCCCGTAGGAGTGGCCTGGGAAACACTCCCGCCGATCGACGCCGTCGTCATCAGCCACAACCACTACGACCACCTCGACGCCCCCACCCTGCGCCGACTCCCGCGCCACACCCCGGTGTTCGCACCCGCCGGCCTCGGCAGCTGGTTCCGCCGCCGCAGATTCACCCACGTCACCGAACTGGACTGGTGGGAGGCGGCCCAACTCGACGGCGTACGACTCGACTTCGTACCGGCCCACCACTGGTCCAAGCGCAGCCTCACCGACACCTGCCGTTCCCTGTGGGGCGGTTGGGTGCTGACAGCACCCGACGGCCGACGCGTCTACTTCGCGGGCGACACGGGATACGGCCACTGGTTCTCCCGCATCGGCGCCCGCTACCCCGGCATCGACCTCGCCCTCCTCCCCATCGGCGCGTACAACCCGCGCTGGTGGCTCAGTGACGTGCACTGCGACCCGGAGGAGGCGGTACAGGCCGTACAGGATCTGGGGGCGAGGCGGATGGCCCCCATGCACTGGGGCACGTTCGTCCTGTCGGCGGAGCCGGTCTTGGAGCCGCTCACGCGGGTCAAGGCCGCTTGGGAGAACGCGGAGTTGGCGCGCGAAGACCTGTGGGACTTGCCGGTGGGAGGCTCAAGGGTGCTGGATCAGATGCCGTAGGGGCGCGGGGCTGTGTCGATTTGCGGCTCCGCCGCGGGGCGCGCCCAGCCACACGCGACCCGCACCCCGCAACGAGCCCTCAACCGGCAGCCCGAACCCGCCGCCACAAACTGGGCGCCACACTGATCACCACCGTCAACACAACCGCCGCCACCACACCCTCCCAAGGCTCGGGGAACAACGAGCCACCGAGGATGCCGATCAGCTGGTACGTCAACGCCCACGCCAGACACGCGGGCGCATTGCCCCGGGCGAACCGGCGGATCGGCCACTCGGCGATCAGGCACGCCAGCATCACCGGGATACGACCCGCCGGCACCATCCGGGACAGCACCAGCACCGTCACCCCGTGGTCGGCCAGCTTCTTCTGGGCCTGCTCCAGCCGCTCCTCCGGAGCCCGCGCACGGATCGCCTCCAGCCAGCGCGACCCGTTCTTCGACCCCATCCCACGCCGACCCAGCCAGTACAGCGCAACGTCCCCGAGAAACGCGGCCAGCGAGGCCGTCACGAACACCAGCGCCAGCGCGAACGGCGCCGTCTGGTGAAAGGCGACCACGGCCGCCGAACTCACCAGCGCCCCCGTCGGAATCACCGGCACCAACGCCCCGAACAGCACCAGCAGGAACAACGACGGGTAACCGATGGCCTGTTGGGTGGACTCGGGCGACGTCGTGGCCGTCGCGGACAGCGCGTCCGCGATCCAGCTCACCGGGCGACCTCCGGGCGCACGCTCTCCCCGTGCCCGAGCCGGTGCACCGAAACAGAGGGCGCGAGTTGGGCCGCGATCCGTACGAACTCGTCGCCCGGCGTGTGGAATTCGTGCGGGCGCACCGCGTCCATCCCGATCGGCCAGTACGTGCCGTAGTGCACCGGCACCGCACTGCGCGGCGAGAGACGCGCGAGGGCCTGCGCCGCGCGCCCCGCGTCGAGATGCCCCTCGCCGAGATACGGCCCCCAGCCGCCCACCGGCAGCAGCGCCACGTCGACCGGCCCGACCTCCTTGGCCATGTCGTCGAACAGCCCGGTGTCCCCGGCGAAGTAGGTCCGCGCCTCGCCCTCCACGACGTAGCCGAGCGCGGGGGAGCGGTGCGGTCCGATCGGCAGCCGGCGTCCGTCGTGCCGTGCGGGCACGGCCCGTACGACCAGGTCACCGACCATCGTCTGGTCGCCGGGGGCCATCTCGTCGATCCGCAGCTGCCGGAGCCGGCGCAGTCCGGGTACCGCGCGGAGTGCGCCCCGGGGCACGAGCAGGCGCGTGCCCGGGGCGAGGCCGGCGAGCGAGGGCAGGTGCAAATGGTCGGCGTGCAGATGGGAGACGAGCGCCAGGTCCGTGCGCCGGGCCGCGGGCGGCGGCACGGCGCCCCGGCGGCGCCTGAGGTGTGCGAGCCGGCGCGCGAACAAGGGGTCGGTGAGGACGCGTACGTCCGAGTCCTCGATCGTGCAGGTGGCGTGACCCCACCAGGTGATCTCCACCGGCACCTTCTTTGCCTCCTTCGCGCGACTCCCCCGAAGCCTACGGGCAGGAGTAGGGTCGGCGGCGAAACCCGGAGGTGAGGGGGACGCCATGGGACAGGTACGGGGTGCCTTGGGTATGCCCTCGCGGCTGCGGGTCACGGCGATCGCCAGCCTGACGCCGCTGGAGGAGCTGGACGACGACCCCTTCCTGGTCGACTCCCGCAGCCAGCACGCGATGTGCGCCCGCTGGGCCGCCGACCACGGCTACGTGATCGCCCGCGAACTCCTCGTCCGCGGGCTGCGCCCCGACCACTCCGCCCTGTGGGACGGCGTCCGCCCCGGCCTCGACCTGTTCGTCGCCCCCAGCCGCCGCGTCCTGGAGAGCGCGCTGTCCTCCGTCGAGGAGTTCACCGCCGAGTGCGCGCGCCGCGGGGTCCGCATCGAGACGGTCGGCCGCGCGGAACCCTCCTACGACGCCCAGATGAAGGCCAGCGTGCACCGACGGCTGTCCATGCCGACGGCGGGCTACGACGGCCGGTGACACGGGGACACGTCCGTCCCTTGTGACAAGGTGGGTGGAGGCCCGGCAGGTCGACGGGCCCGGGACGTGAGGTGTACGGGGCGTGGGTGGAGCGCGTTGGCGGCGGCTCGCCAGTCAGGTCGGGCGGAGCATCGCGGTGTGGGCCGTCTCCACGGTCACCATGCTGGTGCTCGCCGGGATCCTGCCGGACTTCAAGCTCCAGTCGGCGGACGGTGACAGTGCCACCCGGATCGGCGTCACGGCCGCGTTCGGCGCAGGCGCCTTCGGTCTGCTGTCGGCCCTGGTCTGGCCGCTGCTGGTACGGCTGCTGCTGCTCGTGCCCGCGCTCGTCCTCGGCCTCCTCGTCTTCGTGCTCAACGGGTCCCTGCTGCTGATCGCCCTGCGTATCAACCCGGACGGCGGGCTGCGCGGCCAGGTGGCCCCGGAGACCGCGGTCGTCGTGGCCGCCGTGATGTCCGCCGTCGCCTCCGCGACCGGCGGTGCCCTGGCCGTGCGCGACGACGACGCCTACCGCCGGCGTCTCTACCGCCTCGCCGACCGCCGCCGCAGAGCCCTGCCGCCCGGCCCGTCCTCGCCCGGCACCGTCTTCCTCCAGCTTGACGGCGTCGGCCACGACGTGCTGCTCGGCGCGGTTGCCAAGGGCCTGATGCCGACCGTCGCGAAACTCCTCGGCGGCGACCGCCCCACCCACCGCCTCACCCCCTGGCGCACCGACTGGTCCAGCCAGACCGGCGCCAGCCAGCTCGGCATCCTGCACGGCTCCAACCACGACATCCCCGCGTTCCGCTGGTACGAGAAGGACACCGGCGAGGTGATGGTCTGCAACCGCCCGACCAGCGCCGCCGAACTCCAGCGCCGCGCCGTCGAGTTCACCGGCGACGGCGGCCTCCTCACACTCGACGGCGCCAGCCGCGGCAACCTGTTCAGCGGCGGCGCCGACGAACAGGCCCTCGTCCTGTCCATCGCCATTCGCCGCCGGGGCCGCGAGAACCGTTCCCGCGCGGGCTACTTCGCCTACTTCTCCGACCCGGCCAACGCCGTCCGCACCGCGATGTCCTTCGTCGCCGAAGTCGGCCGCGAGATCGGCCAGTCGACCCGCAGCCGCCTCACCAAGCAGCGCCCCCGGATCAAGCGCGGCGGCCTCTACCCCCTCGTCCGCGCCTTCGCGACCGTCGTCGAACGGGACGTGGTCGTCGCCGCCGTCATGGGCGACATGCTCGCAGGCCGCACCGCCGTCTACGCCGACCTCGTGGCCTACGACGAGGTCGCCCACCACTCCGGACCACGCAGCCGCGACGCCGCCAAGGTCCTCCAACGCTTGGACCGTTCCATCGCCTTGATCGAGAACGTCGCCGAGCACGCCCCGCGCCCGTACCGCATCGTCGTCCTCTCCGACCACGGGCAGAGCCCCGGCGAAACCTTCCAGGGCCGCTACGGCCTCACCCTCGGCGATCTGGTGCGGGCGGGCTGCGGGCTGCCCGTGCCGCGCCGGGCCCGCCGCACCCACAGCGGTGCCGAGGCCCGCGCGGCCGTCCGCGCTGCGCTGCGCCGGCCGGTCGAGGAGAAGGACGGGCAGCACCGCCACCCCGGCCGTCACTCGGAGCCGATCGTGCTGGCCTCCGGCAACCTCGGCCTGGTCTCCTTCCCGGACGTGCCGCACCGCATGACCAAGGAGGAGATCGACGCCCGCCACCCGGCACTGCTGACGACCCTCGCCAACCACCCGGGCGTCGGCTTCGTCCTGGTCCGCAGCGAGGAGCACGGCGGGGTCGTGCTCGGTGCGCACGGTGCCGAACTCCCGGTGGCCGAACTCGACGACAAACAGGGCCCGTTGGCGGACTTCGGCCCCGGCGCCGCGGAAGCCGTCCGGCGCACCCACTCCTTCCCGCACACCGCCGACATCATGGTCAACTCCTGGTACGACCCCACCGAGGGCGAAGTCCTCGCCTTCGAGGAGCAGATCGGCTCCCACGGCGGCCTCGGCGGCTCCCAGGGCAAGCCGTTCCTGCTGTCGCCGTACGCCCTCTCCGCACCGGTCGACGACGGCGAGGATCTCGTCGGCGCCGAGCACGTCCACCGTGTACTGCGGCGCTGGCTACGGGAGGTGAACGGCCCGCAGGTGCCGCTGTCGACGGAGCGGGAGGAGCGGGCCGCCTGAAAATGGGCTGCGGTGAGGGGGCGGTGAGCACACACTGTTCGAGTCTCCCCACCTCGAACCTCCTTCAGGAGCCGCTGTTTTGCAGGCTGCCGTCACCGTCACTCCGGCCCGGATCCCCGAACTGCTGCTGGGTCTCGCGACCGTCCGCCCCGTCTTCCTCTGGGGCGCGCCCGGCATCGGAAAGTCGTCCCTGGTAAGGGAGTTCGCCCAGTCGCTGGGCCTGGAGTGCGTCAGTCTGCTCGGTACGCAGCTCGCGCCCGAGGACCTGATCGGCGTCCCGCAGATCCGTGACGGACGGTCGGTGTTCTGCCCGCCGGAGGCCATCGCGCGGGACGAGCCGTACTGCCTGTTCCTGGACGAACTCAACGCGGCCACACCGGATGTGCAGAAGGCGTTCTACTCGCTGATCCTGGACCGCCGTATCGGCAGCTACGAACTGCCCAAGGGCTCGATAGTCATCGGCGCGGGCAACCGCGCGACCGACAACGCGCTGGCCCGCCCGATCGCGTCCGCGCTGATCAACCGGCTCACGCACGTCCACCTGGAGGCGTCCCCGAAGGACTGGCTCGTGTGGGCGGCGGGCAACGGCATCCACCCGTGGATCCTGGACCACCTCACCGACCGCCCCGACCACCTGTGGTCCAAGCCGCCGAAGACCGAGGAACCCTTCTCCACACCCCGCTCCTGGCACATGCTCTCCGACGCGCTCGGCTCCTTCGGGCCCGACCTCGACGAGGACACCCTCAAGGTCATCGCGCACGGCACGCTGACGCCCGCCCACGCGGTCGCGTTCTGCGGTTACGTCAAGATCGTGCGCAGCCGCTTCGGCATCGAGGCCGTCCTCAAGGGCGACGCCCGCTGGCCCAACCGCCCCGAGGACCGCGACCTCCTGTACTACCTCGCCGAGTCCTTCCGCGGCCGCCTCATCAAGGAACTCCCGGCCAGCAAGGACCACTTGTCGGCGAACGGGCTGCAGACCGCGTACCGCGCCAAGTCACTGCTCGTGCAGCTCGCCGAGATCTCCGTGGAGGTCGCGCAGAGCGTCATCGCCCCGGACACCGACGGCAACCCCCTGCTGCCCGCCTGGTTCCTGGTCGAGGCGGCCCGTGACATGCCCCGGCTGGTCGAGGCCCGGCAGTGAGCCGCACCCAGGGCAAGGGGAAGCCGAAGAAGAAAGACCTCGCCGCCGAGGCCTTCGAGGAGGGGCTGCGGCTGGTGCGGGCCAACCGCGCGCTCGCCGCCATCGGCTTCAGCATCTGCCGCCGGGACGACTGCCACCACACGCCCAACTCCGGTCTGGTGCGCGTCGATTCCAACGGTGTGCTGCACGTCCACCCCACCCGCCGGGCCGAACCCGCCGCGTGGGCCTGGGCGATCGCGCACTGCATCATCCACCTGGGCTTCGGCCATGTCCCGGCGGCGCCGAAGCTGCGCGACCAGCCCGACGGGCCCGCCCTCGCGGCGCGCTGCACCGTCGTCAACCGCTTCCTGCTCGGCTTCCCCATCGGGGTCACCCCCGAGGACCTGCCCGCCTCCTACCCGGGCGGCGACGAGGAGCAACTCGCCGCCCGCTGGCGCCGCGACGGCATCCCACCCCTCTACGAGCGCTGCGGTACGGCGGGCGGTGAGCCGGACCAGGTGCTCGTGCCGTGGGACACCTGGCAGGGCGGCAACGCCCCCGACTGGCAGGTCAACTTCGCGAGCGCCCTCACCCGCACCGTCGCCATGGCGATGGACGTGGCGGGCGGTCGGCGTGCCTCGATGCGTGGCGGACCCACCCGACTCCAGCCCTGGGAACGGGCGTTGAGCTGGTTCGTCTCCTCCTACCCCCTCCTCGGCGGCATCGCGGCCGGCATCACCCTGGTCGCCGACGCCGAACTCGCCCGCGCCCACGGCATCTCCGTCGCCGCCGTCGACACCGAGGCCGCCGAGATCTACGTCAACCCGCTGCGCCAACTCGACGACGAGGAATGGCGGTTCGTCCTCGCCCACGAGATGCTGCACGCCGCCCTGCGCCACGGCGACCGCTGCGGCACCCGCGACCCGCTCCTCTTCAACATCGCCGCCGACTACGTCATCAACGGCTGGCTGCGCGAGATGGACATCGGCACGATGCCCGAAGGGCTGCTGTACGACCCGGAGTTGAAGGACCTCTCCGCAGAGGAGGTCTACGACCGGATCGCCGGCGACCTGCGCCGGATGCGCCGCCTGGCCACCCTGCGCGGCAAGGGCGCCGGTGACATCCTCGGCGGCCCGCTCGGCAGCGCCCGCGACTACGTGGACCTCGACGAGTTCTACCGGCGTGGCCTCGCCCGCGGCCTCGACCTGCACCAGCAGCACGAACGCGGCTTCCTGCCCGGCGGGTTGGTCGAGGAGATCCGCGCCCTCAGCCATCCGCCGCTGCCGTGGGACGCCCAACTCGCCCGCTGGTTCGACGAGTTCGTGCCGCGCCCGGAGCCCGTGCGGTCGTACGCCCGCCCCTCGCGACGCCAGTCCTCCACTCCCGACATCCCGCGCGCCGGCCGGTACTTCCCGCCCGAAGAGGTCGCCCGCTGCACCTTCGGCGTCGTCCTCGACACCTCCGGTTCCATGGAACGCACCCTCCTCGGCAAGGCATTGGGCGCGATCGCCTCGTACGCCGAGGCCCGTGACGTACCGGCCGCCCGGGTCGTGTTCTGCGACGCGGCCCCGCACGACGCGGGCTATCTGCCGGTCACGGACATCGCCGGCCGGGTGCGCGTGCACGGGCGCGGCGGCACCGTCCTGCAGCCCGGAGTCGATCTGTTGCACCGCGCGGACGACTTCCCGCCGGGCGCGCCCGTCCTCGTCATCACGGACGGGTGGTGCGACGTGCTGCGGGTGCGGCGCGAGCACGCCTATCTGATTCCACAAGGCGCTCGCCTGCCGTTCACCCCGCGTGGGCCGGTCTTCCGGGTGCGCTGAAGCGGAATGTGATCGGATGGGGAGGTACGAAGCCCGGCCAACGGGCACGGGCCCCACCGAAGGGAATCATCGTGGCAACCACGCGCACCGCACACACCGTCTGGGAAGGCGAACTCATCAAGGGCAGCGGCGAGGTCACCTTCGACTCGTCAGGCATCGGTGTGCAGCCGGTGACGTGGGCGTCGCGCGCCGAGGACGCCAACGGCAAGACCAGCCCCGAGGAACTGATCGCCGCCGCCCACTCCAGCTGCTTCTCCATGGCGCTGTCGCACGGCCTGACCGGCGCGGGCACCCCGCCCACCCGCCTGGAGACCAAGGCCGACGTCACCTTCCAGCCCGGCGAGGGCATCACCGGCATCCACCTCACCGTCCGCGGCGAGGTCCCCGGCCTGGACGAGGCCGGCTTCGCCGCCGCCGCCGAGGACGCCAAGAAGAACTGCCCGGTCAGCCAGGCCCTCGCGGGTACGACGATCACGCTGACGGTGGAATCCGCCTGACCCCCGCTTCTCTCCCCTCTCGATGCCGCGCCCGGAAAAACGGGTGCGGCATTGACATTCCCGCACCCAGGTTCTCAGCTGGAGATCGGGCAGCGCCTGGCGGAAGGGGACGGCGATGGGACGTGCGGTCGGTATCGATCTGGGGACCACGAACTCGGTGGTCGCGGTGCTGGAGGGCGGCGAGGCCACCGTGGTGGCCAACGCGGAGGGGGCGAGGACCACACCCTCGGTCGTGGCCTTCGCCAAGAACGGCGAGGTGCTCGTCGGCGAGGTCGCCAAACGGCAGGCGGTGACGAACATCGAGCGCACCGCGCGGTCGGTGAAACGGCATATGGGCGACACGAGTTGGCGGTTCCCGGACACGGGCGCCATCGGCGGAACGCGGTACCGCGCCCAGGAGTTGTCCGCGCGCGTGCTGCAGAAACTCAAGCGGGACGCGGAGGCCTATCTCGGCGAGGACGTCACCGACGCCGTGATCACCGTCCCGGCCTATTTCGACGACTCCCAGCGCCAGGCCACCAAGGAGGCCGGTGAGATCGCGGGCCTCAAGGTGCTGCGGATCATCAACGAACCGACGGCCGCCGCGCTCGCCTACGGCCTGGACCGGGGCGAGGAGCAGACCGTGCTCGTCTTCGACCTCGGCGGCGGCACCTTCGATGTGTCGTTGTTGGAAATCGGCGACGGCGTCATCGAGGTGAAGGCCACCAACGGCGACACGCATCTCGGCGGCGACGACTGGGACCAGCGGGTCGTCGACCACCTGGTGAAGAAGTTCAAGGGGCAGTACGGCGTCGACCTCGGCAAGGACAAGATGGCGCTCCAACGGCTGCGTGAGGGTGCGGAGAAGGCGAAGATCGAGCTGTCCTCGTCCTCCGAGACGACGATCAACCTGCCCTACATCACCGCCTCCGCCGAAGGCCCGCTGCACCTCGACGAGAAGCTGACCCGCGCCGGGTTCCAGGAACTCACCGCCGACCTCTTGGACCGCTGCAAGAACCCCTTCCACCAGGCGGTCAAGGACGCGGGCATCAAGCTCTCCGCGGTCGACCACGTCATCCTCGTCGGCGGCTCGACACGGATGCCCGCCGTCACCGACCTCGTCAAGGAACTCACCGGCAAGGACCCGCACAAGGGCGTCAACCCCGACGAGGTCGTGGCGGTCGGCGCCGCCCTCCAGGCCGGGGTCATCCGCGGCGACGTGAAGGACGTCCTCCTCCTCGATGTCACCCCGCTGTCCCTGGGCATCGAGACCAAGGGCGGCATCATGACGAAGCTCATCGAACGCAACACGACGATTCCCACCCGGCGTTCGGAGATCTTCACCACCGCCACCGACAACCAGCCCTCGGTCGGCATCCAGGTCTACCAGGGCGAGCGTGAAATCGCCGCGTACAACAAGAAGTTGGGCGTCTTCGACCTCACCGGTCTGCCGCCCGCCCCGCGCGGGGTTCCGCAGATCGAGGTCGCCTTCGACATCGACGCCAACGGAATCATGCACGTCTCGGCGAAGGACCTGGCGACCGCCCGCGAACAGAAGATGACCGTCACCGGCGGCTCCGCCCTCGGCAAGGACGACATCGACCGCATGATGCGGGAGGCCGAGCAGTACGCCGATGAGGACCGCAAGCGCCGTGAGGCCGCCGAGACCCGCAACCAGGCCGAGCAACTCGTCTACCAGACCGAGAAGTTCATCCGCGAGAACGAGGAACGCGTCCCGGCCGACACCAGGACCGAGGTCGAGGCGGCGGCCACGGAACTGAAGTCCCTCCTGGAACGCACCGCGGACACCGCCGAGTTGCGCGCCGGCGTCGAGAAACTGGCCACCGTCAGCCAGCGGATGGGCCAGGCGATGTACGCACAGGCGGCGCAGCAGTCACCCACGGAACAGGCGGAGAGCACCGAGGAGCCCGACTCCGCGCGGCAGCACGAGGAGGAGGAAGGTGTCGTCGACGCGGAGATCATCGACGATGAACGTGACACGAAGGGTGGAGCGGCGTAGACGTTCAGGGCTTGCGGGCGACACCGCCGTAGACCGGGACGATGCCCTCCGCCTGCGCGGCCACGTCCTCCGGTGCCGGACGCCAGCCGTAGACGGAGATGACACCGGGACCGAGCAGCTCAAGGCCGTCGAAGAAGCGGGAGAACTCGGCCAGGGTGCGCGGGAAGAAGGGGGTGCCGCTGCGCTGGAAGTGCTCGGCGGCCTTCGCGATGGCGGCCGGGCTGAGGTCCGGGGTGACCTGCGACATCACCAGGTAGCTGCCCGGGGCGAGCACGTCGACGTAGCGCTTGATCAGGCCGTACACGTCGTCGCCGTCGGGCGCCTCGCTCAGGTAGTGCGTGAGCGCGACCAGCGACAGAGCGACCGGCTGCGTGAAGTCCAGGGTCTCGCCGGCCAGCCGCAGGATCGTGTCCGGGTCGCGGACGTCGGCGTGCACGTACTCCGTGCTGCCCTCGGCCGCGCCGTGCAGCAGGGCCTCCGCGTGCCGCAGCACGATCGGGTCGTTGTCCGCGTACACGACCTTGGCGTCCGGGGCGACACTCTGCGCCACCTGGTGGAGGTTCGGTTCGGTGGGGATGCCGGTGCCGATGTCCAGGAACTGGCGTATCCCCGCCTCGGCGGCGGTCCGCGTCGCCCTGTGCATGAACCGGCGGTTGGCACGCGCGCCGCGGATCACGGTGCCGTCCGTGGCGAGGATCCTGCGGGCCAGCTCCTCGTCCACCGGATAGTTGTCCTTGCCGCCGAGCCACCAGTCGTACACCCGCGCCGGATGCGGCCGGCTGGTGTCGATACGGGTGGGCGCGGCTTCGGATCCGGTCATGCGGTGTCGTCTCCTCGGGAGTTCGCGTCTGTGTGCCGGGACCGTGCTCAGTACGTGCTGGGTGCTCAGAAGGTCTCGCGGTAGTCCCGCAGGATCTTCTTGGTGCGCTGTGCGGACGCGGCGTGCGCCGTCATGTGGTCGAGGACCTCCAGATGCGCGGAGACCTCCGTACGGGAGTCCAGGTACAGGGCGCCGGTCAGGTACTCGGTGAACACCATGTCGGGCAGCTCCGGTTCCGTGAAACGGAACAGCGAGAAGGGGGCGTACGTCCCGGGATGCGGGCCGTTCTCGAACTCGGCGACCTGGAGCGTGACCCGGTCGCGCTCGCCGAACTCCAGGAGTTTGTCGAGCTGTTCGCGCATGACCTCGCCGCGCATGCTCACCGGCCGCCGCAGCACCGTCTCGTCCATGATGACCCACAGGTGCGGCGGATTGTCCCGTTCCAACAGCCCCTGCCGGGCCATCCGCAGAGACACGTGCCGCTCGATCGTCTCCGGACCGGTCTGCCCGATCGTCCCGGCCTCCAGCACGGCACGCGCGTAGTCCTCGGTCTGCAACAGGCCGGGCACGAAGTGCGGTTCGTACGAGCGGATCAGCCCGGCGGCACCCTCCAGGCTCACGTACAGGCTGAACCACTCCGGCAGCACGTCGTGGAACCGCTGCCACCAACCCGGCTGGTTCGCCTCCTCGGTGAGCGCGACGAACGCGTCCGCCTCCTCGTCGGGCACGCCGTACGTCGTCAACAGCACCTGGACATACGGCACTTTCAGCGCGACCTCGGCCATTTCCATCCGCCGTACGGTCGCCGGGGCCACCCGCAGGACCTGCGCGGCCTCCTCACGCTTGATGCCGGCCGCCTCACGCAGCTCCTGCAGCCTTCTGCCCAGCACCACTTGGCCCACTGTGGGCGCGGGCCGCCGTTCACTCACGCCACGCCTCCCCATACGCGCCGAAGTCTGGGGGCAGTGTGCCATGTTCCGGCCATTGTCTCAGCGGTTCCGAGGGGATCATCCGTCAGTCCCCCAACGAGCGCAGGTACTTGGCCGTCGCCGGGTCGGCCGGGAGGAACGTCTCGATCGCCAGCTCCGAGACGGTGACGTCCATGGGGGTGTTGAAGGTGGAGATCGAGGAGACGAAGGACAGTACCCGGCCGTCGTGCTCGATCCGCATCGGCAGCGCGAAGTGCGGGACAGGACCGGCCGGTTCGTCCTCGCCGGATGCCGCCTCCGGTGCCGGATACGCCGTGACCTCCTCGTACAGCGCCCGCAACGGCTCGGACCGGTGCAGGGCGATCTGCCGCTCCATCTGCGCGAGGAGATGCCCGCGCCACTCACCCAGATTGCGGATGCGCGGCGCCATGCCCTGCGGGTGCAGCGTCAACCGCATGGCGTTGAGCGGAGGTTGGAGGAGGGACTCCGGTACGCCGTCCAGCAGCATGGTGATGCCCCGGTTCGCCGCCACCACGTCGTAGGTGGCGTCGACCACCAGCGCCGGATACGGCTCGTAGCACTGGATCAGCCGCTCCAGACCCTCGCGCAACGCGCCCAACGCCGGGTCGTCCAACGGGGTCTCCGGATAGTGCGGGGCGTAACCGGCCGCCAGGAGAAGGGAGTTGCGCTCCCGCACCGGCACGTCCAGGTGCTCGGCCAGCCGCAGGACCATCTCCTCGCTCGGCCGGGACCGTCCCGTCTCGACGAAGCTGATGTGCCGAGCCGAGGAGTCGGCACGCAACGCCAGCTCCAGCTGACTGACCCGACGCCGCTCCCGCCAGGCACGCAGCAGCGGGCCGACACTCTTGCCGGCGGGGGCCGTGGCAGAGATGTCAGTGCCGGTCGGGACAATGGTCATACGCACGACCGTAGTCGAAGGAGCACGCACGTGAACGAGCTGAGGAACCCGTCCGGGGAAGCCACCGCGATGTACCGGGCCAGAGTCCGGGGCTGTCTGCTCGGCGGGGCGGTGGGCGACGCCCTCGGCTACCCGATCGAGTTCGCCTCCCTCGACCGGATCCGCGCGAGCCACGGCAGGCACGGCGTGACGGGGTACGTGCCCGGCGCCCACAGCGCACTGGGCCTGATCAGCGACGACACCCAGATGACCCTGTTCACCGTCGAGGCGCTCATCACGGCCCACGCGCGGGAACGGGAGAAGGGGATCGGCGGCGCCTGGTCCCTGCTGCTGCGGCACGCGTACGAGCGATGGCTGGAGACCCAGTCGAAGCCCGCACCGGCCGACAGTGCCACGGACGGTCTGATCGCCGAGCCCTGGCTGTACGCCCGCCGCGCCCCCGGCAACGCCTGCCTGTCCGGAGTCGCCCAGATGTACGCGCCCGACCCGTGGCTCGAACTCGACGGCAAGCCGGGGCCCGTCAACCCCGACTCCAAGGGCTGCGGCACGGTGATGCGCTCGGCCCCCTTCGGCCTGGTCAACCCCGCCGACGCGGCCTTCGCGATGGCCGCCCGCGGCGCCCAGATCACCCACGGCCACCCCACGGGCTACTACGCGGCGGGCGCCCTCGCCGCGATCGTCGCGCACCTCGTCGACGGGGAATCCCTGGAGGGTTCCGTCCTGCGCGCGCTACGACTGCTGGAGCGCCACCCCGCCCACCAGGAGACCTCGGCCGCCCTCCGCGGAGCCCTCGACCTGGCCGCCGAGGGCTCGCCCACCGCGGAGAAGATCGAGTCGCTCGGCGCGGGCTGGGTCGCCGAGGAGGCCCTCGCGATCGGCGTCTACAGCGCGCTGGTCGCGAGGGACGTGAAGGCCGCGCTGCTCCTCGCCGTCAACCACTCCGGCGACAGCGACTCCACCGGCTCCATCTGCGGCAACCTCCTCGGCGCCCGGTACGGCGACCACGGCCTGCCCCACAGCTGGGTCCAGCAGGTCGAGGGCCGTGCCACGATCGCCGCCCTCGCCGACGATCTCGCGGCCGAGTGCGTACCGGGCTGACCTCCGGGCACCCTTCTGACCAGGGACGCGACCAGCTGCCTGTGGCACGCTGAAGAGACACCCGACCCGAGTCCGACCCGAAGTCCACCCCGAGGAAGGAGCGAGGCCATGCCCGTCGCACCGCTGTCGCAGAAGGAGATCGAGGACCGCCTCGCGGAACTCCCCGGCTGGTCCGCCGACGCCGACCGCCTCACCCGCACCTATCGGCTCGGCTCCCACTTCGCGGCCACCGCGATGGTCGTCCACATCGCCCAGGTCCAGGAGGAACTCGACCACCACTCCGACCTCACCCTCGGCTACAACACCGTCTCCCTCACCGTGAACACCCACAGCGTGGGCGGCGCGATCACCGAGCTGGACTTCGAACTCGCCCGGAGAGTCGAGGACTTGGCGCCTGGACACGGCGCGAGCTGACAGGACGGGGCGGACGGGACGGGACCGCGGGCTCGACCACGACAGGAAGGGCAGGACGCAAGCGCGTGCTCGACTACGACAAGGAAGCCGACGCGTACGACGCGACCCGCGGCGGTGAGCCCCGCGCAGCTGCCGCTGCCGACGCCGTACTGGGCTTCGTCCCGCAGGAGGCCCACACCCTGCTCGACGTGGCCTGCGGCACCGGCATCGTCACCCGCCGCCTGGCCACCGCCCGCCCCGGGCTGCGGGTCACCGGCCTGGACGCGGCGCCCGCCATGGCCCGCACGGCGGCAACGCGGCTGCCCGGCGCCGTACTTCTCGCGGACAGCCGTCAACTGCCCTTCCCGGACCGGGTGTTCGACGCGGTCACCACCGTATGGCTGCTGCACCTCGTGGAAGGCCCCGAAGAGGTGCGGGCGATCGTCGCCGAATGCGCGCGGGTGCTGCGACCGGGCGGGGTGTACATCACCACGGTCGACAAGGCCGCCGCCCACGACGTCGGCAGCGACATCGACGCCGTCCTCGCACCGCGTCCACGCCGCCCCGCCCAGGACCGCCCCGACCACGTGCGCGCGTACGCCGCCGAGTACGACCTCCACCCGGTCGGCATGGCCCGCTTCCGGGGCCACGGCCAGGGCCGCAGCCCCCGCAGCACCAGCGCGGACCTGCGACGCGGCTGGTTCACCATGCTGCCGCCCGGCGAACCGCTCACCGAACGGTTCGCCGCACAGCTGGAGTTGCTCCCGGACCAGGAACGACCGCGCGCGGACCCCGAGTTCACGATCCTGGCCTTCAGGAAGCCTTCGGCCGAGTGAAGTCCATGGTCCAGTTGGTCACCCAACTCGCCCCGTCGTCCGCCGAGAAGGCCTGCTCCCAGCGTGCGCCACTCTCCGAGACCCCCGACCACACGAACCGCACCCGCACGTCCTTCCCGTCGTGCGCGTCGTCGCCGTAGAACTCGCCCCGGCCGTCCTCGAACCGCCCGGTCACCGGCGGGAACAACTTCCCGCTGCGGCTCGACGACCAGTTCAGGGACCACTGTTCGGTCTCCCGGTCGAAAAGCCGCAGGGTCAGCCCCTTCGATGTCAGGTACGGCATGTCGATCTCGTCGACGTTCGCGGCACCGTCGAAGAGCGGCCAGCAACGGCTGGTGCCCTCGAACTCCTCCCAGGCGCTGTCGGGTTGGAGGAAGTCGGCGAGCCGACGGTTCGCGACCTCCCACTCGCCGTGGAGGAAGTCGAAGTCGTGCGGGCTGCTCATGAGCGGTCTCCAGTGGTTCCGGCGGGCAGGGAGTCGGCCAAGTAGGCGTCCAGGTCCGGGACTTCGGGCGCGAGCAGATGCCGTACCCAGGCGTCCCGTTCGTGCAGGATCGGCGGCAGCTCCCAGACGCAGCCGATCCACGGCAGGTCCGGCTTGATGAAGTGGGTGGGGTCGAGGTCCGGGCAACCGAGCACCGGCTGGCCCGCCGACGCGCCCCGGAAGTGCAGGACGTTGTCCCACACCCAGCTGTACGCGTTCAGATAGGCGCCGTCGTCACCACCCCGGTGCAGCACGACGAACGTGGCCGGCGGAGTGCCGTCACCCGTCGGCCCGTCACCGGGGCGCGGCTCGGGCAGCAGCTCCGGCAGGATCGCGTACGCCGCCCGCTCCACCTCCGGGGCGATCCCCGCGGGGTCGGCGGTGACGTGGTAGCGCTTGATGTGCCGCCCGGCCACCTCGATCGGCGGTGGCACGGTCAGCAGTTTCTCCATGAAGGGCATGGCAGGACGCTAGGACCACTTCACTGACATCCTGTGTCAGTGAAGTCCAGCCGACTCCTCTCGATCCTGCTGCTGCTCCAGACCCGCGGCCGGATGACCGCCGCCCAGCTGGCCGAGGCGCTGGAGGTCTCGGTCCGCACTGTCTACCGGGACGTCGAGGCGCTGAGCACGGCGGGTGTCCCGCTGTACGGCGACGCGGGCCACGCCGGCGGCTACCGCCTCATCGACGGCTACCGCACCCGCCTCACCGGCCTCACCTCGGACGAGGCCGAGGCCCTGTTCCTCGCGGGTGTGCCGGGACCGGCCGCCGAACTGGGCCTGGGTCCGGTCCTGGCCGCCGCTCAGCTGAAGGTGCGCGCGGCCCTGCCGGCCGAACTGCGCGAGCATGCCGACCGGATCAGCGGCCGGTTCCATCTGGACGCGCCGGGCTGGTACACGGATGTCGACGAGACACCGTTTTTGCATACAGTCGCCGAGGCCGTATGGAACAACCGTGTCCTGTATGCGATCTACCGTCGCTGGCGCGAGCCGACCGACGTGGAGCGCCGACTGGAGCCGTACGGACTCGTACTGAAGGCGGGCCGCTGGTATGTGGTCGCCGGTCCCGGACCGCGCACCTTCCGCGTCGACCAGATCCTCGCCCTCACCACCTCCGACTCCGACGAGGAGTTCACCCGCCCGGAGGGCTTCGACCTGGCCGCGTACTGGACGGCCCACCAACGGGACTTCCACGACCGCCTGTAGCGGAGCGAGGCAGTGGTCCGACTGGCACCGGGGGCGACGCTCGCCCGGGCGGTCCCCGTCAACGGGCGGACGGAGCAGGACGGTTGGACCCTGATGTCGGTCCCGATCGAGTCCGTCGAGCACGCGCACGGCGAGTTCCTCCGACTGGGCACGGACATCGAGGTCCTGTCACCGCCCGAACTGCGCGACCGCATCGCGCACACGGTGGCCGAACTGACCGAGAGATACGGCAACTTGCTCACAGGCGGCGGCAACTGAGGCTACGGAACCCGTCCGTCGCAAGGGCACGGTGGTGGCGAGCCGCAAGCCCTCCAGCACCGACTTCCTGTCCTGGTGGGACGGCGACCCGGTGCGCGAACTCCTCGACGCCACCCACATCGACAAGTACGGCACGACCGCCGACACCCGCCTCCTGACCGCCTCCGACGTCCACTCCAACAACAGCACCAAGGCGACCCCCACCCTGTCCGGGGACATCCTCGGCGACTGGCGCGAGGAGGCCGTCTGGCCCACCACGGACAACACGGCACTACGGATCTACTCGACCCCGTACGAGACGACCACCAGGATCACGACCCTGCTCTACAACACCCAGTACCGCACGGCCCTGGCCTGGCAAAACACCGCCTACAACCAGCCGCCCCACCCGAGCTTCTACATCGGCGACGGGATGACGACGGCACCTCGACCGACCGTATACACACCGTGAGACAGGTGGCCGTGCGGCTGTGATCGCCCACTTTGAACGCGCCCGGCTTCGTGTTCACCTCCGCCCCCCGTGAACCCGAAGCCCACCGAAGACTCGCCGCCGGATTCGGGTTCTTCGCACGGGGGTCCTCTAATGAAGAGGGGTTCAAGACACGAGCGCCGGGCGACCCCCAGTGCGGGTAGGGGCCGCCCGGCCGGTGGGCCCCGCCGTCAGGTGACGGGACCACGTACACGGAACTGCGAGGCACTCTCCGAGAAACGGCGCTGTCCAACGCCCTGGTTTTTGCTTTTAGGGGCGCGGGGAACCGCGCGACCAGCCACAACGGACCGGCACTGTTCCGAACCGCCCAACCCGCGGAGCACCCGCCAGGGGAACTATTCGAGTAGCTCCGCATACGACCCCATGGCCAGCGCAACATCCGCCTGAGCCCAGAACCGGTGATAAGTGAAGACAGGCGCAGCCCCGCCCGCCAGATAGCTCTGGATCTTCGACCAAGCCGGATCGTTCTTGTAGAAGGACCGCAACGACGCAAACGTAGAAGCGGAGTTGACCGCGTCCCCGTTCGGCATCGTCCCGCTCCACCCGCTCGGCACATACACGCTGTCGTCGAACCGGTTGTAGTCCGCCCGAGTCTCCGGAACGGCGACACCCAGGCTGTCCTGGTAGTTGCCCCACATCCCGTCGAGCAGCGCCTTCGCGGTCGTCTTCGCCGCCGTGGAACCGGACTTCGCGGCGTAGTACGTCAACGTCTTGGCATACGCGGCGGCCACACCCACGTCATTCGTGTAGTCGGCCACGGTGACATGAAGTCCCGCGTTGGACCCGGGACTTGACGCGTTCCACGTGTCCGGCTGCCCCGACCACTGCAACGTCGAGGGAATCAGATACGTGCCGTCCGGATTGATCGTGGTCTTGGACAACGCCCAAGCCACCCACTTGTCGAGAACCGCCTTCGCGCTCGCGTTCCCCGTCTGCTGGTAGTACTCGGCGACCCGCTCCATCGACCACGCCTGGAAGCCGAACCACTGGTTGGACGGCGGGTCGTGATAGACGGGCTGCTGGTCGTAGTACATGCCGTAGAACGTCGACGTCCCGGCCGGCGGGCTCGCGTACCGCCCCTGCCAACTGTTCGTCGCCCCACCGGCGATGGCACCCTCGCTCGACTGCAGCCAGCGGTAGAACTCCAGCTGCCGTGACAGCGAAGTGCCCCAATCCGCCGCGCCCGTGGCGGACTTGGGCTTCAGGTCCGCGTACGAACTCAACGCGTAGGCAGCCAACGGGTTTTGATAACCCCCGTGCACATGGCTGGACCCGATACGCCACGCCCACCCCGCGCTGGTGTCGTTGGCGCCGCCCCACGCGTAGTACCAGGACAGCAGATAGTCCGAGGCGTCCTTGCCGGTGCCGGCCGGGCACGTGGACGGTCCGACGCAGTTGCCGATTTTCTTGAAGTACTTGTCGTACATGGCGTAGCGCAGATAGTCGCCCATCTTCGCCGCCTTGCCGACGGTCGTGGAGACGTCACTGCCCTTGCCCTGCTCCTTGGCCCACGTGTCGGCCCAGTACGCGGCCTGCACAGCCCGCGCGTCGGCGTCGGGAGCGTCCGTGTACTTCCACTGCCGGGCATACGACGAGTCACCGGTGAAGAGGTCCAAGTACCCGTTCGTACCGCCGTACTTGAAGGCGTCGCAGGTCGGCTGCGGCACCGTCTCCCACACCGACTCCTGCGGCCCGCGCTGGAAGGTGTTGATGTACGACGGCCCGCTCGCCGTCAGCCCCGCCTCGCACCCACCGCCCGGCGTGTCGCCGTAGCCGTAGGTGTTGTCGACATCCTCCAGCCAGTGCATACCGTAGACATCGTCCGTACCGTATGCAGTCTTCAGTTCACCGGCGATCGGATCCGATCCCACCGGCACCGAGGTGTCGAGCTTCGCCGGATACTCGTTCGGGGTGTCCAGCTCGGGCGCGTAGGTCGCCGGTTTCGAGGCGTTGTAGAACGAGTTCGTCGGCTGGTCGGCGTGGGTCGGGATCATGTACTTCTCCATGAGATCCCAGGCGCCGTTGAACTTCGACCAGTCGCCCGTCACCTTCCCGTACATCGCCTGCAGCCACAGCAGATAGCTGTACGCCTCCGACGTCGTCTCGTGCCCCTGGTCCGGCGCCTCGACGATCAGGGTCTCCACCGAGTGGTAGGGGATGCCCTGGGGCGAGAAATAGCCGTTCGCCGGGTTGGTGATCTTCCCGTAGAGGTCCAGGAAACGGGCGTCGTACGCGTTCGACGCCGCCAGCTCCGTCACGGTGACCGTCGCCTTGGTGAACCCCGTCGCGGTCGACTCGAAGGAAGCCGAACCGGTGCCCGACGCGTCCGCCGTGAGCGTCACCGTCTGCGCGGTGTTCCAGTTCGACGGCGTGAAGGTGAGCGACGTACCTCCGGTGACCGACAACCCCGTGTTGCCGCTCGCGCGAGCCGTCGTGACCGTCACGTTCGACGCCGGCTGCGTCGACAGCGACACCGCATACGCGCCCGACTTCCCCTGCTGGACGCCCAGTTGGGTCGGCGAGGCCACCACCGCGGGTCCCGACGCGACGGTGATACCGACCGGCGTCGACTCCCCGGAAGCGCCCAGGCTGTCGTAGGCCTTCGCCACCAGCGAATGACTGCCCACGGTCAACCCAGAGGCCGAAAGGGAGTACGGCGAGCTCGTGTCCGTGCCGAGCAGCGTGGTGTCGTCGTAGAACTCGACCTTGCTGATCGTCGCGTTGTCGGCCGCCGCCGCGGTCGCCGCGAGCGGGATCGCGGCCCCCTGTGTGTAGATCGCGCCCGCGCTCGGGCTGGTCAGCACGGTGATCGGCGGCTGGTGCGCGCCGGCGCAGGTGGTGCCGTTGATCGCGAACGAGGTGGGCGAGGTGTTGGTGCCGCTGTAGCTGAACTGCGCGCCGGTGGAGACGGCCGCACCCGCGGCGATCGTCCCGTTGTACGACGCGTTCGTCACCGAGACCGCGCTGCCGGACTGGGACCAGGTGCCGTTCCAGCCGTTGCCGAGCTTCTGGTTGCCTGAGTAGGCGTACGTCAGGGTCCAGCCGTTGATCGCGTCCGTGCCCCGGTTGGTGAGGGTCAGGTCCGCGGTGAAGCCGGAGCCCCAGTCGTTGGTCTTGTAGTCCACGCTGCACTGAACTGTCGCCGCCTGGGCGGGAGTTGTGCCGGTCGCGAGCATCGAGACCGGAAGAGTGAGGGCCGCCACGACAGCGGTCCAGAGTCTCCGCGTTACGCGGTGTCTCCTTCTGGGGTGCATGTGCTGGTTCCTCCTTGCGGCTCGGAGAAGTGGGGGCGGAGCAGCAACAAGCCTTGAACCAGTGGGAGCGCTCCCATCGTGAGGACGGAGGTGAGGGTCGTCAAGGTGCTTACGGAGTCGAAAAGATTCGACGGGCGTGAGTTGAGGGAAAGTCAGCGAAAGTCTGTGACTCCCCTGTCCTTTACCGTCACTTGGCGCTACCTTCCTGGACACCAGTGGGAGCGATTCCGTCAGTCGACGCGTCCGTGCGACGCGCCCGAGCTGCAAGGAGTCGCTCATGCGACACCCTCCGCGTTCAGTACATTTAGCCGTCGCCGGTGCGACCGCCCTTGTCGGGGCAACGGTCGTTCCGGTGGTCACGGCGTCCGGTGCCACCCCCGCGTGCACGGTGCAGTACTCGGTCACCAGCCAGTGGGACACCGGTTTCCAGGGCGCAGTGCAGATCACCAACAACACGGCACCGGTGAGCAGTTGGAGCCTCAGCTTCGACTTCGCCGGCGGCCAGAAGGTCACCCAGGGCTGGAACGCCAAGTGGTCCCAGTCCGGCACCACGGTCACCGCGGTCAACGAGAGCTGGAACGGCTCGCTCGGCACCGGCGCGAGCATCAGCGCCGGGTTCCTCGCCAACTGGTCGGGGAGCAACGCCGTACCGTCCGCGTTCAAGCTGAACGGCACGACCTGCAACGTCGATGCGGAGCCGACGCCACCCACGTCACCGCCTCCGACCTCACCGCCGACCAACGGCACCGCACCCGCACTGCACGTCTCCGGGAACAAGCTCGTGGACGCCGACGGCACCAACCGCCGTCTGCTCGGCGTCAACCGGTCCGGCGGCGAGTTCATGTGCGTGCAGGGCTACGGCATTTGGGACGGTCCGGTGGACGACGCTGCCGTCGCGGCGATCGCCGACTGGAAGGCGAATGTGGTCCGCATCCCTCTCAACGAGGAGTGCTGGCTGGGCCTTTCCAACATCAAGCCCGAGTACGCGGGCGCCAACTACATCGCCGCCGTGAAGGACCTGGTGGCGAAGGTCGAAGCGCACGGCATGACGCCGATCGTCGATCTGCACTGGACCTACGGCCAGTACACCGGCAACTCGGCGGGCTGCTCCGACGTGCACGCCACCTGCCAGAAGCCGATGCCGGACGCGCAGTACACACCGTCGTTCTGGTCCTCGGTCGCCAGTACCTTCAAGGGCGACCAGGCGGTCGCGTTCGACCTGTTCAACGAGCCCTACCCGGACCGCGCGACCTCCACGACCACCCAGGCGTGGCAGTGCTGGCGGGACGGCGGCACCTGCCCCGGCATCGGGTATGAGGTCGCCGGTATGCAGGATCTCGTCGACGCCGTACGGTCCACCGGCGCCACCAACGTGATCATGGCCGGCGGGCTCGCGTACTCGAACGACCTGAGCCAGTGGCTGGCCTACAAGCCCACCGATCCGACGGGCAATCTCGTCGCCGCGTACCACGTGTACAACTTCAACACCTGCGCGAGCGAGAGCTGCTGGAACTCCACACTCGCCCCCGTCGCGGCCCAAGTGCCGCTGGTGGCAGGGGAGATCGGCGAGAACACCTGCTCGCACGCCTTCGTCGACCAGGTCATGAAGTGGTTCGACGACCGCGGGCTCTCGTATCTCGGCTGGACCTGGAACACCTGGGACTGTTCCTCGGGTCCGTCGCTGATCTCCGACTACGCCGGTACGCCCACCGCGTACGGCATCGGGCTGCGCGACCATCTGCGCACCCTCAACGGATAGGCGCCCCCGCACTCCGAAGAACGCACACCGCAGCACCTGCAACCAACTTCCTTCACAGACAAGGAAACCCGCACTCATGAGCCGTACCAGAACAGCGTTGCTCGCTGCCTTGGTGCTCGTCGCCGGGGCCTCGGGGACGGCGGTCGCCGTCACCCCCTCGGCGGATGTCGGCATCGCCGCGATCCCCTGCAGCGTCGACTACAAGGTGCAGAACCAGTGGGACACCGGCTTCACCGCCGCCGTGACGGTCACCAACAACTCGGCTACCAAGTCGAGTTGGGCCGTGAAGTGGTCGTACGCCGGTAACCAGCAGGTCACCAGTGGCTGGAACGCGAAGATCAGCCAGAGCGGGACCGCCGTCACGGCGGCCAACGAGACCTACAACGGGAGCCTGGGGACCGGGAGTTCGGTCAGCTTCGGCTTCAACGCCTCCTACAGCGGTACCAACGCGCTGCCGACCACCTTCACCCTCGACGGCGTGACCTGCAACGTCGACGACGGCAGCGGCGGGGGAGGAGGCGGGGGCGGCACCGATCCCAGCGGGCGGGTCGACAACCCGTACGCGGGCGCCAAGGTGTACGTGAACCCGGAGTGGTCCGCGAAGGCCGCCGCCGAGACTGGCGGCAGCCGGATCTCCGGCCAGCCCACCGGGGTCTGGCTCGACCGCATCGCCGCCATCAACGGCGTCAACGGCGGGATGGGCCTGCGCGCCCATCTCGACGCGGCGCTCGCCCAGAAGGGCACCGGCGAAGAAGTCGTCCAGCTTGTCGTCTACGACCTCCCCGGACGCGACTGCGCGGCCCTGGCCTCGAACGGTGAGCTCGGCCCGACCGAAATCGGCCGCTACGAGAGCGAGTTCATCGACCCGATCGCCGCGATCCTCGCCGACAGCAAGTACGCCTCGCTGCGGATCGTCACCACGATCGAGATCGACTCGCTGCCCAACCTCGTGACCAACACCGGCAGCAAGGCCACCGCGACCCCGCAGTGCGACACGATGCTCGCCAACGGCAACTACGTGAAGGGCGTCGGCTACGCGCTGAACAAGCTCGGCGCGATCCCCAACGTCTACAACTACATCGACGCCGGACACCACGGCTGGCTCGGCTGGGACGACAACTTCGCCCCCTCCGCGAACCTCTTCTACCAGGCCGCGAACGCCGAGGGCGCGACCGTGAACGACGTGGCCGGCTTCATCACCAACACGGCCAACTACAGCGCCCTGAAGGAGAACAACTTCACCATCAACGACAGCGTGAACGGCGTCTCCGTGCGCCAGTCCAAGTGGGTCGACTGGAACCGCTACGTGGACGAGCAGTCGTACGCCCAGGCGTTCCGCAGCGAGTTGGTGTCGGTCGGCTTCAACTCCGGTATCGGCATGCTGATCGACACATCGAGGAACGGCTGGGGCGGTTCGGCACGGCCGACCGGTCCGGGTGCAACGACCAGTGTGGACACATACGTTGACGGCGGACGCTACGACCGCCGCATCCAGGTCGGCAACTGGTGCAACCAGTCCGGCGCGGGTCTTGGCGAGCGGCCGCAGGCTGCTCCTGCCGCCGGGATCGACGCGTATGTGTGGATGAAGCCGCCGGGGGAGTCGGACGGGTCCAGTACGGCCATCGCGAACGACGAGGGCAAGGGGTTCGACCGGATGTGCGATCCGACGTACACGGGGAATGCACGTAACGGGAACAACATGTCCGGTGCTCTGCCGAACGCTCCGCTGTCGGGGCACTGGTTCTCTGCGCAGTTCCAGCAGCTGATGGCCAACGCGTATCCGCCTCTGTAGGTCAGATTCAAGCTGCGGGCTGGTGGGGGCTGGTCGCGCCCACGCGGCGGAGCCGCAAATCGATACAGCCCCGCGCCCCTTTCAGGGGCGCGGGGGTTGGCCCTCGTTGGACAGGGCCCGGCGGATCGCGAACTCCACCGCCGAATAGTTGCCGTCGGACCGTTCCAACTCGTACGGGACCGCGGGGTCCAGGGGCGGCTGTGCCAGAAACCGAGGACGGGTGCCGTGGTTCGGCTGGGCCGCGTGGACCAGGAAGGGATGGCACAGGTACACGTCACCGGGGTTGCCGGTGGCGTACGCGAGCGGGCGGTGGGCGGTGGCCTCGACCAGCCGAGGGGCGATCTCCATGAAGGACACACCCGCTTCGCCGTAGGGCTCCAGGAGCGGCGGCACATCGAGATGCGAGCCGACGCGGATACGGGTCGGGGCGTTGTCCTCGGTCACCTCGGTGAACAGGAACAGCATCAGCAGCGCCCGGTCCCGCGACCGCAGATTGGCGTACCCCCATGTCTCGCCCTCGGGGGTCCAGCTCCCGTCGATGTGCCAGCCGGCGTCGTCGGGCTCCTCCTCGTGCGGGAACCGCAGCGGGAACGCGCCCAGACCGTAGCGCGTCGCCCAGCGTCCCTCGCCGACCAGGAGGTCGAACGCCTCATGCAGCGCAGGGGAGTTGGCGGCCGCGGCGAACGGGCCCTGCCCCATGCCCGGTACCCACACCACGGGGTCCTTCCAGGTGCCGGGATCGTCGGGGTCGTAGCCCGTCTCCCGCCACAGCAGCCGCGCGCAGTCGGCGGCGACCCGCGGCGGGAAGGCCCCCTCGATCTTCACGAACCCGTCTTCGAGGAAGCGTTCCACCATCACGTCGTCCGTGTCGTCCATACGGGCATGCTCGGCGACCGGCAGCCCACATCGCATCCCATTTTTTGCCGCTTCGGCAACGGAAGTGGCCGTCGGGCGGTGCGTCGGCGCAGGCTGGCGGCACGCGGACGAGAGGCTGACCACCATGGCGCACGAGCACGACGAGAAGCACGCACCCCACCACCACGACCACACCGACATCGACTGGGCCGTCATGGGCCCGCTGCTGGAGTCGCAGGCGGAGCTGTTCGCGCCGCTGTACGAGCGGGCCATGGCGTGGCTCGCGAAGGAGCGGACCGATCCGGGGCTGATCGTCGACGTGGGCAGCGGGCCCGGTGTGGTCGCGTGTCTGTTCGCGGAGACGTTCCCGGGGGCCCGGGTCGTCGCGGTGGACGGTTCCGAACCGCTGCTGGAGCGGGCCCGCGCCCGCGCCGACCGGCAGGGCTTCGGTGACCGCTTCGGCACGCTCACCGGTGAACTGCCCGATGTGCTCGCGGAGTTGGAGTACCCGGCCGACATCCTGTGGGCGAGCCGCAGCCTGCACCACCTGGGCGACCAGCGCGCCGGTCTCGCCGCGTTCGCCGAGCGGCTCGCGCCCGGTGGCACCCTCGCCATCATGGAGGGCGGCCTGCCCTCCCGGTTCCTGCCCCGCGACTTCGGCATCGGCCGCCCGGGACTGGAGGCGCGGATCGACGCGATCGAGGCGGAGTGGTTCGCGCAGATGCGCGCCGACCTTCCCGGCGCCGTCACCGAGACCGAGGACTGGCCCGCCCTCCTGACCTCGGTCGGGCTGAAGCACACCGGCAGCCGCAGCTTCCTCCTCGACCTGCCCGCCCCGGCCCCGGACCGCGTCCGCGCCTACGCCGCGACCTGGCTGACCCGCGTCCATGATGCCTATGGCGAGGCCCTGGACGCCGACGACCGGGCCACCCTCGACCGGCTCGTCGACCCGCGGGACCCGGCGAGTGTGCATCGGCGCGCCGATGTGTTCGTACTCGCCGCGCACACCGTCCACACGGCTGTGCGGGCAGGGTGAAAGACCCGTGATCTCGGCGGCTTGACTTCGAGAGTGCTCAAGGTGATGAACTGCCCCTCAGACTGCGCGGAGTTCACCGACCCACGGGGGTACGACCACCATGAACGACAACTCTCACGTCGCGCTCATAACCGGCGGCGGCAGCGGGATCGGCGCCGCTGTCGCCCGGCAACTCCTCAGCGCCGGGGGCCGGGTGGCCGTCACCGGCCGCAGTGAGCAGCGGCTGTACGACTTCGCCGCCCAACTGGGCCACCCCGAGGGCCTGTTGACGATCCCCGGCAGTGCCGCCGAGTACGACGAGGTGCAGGCCGCCGTCGAGACGACGCTCAAACGGTTCGGGCGGCTCGACGCGGTCGTCGCCAACGCCGGGATCGCCACGCACGACTCGGTCGCCGAGGGCGACCCGGCCGGGTGGACCGAGATGGTGCTGACCAACGTCCTCGGGCCGGCCCTGCTGATCCGGGCGTCCGTCGACGCGCTGAAGCAGACGCACGGCCGGATCGTGCTGATCGGCAGCGTCGCCGGGTTCGTGCACACACCCGGCAACATCTACGGCGCGACCAAGTGGGCGATGACCGGCCTCGCCGAGAACACCCGGCGCGAGGTCACTGAGTTCGGCATCGGGGTGACACTGGTGGCCCCGGGCCGGGTGGAGACCCCGTTCTGGGACGGCAACGGCAGCCTGCCGTCCGGCCATCTCCTCACCGCCGACCAGATCGCCGACACGATCCTCTGGGCGATCCGCCAGCCCGCCGGAGTCGACATCAACACCGTCGTCGTACGACCGATCGGGCAGCCCAACTGACAGACAGGTGGGGCTCGTTGCCGCTGGGGAAAGCGGCAACGGGCCCCACCCGTACGTCAGTTGTTCGCCAGGAACTGCTTCGCCAGCTGGTCGCCCAGCGAGACCGCCGCGCTGTGGCTCTCGATGGGGGACACCGTCGAGTTCTTGAACAGGATGTACGTCACGCCGGAGTCGGCGCCGCCGGTCGCCGGGTCGGGGTCGATACCGAGGGCGCTGGCGGTGGCGTACGAGGCCTCGCCGATGATGTTGGTGGGGCCGGTGTCGCCGACGACGGCGTACTCGACCTTGTTGTTGTAGATGACGGCGACCACGCCGCCGCCCTTGATGCCGTAGCTGGAGTACTTCCAGATGCTGCTGGAGCTGGGCACCACGATGTACGGCAGTGAATCCGCCTTCAGGGGCTGGCCGTTGGACTGGTGGAACGCCGTGTCGTCCTGGTACCAGGGGTCGGCGTTCTCGTTGCACTTCGTGGTGCGCTGGCCGTCGCAGTCGATGTCCATGTCGGCCTTCCAGAACACGGCGCCGTTCTTGCCGCAGACCGGGATGGTGGCCGAGGTCTCGTCGTCCGTACGGTACTTGCCGTTCGATATCTGCGAGCAGGACGTCACCTTGGAGAGCAGGTCGGCCGCGCTGACCGAGCCCTCCTGGGCCGACTTGGGAGTGGCGCCGGAGGCGCTCGCGGGGAGCACTCCGGCGGCGAGCAGGGCGGCACCTGAGGCCGCGGCGAGGGTCAGTGTTCGCATGCGCACTGTGGGGGACCCTTCTGTTAGGAAAGTTTCCTTACCGGGTGCGCAACAAGGTGGACCAATCGACATGCTCGCGTCAAGACCCTGGTACGAACCAAGTGTCCGCGGTCACGGAAACGCGAAGCGCCCCCGGAGTCGGGCTCCGGGGGCGCAACGGGAGTGCTGCGAGGTCGGGTCCGGGTCAGGCCGCGTTGAACGTCGAGGGGTCGGGGCCCAGGCGCCGGTCCTCGTTCAGCGCGCTGATCGCCGCGAGGTCCTCGGTGTCCAGGCTGAAGTCGAAGACCTCGATGTTCTCCTTGATCCGCGACGGGGTCACGGACTTGGGGATCACGACGTTGCCGAGCTGGATGTGCCAGCGCAGCACGACCTGGGCCGGGGTGCGGCCGTGCTTCTGGGCGATGGCGACGATCGCCGGGACCTCCAGGAGGCCCTTGCCCGAGCCGAGCGGCGACCAGGCCTCGGTCGCGATGCCCTGCTCCGCCTGGTACTCGCGGCCCGCGCGCTGCTGGAGCTGCGGGTGCAGCTCGATCTGGTCGACCGCCGGGATGACCGAGGTCTCCGCGATCAGCCGGGCCAGGTGGTCGGGTTCGAAGTTGGAGACGCCGATGGCACGAACCCGGCCGTCCGCGTACAGCTTCTCGAACGCCTTGTAGCTGTCGAGGTACTTGTCCCGGGCCGGGGTCGGCCAGTGGATCAGGTACAGATCCAGGTACTCCAGGCCGAGCTTCTCCAGCGACACGTCGAACGCGCGCAGGGTGGCGTCGTACCCCTGGTCGGCGTTCCAGAGCTTGGTGGTGACGAAGAGGTCCTCGCGGGGGACGTCGGACGCGGCGATGGCCTTTCCGGTGCCCTCTTCGTTGCCGTAGATCGCCGCTGTGTCGATGCTGCGGTACCCGGCCTCCAGCGCCGTGGCCACCGCCCGCTCCGCCTCGTCGTCCGGCACCTGCCAGACGCCGAAGCCCAGCTGGGGCATCTCGACACCGTTGTTGAGGATGATCGGGGGGACCTTGCTGCTCACGAGCTCTCGATCCTTCAGTCGTCGGGTGGAACTCCCATGGTCAACGAACACGGGCCGTGCCGCATTCCTGACCGCGAAATCCGTCCGGACCCAGCGGCGAGTCGGCGCCGTCCGCTGAAGATTGGCGAGAAATGCATCCGACCTTTTTCGGTCCGGACCATTGACCGCGGACCTTCGTGCCGCAACGCTGAAGCACGCCGCCGGACGCGTCCGTGAACGCGGTACGCCCATGTGAACATCAGCGCCTGTTTGGACTCCGAGACCCCCCACCCCTCAGGAGAGCAGGTATGCATGCACGAGCAGATGCCGCCCGGGATGTCGTAGACAGCGCATCGTATGCAGGAAACATCGGATGAAAAGGTGTGGTGAAGGCCTCGTCGGCCACGGGCCCGCACGCCGAACGGACCGGCGACGGCGAGCGGGTGTCTCTTCGCCCGGACCGACTGACCAGTCGGTCAATAGCGATGACGGCCGGCGCGGTGATCCCGAGCACCGGGCCCGCGTCGGCGAACCAGCACGGGCCACTCGAACCGACCCAACGCGAAAAGGAGGAACATGAGACGCCGACGACTGCGAACTGCCCTGACCGCGGCGGCCCTCGCCACCGCCACCCTGACCGCGGCGGCCCCGCCGCTCGAAACGGTGACGGCGGCGAGCCGCCCGGCCGCGGCGCCCGACTGGTCCGTGGCCGTGGTCGACTCCACCACGGCCCGCTACACACCGAGCACCATCGGCGGCTGGTCGTACCCGGTCGGCCTCTACCTCTACGGCCAGTACCTCACCTACGAGCGGACCCACGACGCCCGCTACCTGACCTACATCAAGGGCTACGTCGACCGTTTCGTGAAGAGCGACGGCTCGATCGGCCAGTCCTTCGACAGCCTCGACAGCATGCAGGCCGGCCGCCTCCTGGTGATCCTGCACCACGAGACCGGCCAGGACCGCTACCGCAAGGCCGCCAAGAAGATCCGCGACCGCCTCGACACCTACCCGCGCACGGGCGACGGCGGCCTCTGGCACGCCGACAGCAGCAGCCGCGCCCATCAACTCTGGGCGGACGGCGCCTACATGGTGAACCCGTTCCTCGTCGAGTACGGCAAGGAGTTCGGCGACAGCGCCTACACGAACGACGAGGCGGCAAAGCAGTTGTACGTCTACGGCAGTCATCTCCAGGTCGCGAACGGCCTGTTGAGGCACGCGTACGACGAGTCGCGCACCGCGAGCTGGGCCGATCCGGTGACCGGACTCGCGCCGGAACACTGGTGCCGCGCGGTCGGCTGGTACGCGATGGCCATCACGAACGTCCTCGACGCACTCCCTGCCGACCATCCGCGACGGCCCCAACTCCTCGGCATCCTGCGCCGGTTGGCGGCCGGACTGGAGAAGTACCAGGACCAGGCGACCGGCCGCTGGTTCCAGGTCATGGACAAGGGTGCCCGGAGCGACAACTGGACGGAGACGTCCTGCTCCAGCATGTTCACCTACGCCCTCTCGCGCGGCGCCCAACAGGGCTACCTGGACCGGCACTTCGCCGACGTAGCCCGGCGCGGCTACGAGGGCGTCCTCGCGGAACTCTCGGTCGGCACCGACGGTCGCACCGACCTCACGGACATCTCCATCGGCACGAACGTCGGCGACTACGCGTACTACGTCGCCCGCACCCGGGCCGTGAACGACTTCCACGGACTGGGCGCCTTCCTGATCATGAACGAACAACTGCGAGGTGATTAGTGTCATGAGCACGTCCAGAAGGGTCCTTCTCGGGGCCGCCGTGAGCGGAGCGGCCGGTGCCGTGGCGGGCCTCTCGACCGCCGCCCCCGCGCACGCCGCCTCCTGGCAGCAGAAGTGGGCGCCGACCGCGACCGGCGACGGCCTCGGCGCCTTCGAGACCGTCGAGGACGACCGCGCCGACTCGCACCCGGCCGGGCACCCGCACATCTACGCCACCGGCGACAACTGGCGCTTCAACATGCACACGGTCGACCGCGACACGTCGACCGACCGGCAGCGCCAGGAGGTCACCGGTCTGCGTACCGGCAGCAGCGGCTACCTCAAGTGGACCCAGGGGCAGACCTGGCGGATCACGTACTCGATGTACATCCCCAGCTCCCTGAAGGCGACCACCACCTTCACCCACATCATGCAGATGAAGCAGCCCGGCAACGGCACCTCGCCGATCGTCGTGCAGTCCCTGCGCCGCGTGAACGGCGTGCAGACCATCGAGCTGAACCTGCCGATCGCCGGTGTCCTGGTCGGCCGTACCGACCTCGATCCGCTGCACGACCGGTGGACCGACGTCGACTTCCAGATCAAGGTCGGCGACGGCACGGCGGGTTCGGTCCGCTGGATCCTCAAGTCCGGTTCCACGACCGTGATCGACAAGTCGAGGACCGGCGTCGACACCTTCCTCGCCGACCGGGTGCGCCCCAAGTGGGGCATCTACCGCTCCCTCGGCGACACCTCCGGGTCCCTGCAGGACACCTACCTCCTGCTCACCGATCTCCGCGGCTACCAGCTCGTGTGAGGAGCACGCTCCATGAAACCCCCCATGAAATCGCCCATGTACCACCGCAGTTGGGCGGCGAGCGTGTTCTTCGCGTTCGCCGTCGTCCTCGGCCTCGCCCACCCCTCGGCCCTCGCGGCGGCGCATCCCGCACCGCGTGCGCCGCACGCCGTCGCGTACGACGTCCGCGACTACGGCGCCAAGGGCGACGGCTCCGCCAACGACACCCCGGCCGTCAACAAGGCCATCACGGCGGCCAATTCGGCCGGTGGCGGCACGGTCCGCTTCCCCGCCGGCACCTACAAGTCCAAGAACACCATCCACATGAAGAGCAACGTGACGCTCCAGGTCGACACCGGCGCCACGATCCAGGGCTCGTCGGCGGACACCTACGACGCCCCCGAGCCCAATCCGTACGACCAGTACCAGGACTACGGGCACAGCCACTTCCACGACGCGATGATCTACGGCGACCGGCTCACCAACATCGGCTTCGTCGGCGGCGGGGTCATCGACGGGCTCGGCAACCTGATCACCGGCAACCCCAAGTCGGGCCAGGCCGACAAGATCCTGTCGCTGACGCGCTGCGACGGGCTCCGCATCGGTGACGGGCTCACCCTGCGCCGGGGCGGCCACTTCGCCGCGCTCGTCAACGGCTGCAAGAACGTCACCTCGGACCACCTGACCATCGACACCGCGAGCGACCGCGACGGCTGGAACATCATCTCCACGACGAACGTCACCGTGACCAACGCCGGCATCAAGGCGAACGACGACGCACTCGTCTTCAAGAGCGACTACGCGCTCGGCGCCAAACTCCCCAACGGCCATGTGCGGGTGAGTGATTCGTATCTGTCGGCCAAGTGCTGCAACGCCCTCATGTTCGGCTCCGAGACCTGCGGCGACTTCTCGGACTACCGGTTCGAGAAGATCCGGATCGAGGGCGCCGACAAGTCCGGCCTCGGCATGGTCTCCATGGACGGCGCGAAGATCTCCGACGTCCACTACCGCGACATCACCATGACCGACGTCCACTCACCGATCATGGAGAAGATCGGCACCCGAAAGCGCTGCGGCAACAGTCCGGGTGTCGGCTCGATCAGCGATGTCACCTACGACAACATCAAGGCCACCGGCAACAGCCCCTCGTTCAGCCCGACTCTGTGGGGCGAGACCGGTCACCGCATCGACGGGATCACGTTCACGAACGTCGACATCACCGTCCCCGGCGGCAACGGCACGATGTCCACCAGTGTGCCGAGCAACGACCCCAAGGACTACAACCCCAAGGCCATCGGCACCCGGCCCGCCTACGGCTGGTATCTCCACAACGCCTACAACGTCCAATTCACCGACAGCTCGGTCGAGTTCGCGGCGAACGACGGACGGCCGGCGGTCGTCGCCAACGCGGCGAGCGGCATCCGGTTCACGGGTTTCACCGCCCAGCGCGGCTCCAACTCGCCGTACGACATGGGCTTCCAGGACGTGAACGGATACTGCGTGAGCGGCGCCGGTTCGACGCGTGTGTCCAGCACCGGCTCCACCGAGAACTGCGCGGCCACGAACGCACGCCCGCTCGACCTGGAGAACCCCCGCCAGGACTTCCTCCGTCACTCCGTCGGCGGCCTGTTCCTGCACTGGGGTCTGCGCACCGCGCCCGCCCACACCAGTTGCACCGGCTGGGAGAGCGATGTCACGAACGGCGGCTGGACGCCGGACTACTGGGTGAACGAGGCCCGGAAACTGCATACGCAATACCTCGTACTGGCTACATTCCACAGCCGGCTCGGCTACGCGCGCCCCTGGCCCTCGAAGATCCCCGGATCCTGCTCCACGAAGCGGGACTTCCTCGGCGAGCTGATCACCGCCGCCAAGGCCAAGGGCATGAAGGTCGTCCTCTACATGACCGACGACCCGCAGTGGCACGACGAGGGCGGCCACGAGTGGCTCGACTCGGCGGCCTACTCCGCCTACAAGGGCAAGAACGTCGACCTGACCACCCGCGACGGCTTCGGGCAGTTCAGCTACGACAACTTCTTCGAGGTCATGGACCGTTATCCCGACCTCGGCGGCTTCTGGATCGACAACGACAACGCGTACTGGGAGAGCCACGACCTCTACCAGCAGATCTACCAGAAACGCCCCAACTACACGCTCAGCAACAACAACGAAGACACGCCGATCATGGACATGATCAGCAACGAGCAGAAGACGGGAATGTCGCCCGCGTACGACTACCCGCAGGCCGTGTACACCGCACAACCCCGCCTGACGGAAGCCGACTTCAAGCTCCCGTCGACCGGCGCCTGGTGGTACGACGGCTCCGACCCGACCGTCGACCGCGCCCTCACCCTCGGCCGCCTCGTCACCAACGCCGGCTCCTCGGTCAAGGCGCTGATGGCCGAGACCGCCCAGGTCAACGGCAGATTCCCGGCGAACCAGGCAGCCTTCAACACCTTCGCCGACTCCTACCTCGACCCCATCTGGGAATCCCTGCACGGCACCGAGGGCGGCGGCTACATGTACGGCGGCCTCAAACCCGGCTTCTGGAACGACGGCGCCCACGGCGTCACCACGATCAGCCGGACCGACCCGAACCTCCAGTACGTCCACGTGCTGACCCCGCCCAGCACCAGCACCCTGCGCATCCGCGACAACGGCTACCGCATCGCCTCCGTCACCAACCTCCGTACCGGCGCGGCGATTTCGTGGTCCCAGTCCGGGGGAGTGCTCACGCTCAGCGGTCTCGGCGGCTGGGACCCGTACGACACCGTCTTCAAGGTCACGACCGTCGGCCGCCAGGGCATCCTGTCCGGCGTCACCGTGAGCGCGAGCGCCTCGGCGAGCGGGCACGCGGGTTCGGCCGCCGGGGACGGGAGTTACCTCACCTACTGGGACAACGACAAGACCCTGCCGGTCAACCTCACCTTCGACCTGGGCAGTTCGAAGAGGGTGCAGTACATCGGGCTCAACCAGCGCGAGGACTCCGTCGCCTACGCCCGCTCCGACACCGAACAGTCGGCGCGCATCAAGGACTACAAGGTGTTCCTGAGCAACGACGGCACCAACTGGGGGAGCGCGGTCAAGACCGGGCAGCTCCCAAGTCGCCGCGGAATCCAGGGCATTGACCTCACCGCGGCCAACGCCCGCTACGTCCGCCTCGAAGTCGACTCGACCTGGGCAGCCGCCACCGACACCGCCCGCTACCAGCGGCTGCGGATCGACGAGGGGTGGATCGGCACGTCCTACGCGACCCCCGCGACCTTCACCACGAAGTCCGACAACGGCCAGTCCCTCCGTCCCGCCATGGGCTGGAGCAGCTGGAGCTATGTCCGCCGCACGCCCACCGAGGCCAAGATCAAAGCCCAGGCTGACGCCCTGGTGTCGAGCGGCCTCAAGAACCACGGCTTCGTGTATGTCAACCTCGACGACTTCTGGCAGAAGTGCGACGCCAACGGCTTCACCGTCGACTCCTACGGCCGCTGGGCCGTCGACACGGCCAAGTTCCCGTCCGGAATAAAGGCGTTGGCCGACTACATCCACTCCAAGGGGCTGAAGTTCGGCTTCTACGTCACCCCGGGCATCGCCAGGAACGCCGTCACCGCGAACACTCCGATCGAGGGCACCTCGTACCACGCGAAGGACATCGCGGACACGACGAGGACCGAGAAGAACTACAACTGCAAGAACATGTACTACATCGACTACGGGAAGCCGGGCGCCCAGGAGTTCGTGAACTCGTGGGCGAAGCAGTTCGCTTCCTGGGGCGTCGACTACCTGAAGATCGACGGCGTGGGCAGTGCCGACATCCCGGACGTCCAGGCCTGGGACAAGGCGCTGCGGGCGAGCGGACGGACCGTCAACTTCGCGCTGTCCAACAACCTTCCGATCGCCGATGCCGCCACCTGGCGTTCGCTGGCGAACAGTTGGCGCACGCAGGGCGACGTCGAGTGCTACTGCGGCCCCGGCGCCAACGGCAGCGGCTATCCGCTCACCGACTGGTCGCACGTCTCCGCGCGCTTCAACACCGCCGCGTCCTGGCAGCCGTACGCCGGTCCGGGTGGCTGGAACGACCTGGACTCCCTGGAGGTCGGCAACGGCGACCAGGTGGGCCTGACGGCCGACCAGCGGCGCTCGCACTTCACCCTGTGGGCGATGGCGGGCTCGCCCCTGCTGCTCGGCACCGACGTCACCCACCTCGACCCCGTCGACAAGGCGATGCTCACCAACGACCGTCTCATTGGCGTCGATCAGGACGGCGTCGCCGCGAAACGCGTGGTGAACAGCGGCGTGCAGCAGGTCTGGAGCAAACGCGAGAGCGACGGCGCGTACGTGGTCGCCCTGTTCAACACCGGTACGTCCGGCAGCGCGACGGTCTCCGTGAACTGGTCGCAGGTCGGCTTCACCGGCTCCGGCGACGTCACCGACCTCTGGTCCGGCTCCCACAAGGGCAGCATCGCGGACTCGTACAGCGCGACGCTACGGCCGGGCGAGACCCGCCTGATCCGGGTGAACCCGGTCGACAGCACTCCGAGGGGGCACTCATGACGCGCGACAGAACACCGGCGCGGGGCACGCGAGGCCTCTCGCCGATCCTCTCCCTCGCCCTCACCCTGGCGCTCGCCGTGCCGCTCGCCGGACTCACCGGCAGCACCGCGCACGCGGCGACCACCGACTACCAGGCCGAGGACGCCACCGTCGTCCAGGGCACCGTGGCCACCAACCACACCGGGTACACGGGCACCGGCTTCGTCGACTACACCAACGTCACTGGTTCGTATGTGGAGTTCACGGTGAGCGCCACCGCTACCGGCACCGCGTCGCTCGCCCTGCGCTACGCCAACGGCACCGCCGTCGACCGCCCGTTGGACATCTCCGTCAACGGCACGGTCGTAGCGCCCGCCGTCTCCTTCCCCGCCACCGCCGACTGGAACACCTGGGCGACGAAGACCGTGAACGTCCCGCTGACCGCCGGCACCGACAGGATCCGGGCCACCGCGACCACCGCGAACGGAGGCCCCAACCTCGACGGCATCAGCGTCGCAACCGCGTCCGACGCACAGGCCCCGACCCGTCCCGGCCGGCCGAGTTGCTCGGACATCGGCGAGGACGGCCTCACGCTGGCCTGGGGCGCCTCGACCGACAACGTGGGCGTCACGGCGTACGACCTCTACGAG
The DNA here is from genome assembly GCF_040655155.1 of Streptomyces sp. NPDC050508. Taxonomy (NCBI): domain Bacteria; kingdom Bacillati; phylum Actinomycetota; class Actinomycetes; order Kitasatosporales; family Streptomycetaceae; genus Streptomyces; species Streptomyces sp. NPDC050508. Next base: position 100,520 of record NZ_JBFAJJ010000004.1, read on the forward strand.
CACGGCAACAAGATCGGTGAGGCGTCCGGGAGTTCGACCAGCCAGGCGCTCACCGGGCTCGCCCCGAACACCACCTACGACCTCACCGTCATCGCCCGCGACGCGGCCGGAAACACCTCGCCCGCCAGCCCGGTCGTCGACTGCACGACGAAACCCAGCTCCGACACCAGCCCGCCGACGAAGCCCGGTACTTTGTCCGCGGTCGACAGCACATCGAATACGGTCGACCTCACCTGGGGCGCGTCCACCGACGACCGATCGGTTGTCGCATACGACATCCGCAGCGGGGACACCGTCTACAAGACGGTCACCACCGGCACCTCGACCACCCTCACCGGCCTCGCCTGCGACAGCCCGTACTCGCTGAACGTCGTAGCGCGTGACGCGGCCGGCAACCTCTCCGAGCCGAGCAACACCGTCACCTTCACCACGAAGGCCTGCGCCACCGACGGCGGCGTCCCGTCCTCCATCGCCACGCTCTCCACCGGTTGGACGATCCCGTGGGGCACCTACTGGATGCCCGACGGCCAGAGCGCTCTCGTCACCGAGCGGGACGACTTCCGGGTCTGGAAGACGACCAAGGACGGCACCCGCACCCAGGTGGGCACCGTGCCCAACGTGGTCACCACCAACGGCGAGGGCGGCCTCCTCGGCGTCGCCGTCGACCCGAAGTGGGCCACCAACCACTACGTGTACTTCATGCACACCGCGTCCGAGGGCAACCGCGTCGTCCGCATGACGTACAACGGCACCACCCTCACCGGCTACACGGTCCTCCTCCAGGGCATCAAGAAGAACCGCTACCACAACGGCGGGCGCCTCGCCTTCGGCCCGGACGGCTACCTCTACGTCTCCACCGGCGAGGCCCAGACACCCGACCTCGCCCAGGACAAGACCTCCCTCAACGGCAAGATCCTGCGCATGACGACGGACGGCAAACCGGCCCCCGGCAACCCGTTCGGCAACTACGTCTACTCGTACGGCCATCGCAACCCGCAGGGACTGGCCTTCGACCGCAACGGCCGTCTGTGGGAAGCGGAGTTCGGCAACAGCTCCAAGGACGAACTCAACCTCATCAAGCCGGGCGCGAACTACGGCTGGCCCACCTGCGAAGGGAGTTGCAGTGTTGCCGGGATGACCAACCCCAAGGCCACCTGGAACGTCGACGAGGCCTCGCCCAGCGGTATCGCGATCGTCCGCAACGTCGTCTACATGGCGTCCCTGCGCGGCGAACGCCTGTGGCGCGTCCCCATCAACGGCGACAACGAGAGCGTCGGCACCCCGACGGCGTACTACGTCGGAACGTACGGTCGTCTGCGCACGGTCACCAAGGTCCCCGGCGCCGACCAGCTGTGGCTGTCGACCACCAACTGCGACAACAACGGCAACCAGGCGGACGGCTCCGACAAGATCTTCCGCGTGAACATCGGCTAGGGCAGCGGGAGTTCAGGCCCGGTACAGCGCCTCGACCTCGTTGGAGTACGTGTTCTCGATGGCCTTGCGCTTCAGCTTCAGGGACGGGGTCAGCAGGCCGTGTTCCTCGGTGAACGGCTGGGCCAGTATCCGGAACGTGCGGATCGACTCGGCCTGCGAGACCAGGGTGTTGGCGGCCACCACCGCGCGCCGCACCTCGGTCTCCAGGTCGCTGTCCCGCACCAGCTCGGCCGGGCTCAGCTGCGGCTTGCCGCGCATGGTGAGCCAGTGCTCGACGGCCTCGTGGTCGAGGGTGATGAGGGCGGCGATGTAGGGGCGGTCGTTGCCGACGACGATGCACTGCGAGACCAGCGGATGGTCCCGCACCCGCTCCTCAAGGATTCCCGGCGCGACGCTCTTGCCGCCGGAGGTCACCAGGATCTCCTTCTTGCGCCCGGTGATGGTGAGATAGCCGTCCTCGTCGAGGGAGCCCAGGTCACCGGTGGCGAGCCAGCCGTCGTGCAGGGTCGCGTCGGTGGCCTTCTGGTTGTTGAGGTAGCCCTGGAAGACGTTGGGGCCGTTCAGCCAGATCTCGCCGTCGTCCGCGATGTGCACGGTGACACCCGGGATGGCCTGGCCGACCGTGCCGTAGCGGGTGCGGTCGGGCGGGTTGGCGGTCGCGGCGGCCGTCGACTCGGTGAGGCCGTAGCCCTCGTAGATCTGGACGCCCGCGCCGGCGAAGAACAGTCCGAGGCGACGGTCCATGGCCGACCCGCCGGACATGGCGTTGCGGATACGGCCGCCCATCGCGGCCCGCACCTTGGAGTAGACGAGTTTGTCGAAGAGCTGGTGCTGCATGCGCAGCCCCGCCGAGGGGCCGGGGCCGGTGCCCCAGGCCTTCGCCTCGACGGCGTCCGCGTACTTCACCGCGATCTCGACGGCCTTCTCGAACGGCCCGGCCTTGCCGTCCTTCTCGGCCTTGCGGCGGGCCGCGTTGAAGACCTTCTCGAAGATGTACGGCACGGCGAGGATGAACGTCGGCTTGAAGGCGACCAGGTCGGGCAGCAGGGCAGCCGCGTTGAGCTGCGGCTGGTGGCCGAAGCGGACCCCGCCGCGGATCGCCGCGACCTGCACCATCCGCCCGAAGACGTGCGCCAGCGGCAGGAACAGCAGGGTCGCGACCTCGTCACCCTTCTTCGAGTGGAAGACGGACTCCCAGCGGTCGATGACCGTGTCCGCCTCGTACACGAAGTTGCCGTGCGAGAGGACACAGCCCTTGGGTCTGCCCGTGGTCCCCGAGGTGTAGATGATCGTCGCGGTCGAGTCCGGGGTGACGGCCTGGCGGTGCCGGTGCACCACCTCGTCCTCGATGTGCGCGCCGGCGTCGTACAACTCCTGCACGGCGCCCGTGTCGAGCTGCCACAGCTGGTGCAGAGAGGGGAGGCGGTCGATGACGGTGGCGATGGTCATCGCGTGGTCCTCGTGCTCGACCATGGCCGCCGAGACCTGCGCGTCGTGCAGCATCCAGAAGCACTGCTCGGCCGACGACGTGGGGTAGACCGGCACCACCTGGGCGCCGATCGTCCACAGCGCGTAGTCGAACAGCGTCCACTCGTAGCGGGTACGGGACATGATCGCGACCCGGTCGCCGAAGCGGACGCCCCGCGCGAGCAGGCCCTTGGCGAGCGCGAGGACCTCGTCACGGAACTCGGCGGCGGTCACGTCCCGCCACTCGTCCTGCTCGTCCTTGCGGCCGAGGGAGACATGGAGGGGGTCGTCCTGGGCACGCTCGAAGACGACGTCGGCCAGACCGCCCACCGGCGGTGCCAACGCCAACGGAGGGTTGTTGTACTCGCGCAAACCCCGCTCCCCGCTCCTGTTGGCACTCCCCTACAGCGCCGTGAAAGCTACCCCACCGGGCCGACGGGCGGGAGGGGGGCGGAAATCGAGCGGTGCTCACGTCTGCACTGGTCAGCGACGGAAAATGCCCTCACAAGGGGAAGGGTCGGACAGAAATCCTTACGGTTCCGTAGGTTTCGGTCCCGTAATCTCCACCGAATCTGTACGACCCGATTACCCCTGACGTCCCGCTCGCACGACGTCACCCGTGCGACGCCGTCTCCTCTCCGAACAGCGTCCGCGCGGCGGATTCCGTCACACCCGCCGTCCCTCCGGTCCGCTCCGCGCGACCCGGCCTGACCAGGGTGAGCACCAGCACGGCCGCCGCCGTCCCGACGAAGCCGGCCACCACGAGCGCCGAGTCGAGACCCGACGCGAACGCGGCCCGCAGCGCGTGTTCGGAGAACGTCCCGCGCAGTGCCCCGGCCCCGCCGCCCGCCAGCGTGTGCGCCGAGTCGTGCGGGAGGGTGTCCCGCATCCGCGAGGTGAGTACGGTCCCGGACACGGCGACGCCGAGTGCATACCCCAACTGTCGTACGGTATTCACGGCGCCGCCCGCCATGCCCGCACGCTCGGCCGGTACCGCCGCGAGGGCCGCCCCGGCGATCCCGGGCGCCACCAGCCCCGTGCCGATGCCCACCAGGACGAGCCCCGGCGTCAGCGTCGTCCAGTCCGAACCGGCGCCGAGGACGGCCTGGCAGAAGCAGCCCGTACCGATCAGCAGCAGCCCGCCGCCGATGGTCAGCCGAGCCGGCACCCCGTGCAGCAGCTTCCCGGCGAGCACCGACACCACGACCGCCGCACCCGTCAGCGGCAGCAGCGTCAGCCCGCCGCGCACGGGACTCATCCCCAGCAGCGTCTGCAGCCAGATCGACAGATACGGCATCCCGCCGAACGCCACCCCGTTGAAGGCGAGCGCCCCCGCCATCACGCCCACGAAGGCGGGCTTGCGCAGCAGCGACAGATCCAGCAGCGGATGCGCCACCCGCCGCTCCACCAGCACGAAGCAGACCAGCGCGAGGGCCGCGACCGCGAACGACCCGAGCGTCACCGACGCACCCCAGCCATCCTCGCCGGCGCGCACCACCGCATACGTCACCCCGCCCGCGAACCCCGCGAACGCGATCGTGCCGAGCCAGTCGATGCGCATCCCGCGCGGCCCCTTCGACTCCGGCACCACCCGCAGCGTCAGCCATACCGCGGCCACGCTCACCGGCAGGTTCACGAAGAAGATCCACCGCCAGCCCGGCCCCTCGGTGAGCACCCCGCCCAGCACCGGCCCGACCGCCGCGGCCCCGCCGCTGACCGCACCCCACACCCCGAGCGCCACCGACCGCTGCCGCCCCTGGTAGACGGAACCGAGCAGCGGCAACGTCGTGGCGAGCATCGCCGCCGCCCCCACACCCTGCACGGCCCGCGCGGCCACGAGCGCACCCGGCCCGCCCGCGAGCCCGCACGACAACGACGCCACCGCGAACAGCACGACACCCACCACATGCACCCGCCGACGCCCCAGGACGTCGGCGGCGGCACCGACCCCCAGCAGCAGCGCGGCCAGCGCCAGCGCGTACCCGTCCACCACCCACTGCAGATCACTCAGCGATGCGTGCAACGACCGCGCCATGTCCGGCAACGCGACGACCACGATCGTCACGTCCAGCAACAACATGAACGTGCCCAGGCACACCGCCGTGAGCGGCCCCCATGTACGCATGTCCTCAACTCCCCTGTCCGGGTTGTGCAGTTCTCCGTACGATGGGTTCCACCCGGACGATCAAGTCGGTGTCGGACACCTTGCCGCCGGAATCCGACAGGAGGAGGCATGCTGGAGATGGAATCCGACACCCTCGACCGGCTCGACACGCAACTGCTGACCGCCCTGGAGCTCAACGGCAGGGCCTCCTTCAGCCGCCTCGGTGCGGTGCTCGGCGCCTCCGACCAGACCATCGCCCGCCGCTTCCGCAGACTCACCGCCGAGGCCGGTCTCCGGGTCGTCGCGATCCGCGACGCCGAACGCCTCGGCCAGGACCAGTGGATGCTGCGCCTGCGCTGCGCCCCCGACAACGCCCTCAACATCGCCGACGCCCTCGCCAAACGCCCCGACACCGCGTGGATCGGCCTCGCCTCCGGCGGCACCGAGATCGTCTGCCTGACCCGCCCCCGCAGCCCCGGCGACTACGACGACCTCCTGCTCGGCAAACTCCCGCGCACCCCCAGCGTCCTGGACATCCGCGCCCACCAGATGCTCCACCGCTTCTACGGTGGCCCGACGGGCTGGCTCCGCCGCTTCAAGGTGCTCGCCGACGACCAGATCGCCGCGCTGCTCCCCGAACCGGCGCCCGCACCCGGCCCCGCCCGCATCGAACCCGAGGACGAGGCCCTGATCGCCGTCCTCGAACGCGACGGCCGCGCCGGCTATCCCGAACTCCAGCGCGCCACCGGCCGCTCCGAGTCCGCCGTCAAACGCCGCCTCGCCTCCCTGATCGGCTCGGGCGCGGTGTACATCGACATCGAGTTCGACTCGGAGGTGCTCGGCTACACGCGTGCGGCCGTGCTCTGGATCACGGCGACCCCGGCCGCGCTGCAGTCGGTCGGCGAGGCACTGGCCACGCACGACGAGATCGCGTACGCCTCCGCCACGGCCGGCCCGTCCAACATCGTCGTGACCGCGGTGGTGAAGGACACGGCGGGACTGTACGACTACCTCAGCGGGGCTCTGGGACAGCTCGACGGGGTGCGGCATGTGGAGGCGAGCCCGTTCCTGCGGCGCGTGAAGCAGCTGACGTATCGGACGCTCCCGCTCAACTCGCCCTCCCTCAAAGTAAGTTCAAGATAAATCATGCGCAAAACCAAGCACCCGGAGATGGGAATCACAGTGTTCGGCGATCGAATGTGGCTCGTCCAAACCGATGCCGCAGGGATTTCCCGAAAGATCTTTTGGAAATAGTCTTCGGAAGTCCTTCCGGTGAGCCACCTGAAGGGAATATCGAATTGAAGACCCAAAACGCTCACCGCAGGTCGCTGGGTCGCCGCAGGAAGATCGTCATGGCCTTAGCGGCGGCGACGACCCTCCTCGGCGGCGCGATGTACGCCAACGCGAACGCCGCATCCGTCACGCCGGACCCCTCCACCAGCGCGTCCCCGACCACCCCCGGATCGACGTCCCCGACCACCCCTGGATCCACCTCCCCGTCCACGCCGGCCTCCGCCTCCGCCCCCGAGCCCACGGGCACGGCCGGGACGGGCTCCTCCGTCTCGGACGTGGTCGACGCCGCCAACGCGTTCCTGAAGACCCTGGACGACGACCAACAGGCCGACGTACTCCTCGACTTCACGCAGGCGAACGCCATCGCCTGGTCGAACGAGACGTGCGGTTCGACCTGCCGGGTCGGCATCGAACTGAGCACGCTCAGCGACACCCAGCTCACCGCCGCCAAGGCGGTGGTCGAGGCGGCCACGGGCACCGGGACCGACACCGGCTACGACCAGATCAGCCAGATCCTGGCGGCCGACGACGTCCTCGGCGACACCGACAGCAGCTACGGCAGCGGCAACTACTACCTCGCCTTCCTGGGCACCCCGAGCACCTCCGGCACCTGGCAACTGCACTTCGGCGGCGACCAGTTGGCCGTGAACCTCACCTACAAGGACGGGGAGGTCGTGGGTTCCACCCCGTACTTCGCCGGGGTGGAACCCGCCAGCTGGACCGACGACGACGGCACCACCTACGCACCCCTGGCCGGGATGCACGACGGGGTGGAGGCGATGCTCGAAGGTCTGAGCGACGACGAACTGACGGAGGCGGAGCTCTCCGACTCCACCAGCGACGTGGTGCTCGGCCCGGACGAGGACGGCGACTTCCCCGACACCAAGGAGGGCCTCGCGGTCAGCGAACTGACCGACGACCAGCAGCAGTTGGTGCTCGACGCCATCGAGCCGTGGGTCGAGGCCGCGGACGACACGACCGCCGCGTCCACCCTGAGCACCTACAAGTCGGAGCTCGACGACACCTACATCTCGTACTCCGGCACCACCGCACTGGACACCGCGGGCGACTACGTCCGCATCGACGGACCCGGTGTCTGGATCGAGTTCTCGGTCAAGGACGGCGTGGTCGACACCAGCCAGCTCAACTACAGCTCCGTCTACCGCGATCACGACACCGACTACGGAGGAGAATTCTCGTTCTCCTGAACCACCCCCCGATGACATAACGGGCGGCGCTGCTTCCGGCAGTGCCGCCCGCTGTCGGGAATTACCCGCAGACGGTCGAGGAATTCATCGTCGTCAGCATTCTTGTACGCGTTTTCTCGCACCCCCGCGGAATTGAATCCCGGCATCGAACTGCAATGAAAAGACCGGGACTACGGACCGCGCCGGTGCAACCGATCCCCGCCCGCCAGAATCGCCGCCGCCAACGCGTCCGCCGCCCCCTGCGCCGACACCCGCCGCCGCCCGTGCACCAACACGAAGTCGACCTCGCCCAACTCCGGCAACCCCGCCCGATCGGGCACCCGCACCAGCCCCGGTGGCACCAGACCTCGTGAGTGCGCCATCACCCCCAGCCCCGCCCGGGCCGCGGCGATCAGCCCGTTGAGGCTCCCGCTGGTGCACGCGATACGCCACGCCCGCCCCTGCCGCTCCAACGCCTCCAGCGCGAGCGCCCGCGTGATGCCCGGCGGCGGATAGACGATCAGCGGCACAGGGCGATCCACGTCCAGGCGGAGCCGCTCCGCGCCGATCCACACCAGCTTGTCGTGCCAGACCAGTTCACCTCGCAGGTCCTCGGCCCGCCGCTTCGCCAGCACCAAGTCCAGCTTGCCGGCCGCCAGTTGCTCGTGCAGCGTGCCGGACAGCTCGACCGTCAGCTCAAGGTCGACCTCGGGGTGGTCGTACCGGAAGCCCTCCAGGATCTCCGGCAGCCGGGTGAGGACGAAGTCCTCGGACGCGCCGAAGCGGAGCCGCCCGCGCAGTCGGGTGCCGGTGAAGAACGCCGAGGCCTGCTCCTGCACCTCCAGGATCCGGCGCGCGAAGCCCAGCATCGCCTCGCCGTCCTCCGTCAGCTCCACGGAGTGCGTGTCCCGGGTGAACAGCTGCCGTCCCGTCGCGTCCTCCAGGCGCCGCACGTGCTGGCTCACGGTGGACTGACGCAGCCCGAGCCGCCGGGCGGCCTGCGTGAAACTCAGGGTCTGGGACACCGCGAGGAAGGTACGCAGGTGAGAGAGGTCGTACATGCCATACACCGTAACCGGTTATCGCGAAACGTGATGGCAGTCAGAGCGGTATGACGGATTCCCGATCAAGGGTCTGGCGAGGACGATGGGAGGGCACGAGTCCGTGCCGGAAGACGGAGCGGACGTACAGCGAGGTAGTGGAGCACAGTGAAACGCCTGCGATGGCCGAGTTGGATGCCGATCGACCCCTACATCCTGCTGCTCCTCGGGACGGTGGGCATCGCCGCACTCCTCCCCGCGAGAGGCGCGGGCGCCGACGTCGCCTCGGGCGCCTCCACGGCCGCGATCGCCTTCCTCTTCTTCCTCTACGGCGCCCGGCTGTCGACGCGTGAGGCACTGGACGGACTCAAGCACTGGCGACTGCACACCACCGTCCTGGCCTGCACCTTCGTCGTCTTCCCGCTGCTGGGCCTGGCCGCCCGCGGTCTCGTCCCGGTGCTGCTGACCCACCCCCTCTACCAGGGGCTGCTCTTCCTCACCCTCGTCCCGTCGACCGTCCAGTCGTCGATCGCGTTCACGTCGATCGCGCGCGGCAACGTGCCCGCCGCGATCTGTGCCGGCTCCTTCTCCTCACTCGCCGGCATCGTCATCACCCCGCTGCTGGCCGGCGCCCTGCTCGGCAGCAGCGGCGGCGGTTTCTCCGCCGATTCACTCCTCAAGATCGTGCTGCAACTCCTGGTGCCGTTCCTGGCCGGGCAGTTGCTGCGGCGTTGGATCGGCGGCTTCATCACCCGGCACAAGAAGATCCTCGGCTACGTCGACCGCGGCTCGATCCTGCTTGTCGTCTACACCGCGTTCAGTGAAGGCATGGTCCAGGGCATCTGGCACCAGGTGAGTGCGGTTCGCCTCGCCGGACTGCTCGCCGTCGAGGCCGTCGTGCTCGCGGTGATGCTCACCCTGACCTGGTACGGCGGCAAGGCGCTGCGCTTCGACCGGGAGGACCGGATCGCCATCCAGTTCGCCGGCTCGAAGAAGTCCCTCGCCTCCGGACTGCCCATGGCCAGCGTCCTGTTCGGCGCCCACGCCTCACTGGCCGTGCTGCCGCTGATGCTCTTCCACCAGATGCAGCTGATGGTGTGCGCGGTCATCGCCAAGCGCCGCGCCCGCGATCCACTGCCCGAGGTCACCGAGTCGGCGGCCCCAACCGCAGGGTCACGAACCGCGGTCGGTACAGGGACACGTTCCGGCTGAGGTTCAGCGCCGCCGAAGTGGCCGTCGCGTCCAGCCAGTTGACGTCGTAGCTGAGCACGATCCGCCCGTCGCCGCGCAACGCCGTGTGCACCTGCGGGTTGTACGCGGCGACCTGCCCCGGCGGCAGCGGCGGGCTGAAACTCCTGGTCGGCCCGTGCCACGGCCCGGTGGGCGAACAGGCCCAGTACGAGGTGACGGTGGTGAGGCCCCGGCTGCCCGCGGCCATCGTGAACAGGACGTACGTCCCGCCGTCCCGCACCACCGAGAACGCGCTGCCCACACCCGTGTGTCGACCATCACCGAGCACCGGCCGCGGCCCGGCACGACCCGTCCACGCCGAGCCGTCCCAGTACTCCCAGGCGACCGGCTCCCCGAGCCGCCCCTCCGGCACCCGCGCCACATACGCCGAGGAGGTCGGCCGGGCCGCGGCCTGGGCGTCGTTCCCACCGAAGACGTACGTCCACCCGCCCACCGCGACCAACGTCGTCCCGAACTGCACCCGCAGGGACGGGTCCTGGACCAACTGCTGGTCGAAGACCTTCACGATCGACTCGACCCGCAGGTCCGGCAGCGACAACGTGGCCACCTCGGTCGCGGTCGGCACACCGTAGATCCACGGGTACTGCCCGGCCGTCCGCGTCCACAGCAGCACCCGTACGACCGACTCGGCCGAGCCGGGGGAGCGGGGCTCGACACGGGCCGCGACCGGCCAACGCCACTCGTTCGGGGCGGGATCGGGGAACAGCGGTGCGGGGAGCGTGAGTTGGGGGTGCCCGTCGCGCATCACCACCGCCGAGTTGCGCACCAGCGGCGCGGTGGTGTCCCGCCAGGCGTACGACTCGCCGACCGGGTTGGGCGGGCCGTGCACCTGGCCGAGATAGGTGTCGGAGAACAGCCACAGCATCCGCCCGTCCGGCAGCCGCACCGAGTGGGTGCCGTCGCCGCCGGTCCAGTCGTCGGTGCGGGTCTCGTCGTCGCCGTACGCGGCAAAGGAGTTGGTGAGCCGAGCATCCGCCGACCAGGAGCGCACCGTACGGGCCGTGCACGCGCCGCCGCCCTCCCGGTCGTGGTCCTTCGGGAGGGAGGTGAGCAGCACGGCCGCGAGAACCAGGGTCAGCAGCAGGCCGACCCCGGCTCCCGTGCGCTGTCGTGCTCGTCGGTCGTCGGGCACGCCCGGGACGTTAGTGGCTGCCGCTCACATGGTCCATGGGCAGCCACAGCACGGTCCCCGCGGTGGGGGGATCCTGCGCGGCCAGCTCGTCGTCCGTCAACATCCGGTCCCAGACGTGGACTTCGTCGACCGACCCGGTGAAGTACTGGAGGCTGTCCATACGTTGACCGATGTGCACACCGAACGGCGAGTTGCGGCTGACGGAGCCCACGACGTCCGCCGTGCTCACCGCCGTACCGTCGACGGACAGGGTCAACTGCCCACCGCCGCGCCGCAGTACGGCCTGGTGCCACTCGCCGTCGTTGTAGGCGCCGGTGGTGACGACCGAGGTGGTGTGGACGGTCGTCGCACCGTCCCGGGTGGTGATCAGCGCCCGGACATGGTTGCCGGCGGGCTCACCGCGCAGCCAGACCTGCGGCTGGGTGGTGCCGACCCCGCCCATCCACAGGAACGGCTGATCGCCGGTCGTGGCGGTGTAGCGGAACCAGAGGGATGCCGTGAAGTCCTTTGTGCCCAGGGGGAGTCGGTCGCTGTACGGCAGGCGGACGGCGTCGTCGACGCCGTCGAAGGACAGGGCGCCGCCGGACACGCCGTCCGTCTCCTGGGCGCCGCCGAGTACGGCCGAGCGCTCGGCGTGCGGGGCGAGGTCGGCGGTCGTCGGGTCCGGGCCCCGACGCGGTTGCAGCCAGGCCTCGTTGAAACGGGCGAAGCGGATCTCGTCGGTGGCGCTCACGGCACCGCCCTCGTAGAGCAGCCCCACCGTGTCGCCGTCGATGCGCGCCATGTCGGAGTAGCCCGACCAGTCCTTCGTCACGACCGTGCCGCGGTCCACGCTGTCCCAGGTCCGGCCGCCGTCGTAGGAGGAGCGGATCATCATCGTGCGGCGGCGGTCGGGGTCGGCGTCGCAGGACAGCAGGATGCGGGAGCCGACGCCCAGCGTCGAGCACTGGACCTGCGGGGCGTACAGGTCGGGCAGGTCACGGAAGGGCGCGGTGAAGCTGTCGCCGCCGTCGCGGCTGACCGCCTGGGTGCGGTGGCCGAGGTCGGTGCCGTCCTGTTCACGGCCGCTCACCAGGACCGAACCGTCGATGCGCTCGGTCAACGTCACCTCGGACGGCTTCTGCCGCCAGGTCCCGTCGGCCGCGATCGGATACGAGTCGGTGGCGCCGATCCTCCAGTGGTCGCCTCCGTCGTCGCTCACGATCAGCGCCGCGTTGTTCGCGGTGACCCGACTCCCGTCCCAGGTCTCGGTGTTGACGCCGAACACGAGCCTGCCCCGGTGCTTGCCGCGGGTGAGCTGGATGCCGTGCACGGGGCCGGTGGCGTACCAGGAGTTCCAGTTCGGGGGCAGGATCTCGTCGCTCAGATCACGCGGCTGCGACCAGGTCAGACCGTCGTCGTCGCTGTACTGCAGGTGCGGGGTGCGATCGCAGGGGACCGAGCAACTGGTGCTGTCCGTACGGCCCGTGTTGTACGTCTCGGCGAGCAGGATGCGCCCGGTCCTACGGTCCACGACGGGCGCCGGGTTGCCGTGGGTGTCGCCGCCGCCGCGGTTGACGACCTGAAGCGGGCTCCAGGTGAGGCCGTCGTCCGTGGAGCGCTTGACGACGATGTCGATGTCGGCGGCGTCACCGCAGTTGAGGACCCGGCCCTCGGCGAACGCGAGCAGAGTGCCGTCGTTCGTCTTCACCACGGCGGGGATGCGGAAGCAGGCGTAGCCCGGGTCCTGGGAGGCCTTGAAGAGGACCTGCTGGTCGAACTCGGGGGTGGGGGCGGCGGATTGGGCGGTGGCGTGCGCGGGGCTCGGGAGCATGAGCAGCGCGGCCAGGGTGAGTGCGGCGGTGAGGGTGGATCTCAGACGTGCGCGAAGACTCGACGGCATGGTGCTACCTGCCCTTCATTCGTCTGGACATCCGGACATCCCACGTCCAACGGGCGTGTCACAGACGTTAGTTGGGGCCTCCGGTGCCTCACAAGAAGCGTGCAGCGGTCGGAGGTGCGGAAGTCGGCCGTGGCGGACGGACAGTGAGGGAGCGTCAGCTCCGGTGTGACGCCTCAGGGGCGCAGCACGACCTTGCCGAGGTTGCTCCGCGACTCGATCACCCTGTGTGCCGCGGCGGCCTCCGCCAGCCCGAACTCCCCGTGCACCACAGGCTTCAGGGTGCCCTCCGCGAACAGCCGCCACAGCTCCTGCCGCCACTGCTCGAACAACTCCGGCTTCCCGCGCGCGATCCGAGCCGTCTGGAACCCGATCACGGACTTGCCGCCCACGAGCAGGTCGTACGCCTGGATCGTCCCGCCGCCGGAGCTGTACGCCACGAGCCGCCCGCCCGGGGCCAGCGCGGCGACGGCCGGGGTGAGCAGGTCGCCGCCCACCGCGTCGAGGACGTAGCCGAAGGGGCCGCCCCAGTCGTCCCGCCCGTACGTGACCACCTCGGCGGCGCCCAGCGCGCCCACGAAGTCGGCCTTCGCCGGATCGGACACCGCGCCCACCACCCGCCCGGCACAGCCCCGCGCCTTCGCCAACTGCACGGCGAGATGGCCGACTCCGCTCGCCGCGGCCGTGATCAGGGCGGCCTCGCCGGGTTCGGGGCGGGCCGCGTCCAGCGCGCCCAGGGCCACCAGCCCGCTGCGGACGAGCGCGACCGCGTCGACGGCGGAGGCGGTGCCGGGCACGGGGGAGGCCATGGCCTCGTGGAGGACGGCGTAGTCGGCGTATCCGTGCCCGAAGCACAGACCCGTCACGCGCTCGCCCGCCCGGAAACGGGTGACGCCCTCGCCCACGGCGGCCACCTCCCCGGCGATCTCGCCGCCGAGCGGGATCGGCTCGGCGGCCTCGGTGACCTTGCGGACGACGGGCAGGGTGACCCCGACCGCCTCGGTGCGGACGAGGACTTCGCCGGGGCCCGGCTCGGGGACGGGGGCCTCCTCCAGGAACAGCGGGCCGCCGGTGGACTCGTACCGGACGCGACGCATCGCACCTCCAGGGATCGTCGAAAGTCGTTGGGATGCCCAATGATATTCACGATTTCATTGGGAGGTTCAACGACTTTTCGCTAGGCTGCCCGCATGGCCGAAGCACCCCTCCCCGCGATCCGCTCCCTCCCCAGCTGGCTCCTCGGCCGAGCCGCCGCCCGCGGCCGGGCCCTCGTCGCCGACGCCCTGGCCGCCGAGGGGGTGAAGATGTGGCACCACGTGGTGCTCTCCGCCGTCCGCGATCTCGCCCCCGTCGCCCAGGCCGACCTCGGCCGCAGTGTCGGGCTCGACCCCAAGGACGTCGTCGGCATCCTCAACGACCTCCAGTCCTCCGGCCTGGTCGTACGGGAGCCGGACCCGAACGACCGCCGCAAGAACGCGGTGTCGCTCACGACCGAGGGTGCACGGCTGCTGAAGCGCTGCGAGAAGGCGGCCCGTGAGGCCAACGAGGAGCTCCTCGCCCCGCTGTCGACGGCCGAACGCGCCCGGTTCATGGACCTGTTGATCCGGATTTCCGGTACGGACGGCTGACGGGGGCTAACGTTCCGTCATGACCCCACCGCAGACTGCCGAACCCCGGCTCGCCCTCGACCCCGAGCGCACCGCCCTGGTCCTCGTCGACCTGATGGACCGCATCGTCGCGCTGCCGCTCGAACCGTACAAGGGCACCGAAGTCATCGCCGTGGCCGGGGAGTTGGCATCCGTGTTCCGTTCCGCCGGTGCGCTCGTCGTGCTGATCCGGGTCGAACGTCCCGGCATCGCCGAGCAGCCCGCCGGCAGTGGACTCGCCGACGGGCTGTTGCGGGAAGGGGACTTGGAGATCGTGAAGCGGACGATCGGGGGCTTCCAGAGCACGGGACTTGAGGAGCGGCTGCGTGAACGGGGCGTCAACACCCTGGTGTTCGGCGGGATCGCCACCAACCTCGGCGTGGAGTCCACCGCGCGTGCCGCCGGCGACCTCGGGCACGAACTCGTCTTCGTCGAGGACGCGATGAGCGCGCTCACCGCGGCCGAGCACCAGGCGTCGGTCAAACTCGACTTCCCGCGGCTGGGATCGGTGGTGACGGCGGCGGAGGTGCGCTTCGCGCCGGGTGACTGAGACGGGTGGCCGGCGCGGGCGGTGGAGCGGTCAGACGAGGACCGTGCCGCCGTCCACGACCACCGTCGAACCGGTGCTGTAGCCACCGCGCATCAGATACAGATACGCCTCGGCGATGTCCTCCGGCTCGCCGATCCGGCCGACCGGCAGCGACCCGGCGACGGACTCGAACAGCCCGTCCCGGTGCTCGTCGCCCAACTCCCGCCACAACTCGGTGCGGACCACACCGGGCGCGACCACGTTGACCCGCAGCGGGGCCAGCTCCAGCGCCAGTGCCCGGGTCAGCGACTCCATCGCCCCGCACAGCGCGGCGGCGACGGAAGTGCCGGGCAGCGGCCTGCGACCGGCGGTGCCCGTGGTCAGGACCACGGAACCACCCTCCCGGATCGACGCGGCGCCGTACTTCACGGCCGTGTAGGCACCCCACAGCCGGGTGTCCAGGAAGGCGCGGGCCCGCCCGAGGTCGGACTCGGCGAGGCTCTCCATCAGCAGCGCCTCACCGGCCGTGTACACCAGATGGTCGTAGCCGCCGAGCCCCGCGAAGAAGTCCCGCACCGCCTCCTCGTCGCCCGCGTCCAGTACGTGGCCCTCGGCGTCCTCCGGGAGTTGCTTCAGGGCCGTGTCCACGCTCTCCTGCCGGCGTGAGGCGACCACCACCCGGGCGCCCTCCCGCGCGGCCGCCTCCGCGACCGCGAGCCCGATTCCCGCCGTACCGCCGATGACGACGATCCGCTGTCCTCGCAGTCCCATGTCCTGCACCTTTCGGGTTGCGCGCGTTGTTGTGACGTCATCCAGCCTGTGGCCGCCACCGCCCCGCCGTCCAAGACCTCTTTCGTTGGTGGCGATACCCTGAAGGCATCGCCGAAGGCGTACGGAAGGGCGGCACCGATGGACCTCGACCTGCGGAAGGTCCGCTACTTCGTGGCGGTGGCCGAACTGCTGCACTTCGGCCGCGCGGCCGAGCAGCTGCACATCGCACAGCCGGTGCTGAGCCGTCAGATCCGGGCCCTGGAAAAGGACTTGGACGCCACGCTCTTCGAACGTGACAGCCACGGCGTGACGTTGACGGCGGCAGGGCGGCAACTCCTCGACGACGGGCGCACGTTGCTCGCCTCGGCGCATGCGACACGCCGTAGGGTGCAGCGGTCCGCGCGGGGGCCGCACCGCCTCGTCGTCGGCTTCCGCGCGGGCGTCGTGATCACCCACGCCCTGCGCGCCTACGGCGCCGCCCACCCCGACATCGAGGTCAGGGCCCGCCGGGTCGAATGGGACGACCAGGAACAGCTGATCCTCGACGGCACCGTCGACCTCGCCTACCTGCGCCGCCCGATCCGCGAACAGGGCCTCACACTGCTCCCGCTCTTCACCGAGACCCGGGTCGCCATGCTCCCCGCCGACCACCGCCTCGCCGGCAAGCAGGACCTCGTGCTGGCCGACCTCGACGGCGAGGCCTGGCTGCGGTACGCCGATCCCGGTCCCGACGACGTGCCGATCCGCAGCATCGAGGAGAAGTTCGAGGCCGTGGCTTCCGGCGCGGGCATCACCCTCGTCCCCGTCTCCGTCGCCGAGCAGTACTCCCGCCCCGGCATCACCTACGTCCCCGTGACCGACGCCGAACCCGACCAGGTGATCCTCGCCTGGGAGGCGGCCCGCCGCTCACCCCTGATCACGGCCTTCGTGGAGACCGCACAGGGCTGACCCGGGGACACGGTGCTCGCCGGGACCGGGCAAGGCTGAGGCGGGGCCCCTGCGGCGCAGGGGGCGCTCCCCGCCGGCCGGGGCCCCGCCGCCGTGACGCGGGGCGCGGATCTCAGCCCTGGGCGGCCGCGGCCCGCAGGGCGATACGGTCCTCGCCCGCGTACACGTTCATGTTGCTGCCCCGCAGGAAACCCACCAGGGTCAGGCCCGTCTCCAGCGCCAGGTCCACGGCCAGCGACGAGGGCGCCGACACCGCCGCCAGCAGCGGGATGCCCGCCATCACGGCCTTCTGCGCCAGCTCGAAGGAGGCCCGGCCAGAGACCAGCAGGATCACCCGCGACAGGGGCAGGTCCCCGTTCTGCAGGGCGCGGCCGACCAGCTTGTCGACCGCGTTGTGCCGGCCCACGTCCTCCCGTACGTCCAGCAGCTCGCCCTCCTCGCTGAACAGGGCCGCCGCGTGCAGACCCCCGGTCCGGTCGAAGACCCGCTGGGCCGCGCGCAGCCGGTCGGGGAGGCTCGCGAGCAGCGAGGGCTCGACACGGACCGGGGGAGTGTCGGCGATGGGCCAGCGCGCCGTCGTACGGACCGCGTCCAGGCTCGCCTTGCCGCACAGACCGCACGAGGACGTCGTGTACACGTTCCGCTCCAGCGTGATGTCGGGCATCACCACGTCCGGGGCGGTCCGTACGTCCACCACGTTGTACGAGTTCGAGCCGTCTACAGTCGCCCCCGCGCAGTACACGATGTTCTGCAGATCGTATGCGTTAGCCAGTACACCCTCGCTGACCAGGAACCCGGCCGCGAGCGCGAAGTCGTCGCCCGGTGTGCGCATGGTGATCGCGAGCGGCTTGCCGTTGAGTTGGATCTCCAGGGGTTCCTCGGCGACGAGTGTGTCCGGGCGGCTGGAGACCACGCCGTCCCGGATCCGGATCACCTTGCGTCGTTCCGTGACTCGTCCCATGTCCTGATCAGCCCCGGTTCTGTACGTGCTGGTAGCCGAAACGGCCCTTGATGCAGAGGTTGCCGTGGGTCACCGGGTTGTCGTGCGGAGAGGTGACCTTCACGATCTCATTGTCCTGCACGTGCAGCGTGAGGTTGCAGCCCACTCCGCAGTACGCGCACACGGTGGTCGTCTCGGTCTGCTCCGACTCGTTCCAGGTACCTGCCGCCCGCATGTCGAACTCGGACTTGAAGGACAGGGCCCCGGTCGGGCACACCTCGACGCAGTTCCCGCAGTACACGCACGCCGAGTCGGTCAGCGGCGCGTCGTGCTCCACCGCGATCCGCGCGTCGAAACCACGCCCCACGACGGAGATCGCGAAGGTGTTCTGCCACTGGTCGCCGCACGCGTCCACGCACTTGTAGCAGAGGATGCACTTGTCGTAGTCGCGCACATACAGGTCGTTGTCGACCCTCGGCTCCTCGCCGAGCCGGGCCGCGTCCGGGCCGAAACGGTCCGGCTCCGCCCCGTACTCCTTGATCCACTCGGCGGCCCTCGGTGTCGTCGACAAGTCGACCGAGGAGGCGAGGAGTTCGAGGACGATCTTGCGGCTGTGCCGGGCCCGCTCCGTGTCGGTCCGCACCTCCATGCCGGGCTCGGCCCTGCGAGAACAGGCCGGCACGAGGGTCCTGGACCCCTCGACCTCCACCACGCACACCCGGCAGGCGTTCTTCGGGGCGAGCGTGTCGCCCTGGCAGAGCGTCGGCACGTCCTTCCCGGCGGCCCGGCAGGCGTCCAGGACCGTCGAACCCTCGGGTGCCCGGACGGGCTCCCCGTCGATCGTGAACTCCAGCATCCGACGCGGAATCCCCAGCGGTATCGCGGTCATTCGTACGCTCCCAGCCGGTCGATGGCGGATTCCACGGCGTTCCACGCGGTCTGCCCCAGACCGCAGATCGAGGCGTCCCGCATCGCCCGCCCGACCTCTCTCAGCAGGGCGATGTCGTCGGCGGCAGCGGCGCCGGTGCGCTCCGCGATCCGGTGCAGCGCCTCGTCCTGCCGTACGGTCCCGACCCGGCACGGTACGCACTGCCCGCACGACTCGTCCCGGAAGAACTCGGCGATCCGCAACAGGAGTCGGGGCAACGGCACGGTGTCGTCGAAGGCCATCACGACCCCCGAACCGAGCGTCGTGCCCGCCTCCCGGGTGCCTTCGAAGGTGAGCGGGATGTCCAGTTCGTCGGGCCGTACGAAACCCCCCGCCGCCCCGCCGAGCAGCACCGCCCGCAACCGCCCCCGTACGCCTGCCAGTTGCAGCAGTTCGCCGAGCGTGGCGCCGAACGGCAGTTCGTAGACGCCCGGCCGGTCCACACTCCCCGACACGCAGAACAGCTTGGGCCCGGTGGACCTGCCGGTGCCGATCGCCGCGTACGCGGGCGCGCCCATCGTCAGGATCGGCAGCACGTTGACGAGCGTCTCCACGTTGTTCTCGACCGTCGGCTTGCCGAACAGTCCCTTCTCCACAGGGAAGGGAGGCTTTGAGCGCGGCTCGCCCCGATACCCCTCGATGGAGTTGAAGAGGGCCGTCTCCTCACCGCAGATGTACGCGCCCGCGCCGCGCCGGATCTCGATGTCGAAGGCATACCCCTGGCCGAGGACGTCGTCGCCGAGGAGCCCGCGTGCGCGCGCCTGGTCGACGGCATGCTGCATACGATGTACGGCTCTCGGATACTCGCCACGTGCATACAGAAAGCCCCGGTGTGCGCCGACTGCATACGCCGCCACCGTCATCGCCTCGACCAGCGCGTACGGGTCGCCCTCCATGACCACCCGGTCCTTGAAGGTGCCCGGCTCGGATTCGTCGGCATTGCACACCAGATAGTGCGGACGGTCGGGCTGGGACGCCGCGGCCTGCCATTTGCGGCCGGTGGGGAAGGCGGCGCCACCACGCCCGACCAGGCCGGAGTCGGTCACCTCACGGATGACCCCGGCGGGACCGAGCTCGAACGCCCGGCGCAGGGCCGTGTAACCGCCGTGCGCGCGGTAGTCGTCCAGCGAGGCCGGATCGACGACGCCGACCCGGCGCAGCAGGACCAGCGCAGGGTCGCCCGCCTGCGGTACGGCGCTCACCGCGGCCGGTTCCTCCGGCGCCGAGTCGGGCGCGGTCGCCGCGAGGACGGCCGCCTCCACCGTCGCCGGTGCCGACACCGCCGTACGCACCGGATCGCCGGACCTGACCGCGAGCGCGGCCGGAGCCCGTTCGCACAGGCCCAGGCAGGGGCTCCGCTCGACGGCGACCCCGCTGCCGGGCCCCAGCCGGGACTCGACCCCCGCTTGAAGGCGAGCTGCGCCTGCGGCCGTGCACGCGAGGTCCGTACACACGTGCAGCACGGTCGCCGGGCGGGGTGTCACCGAGAACATGGCGTAGAAGGTGGCGACCCCGTACGCCTCCGCCGGTGGGACCGTGAGGCGTCGGCACAGATACGCGAGGGCGCCCTCGCTGATCCAGCCGACCCGGTCGTTGATCGCGTGCAGCCCCGGCAACAGCAGATCACGACGGTCCCGCGCTGCACGCCCGCCGCGCGCCCACCTCAGATCGGCGTCGGAACGGTCCGCGCCCTCCCACGAGGACTCCGGAGGGCCCAACAGGGCGTCCACGGCGGCCCGTTCCTCGTCCGTCGGTTTGCTGTCGCCGAAGTGCAGGTCCACTTGCGTCACCTCACGTAGGTCGCGACCGGAAGCTTCTCGATGCGGATCGCCGAGGCCTTGAACTCCGCCGTCCCCGCGATCGGGCAATTCGCCTCGATCGTCAGCTGGTTGGTGTCCACCTCGTCGGGAAAGTGCATGGTCATGAAGGCGAGCCCGGGCCGCAACGCCGTGTCCACCCACACCGGCGCCACCACCGCCCCGCGCCGCGAGGACACCCGCACCTCCTCGCCGACCACGACCCCGTACCGCTCCGCGTCCTCCGGACACAGCTCGATGAACTCGCCGCGCCTGAGCGGAGAGGCGAAACTCCCGCTCTGCACACCGGTGTTGTACGAGTCCAGCCGCCGCCCGGTCGTCAGCCGGATCGGATACTCCTCGTCCGTGAGGTCGACGGGCGGATCGTGCTGGACGAGCCCGAACGGCGCCCGCACACCGCGTCGCGCCGGGTCCGTCTCCCACAACCTGCCGTGCAGATAGGTCGGTTCGAGTTCGTCGGTGCTCGGGCACGGCCACTGGATGCCCTGGTGCTCCTCCAGGCGCGCGTACGTCATCCCGTGGTGATCCGGTGACAGCGACCGCAGTTCGTTCCACACGGCCTCCGAGTCGGCGTACTTCCAGTCGTGCCCGAGCCGGTCGGCCAGCGCGCAGATGATGTCGATGTCCTCGCGGGCCTCACCGGGCGGCGTGACCGCCCGCCGTACCCGCTGAACTCGCCGCTCGCTGTTGGTCGTTGTCCCCTCGGTCTCCGCCCAGCCGGCGGTGGCGGGCAGGACGACGTCCGCCAACTCGGCAGTCTTCGTGAGGAAGATGTCCTGGACGACAAGGAAGTCGAGGGCCGCCAACCGTCGTACGGCCTGCTCGCTGTCCGCCTCCGACTGCGCCGGGTTCTCGCCGATGCAGTAGACCGCCTTGAGCGTGCCCTCCTCCATCGCCTCGAACATCTCGGTGAGGTTCAGGCCGTAGTGGGGCTGGATGGCGGTGTCCCAGGCCGACTCGAACTTGAGCCGTGCGTCCGGGTCGAGGATGTCCTGGAAGCCGGGCAGGCGGTTGGGGATCGCGCCCATGTCGCCGCCGCCCTGCACGTTGTTCTGGCCGCGCAGCGGCTGCAACCCGCTGGCGTAGCGGCCCACATGGCCGGTGAGCAGCGACAGGTTGATGAGCGCGCGCACGTTGTCCGTGCCGTTGTGGTGCTCGGTGATGCCGAGCGTCCAGCACAGCTGGGCCCGCTCGGCGCGCGCGTAGGAGTGCGCCAACTCCCTTATGGCGGCGGCCGGTACACCCGTCACCTTCTCCGCGAGGGACAGCGTCCACGGCTCGACGAGCGCCCGGTACTCCTCGAACCCCGAGGTCGCCCGCTCGACGAACGCCTCGTTGACGAGCCCCGCGCGGATGATCTCCCGGCCGATCGCGTGCGCCATCGGGATGTCCGTGCCCACATTGAGCCCGAGCCAGCTCTCCGCCCACTCGGCGGTCGACGTACGACGCGGGTCGACCGCATACAGCCGACCGCCGTTGTGTATGCCCTTCAACACGTGCTGGAAGAAGATCGGGTGCGCGAAACGGGCGTTGGAGCCCCACATCACGATGACGTCCGTGTGCTCGATCTCCTCGTACGACGACGTCCCGCCGCCCGAACCGAACGCGGCCGACAGACCCGCCACGCTCGGGGCGTGACACGTGCGGTTGCAGGAGTCGACGTTGTTGGTGCCCATGACGACCCGGGCGAACTTCTGCGCCACGTAGTTCATCTCGTTGGTGGCACGGGCGCAGGAGAACATGCCGAACGCGCCGCGCGCCGCCGCCAGGCCCTGGGCGGCGCGGTCCAGGGCCTCCTCCCAAGTGGCCTGGCGGAAGGGCTCGTTGCGGGAGTCCCGGACGAGGGGGTGGGTGAGCCGGGGGTAGGTCTTCCGTTCGCGTCGTTCGCGTTTCCTCATACGGGACTCCTCATGCCGCGCTCCTCAGCGCGAGCAGGTCCGAGATGGCGTGCACGGTGCGCAAAGTGGGCACCTCCACGCCGGTGATCTCCGCCAACTCGACGACGGCCGCGAGGAGTACGTCGAGTTCGAGCGGCTTGCCGCGCTCCAGGTCCTGGAGCGTCGAGGTGCGGTGGTCGCCGACGCGCTCGGCGCCCGCGAGCCGCCGCTCGATGGAGACGCCGACCTCGCAGCCCAGGGCCTCGGCGACGGAGAGCGTCTCGGTCATCATGATCTCGATGACCTTGCGGGTGCCGCCGTGCAGACACATCTGCCGCATGGTGGCGCGGGCCAGCGCACTGATCGGGTTGAACGAGATGTTGCCGAGCAGCTTGAGCCAGATGTCGTTGCGCAGATCCGGCTCGACCGGGCACTTCAACCCGCCCGCCTGCATGGCCTCGCTCAGCGCCAGACAGCGCGCCGAGACGCTGCGGTCGGGCTCTCCGATCGAGAACCGGGTGCCTTCGAGATGGCGGACAACTCCCGGTCCCGCAAGCTCGGTTGCCGCGTAGACGACACATCCGACGGCCCGCTCGGGCGCGAGCACCGCACTGACCGCGCCGTCAGGGTCCACGCTCTCGATGCGCTGCCCGTCGTAGGGGCCGCCGTGTGCGTGGAAGTACCACCAGGGGATGCCGTTCTGGGCGGCCACGACCGCCGTGGTGTCGTGCAGCAGGGGCTCGATCAGCGGCCCGCACGCGGCGTACGAGTTGGCTTTGAGGCCGAGGAGGACGAAGTCGACCGGGCCGATCTCGGCCGGGTCGTCGGTGGCATGGGCGCGGGCGGTGAAGTCGCCGCGCGGGCTGAGTACTTGGACACCGTGCCGCCTCATGGCCGCGAGATGCGGTCCACGGGCGACGAGGTGCACATCGGCGCCCGCACGGTGGAGCGAGGCGCCGACATAGGCGCCGATCGCGCCGGCGCCGAGGACTGCGACTTTCACTGGAGACTCTCCGTTCGGTCGAGGGAGTACCGCGGAGGTGGCTGCCGTCCGGCCAGTGCGGACGGCGCCGAGCAGTGGAGAACAGTGTCGACGAAATATTGTCTACAGTATGGAGTCGGGGGCGGCAAGGGTTCGGACAGCGACCGTTCCGGCAACCACCGTTCCGTCAGCGACCGTTCGGCGCAGTCTGCATACCGCTCATCGCATACGGTCGACGCGCCGCCTTCTCAACTCCCTTGCCACTCCCTACCGTCCGGGATCATGAGTCCCCCAGTCGCACCCCCGGCGTGGAGCCGCTGGCTGGTTCCGCCCGCCGCCCTCTCGGTGCATCTCTCCATCGGCCAGGCCTACGCCTGGAGTGTCTTCAAGCCGCCGCTCGAATCCTCACTGAACCTCAGCGGCACGCAGAGCGCGCTGCCCTTCCAGCTCGCGATCGTCATGCTCGGCCTGTCGGCCGCGTTCGGCGGCACCCTCGTCGAACGCAACGGACCGCGCTGGGCGATGACCGTCGCCCTGATCTGCTTCTCCTCCGGCTTCCTGATCTCCGCGCTGGGTGCGGAGACGAAGCAGTTCTGGCTGATCGTCCTCGGCTACGGCTTCGTCGGCGGGATCGGCCTCGGCATCGGCTACATCTCACCCGTCTCGACCCTCATCAAGTGGTTCCCGGACCGGCCCGGCATGGCCACCGGCATCGCCATCATGGGCTTCGGCGGCGGCGCGCTCATCGCCTCCCCGTGGACCGCGCAGATGCTGAAGTCGTTCGGCTCCGACAACACCGGCATCGCCCAGTCGTTCCTCGTACTCGGTCTTTCGTATGCGGTATTCATGACGCTCGGCGTGCTGCTCGTGCGGGTGCCGCGCACGGAGGACCTCAAGGACACAGCGAACGCGCCCAGCGTCCTCTCCGGCGTACAGGTCTCGGCCAACAGCGCCGTGCGCACCCCGCAGTTCTGGTGCCTGTGGGTCGTCCTGTGCATGAACGTGACCGCGGGCATCGGCATCCTGGAGAAGGCCGCCCCGATGATCACGGACTTCTTCGCGGGGACCTCCACGCCCGTCACGGTGTCGGCCGCCGCCGGTTTCGTCGCACTGCTCTCCGCGGCCAACATGGCGGGCCGTATCGGCTGGTCCTCGACCTCCGACCTGATCGGACGCAAGAACATCTACCGCGTCTACCTCGGCGTCGGCGCGGTCATGTACGCGCTCATCGCCCTGTTCGGCGACTCCTCGAAGCCACTGTTCATCCTGTGCGCGCTGGTGATCCTCTCCTTCTACGGCGGCGGCTTCGCGACCGTGCCCGCCTACCTCAAGGACCTCTTCGGGACCTACCAGGTCGGCGCGATCCACGGCCGGCTGCTCACCGCCTGGTCCCTGGCCGGTGTCCTCGGACCGCTGATCGTGAACTGGATCGCCGACCACCAGAAGGCCGCCGGCAAACACGGCGCGTCCCTCTACGACACGTCCTTCATCATCATGATCGGGCTGCTCGTCATCGGCTTCGTCGCCAACGAACTCGTCCGGCCCGTCGACGCCCGCCACCACATTCCCGCCCCGAGGGAGGCCGCCGATGTCGAACGACAGCAGTCAGAGTCCGCCTGACCGACGGCCGCTCATCGCCTTCGCCTGGCTCTGGGTGGGCGCACCGCTCGTGTACGGCCTGTACGAACTGATCCTCAAGGCGAAGCAGCTGTTCACCGGCTGAATGTTCGGGCGACACCGTCAATCACAGGATGGATGACAGAAGCCGACAACCCGGACGGTTGTTTCCTGTGGCATCACCTGCCGTCGTACCCGCGAGTCACTGGCAAGACTGGTGGATCCCGCTACCCAAGGCAACGAGGGGGACCACCCATGAACGGCACGCGGATCGCCGCCGTCGGCCACTACCAGCCCGCCAAGGTACTCACCAATGAGGACCTGGCGGGCATGGTCGACACGAGTCACGAGTGGATCACCTCTCGGGTGGGCATCAAGACCCGCCACATCGCCGGGCCCGACGAACCCGTCGACGAGCTGGCCGCCCACGCAGCTGCCAAGGCCCTCGCCGCCGCGGGCCTGACGCCCGGGGACATCGACCTGGTCCTGGTCGCCACCTCCACGGCCATCGACCGCTCCCCGAACATGGCCGCCCGCGTCGCCGCCCGCCTCGGCATCCCGTCGCCCGCCGCCATGGACGTCAACGTCGTGTGCGCCGGTTTCACCCACGCCCTGGCCACCGCCGACCACGCCGTCCGTGCGGGCGCGGCCACCCGGGCCCTGGTCATCGGCGCCGACAAGATGTCCGAGGTCACCGACTGGACCGACCGTACGACCTGTGTCCTCGTCGGCGACGGAGCGGGCGCCGCCGTGGTCGAGGCCGCCGACGAACCCGGCATTGGACCGGTCCTGTGGGGCTCCGTGCCCGAGATGGGGCACGCGGTACGGATCGAGGGCACGCCCCCGCGGTTCGCCCAGGAGGGCCAGAGCGTCTACCGCTGGGCCACCACCCAGCTCCCGCCCATCGCCCGCAAGGCCTGCGAGAAGGCGGGCCTGACCCCCGCCGACCTCGCCGGCGTCGTCCTCCACCAGGCGAACCTGCGCATCATCGAGCCCCTCGCCGAGAAGATCGGCGCCGTCAACGCGGTCGTCGCCCGCGACGTCGTCCATTCGGGCAACACCTCGGCCGCCAGCATCCCGCTCGCGTTCTCGAAACTCGTCGAACAGGGTGCCGTCCGCACCGGCGACCCCGTCCTGCTGTTCGGCTTCGGCGGGAACCTGTCCTACGCCGGCCAGGTCGTCCGGTGCCCGTGACCTGCGCGGACACTCGGATACATCTTCGGGCGCGCCTTCGGTTGTGACGAGGGCGACTCCCGAACCCCCTGGCTACCGTGCGCCGTAGACTGTAGACGATAGACAATCGATACTTGGTTGTACGGCTACGGTCTACAAAATGCCGATGCTGCCCAGGAGGGGGACCGCGATGTTGTCGCAAGGACTGCCGCAGGGGTCGGTGCCCAAGCTCGAACGACCGGGCCCGCTGCGCGACCGCGTCTACGAGGCGCTGCTCGAACTCATCACCACGCGCGCCCTGCAGCCCGGTCAGCATCTCGTCGAGAGCGAACTCGCCGGGCACCTCGGGGTGTCCCGGCAGCCGGTGCGGGAGGCGCTGCAGCGGCTCAACACCGAGGGCTGGGTCGATCTACGGCCCGCTCAGGGCGCGTTCGTGCACGAGCCGACGGAGGAGGAGGCCGACCAACTCCTCACCGTACGCACGCTGTTGGAGGCCGAAGCCGCCCGGCTCGCCGCCGTCAACGCGGGCAAGGCGGGCATCGCCGTCCTGGAAGAGCTGTGCGCGGAGGGCGAGCGCGCCGTCGACGCGGACGACGTGGACGCCGCCGTCGCCATGAACGCCCGCTTCCACACGAAGGTCATGGAGCTCGCCGGCAACGCGGTCCTCGCCGAACTCGCCGCGCAGGTCGACCGCCGGGTCCGCTGGTACTACACACCGGTGGCCCGTCAGCGCGGGGTGAGGTCCTGGATCGAGCACCGCGCCCTGATCGACGCGATCGCGGCCCGCGACGAGCTGCGCGCCAGCCTGCTGATGCGTGAACACACCGAGCACACCCGGCGGTCGTATCACGAGCGCGCGAAGTCCTGAGCCTTCGCAGGGCTGTTGGCGCACCACCGGTTCTCGACCGCCAGCATCGCGACCAACACGCCCACCAGGGCGAGGAGTTCGACGACGGCGGACAGGTGGATGCCGAGCAGCGCCGTGGCCAGGGCCAGGGGTGCCGCGCCGGCGCGGAAGCGCACGGGGAACAACCGCATCGCCGCCCGGAACGCCACATCCCCCGCGAGGAACAACGCGACACCGCCGGCCAGCGCCAACGCCGGGCCCGCGGTGAGGTGTTCGGTGAGATGCCCGAGGGTCTTCTTCAAACCCGCGGCGAGGTAGGCGATGCCCAGCAGCATGGGCAGGAAGGCGTAGTAGTACGCGTTCATCGCCAGCCGGAAGCGGCGCGGCGCCGGGGTCGCCCGGAACGCCGCCTCGGCCAGCTCCTCGTCCCGCACGAAGTACGTCCACCACAAGGCGATCGCCAGTGCCAGCGTGAGGAACGCGCCCACGAACAGGCCCGGTGTGAGCGCCCGGTCGCCGATCCCGATGCCGATCGAGATGACGGACTCGCCGAACGCGATGATCAGCAACAGCCCGTGCCGCTCCACGAAGTGCGCCGGATCCAGGGTGCCGAGCTGGACCCGCAGGGCAGCCGCCGGGCGTCCGTCCCGGCGGCCGGGCCCGTACTCGGCCACGTACGGCGTCACGAACTGCACCACCAGCGCGAGCAGCCACAAGCCGTCCACCGCAAGGCCGTTGACCAGTCCGGCGGCGGTGACGGACAGGGCGGCGAGCGCGTTCGGGACGCCGTACCAGATGGAGTCCCAGCCGTGGCTGCGCGTGTACAGCGCGGTGTGCACGACCACGACCAGTAGATAGCCGAGCCCGAACACAACTCCCGTGTCGTCGAAGACCCGTGGGATCGCCAGCGCGCACACCAGGAACGCGCCCATGCCCAGCATCAGCAGGAGTCGCCGTGAAGGCCGGTCGGGCGGGACCTGGTTGGTGAGGTACGCGTAGGCGCCGTACATCCAGAACAGCACGATGAAGATCAACGCGACGCGGCCCGCCGTCGCGAACGACAGGTCGGCGGCGAGCAGCACGGTGAGTTGGGTGATGGTGAAGACGAAGACGAGGTCGAAGAAGAGCTCCAGCGTGGTGACTCTGCGGCCGGGCTCGTCTTCGGGTGCGGTGTTCATGTGGTTCCCCCGGTGCCCCTGTCCGATCAATGTGCCGATCGTAAGGGGGCGTTGAGGGCGATGGCCCTCCCGACCGGGGGAGGGCCATCGGGCAGGTCCACGACGGTGTCGTACGAACTGTCAGGTCGCGGGCTGTGGTTGGGGAACGTGCGCCGATTCCCTGTCCCCGCGCCCCGGTTGGCGCAGTAGGAGTGCGATGGCCGCCGCCACCATCGAGACACCGCCGGCCAGCGCGTACGCCCCGTTGTAGCCCCAGGCCGCCACGACCATGGAGCCGAGGCCGCCGCCGAACAGGCCGCTGACGAGCTTGCCGCTGTACACCAGGCCGTAGTTGGTGGCGTTGAAGTTCTCGCCGAAGTAGTCCGGGGTCAGGGCGGCGAACATCGGGTAGAAGGCGCCGCCGCCGAAACCGGACAGGAACGCGAAGAACAGGAACAGCCACTCGCTGCGCAGATGGCCGGCCCAGATCACGCCGAACTGGGCCAGGCCCAGGACCAAAATGACGAAGACCAGGGTGAGTTTGCGGCCCCACAGGTCGGACAGCCAGCCGACGACCGCGCGGCCTATGCCGTTGATGACGGCCATGATGCCCATCGAGGAGGCCGCCACCAGCGGGCCGAAGCCCACGTCCTTGGCGAAGTCGACCTGGAAGGAGATCCCGAAGATCGACACTCCGGCGGTCAGCACGATGGACAGCCACATCAGCGGCAGCATGCCCGTGCGGATGGCCTCCTTCGGCGTGAACTGCTTTACGGCGGGCGGGTTCTTGGCGAGGCTCGTCGCGCTCTTGTCGTTGCCGCCGTAGGTCAGCGGGTCGATGTCGGCGGGCCACCAGTTCTTCGGCGGGTCCTTGAAGAAGAACGCGCATCCGAACACCACGATCAGGATGTAACAGCCGATCAGGTCCAGGACACGGTGGTAATTCCCGGTGTCGAAGGCGTAGTTGAAGATGAAGATGAACGGCAGCGAGCCGTAGGCGAAGCCGCCGTTGACGAACCCCGTGCGGGCGCCCCGACGTTCGGGGAACCACTTGCCGACCATGTTGATGCAGGTCGCGTAGACCAGACCGGCGCCTATGCCGCCGATGACGCCGAAGCCGATGATCGCCAGCCACACGTTGTCCAGATGGGACAGGGCGAGGAAGCCGAGGACGCACATCACCGAGCCGACGTACATCGCCCTGCGCGCCGACAGGATGCCCTTCTCCCGCATCCAGCCCGCGGGGAAGGCGATGCCGGCCTGGAAGAAGACCCAAATGCTCAGGATCCAGAAGGTGTTGCTCTGCGTCCAGCCGTGCGCGCTGGACAGGGTGTCCTCCGCGGAGCCGTACGCGTACTCGAAGACACTGATCGCCATCATGGCGATCCACGGCAGATAGATCATGATCTTGCGTGAGTGGCCGAGGATGTCGCGGTCGGTCTCGCCGACGCGGTAGACGCGGCCGTGGGCGTCGGTCACTTCACGGTAGGGACGGTTCGCGGCGCCGGATTCGTTCGTGGTGATGGGATCTGCGGTCATGTCACGCCATCTCCTCGCCGAGCGGGTGCGGGTTGGGCACGATGCGCCGGGCGTTGGGCCTGCCCGGTGCCTTGAGGAAGAGCGCCAGCACCGCGGAGGCCAGGCCCACGGAACCGGCCAGGACGAACGCGCCGTGGTAGTCCCACTCACCCACGACGACCGCGCCCAGGCCGGAGCCGACGAGCCCCGAGATCAGCTTCGAGCTGTAGACCATGCCGTAGTTGCTGGCGTTGTTGTTCTCACCGAAGTAGTCGGCCGTCATGGCCGCGAACAGCGGGAAGATCGCCCCGCCGCCGAAACCCGAGACCATGGAGCAGAACAGGAAGAACGGCATGCTGCCCATCTGGCCCGAGACCAGCACGCCGAACTGGGCCGTGCCGAGCACGAGGCACACGATGATCAGCGTGTGACGGCGGCCGTAGCGGTCGGAGATCCAGCCGATGACACCGCGCCCGGTGCCGTTCACGATCGCCTTCAGAGACATCGCCGTGGCCACGATCCCGCCCGCGAAGCCCATGTCCTTGCCGAACGGCACCTGGAAGGCGATGCCGAAGATGTTGATGCCGGCCGTGCACAGCAGACAGAACCACATCATCCAGAGCACGGGGGTACGGGCGGCCTCCTTGGGTGTGTACTGCTTGACCGCCGGCGGGTTCTTCTCCAACGCCCGCCGGATCTTGGGGTCTTGGGTCGCCTTGAGCGGATCGACGTGCGCGGGCCACCAGTTCTTGGGCGGATCACGGAAGAACCAGCCCGCCGAGGCCACCACCAGACACAGTCCTACGCCGACCAGGCTGAGCAGCACCTTGTAGTTGCCGAGGTCGAGCACGGAGGTGAAAAGGAACACGAACGGCACGGACCCATAGGCGAATCCGCCGTTCACGAAGCCCGTCTTGCCGCCCTTGCGCTCCGGATACCACTTGCCGACCATGTTCACGCAGGTCGCATACACAAGACCGGCGCCGATACCGCTGCACATGCCGAAGCCGAAGTAGGCGACGAGCACGTTCGGCGCGAAGGCCAGCGCCAGATAGCCCAGCAGGGTGCCGAGCGCGCCGATCAACATGGCCGTACGGGCCGGGAGTTTGCCGCTTTCTCGCAACTGCCCGGCAGGGAAGGCCACGGCCGCCTGGAAGAACACCCAGACGCCCATCAGCCAGAAGATGTGTCCACTGCTCCACAGATGCGCGTCGTGGAGCGTGTCCTCCGCCGACGTGAACGCGTACTCGGCGGAACTGATGCCCATCATGCCCACCCAGGGCAGGACGACCATCCACTTGCGTGCCCGGCCCATGATGTCGACATCGGATTCACCGATGCGGTACACGCGGCCGTGACGGTCCGTCACCTCCCTGTAGGAGACGGACATTGGGTAGTCCGTTGTTGCCATCGCTCAGTGCCCCTTGCGTCGAAAGTCTGGCCAGCGCCCCCTGTCCAATGCCTTTCGCGTGCGCACGGGTCCCCGGGGCCGGCCGACCGCACTGTCGGCCGGCCCCGCGTCGGCTCACGTCATGAACCACCGCCCAACAGCCCCGCCGCACGCGCCCATTGGTACTTCGCGCCGAGCACGGCCACCGGCTTCTCCGTCGTGTACGGGTACGCCACCACCCCGCGCTCGTACAGGTACTGGCAGGCCTCCTCGACCTCGACGTCACCCGCGAGCGACGCCACCACCGGCTTCTCGATGCCGCGTTCCTTGAACTCGGCGACCACGCGCGCGGTGAGCTCCGCGAAGACCATCGGGGGAGTGACGATGGTGTGCCAGTAACCGAGGACCAGCGCATGGATCCGCGGGTCCTCCAGACCGAGCCGGATCGTCGCCTCGTACGTCGACGGCGGCTCGCCCCCGGTGATGTCGACCGGGTTGCCCGCGGCCCCGAAGGGCGGGATGAACTTCCGGAAGGACGCGTCGAGGTCCGGCGGAATCTCCATCAGGGAAAGGCCGTTGTCGGTCACCGCGTCGGAGAGGAGCACGCCGCTGCCGCCGGCGCCCGTGATGATAACGACGTTGTCTCCCTTGGGAGTTGGCAGCACGGGCAGACCGCGCGCGTACTCCAGCATGTCGTTGAGCCCGGGGGCACGGATGACTCCGGCCTGCTTCAGGATGTCGCTGTACACGGCGTCGTCGCCGGCCAACGCGCCCGTGTGCGAGCCGGCGGCCTTCGCACCCGCCGCCGTACGACCCGCCTTCAGGACAACAACTGGCTTACGGGGTACGGTCTTTCGGGCCGCCTCCACGAACGCGCGGCCGTCCTTGAGGTCCTCCAGGTGCATCGCGATGCACTCGGTGTGCGGGTCCTCGCCGAACCAGGTCAGCAGGTCGTCCTCGTCCAGGTCCGACTTGTTGCCGAGCCCGACGATCGCCGACACCCCCGTCTTCGTGGTCCGCGCGAAACCCAGGATCGCCATCCCGATCCCACCGGACTGCGAGGTCAGCGCCACCCCGCCCTTCACGTCGTACGGCGTGCAGAACGTGGCGCACAGGTCCTGCCAGGTCGAGTAGTAGCCGTAGATGTTCGGCCCGAGGAGGCGGACGCCGTAGCGCTCGGCGATCTCGACTATCTCGTCCTGGAGTTGGACCTCACCGGTCTCCGCGAACCCGGAGGGGATGAGGACGGCGTTGGGGATGTTCTTGCGTCCCACCTCCTCCAGTGCCGCTGCCACGAACTTGGCGGGAATGGCGAAGACGGCCACATCCACCTCACCGGGAACGTCCGTGACACTCTTGTACGCCTTGCGGCCCAGAATGTCATCGGCCTTGGGGTTCACCGGATGGATCTCCCCGGCGAAACCACCGTCGACGAGGTTGCGCATCACCGAATTGCCGATCTTGCCCTGCTCGTTCGAGGCACCGATCACGGCGACCGAGTTCGGCTCCATCAACCGGCGCATGGTCGTCAGGATTTCGTCGCGTGTATACCGTCGACGGGGTACCGGCTGCGACTCGGCGAGGATCACCCGGATGTCGGCCGCGACCGCGCCCTCCGGAGTCGCGATCACCGGATTGAGGTCCACCTCGGCGATCTCCGGGAAGTCCGCGACCAGTTGGGACACCCGGCGGATCTGCTCCGCGATCGCCCACCGGTCGACGGCCGGTGCGCCGCGTACCCCGCGCAGGATCTCCGCCGCCCGGATCGAGTCCAGCATGGACAGCGCCTCGTCGGGGCTCACGGGAGCGAGCCGGAACGTCACGTCTTTCAGTACCTCGACGAGCACCCCGCCGAGCCCGAACGCGACCACCTTCCCGAACGTCGGGTCGGTCACCGCACCGACGATGACCTCCTGGCCCTGCGGCAGCAACTCCTGTACCTGAACGCCCTCGATGCGAGCGTCGGCGTCGTACGCCCGCGCGTTGTCGATGATCCTGTGGAACGCGGCCCGTACGTCCGCCGCGCCCTCAACCCCGACGATCACTCCGCCGGCGTCGGTCTTGTGCAGGATGTCGGGGGAGACGATCTTCATCACGACGGGCCCGCCGAACCGTGCCGCGTAGGCCACGGCCTCGTCGACGTCCGTCGCCAACTCCTCACCCGGTACGGCGATCCCGTACGCGTCGGCGATCACCTTGCCCTCCGGCGCGGTCAGCGCGAGCCGTCCCTCGGCCCGCACGGAGTCGAGGAGTACGCGCACCTTCAGGACCCGGTCCTCTGCCATCACGTCAGATCACCCCGTTCGACTTGAGCAGGCGCAACTCTTCGTCGCCGAGACCGAGTTCGCCGATGTAGACCTCTTCGTTGTGCTCGCCGAGCAGCGGTGAACTGGTCACGTCCACGGGGGAGTCGGAGAGCTTGAGCGGGCTGCCGACGGTGACGAACTCGCCGCGCTCGGGGTGCGGCACCGTCACGACCATCTCGTTGGCGATCAGCGACTCGTCCTCGATGATCTCCCTGGTCGACAGGATCGGCCCGCACGGGATGTTGTGGGCATTGAGCCGCTCCAGCACCTCCCACTTGGGCAGCGTGGAGGACCACTCCTCGATCAGCTGGAACATCTTGGAGAGCTGCGGCAACCGGGCCTCCGGCGTGGCCCATTCGGGGTCCTCGGCCAGCTCAGGCCGACCGATCAGCTCGGCGAGCGGCTTCCAGCCGACGGGCTGCACGATGACGTACACGTAGTCGTTCGGGCCGCCCGGAGCGCACTTGACGGCCCAGCCGGGCTGACCACCGCCGGACGCGTTGCCCGAGCGGGGCACCTCGTCGCCGAAGTCCTCGTTCGGGTACTCGGCGAGCGGGCCGTGCGCCAGGCGCTGCTGGTCGCGCAGCTTCACCCGGCACAGATTGAGTACGGCGTGCTGCATGGCGACGTTGACGCGCTGACCGCGGCCGGTGCTCTCCCGCTGGAACAGTGCCGCCAGTATCCCGGCTACTGTATGCACTCCTGTGCCGGAGTCGCCGATCTGAGCGGCCGTCGCCAGCGGCGGCCCGTCCTCGAAGCCGGTGGTGGACATCGACCCGCCCATCGCCTGCGCGACGACCTCGTACGCCTTGAAGTTGGTGTACGGACCGTCCCCGAAGCCCTTGATGGACGCATACACAATGCGGGGATTGATCTCCTGTATGCGATCCCAGGTGAACCCCATACGGTCGACCGCGCCCGGCCCGAAGTTCTCGACCATGACGTCGGAGCGCCGGATCAGCTCGGTCAGGATCTCCTTGCCGCGCTCGGTTTTCGTGTTGAGGGTGATGCTCCGCTTGTTGCAGTTGAGCATCGTGAAGTAGAGGGAGTCGACGTCGGGGAGGTCGCGCAGCTGCTTGCGGGTGATGTCGCCGGTCGGCGCCTCCAGCTTGACGACGTCGGCGCCGAGCCAGGCGAGGAGTTGGGTGGCGGAGGGGCCGGACTGGACGTGCGTCATGTCGAGGACGCGGATGCCTTCAAGTGCCCTGGCGGTCATGGCCGTTCACCTCACTTGTACATCGTCTGGTTCATGGTTCCGGGGGCGTACGCGTCCGGGTCGACCCAGACGTTGATCAGCGACGGCTTGCCCGACTCACGGGCGCGTTGCAGGGCGGGGCCGATGTCGGCGGGGTCGCGGACCTCCTCGCCGTAACCGCCCAGCATCTGGGCGAACTTGTCGTAGTGGACGTCCCCGAGGGTGTTGCCGACCCGCTCGCGTTCCAGGCCGTACTTGGCGGCCTGGCCGTAACGGATCTGGTTCATCGAGGAGTTGTTGCCGACGATGCCGACGAAGGGGAGGTCGTAGCGGACGAGGGTCTCGAAGTCCCAGCCGGTGAGGGAGAACGCGCCGTCGCCGAACAGCGCGACGACCTCCTTGTCCGGTCGCGCCTGCTTGGCCGCCAGCACGAAGGGGATGCCGACGCCGAGGGTGCCCAGGGGCCCCGGATCCATCCAGTGGCCCGGTGACTTGGGCTGCACGACCTGCCCGGAGAAGGTGACGATGTCGCCGCCGTCGCCGATGTAGATGGAGTCCTCGGTGAGGAAGTCGTTGATCTCGCTGACCAGACGGTAGGGGTGGATCGGTGAGGCGTCCGACTTCAGGCTCGGCAACCGCTTCTCGATCGCGGTCTGTTCGGCGGCGCGCAGCTCGTCGAGCCACTCCTTGCGCCGGGACGCACCGCCGTTGATGCGTCCCGAGGCGGCCTCGGTGACCGACTTCAGCACGAGCCCCGCGTCGCCGACGATGCCGAGGTCGATGTCGCGGTTCTTGCCGACGGTGCGGTAGTCGAGGTCGATCTGCACGACGGTCGCGTCCGGGGAGAGGCGCTTGCCGTAGCCCATGCGGAAGTCGAAGGGCGTGCCGACGATGACGATGACGTCGGCGTTGGAGAAGGCGTACCGGCGCGAGAGCTGGAAGTGGTGCGGATCGCCGGGCGGGAGGGTGCCGCGGCCCGCGCCGTTCATGTACGCGGGGATGTTGAGGGTGCGGACGAGGTCAATGGCCGCCTCGGTGCCGTGAGTTGTCCACACCTGGCTGCCCAACAGGATCGCCGGCTTCTCGGCGTGCACGAGCAGGTCGGCGAGCTTCTCGATCGCCTCGGGATCGCCGGCCGAACGGGTCGAGGCGCGGTAGGCACCCGGCTTCGGCACCCGCGCCTTGCCCACCGGCACCTTCGCGTCGAGGACGTCCCGCGGGATCTCCAGGAAGGAGGGGCCGGGCGCGCCGTGGTAGCACTCGCGGAACGCCATCGACACCATGTCGGCGGCGCGCGCCGTGTCCGGCACCGTCGCCGCGAACTTGGTGATCGGCGTCATCATGTCGACGTGCGGCAGGTCCTGCAGGGACCCCATCTTGTGCTGGGTGAGAGCCCCTTGGCCGCCGATCAGCAGCATCGGGGACTCTGCGCGGAAGGCGTTGGCGACACCGGTGACGGCGTCGGTCGTACCGGGACCCGCGGTAACCACCGCGCACCCCGGCCTGCCGGTGATCCGCGCGTAGCCGTCCGCCGCGTGGGCTGCCACCTGTTCGTGGCGTACGTCGACGACTTCTATGCCCTCGTCGACGCAGCCGTCGTAGATGTCGATGATGTGGCCGCCGCACAGGGTGTAGATGCGGTCGACCCCCTCGGCCTTCAGGGCTTTGGCAACGAGATGACCACCGGAAATCACGTCCTGGGTGTCGTCGGGCATGGCGAAGTCCTGTCCCTTCGTAGGGGGTTGGAACGCTCTCGCGGTACATTGCATACAGTCGACGAATACTGTATGAAGCTTGTTATCCCGCATCCAGTGGGTGGTGTCCAGGGGGCGTGCGGCACTTTTAAGTCAGGAGCCGAGATGGACCTGTACGAGCACCAGGCAAGGGAACTCTTCGAGGAACACGGCATCTTGGTGCCCCGGGCCGAGGTCACCGCCTCGTCCAAGGAGGCGCGGGAGATCGCCCGCAGGCTGGGCGGCCGGGTGGTGGTGAAAGCCCAGGTGAAGACCGGTGGACGGGGCAAGGCGGGCGGGGTGAAGCTCGCCGCCGACCCGGCCGCCGCGGAGCTGACCGCACGCCAGATCCTCGGCATGAACATCAAGGGCCACACGGTCGGCAAGGTGATGCTGGCCCAACCCGTGGACATCGACAGCGAGTTCTACGTCTCGTACGTCCTCGACCGCGCGGCGGGCCGCTTCCTCGCGATCGCGTCCGCCGAGGGCGGTATGGAGATCGAGGAGATCGCCGCCAGTCGACCGGAGGCAGTCGCCCGTATACACATCGACCCCGTCGAGGGCGTCACCTCGGCCAAGGCGGGCGAGATCGCGGAGGCGGCCGGCCTGCCGCCGCAGACCGTCGACGTCCTCGTACGGCTGTGGGAGGTGCTGGTCCGCGAGGACGCCGTCCTCGTCGAGGTCAACCCGCTCGTGCGCACCCGGCAGGGGCAGATCCTCGCCCTCGACGGCAAGGTGACACTCGACGACAACGCCCGCTTCCGGCAGGCACGTTGGGGTGCCGAGGGCGCGGCGCACGACGATCCGCTGGAGGCGGCGGCCGCCGCGAAGGGGCTCAACTACGTCAAGCTCGACGGCGAGGTCGGCGTCATCGGCAACGGCGCGGGCCTGGTCATGTCGACGCTCGACGTGGTCGCCGGCTGCGGCGCCCGGCCCGCCAACTTCCTCGACATCGGCGGCGGGGCATCCGCCCAGATCATGGCCGACGGGCTGTCCGTCATCCTCTCCGACCCGGCCGTGAAGTCGGTCTTCGTGAACGTCTTCGGCGGCATCACCGCATGCGACGCGGTGGCCGACGGCATCGTGCAGGCCCTGGACACCGTCCAGTTGACCAAGCCGCTGGTCGTCCGGCTCGACGGCAACAACGCGGCCCAGGGCCGGGCCGTCCTCGAAGAGCACGCGCATCCACTGGTCCAGCAGGCCACCACCATGGACGGCGCCGCCCGTCGCGCCGCCGACCTCGCCAACGCACGCTAAGGAGCCGGGACATGGCGATCTACCTCACCAAGGAGAGCAAGGTCCTCGTCCAGGGCATGACTGGCGGCGAGGGCATGAAACACACCCGCCGGATGCTCGCGGCCGGCACGAACATCGTCGGCGGCGTCAACCCCCGCAAGGCCGGCCGTACCGTCGACTTCGACGACCGTGCCGTGCCGGTCTTCGGATCGGTCGCCGACGGTATGCAGTCGACGGGAGCCGATGTCACCGTCGTGTTCGTGCCGCCCGCCTTCGCCAAGGCGGCGGTGACCGAGGCCGCCGACGCGGGCATCGGCCTCGCCGTCGTCATCACCGAGGGCATCCCGGTCCACGACTCGGTCGCCTTCACCGCCTACGCGCGCTCGAAGGGCACCCGGATCATTGGCCCGAACTGCCCCGGCCTGATCACCCCCGGCCAGGCCAACGCGGGCATCATCCCCGCCGACATCGCCAAGCCGGGCCGTATCGGCCTGGTGTCCAAGTCCGGCACGCTCACCTACCAACTCATGTACGAACTCCGGGACATCGGCTTCTCGACCTGCGTCGGCATCGGCGGAGACCCCGTCGTCGGCACGACCCACATCGACTGCCTCGCCGCCTTCCAGGACGACCCCGACACCGAACTCGTCGTCCTCATCGGGGAGATCGGCGGCGACGCGGAAGAACGCGCCGCCGCGTACATCCGCGACCACGTCACCAAGCCGGTCGTCGGCTACATCGCCGGCTTCACCGCACCCGAGGGCAAGACGATGGGCCACGCGGGCGCCATCGTGTCCGGCTCGACCGGCACGGCGTCGGCGAAGAAGGAGGCGCTGGAGGCCGTAGGAGTGAAGGTCGGGAGTACACCGACGGAGACCGCCCGGCTGGTGCTGGACCGCCTGGATCTCTCGTAAGTGGCACGTGATGCCACTCGTAGCGGCACGTGATGTCACTCATAGTTGATGTGGCGTGACTGTTGTGCTCCTTCGAGCGCAACTAGCTTCATCTGTACGACAGTTCGTACGTAGGACCGTTCCTGCCTCACCCCGCCCCGACTGTGCACCGAGAGCGGAGCAGAAGCATGGCATCAACCCTCACGCCCGGTTCCACCCCCACATCCGCCCCCACTCCCACCCCTCACCCCTCGATCCTCAAGGCGGGCACGTCCTGGAGTGACGCCTGGCGGCGTTGCCTCGCCGTCGCGCCCGAGGCGTTCCAGGACGACCGAGTCCTCAACCTCTGGAACGCTGCCTGGCAGCGGGACGGCCGGGCCCTGCCCGCCACCACCCCCGTCGACGGCAGCCCCATCGCGGGCCCACCCCGCCTGGACCGGTCCACCGCCCACCAGGCCGTACGTGCCTCCCTCGACCAGCACCGCGCCTGGCGCCACGTCCCGCTCGACGAGCGGCGCGCCCGCGTCGCCGCCACGCTGGACGCCCTGACCGAGCACCGCGAACTCCTCGCGCTGCTGCTGGTCTGGGAGATCGGCAAGCCGTGGCGGCTCGCACAGGCGGACGTGGACCGGTCCATCGACGGCGTGCGCTGGTACGTCGACGGCATCGAGCCGATGCTCGCCGGCCGCGCCCCGCTGGACGGCCCGGTGTCGAACATCGCGAGCTGGAACTACCCGATGAGCGTGCTCGTCCACGCGATGCTGGTCCAGGCGCTCGCCGGAAACGCGGTCATCGCCAAGACCCCGACCGACGGCGGCGTCGCCTGTCTCACCCTGGCCGCGGCGCTGGCCGCACGCGAGGGGATTCCCGTCACCCTCGTCAGTGGCAGCGGAAGCGAGCTGTCGGAGGCGCTGGTCCGCGCGCCCGAGATCGGCTGTGTCTCCTTCGTCGGCGGGCGCGACACCGGAGCCGCGGTGGCCACGGCCGTCGCCGACCTCGGCAAGCGGCACGTACTGGAACAGGAAGGACTCAACACCTGGGGCATCTGGAACCACACGAACTGGGACACGCTCACCGCCGTCATCCCCAAGCTCTTCGACTACGGCAAACAACGCTGCACGGCGTATCCGCGCTTCGTCGTCCAGCGTGAGCTGTTCGACGAGTTCCTCACGGCCTACCTCCCGGCGGTCCGAACTCTCCGCGTCGGCCACCCCCTTGCGGTCCGGCACGACCAAGACCCGTACCCGGAACTGGACTTCGGCCCGGTGATCAACGCGGCCAAGGCCAAGGAACTCCACGACCAGGTCGCCGAGGCGATCGACCGCGGCGCCGTACCCCTGCACCGCGGCAAGCTGTCCGAGGCCAACTTCCTTCCAGGTCAGGACACTTCGGCATACGTCCGCCCCGTCACCCTCCTCAATCCGCCCCCTTCGTCCCCACTGCACCACGCGGAACCGTTCGGCCCGGTCGACACCATCGTCCTGGTCGACACGGAGGCGGAGCTGCTGGCCGCGATGAACGCGTCCAACGGCGCGTTGGTCGCCACCCTGTCCACCGACGACCGGGCAACCTACGACCGACTGGCCCCGCAGATACGGGCGTTCAAGGTCGGCCACGGCACACCACGCTCCCGCGGCGACCGCGACGAACTGTTCGGCGGCTTCGGCGCTTCCTGGCGCGGCGCCTTCGTCGGCGGCGAACTCCTCATCCGCGCGGTGACACACGGGCCGGTGGGGGAGCGGCTGCCGGGCAACTTCCCGGAGTACCAGCTCATGCCGTGACCGGCGGCTGGGTGGCGCTCGCGTCCACCTAACTAGTGTCGCCCGGCGATGATCTCGTCGGCCGGCCACCGGGTCACCCCCCGCGGACAGGGGCGGGGCAGACTCAGCACGATGTGGTTCATCCCGGCGTCGACGAGCCGGCCGACCGTCTCCCGGGTCGTGGCCGGTTCGTCGTACGACACCAGGACCTGCATCGAACGCGTGATCCCGGCCGGGTCGCGGTCGGATCGCGGTCCAGCTCGGCGCAGTGCGCGTCGAGGACGCGGGCGCGCTCGGCGACGTAGGCGACGGTGTTGTGCGGCGGTCCGGGAACGTTCCAAATGTCGGCGTGCTCCGCGACCAGCCGGGCGGCAGCCGGGTGCCCCAGCCGCCGATGAGCAGCGGGGGGCCGGGCCGCTGCACGGGCTTGGGTTCGCATCGTGTGCCCCGGAGTCGATACTGGCGGCCTTCGAAGTCGAAGACGTCCCGAGTCCATCGCCTTCAGGATCTCGACGGTCTCCGCGAGTCGTACGATGCCCTCGCCGGGCGGGACGGGCGAGAGGCCGTACGCCTCGTACTCCGTGATCGCCGGATTGGCGCCATCGATGCCCCCGGCCCCCGGCGGCTGATGCGTGCCGCCGACTCCAAGTCCGAGATACGTCCACGGCGGACGCCATCTTGCCGAGCAAGGCCGGTGGCCGCACGCGGTGGCTGGTGACGAGAAGCCCGAGCCGCAGCTGCTCCGTCCGGGCGGCGAGTGCGCTGAGCAGGGTCCAGGCCTCGTGTATCTGCCCGTCCTCGGGTCCGGCGACCGGCAGCAGGTGGTCCCACAGCCAGGCGTCCGCCATCTCCGGCACCGTGTCCGTCTCCAGCCAGACGCGAAGGATGTCCTCGTACGACACACATGCATGGGCGTGGTCTTTGGAGTCCCGGCTCGGCTACCTAGGCTGCCGGGCGGCTGGGCGTCGACCGCGCCACGATGGTGTCTCTGATCGACGGCCTGGAGGAGCACGGTCTGGCGGAGCGGCGACGCAGCCCGCAGGACTGTCGCAAGAACATCGTCGAACTGACCGCGGCTGGTCAGTACTGCCTGCGTCGGGCCGAGAAGGCGCGCAGAGCGGTGGAGCGGCGTTTCCTCGCGCCGCTGGACGAGGCCGCGGCATCGCTCGTACGGGCGCTGCAGACCCTCGTGCTCGCCGGGTGAGTGCCGGAATCCGGCCCGTGTCCGTAGCCGCCCGTTCACCCGTCGTGGCGGTTCCCTCGCAGGTGGCAGGCCTTTCGCGGCCTGCTCTCCCAGGGTGGATATGCAGGTGAAAGGCACTCCGAAAGCTTGGTATTGTTGTCCACGTCGCCGCGGGGAACACCCCCGGCCAGGCGGCAGACACCTAGTCCGGGTGGCGGAATGGCAGACGCGCTAGCTTGAGGTGCTAGTGCCCTTTATCGGGCGTGGGGGTTCAAGTCCCCCCTCGGACACAACGCAGCATCACCATTGCCCCATGAGC
Source organism: Streptomyces sp. NPDC050508 (assembly GCF_040655155.1). NCBI lineage: Bacteria > Bacillati > Actinomycetota > Actinomycetes > Kitasatosporales > Streptomycetaceae > Streptomyces > Streptomyces sp. NPDC050508. The sequence goes on from NZ_JBFAJJ010000004.1 coordinate 142,072, forward strand.
CCCGTTCCGCGGGCACGGCAAACTGGCACCCGCTTCCGGCATCCTGCCCGGCGCGGGTGTTTTCTTGTTCCGGCGCGCTTGCGACGTCGATCCGATGCCCCAGCTTCCGTGACACGGCGTCAACTAATCGCGCAATCACGCCGGTTGACCTGCGCCGTCGTTTCGACGTCCGAACGCATGGGCAAGTGACGTGCACGAAGAGGGGGACACGGGAGTGCCTGACCTGGTACGGACGGTGAGCGGACGGCGGCTACGGGTAGAAGTGTCGGGGGACCCCCAAGGGCACCCGGTTTTTCTGCTGCACGGCATGCCCGGCAGCCGGGTCGGGCCCCGGCCCCGGCCGATGTACCTCTACCAGCGAGGTGCCCGGCTCATCACCTTCGACCGGCCCGGGTACGGGGGGTCGGACCGCAGGCCGGGGCGGCGGGTCGTGGACGTCGTCGAGGACGTCGCCGCCGTAGCCGACGCCCTCGAACTGGACCGGTTCGCGGTGGCCGGCCGTTCCGGCGGGGCACCGCACGCCCTCGCCTGTGCGGCGCTCCTGCCCGGCCGGGTGACACGGGCCGCCGCCCTGGTGTGCCTCGCGCCACGGGACGCCGAAGGACTCGACTGGTTCGCCGGGATGACCCCGTTCAACGTCCGTGACTTCCACGCGGCGTTCACCGACCCGGAGCGGTACGCGGCCGGCATCATCCCGCGCTCCGCCGCCATCCGCAGCAACCCGGCCCGCCTCCTGGAGGAGCTGCGCTCGGACCTGACCGACGAGGACCGGCTGATCGTCTCCGACAACAGCATCCGCTCGATGCTGCTGCGCAACTACCACGAGGCGCTGCGCACTTCACCGTACGGCTGGATCGACGACGCCATCGCGCTGACCAGCCCGTGGGGCTTCGACCCGGCGCACATCAGGGTGCCGGTGATGCTGTGGCACGGCGCGAAGGACGTCTTCACGCCCGCCTCCCACTTCTCCTGGCTGGCCGCGCGCATCCCGCGGGCCAGGGCCGTCCTGGAGCCCAAGGCGGCCCACTTCGCGGCACTGCGCGCCCTGCCCGACGTGCTGGACTGGCTCCTGCCGGGCGCGCCGAAGGGCTGACGGGTCACACCGCCAGCGGCTCCAGGTCGCGGTAGACCCGGCGTTCGTGCGTCACGTGGTTGGTGATGCCGTTGTTCTCGCCGAGCTGGCGCAGCTGCCGTACCAGCTCGGTCATGGCCTCCTCGCGCAGGACACCTGCCTCCTCGGTGCGGCCGAGGGCGCCGAGGGTGAGGGCGCCGTTGTTGATCACGGCCAGGGTCTCGGGATGCTGGGGGCCGAGCAGGGTGCGCAGGGTGTCGATGGCGTGCTTCTCCAGCTGCCAGGCCTCCTCCGGCCGGCCGGTCTCGGCGAGCACGATGGCGTAGTTGACGGAGCAGAACAGGGTGTGCGGGTGCTTGTCCCCGAGCACGCCCGCCATGCGGAGGAGGACCTTGCGGAAGACCGCCTCGGCCTGCTCGGCGTCCCCACAGCCCCAGTGGAAGATGCCGAGGTTGTTCATCGCGGCCTGGGTGTAGGGGTGGGCCTCGCCCGGCACCTTCACGTATTCGGTGAGCACCTTCTGCGCGACCTTGCGCGCCTCCTGCCGGTCCTCGGCCGCGAACAGGTCGGCGGCGAGGTTCAGTTCGCAGGCCAGCGAGTCCGGCGTGGCCGTCGCGTACTGCTTCTGGTACTGGTCCAGCGTCGCCGACGTCAGGGCGAGCGCGTCCTCCAGCAGGCCCGCCCGCCGCAGCGACACCGCGAGCGACTTGGCACACCTGAGCGTGCCGGGGAACTCCTTCCCCAGGATGTCCTTGTGCTGCTGGTACGCCCGCGACAGGACGGTCACCGACTCGGCGTACCGGCCGACCTCGCGCAGGTCGCGGCCGAGACATTCGGCCGACGCCAGCGTGTAGGGGTGGTCGGGGCCGAGGACCTCGGCACGGCGGGCGTAGGTCTCCTGGTCGATCTGCCGGGCCTCGCTGTAGCTGCCGACCATGCGCAGGGCCAGGGCCAGGTTGTTGGCGGCGTTCAAGGTGCGCGGGTGGGACTCGTGGAAGATCTGGCTGAACCCCTCGTGCGCCTCCTTCGCCAGCTCCACCGCCCTGGTGTACTCGCCGAGGGCGGCGAGGTCGCTGGCGAGGGCCGACGTGGTGACGTACACGTGCGGGTGCGTGGTGCCGAGGAGCTGCCGCTGGCGTTCGCGCAGGTCCTCGTCGATCTCCTGCGCCTCCACGTAGAGCCCCTGCGAACGCAGCACGTTGGCGAGCTGGCACCACAGGTACAGATACTGCACGTCGGCCTCGCCGAGCAGCGTCTTCCAGTGGGCCAGCAGGTCCTCGGCGAGCAGCTGGGCGCGCGGGAACTCGCCGCGCTTCCACAGGTAGCGGACCCGGTCGATGAGCAGCCGGCGCGGGTCCGCGTCGGTGCAGTTGCGGATGTCGGAGGCGCTCAGGTGCGGCCAGATGACGCCGAACCGGTCCCAGGACTCGGGGTCGTCGATGGGTTCGTCACCGTCGGGCCGGGCGCCGGCGAGCACCATGTGGACCGTGTGCCGGGCCTGGCGCCGCTCGTCCTCGGTCATCTGCGAGCGGATCACGGCCTGCACCAGCCGGTGCACCTGGATGGAGCTGGAGACCTGGTCGACCTTGGCCAGCGCGAGCTGGCCGATCTCCCGGATGACCCGGCCCAGGAGCAGGCTCTCCTGCAGCGCGGGGTCGTACGGCTTGAGCGCGTCGATCATCTCCTTGCTGTAGAGCAGCTGGGAGGAGATCGGCTCGGGGGCGAGGAAGGCGCACAGCTGCAGCAGCCGTACCGATGCGGGTGAACGTTCCTTCAGCCGCTCGATGGAGATGTTCCAGGTCGCGGCGACCGTCTCGGGGTAGTCGGCGGGCTGGTTGAGGGCGAGGACCGCGGTGGTCTGCTCGGTGAGCCGGCGCAGGTACTCGGTGATCGGGGTGGCGGTCTCGGCCAGCCAGGCCGCGGCCTGCTCCACGGCGAGCGGCAGGTCGCCCACGGCGATGGCCACCTGGTCGGCCTCCTCGGCGCTCAGACCCGGAGCCCGCCCGGAGAGGTGCTCGATGCTCTCGCGGCGGAGGAAGACGTCGACGGGCAGGGTCGCGCCCTGCTGCGACCACGACTGGTTGCGTGAGGTGACGAGGATGTGCCCGCTGCTGCCGGTGGGGAAGTAGCCGGTGAGGTCGTCGGGGTTGTCGGCATTGTCGAAGACGAGGATCCACCGCTTGGTGGGGATCCCGCGCGAGAGCATGTGCACGGTCTCCTGGCTCGCCAGCGCCATGTCCTCGCCGCCGGGCGCGCCGATGAGGGCGCCGAGTTCGGCGAGCGAGGCGACGACGTTGTCGACGTGTTCCGCCGACACCCACCACACCAGGTCGTAATCGGCCATGAACCGGTGCACGTACTCCAGCGCGATCTGCGTCTTGCCGACACCGCCGAGGCCGAACAGCGCCTGCGGCTGCGGCAGTACGACGGACATGCCGCCCCGCAGCTGTTCGCGCAGCTGCTCCAGGATCTGGCCGCGTCCGGTGAAGGTGTTGTTGCGCTGCGGCACGTTCAGGAACCTGGGCGTGTGCACGGGGAACCGGGGCACGCCGGGCCCGCCGTCCGGGAGTTGCGCGGGCAGCTCCAGCGCGGCGAGGAGGGCGGTGGTGCACCGGGACTCGTCAAGCCCGTTCAGGTCGACGAGTTCGGCCCGGTCCAGGTACGACTCCGGGAGCCGGCCCTCGTCGACCCGCACCGGCACCAGCGTGCCCGGTGCCGCCTCGCTCGTCATCAGGGTGCCCAGGACCGTGGCGGCGGCCTGCCGGGAGCGCAGCAGCGGGTTGGACAGCAGCACCAGCGTGCGCACGGCGGGGGCGGGCCGGTCGAGGGGGCCCGTGGACAGGTCGTGCAGCGTGACCTTGCAGCCGGCCCGCTTCAGGAGTGACTCGACCCAGTCGGCCCACATCCGGTTCTCTGCCGTGTACGCGACCACCAGCTCGGCGGCGGTGGTCGGCGGCCGCCGCCGGATGAAGGCGTCCCGGCAGCGCAGCCGCACCGACTCCTGGATCGGCGGCAGCGTGGTGACCTCGCCGTCGGAGACGACCGAGGTGAGCCGTTCGAAGGCGGACAGCAGCGACTTGGGGTCGCCCTTCTCGTCGCCGAAGGTGGCGAGGGTCTCCTCGTAGGCGTAGTAGGGCCGGTAGGGGATCTCCACGCTGCCCCAGTACGCGGTGACCTCGTCGACGCCCAGCCGTTCCCCGTCCGCGTTCTTCGGTAAGCCCTCGAACTTCAGCCGGGCCAGCGCGCGGCCGGCGTCGACCTTGTCCTTCTCGCCCTCGTCGACGCGCATCGGCACCGGCAGCACCCGTATCCGCCGCTTGCGGTGCTCGTCCCCGACGCTGTGCGCGACCTCGGCGGCGCCGTCCAGGGACTGGTCGCTCAGCGTGAAGCAGTCGACGAGGACATCCGGCATCTGGAGAGTGCAGATGTCCGCGGTGTCGGACAGCCCGGTGCGGGAGTCGATCAGGACGTAGTCGTAGGACCGCTTCATGCTGTCGCGCAACGCCTCCAGGAAGGCGCCGCCGCCGAGACGGTCGTAGAAGTTGTCCCACTCCAGGGAGGACGCCGTCGCCGAGTACGCGCGGAACTGGCGGCCCGCGGAGAGGAAGTCCAGCGAGCCCCCGCCCTGGAAGCTCATGCCCATCCGCTCGGGGGTGAGCGAGACGGCGTGCTGCTCGACGTCCGCGAACTCCAGGTGCCAGGTCCCGCTGCGACGGGTTCCGTCCGTCGCCGCCCACGCGTAGTCCTGCAGGATGTTGATGACGCCCATGGTGGCCGTGAGCGCGTTGGGGTCGAGGAACGGGTGGAAGAAGCGGTGCAGGCCGGGCGCTTCCAGGTCCCAGTCGACGGCGAGGACACGCTTGCCGCCGGCGGCGAGGATCCACGCCGTGTTGGCGAGCGCCATGGTGCGTCCGGTACCGCCCTTGTAGGAGTAGAAGGTGATGATGCGTCCGTCCCTTGCGGCCGTCATGCTTCTCCTCTGTCGCCGTCTCCCGCATCGGAGCCGGGCTCTTGGTCGGTGTCCATGAGACGTTCTCTGGGGACGTGCGGGATCTCGGGCAGCCGGGGCTCGGCCTGCCTGAGGAACTTCCGTGTCGTGTACGCCACCACGCCCGGCAGCACGTTGGTGAACGTCTTCAGGGTGGGTACACCGGCGACGGCGATACGGCAGTCGCTGCGCCGAGCCCGGTCCAGGATGGTCGGCATCGTCCGCTCCAACTCGTCGGCCAGGCCCTGCCCTTCGTCCACGAAGCACTGCGGGTCGGCCCGGTCGCGCGGGACGATCGCGCTCACCCAGGCGGGCGAGGACGCGTCGAACGTCTTCAGCCTGCGGCGGCGTTCCTCGTCGGTCAGCGCCCACAGGTCGACGAGCAGGATGCCGGGCTGCCCGTCCTCGGGCTCCTGGGCCCCGGTCGCCTCGGGGGACAGCGCCGAGGACTGGTCGCCGGTGTCCTCGTCGTCGAAGGAGGCGACGCTGACCCGGTAGTCGAGGGCACGGATCAGGTCCTCGGCGAGCGCGGGCAGGGGCCGTCTCGACTCCGCGGAGTACGGGTTCCAGTCCAGCGCGTCCTCGCCGTAGCGCGTCCGGTCGCGGTACTCGGGGACGGTGTCCCGGGTGGGCGCGGCGACGGTCAGCCGGATGTGCCGGGGCCCGGCGCCGCGCGGTTTGAACGCGCTGGGCGTGCTCTCGTAGTCGCGGGGCCGGCCGAGCGGAAGACGTGACTCGCGGGCGACCTGGACGATGCGCTCGGCCAGGCCGTAGACGGCCTCCTCGTACTCGTCGCGCCGGCGGTTGAGCTTGATCAGCCCGTAGATCCCGTTGCTGGCGCCCAACTGCTCCATGTGGATACGGCGTACGGAGTCGGGCAGGTCCGTCGTCTCGACGCGGGTCCACAGGGCGGGCACGATGGCCGACACGCTGGTCGCGCCGGCGGCCTTCGCGTGCAGTATGCGCTCGGTGAAGGCGAACCACTCCCGGCCGCACATCTCGCTGGAGAAGTAGCGGGGCGAAAAGAGCGGCACGAACACCCGGCAGGTGGCGAGATTCTCGCTCAGCTTCTCGGGCCAGCCCTCCCCGGAGCGCATCTCCCGGTCCATGAAGCCGACGGTGGAGCCGGCGGGCAGGTCGGTGAGCGCCATGATGTGGCTGCACAGGTCCCGGTACAGGACGTGCACCCAGTGGTCCGGGTCCCCGCTGTCCGGGCCCCACGGCGGAGTATGGGCGTACGACAGGAAGAAATGAGGCCGATTGTCCGGAACCCGTTCATGCACCCGTTCAGCTTTGTCCACACGTCCCCCCGCCCGCCGACAAGCCGATGGACCGCCCCCGCCGACGGCGTCTTGAACCGGAATCAACAATGTGCCTGAACGGCGCCCGTACGGTTCGTCGTTTTCACGCCAAAGCCTGGCGATATCTGGTCATCTGGCGCTTGGCGTGGCCGACCACGTCCCGCATTCCGCACAGTACGACCGTTTTTGACGCCCAGTCGGATTCCCGCAGGAACTCACGTGGCAGCCGGGACCCGATCTCGCCGAACCTGCTGTCGTCCAGGGAGAGATCACGGTACGAGACCCAGTTCCCCTTGTCCGCGACGACGCAGCGGTACGTGCGCCGGGGCGGCCTGGGCCACATCAGGTACTCGGCGTAGTGGAACGCGCTGCACACCTCGAACCCGACCCCCAGCAGCAGGATCTGGGCGTCGGCGGAGTACAGCCGTGCCATCGGTGAGAGCCTGCCGAGATGGCTGATCCGCGGGTGGCGGCGCAGCAACTTCCCTGCCTGGGGCCCGAGTCCGGCCAGCGAGGTCTGCGGGTGCGCGCTGCGCACGGCGCCGGGCGTCGACCGGACGCACTCGGCCAGTGCCCCCATCGTCGGGCACTCGGTGGCGTCCGGGTCGAACGGCGGCATCGCCCGACGGAACTCCGCCACCTCCGCCTCGCTCCGGCCCGACACGGCGGCCAGGTGTGCCCGGGAGGTGTCGGAGTTCTCGGGTGTGAAGGCCGGCACGATCAGGGTGCCCGTGGGGCCGAGTGCGTCCAACAGGGCGTCACGGACCACCTCCGGGGCAACCCCGGTATCGCTCAGCGAGGCGTGCACCATCAGTACGCCACCCGGCCGGACGCCCAACGAGCGCAATAAGTGGGGGAGTTGCTCCTTCGCGGCCCCATCGGTCAGGGAGGTGCTCGCCTGTTCAGCCACGGCGCGCCGCCCACTGGGACCACATCCGGGCCACCAACACCGCGCCGGTGGCGGTGAGTTCGTGCACCGGCAGCAGGCTGAGCGCGGTGAGCGCCCGAGCCGCCTCCTCGTAGGCCTCCCGGCCGAGCCCCTCGTCCGCCCGGTCCAGCAGTTCGCCCGCCGGGCCGCCCAGCCGGTGCAGGTCGGCCGTCGCGCGCAGGGCGGTGAGCCGCGCCCGGCGCCCGATACGGGGCAACTCCCGGGCGAACTCCTTGGGTTCGACGTCCACTGCCACGCCCAGCGCCCCGAACCCGTGCTCGCCGAGCAGTAGACCGCTGCCCGCCTCCAGCGGGGTGAGGACGGTGGGGTGGAAGGCATCCGGGTCGCTGCGCCGGTCCGGTGCGTCCTTCTCCAGCAACTCGTAGCCGCGGGCCAGCCGTTCGGCGAACTCGCCGGGCACGGGCGGCAGGGCGACAGCGGCCGGGAAGCAGTCACGGTAGGGGTCGGCGTCGTCGATGAGCGGGCCGTCCTCGGTCCACAGCCGGACCAGGGGCCGCCAACGCCCGGCGGCGGGGCCCTCGTCGAGCCGGACCCAGCTCCCGTCGGGATTCCCGTCCCCCCGGACGCGGAAGGCGCCGGGCGCCACGGTGACCTCGATCCGGCCGGTGGCGCTCAGTCGATAGGACCCCAGGGTGGGCAGGTGCAGCCGGGTGCCGGGCTGGTCCCAGGCGAGGGTGGCCCGCACCCCCGCCCGCAGGGCCGCGGCAGCCGCCAGCGACATGAAGCGTGCCGTGTCGGCGGCGCCGTGCAGGAACCGCACGAGGCCGGTGCGTGTGTAGGGGTGCGTGAGCACCTCGTCCAGATGAGGGGCGGCCTCCGGGGTGTCGTCCAGCGTCCGCAGCAGTCGCCAGGCCTGGGCCCAGTCCGGCTCGGACTCCAGACGCCCGTGCGCCCGGCGCAGCAACCCAGTGTCCAACTCCAGCTGGGCGCCCCGGAGTTGAGCGGTCCCCAGGACGGCCCGGCTGAACGTGGGATCCGTCACCCGGTCGGCGATACCGTCCACCAAGGAGCGCAGGTCGCCACAGAAGACACTGGGATTGTCGAACCCGCGTTCGGAACTGTAGCGGTGCCCGTACAGTCCGCCGCCGCAGGACCGCAGCACCGGGCAGCGACGGCACGTGTCACTGATACCTTCGACGCCCAACTGCCTTGCCTGTACGCCGGGATGCTCGGCGAACTCCGGGAAACCGTGCCGGAAGACGTCGTATCCCGTCTCGGGAGCTCCGGCATACGCCGTCTTCAGCCAGTCCGCCTGCTCGAAGGTGCCGTCCGTCTCGATCACTGCCAGATCACTCGGCGCGAGCCCCAGCGCCTCGGTCAGGCTGGGGCCGCCGCGCAGGGTGCTGAGCACCGAGTCGAACGTCCGCACCGGCATCGGGCGGCCCTGCTCCTCCCAGCGGTCGAAGACCGCGAGCAGCCAGTCGGCGTACGGGGTGCTCGCCCCGGCGGGGTTGGGCGGTGGGCTGTCCCAGGTGGAGTGGGGCAGGAGGTAGTCGATCCGCGGCGGTTGCAGTGCGGCCAGCGAATCGTGGACGACCACCGGGTCGTTCGCCACATCCACGGTAGACAGCAGTCCGCTGAAAAGGTGGCGGTATTCGGGCTCCTGCAGCAGCCGGATGCCCCGCACCACACGGTCGTAGCTGCTGCGCCCCCGACGGTCCAGTCGGTGCCGGTCGTTTGCCAGGCGGTCACCGTCGAGCGAGACGCTGACGCGGACCCCGAACTCCTTGCAGACGTCCAGGTGAGCGCGGCCCAGCGTGACGGCGTTGGTGTGCATCCGCAGGTCGAGCGTGGTGAAGGGGGAGAGCGCGCGGGTCAGTTCCGCGCAGATGTCGCGCAGCCGGGCCGGGCCCACGAGCAGCGGTTCGCCCCCGTGGAGAATCACGGAGACGGATTCCAGGGCCCGTGAGGTCGCGTACTCGGCGAGCCTGGCGGCGACGGCGCGCACGGTGTCGGGGCGGATGAAGGTCGGGCGGGACCGCCAGCTCTGGTCGGCGTGCTGATACACGTAACAGTGGTCGCAGAGCAGATCACACCTACTGTGGATCTTGAGGACCAGCTGTCTCAGAGGTGGATTATCGGTCACCTGACTCGTCACTGGAGTCAGTCTTCCAGAATCCGGACCCGAGGACACGCCAAACCGCATGAGTGGAAGGCGCATTGACGTGTCGTCAGGTCACTGACGTGGGTACACGCGGTGGCGGCTGTCCGCCGCGCGCACCCCGTCCGTGTGAAGTTACGCGCCGGCTTCCCTGGTCAGGAGGCCGAGTTGAAGGTGATCGGCAGGCCCGAGCGGCGGTCGGGGACGTCGGTCACACGGCCCGCGGCGCGCGCGGCGACGGCTGCCTGCCGGCCGTCACCGGTCAGGCGGGTGCGCCGGGCGGCAGGCGCGGAGGTGTGGGAGGGGCGCCTCATGGGCGTCACGTCGAGAATCATGATCGTTCGTCGCTCCGGTTCGAATTGTGTGGAACGGTCGTGGGTTCGGGTTGCTTCGTCTTAGGTGTGCCCAACTGGACCAATTAGGTGTGCCCAAGTGGACCAAGGGATTACGAACCGCCGAGCGAGACTGGTCCCGATGGTGCGGACCCTATACCAGGAAGGTCGGGACATCCCTTTGAGCGTGGGTCTGGTTCCGGTACTGCATCCCTTCGTACCCTGCTTGTTACGGGGCGCGCGAACGAAGTCGGGTGGCGCGCAGGGATTTCGGGGGCGCCATGCATGCCGCTATGACACCTGCACCGAGCACCATGCTGAACGACCGGGACCTGCCACCGCTGTTCCGTTCGAGTGATCAATCGGCGTTACGCCATCAGGGTGATGCCTTCCGTTCGGTCCGCACGCACCTCGTCGTGCTGCTCCTGGCCACCACGGCGGCGATGTTCATCGAGCAGGCGTCCGGCCGCATCATGGCGGCGTTCGCCGCGATCCTGTACGGCGTGACGATCCTCCTCGGGCGGCGCACCTCGCGCCGTCGCTCCCGGGCCTACTGGCAGGCGCACCGGGCAGCCGCCGAAGTGGTCAAGACGCTGGCCTGGCAGTACATGGTCCACGGAGGTCCCTTCCACTCCCGGGTCGCGGACCCCGACGCGATGTTCGGCGAGCGCCTGGAGGAGCGGCTGCGGGAGTTGCGCAAATGCGGCTGGGAGGACACCCGCGACGGGATCGGCGAGCGCGGAATGGGGCAGGTCACCGCCCAGATGCGCTTGGTGCGGTCCAAGTCGTACGCCGCTCGCCGGGACATCTACCTGCGCGACCGGCTCCTGGAGCAGGAGGTCTGGTACAAGAACCGGGCCACGCGCGCGCACCGCTCCGCCGCCCGCTGGTCGACCCTCACGGCCGCGCTGACCCTGCTCGCCCTGTCGGCCGCCATGCTGCGCACCGCCGGTCTGCTCGGCGGCGCGGACCTGGCGGGGCTGCTGAGCGCGGCGGCCGCGGCCGGCGTCGCCTGGCAGGAGGTCCGGCGGCACGGGCCGCTGACACACGCCCACACCCTCATCGAGCAGGACCTGGAGACGACCAGGATCGCCATGTCCACCACGGTGACGGAGGCGGGCTGGGCCGAAGCGGTGGGGGAGGCGGAGCGCCTGATGTCACCGGCGCACACGGAGTGGCTGGTGCGTTTCGGCGGCTGAGAGTCAGTCAGTTTCCGTCCGGCTGCCATGACTTGAGGAAGAGGACAGCCGGGTGGGGCGGAGGTCAGTCCCGATGCACCCCGGCCTGCCACAGCACGGTCACCGGTACCCCGATGCGCCGCGCGTACGCCACCACGTCGCCGGTGCCGCCCGGGCCGCGGGCCGGGCGGCCGTCCCACACGGCGATCAGCCGGTCGGCGTGATCAACGATCCAGCGCCCCGCCGCGAAGTAGGCCTTCTCGTGCGTCGGTTGGAGGGGCAGATCGACGCGGTCCGCACATGAGCTGAGGATTCTGCGGTACGTCGCCCGAGCCTCGTCGTCGCCGAGATGGGCCTCGTAGTAGTCCATGCCGGGGATCACGGCCGTCACCGGGACGCCCTCGGACAACGCGACATCGGCGAACAACTGGTCGGCGCCGGCCGCGAGACTGCTGAAGGCCTTCAACTCGACGTCTCGCCGCGCCAATTGGCGCCGGAGGGCGGAACGGACGTAGGGGAGAAGGGACATGGGGACCGAACGGTGCCCCGTCACGCCGACGCGAACGGCCGCGAGCCGGGGGACCGCGGTGGCCTTGCGCAGGAAATTGGCGGTATCGGTCGTCACGGAACGTCCCCTCCCGTCACCATCGGCAAGTACAACCTACCCAGAGCTACACGGCGTACACAGGGCGCATCGGCTCACGCAGGTGACTGCGAAGCCACCGGCGGTCCCTGCCGGGGCGGCGCTCACGGTGTCCCTCGGAGACGTGAGGTCGACGGGTTGCCGGGTGTACGGATCGCGTCGGACGTGTTAGCAACGAGATCGAGATCGAGATCAAGCACTGCGACCGACCGAAGACGGGAGTCTCCGTGGATCAGCAGCTGGCACGCCTGTTGGACAACCTCTACGAGGAAGGGCGGGCGCACGACGGGCCGTTGGCCGACCGGCTGCTGCGGTTGCGCAACATGACACCGGACGCCGCCCGGTTGATCGCCCTGCTGATCCGCGTCCGGCGCGCCACGTCCGTGCTGGAGATCGGGACCTCCAACGGCTACTCGGCGATCTGGTTTGCCGACGCGGTCCGTGACACCGGCGGTATGTTGACGACGGTGGAGATCGACGAGGACCGGGTCGCGGTCGCGCTGCGGAACCTGGCGCGCGCCGGGGTCGAGGAACACGTGGACGTGGTGCACGGCGACGGGGCCGACGTACTGGCCAAGTTGCCCGGCAGCTCGGTCGACCTGGTGGTGCTCGACGCGGAGCGGCCCGCGTACGTGGAGTACTGGACGCAGCTGCGGCGGGTGCTGAAACCGTACGGCGTGGTGGCCGTCGACAACGCGGTGAGCCATCGTGACCAGGTGGTCGCCTTCCGCGACCTGCTCACCGAAGACCCGGCGTTCGACGTGCAGCTCCACGAGTTGGGCGACGGGGTGCTCACCGGAGTCCGGGTCCGCTGACCCTCGGCGACGCGGAACTCGTCCCGCGGGTCTGCCCTGTTCGGGGGCGGCCGCGCAGCAGACGCGGACTCGTGTGCAGGGAGAGGTAGAGCTGGGTTCCGGTGAATCGTCGACTGGCAACCGCCGGCTACCGGCACGAAGGAGACCTGGGGATTCCGGGGCGAGAGGCGTTCCAAGCTCCGATCGGCATCCGTCCCCATCACCTGTATGTCGTCGTCGCGCGGTTGAAACCCCACCTGAACCACGTTCTGTTGCGCGACTACCTGCGGCGCCATCCCGATCAGGTGGAGCGGTACAGCCAGTTGAAGAAGGGGCTGGCGCGGCAGTTCACAGCCGACCGCGCCGGCCGGGCGGCCTACTCGGAAGCAAAGCGCACGCTGGTGGAGGAACTCCTCGACAGAGCGTATGCCGACCAAGGAGCCGCGTGACGTGAGCAGGTGGCGGGTAGCAGGCCGCTGAGTCGGGCAGCGCCGGGCAGGGCCTCAAGGCGTACATCCCCAGACCGACAAGCCGCCCGGATATCCGCCGCACGCCCGATGTCGCCGCACGGTTCAGCCTGCAAGGTGGCGGCCATGGGCGAACCCAGAGAACTGACGAAACGTCATAGAGGTGTGTTATCAAGCAGGTTGGCGGCCGTCGTGGCCGCTCTCTGTCTTGCCGCGGCCACCGTGAACCTGCTGCCTGCGCCCTCGTCCGCCGCGGCGGGGCCGGGTGGTGAGACGCTGGGCGAGGGCGGGCACACGGTTCGGATCAGTCGGACCGCGTACGGCGTCCCGCACATCCTGGCCGGGGACTTCGACGGGCTCGGATACGGGTACGGGTACGCGTTCGCGCAGGACAACCTGTGCGAACTCGCCGACCATGTGGTGACCCTGCGGGGTGAGCGGTCCCGGTACTTCGGGCCCGACGGAGAGTCCGGCGAGGGCGAGGTGGACCGTTCCAACCTCGCGAGCGACGCGTACTACAGCGGGCAGGTCCGCGCGGGCACCGTCCGCCAACTGCTGGACAGGAAGGCGCCGTTGGGGCCGACGGCGGAGCTGCGCCGCATGGTCGAGGGGTACGCGGCCGGGTACAACCGCTATCTGCGGGACACGGGTGTCGACCGGCTGCCCGACCCGCGCTGCAAGGGCAAGCTCTGGGTACGGCCGATCACCGCGCTCGACCTGTGGAGTGTCGTCTACGACGTCGACGAGGTGACCGCGACGGTACCGCTGGTCCCGGACATCGGCGACGCGAAGCCCCCGACGGCCTCAGGCACGGCCTCCGGCACGACATCCGCCACGCCCGCCGTCCCGGGCGTCCAGGACCTCGCCGCCGCCGACGTCGGCAGCAACGGCTGGGCCCTCGGCAGGGACGCCACCCGTACCGGCAACGCCATGGTCCTCGCCAACCCGCACCTGCCGTGGGCCGTCGGCTACTTCCGTTTCTACCAGGTGCAGTTGACGATTCCCGGCACCCTGGACGTGTCCGGAGCCGGCCTCTACGGCACCCCCCTCGTCGAGATCGGCCACAACAGCACCCTCGCCTGGACGCACACCGCGAGCGATGCCCAACACGCCTCCGTCTACGCGCTGAAGCTCGTGGCCGGCGACCCGACCAGCTATGTGCTCGACGGCAAGTCCGTGCGGATGGAACGCCGTACGGTCCCGGTCACCGTCCGGGACGCCGACGGCGGTCTGTCGACCGTCGAACGGACTCTGTACTCCTCACGCTTTGGACCGGTCCTGTCCTCCGGCTGGACCACGACGACCGCCTACGCGATCCATGACGCCAACGCCGACAACCTGCGCTCCATGAACACCTGGCTCGCCATGGGCAAGGCCCGCGACCTCGGCCAACTCCGCGCCGCCCAGGACACTTTCCAGGGCATCCCCTGGACCTACACCCTCGCGGCCGACACCAGCGGTGCCACGTACTTCACCGACTCCTCGGCCGTCCCGTACCTCACCGACGACCAACTCGCGCGCTGCACCGTCGCGGACGACGGGGAGTTCACCGCCTTGGACGGTTCCACGTCGGCCTGCGCCTGGGGCAGCGACCCCGACGCACTCGTGCCCGGCATCTACGGTCCCTCGCACCAGCCGAAGTCGATCCGTACCGACTATGTCGCCAACTCCAACAACGGGCCCCAGTACGTCAATCCAGAGGCGCCCATCACCGAACTCCCTGGGGTGTATGACATCGATCCCCACCTCGACCAGCGTGCCCAGCTCGGACTCGACATGATCGCCCAACGCCGGGACGGCACCGACGGGTTGGGCGCCGCGGGCTTCACCGAGAGCACCCTGCGCGCGTCGATGCTCGGCAATCGTGTCCTGTCCGCCGAGACGGGCCGCGACGACGTGGTCGCCCTGTGCCGCGCCCACCCGAGTCTGACGGCCACGGACGGCATGGAGGTCGACGTATCGCAGGCGTGCGCGGCCCTCGCCCGCTGGGACACCCGCGCCGACACCACCAGCCGGGGTGCCGCGCTCTGGATCACCTTCTACAACCGCCTCGCCGACCAGGGCCCGCCCACCTGGAGCCGCGTCCCCTACGACCCCGCCCAGCCCCTCACCACGCCACGCGGCATCAACGGCGACGACGCACGCGTCCAACGCGCCCTGGCCGACGCCGTCCAGGACTTCGCGGCCCGTGAGCTCCCGGTCGACGTCGAACTCGGTGCTGTACAGAAGTGGGCTGGCATCCCGCTGCCCGGCTGCGACGTGGGCTGTTTCGACGTCGTGGAGGCGAGCCCCGACGCGGGCACCGGCACCCCGACCGCCGGAGCCTTCGGCAGCAGTTTCCTGATGACCGTCGAGCTGACCCCGGGCGGCCCTCGCGGCCACACGCTCCTCACCTATGGCGAGTCGGTGAACCCGACGTCGCCCCACTTCTCGGACCAGACCCGTCTCTTCTCGCGCAAGCAGTGGGTCACCGAACGCTTCACCCAGGCGGACATCGCCGCTGACCCGGCCCTGGAGGTGACGACTCTGCGCAGGTGACGCCGGTCGACACAGCGCGGGCCGGTCGCAACTCGGCCGCCCGGGCGTGGGGTTGACTGGTACATACCAATGCGGTTCAGTGAGTTGCGTCATCCCCCACCACGGCCGCCCCCCACGCTTAGACCGGTCCAACCGGCCCGTGCGCTCAAAGGCTCTGCTTCGCCCTGCCCTTGGCGGGGGGTACGGCCGTGCTCCACAGAGGAGTTGAACCCTGTGTCGAGACGCCGCATCGCCGCAGTACTGACCGCACTCGTCCTCGGAAGCCTCACGCCGGTGGTGCTTCCGGCCGCCGGCGCGTCCGCCGCCTCCTGTTCCAGCTATCCCAACTGGGTGGCCGGCCAGTCGTACGTCACCGGCAACATCGTCCGCTACACCGACGGCAAGGCGTACATCGCCGAGCACGACAACCCGGGCTACGACCCGGTCATCAGCACCTGGTTCTGGGAGCCGTACGCCTGCGACGGGTCCGGCACGCCCGTCGGCAACTTCGTCGTCAGCGAGGCGCAGTTCAACCAGATGTTCCCAAGCCGGAACTCCTTCTACACGTACAGCGGTCTCACCGCCGCCCTCAGCGCCTACCCGGGCTTCGCGAACACCGGCAGCGACACCACCAAGAAGCAGGAGGCCGCCGCCTTCCTCGCCAACGTCAGCCACGAGACCGGCGGGCTGGTGTACATAGTCGAGCAGAACACCGCCAACTACCCGACGTACTGCAATTGGAACGAGCCATACGGCTGCCCGGCCGGTCAGGCCGCCTACTACGGGCGCGGCCCGCTGCAGCTCAGCTGGAACTTCAACTACAAGGCCGCGGGTGACGCGTTGGGCATCGACCTGCTCAACAACCCCTGGCTGGTGCAGAACGACTCGGCCGTGGCCTGGAAGACCGCGCTCTGGTACTGGAACACCCAGAGCGGACCCGGCAGCATGACCCCGCACAACGCGATGGTCAACGGCGCCGGCTTCGGCCAGACCATCCGCAGCATCAACGGCTCGGTGGAGTGCGACGGCAAGAGCCCCGCCCAGGTGCAGAGCCGCGTGGACGCCTACACGCGGTTCACCTCGATCCTCGGGACCAGCACCGGGGCCAACCTGTACTGCTGATCGTGCGGTACGGGCACCGGCTGGACCGCTCCAACGGCCGGTGCCCGTCCCACCCCCGCGTTCCAGGGACGGTGCGTTCCAGCAGGTCAGGCCCTGTGTGAGCGTTCCAGCTTCCCGTTTCCCCCGACTGTTCTGGCGGCTGGGACGGATCGCCGCGCAAGCTGCGGTTGTTCGCAGCGAGACCCACCACGAACCCGGTGGCTCGCCTTCCAGCACCGCACTCAGGGGGAACCCGATCATGACCAACACCGCCTTCCGCTGCCGCACGGCACTCCTCACCGCGACCTTCGCCGCGGCCGCCTCACTCGCACTGACCGCCTGCGGAACCAGCACGGACACGGGGGCCAAGAGCACCCCGACCGTCGTCGCCGACAACGGTGTCTCCTCGACGGCGACCCCCAAGGGGAACACCGGGGGCACCAAGACGGACGCGGACACCACGGCCTCCGGTACGGACGCGGCCGTCTCGAAGTCGGGCAGCACCACCGCCAAGGGGTCCACCGGGTCCAACACGACCTCGGGCATCGTCACCTGCACCGGCGTCAACACCAAGGTCACCGCGCAGACCGTGTCGCGTCCGCTGAACCACCTGCTGCTGACCGCCAAGAACACCGGCTCCAAGACCTGCTACCTGTACGGCTACCCGGCCCTGAACTTCCAGGACGCCCAGTCCGTGCCCCCGGTCTACAAGGACTCGCAGCCGCAGGCGGTCACCACGCTCCGCCCCGGACAGTCGGGCTACGCGGGCGTCCTCCTCTCCGCCGCCGACGGCAGCGGCACCGGCGGCTACACCGCGAAGACGCTCTCGGTGATCTTCCAGAATCGCGCGCTCGACTTCGTGGGCTCGGGCGTCAAGGTCGCGCTGCCCAGCAAGGGCGTGTACATCGACAGCTCCCTGACCACCACCTACTGGCTGACCAACCCCGAGGACGCCCTCAACTAGGCAGCCCGTGCCGCGAAGTTCCCTGCCGCACAGAAAGGACGTAGGTGTGTCCAGTACATCGAACAACGTGAACCGGCGGCCCGATCCCGGGGCGCCCGCGCACGAGCACTTCGAGGTGGTGTGGCACACCTCGTCCGACGGCGCGTTCAGGAGAGCGGGCGTGCTGGCCTGGGAGATCATCGGCATCGCGGTGGGCCTGCACTCGGCGGACGAGGTCCAGCCGAGCGGAATCGAGATCCGCGAGTACGAGGGCCCGCTCGTCGTCAGGTTCGTCTACGGCGCCGATCACGAACTCGCCCGCCGGCACACGGCGTTGGTGGAACGCCGGCTCTGGAGCTGCACGGTGGGGGAGTTCCTCGCCTTCCTCCGGGAGACGGCCACCGACCCGAGGACGCAACCCGGATCGCCGGATTTACCTCTCTTGGATTGCGCGTAGCCGGGCCGGGCCGGGTCGCAACAGCCACTCGAACCACTAGAACCGCTTGAACCAGCCGAGGAGACATTCCCCCATGTACGACAGTCCCCTTCCCGGGAACCGGCGCCTGAGTCGCCGGGTCACGGTACTCGCCGTGGCCGGTACGGCCCTCGCGCTCGCCGTCCCCGTCTCGGCCACGGCCGTCTCCGGCGCGACCCGTGCCGCTGCCGCTGCCCCCGACCCGGTGTCCTCCTTCTCGTTCACCGCGCAGGAACGCAAGGACGCCCTCGCCTACTGGACACCGGCGCGCATCAAGGCCGTAGGGAAGTCGGTGGACCTCGGTCCGACCGGGCCGAAGACCAAGACGTGGACCGGTCCACAGCTGAAGACCGTGGGACGGATGTTCATGGTCAACGCCGGGGGCTCCGACACCTGGTGCACGGCCACCGCAGTGAAGAGCGCCAACCGTTCCGTGGTGATGACCGCGGGGCACTGCGTCCGCCGCTCCGCCTCACCGGACAACACCAACATGTCGATGGTCTTCGTCCCGGCCTACAGCAAGGGCAAGCAGCCGTATGGCGCTTTCGCTGTCCGCACCGTCCTGACCCCGCGCACCTTCGCGCAGGAGGGCACGAACGACGTGGCCGCGATGGTCGTCGACGCCGACAAGAGCGGCCGTAAGCTCACGGATGTCGTGGGCGGCACGCCCATCGCCTTCAACCGGGCGGTCGGCGGCAAGATCTCCTCCTTCGGCTACCCCGCCACCCACCCCCAGCTCGGCGAGGAACTCCTGCGCTGCGTGGGCACGGAGAAGAAGGAGAACGGCCAGCAGATGATCCCCTGCGACATGACCGGCGGCTCCAGCGGCGGCCCGTGGCTGGCCGACTTCAAGGAGACCACCGGGCAGGGCACCCTCGTCTCGGTCAACAGTTCGCTGGACGGCTTCACGCCGACCAAGATGTACGGCGAGATCCTGGGCGCCACCGCCAAGACGATGTACGAGCGGGCCGAGCGCGGCTGACCGCCGGGCCCGTGGAGGAGGGCTGCCCCCGCCGACAGGGGCAGCCCTACGCGAATGCCGCCAGGGGAGGTGCGGTGACGGATGCCTTGCCATGACAGCCGTGGGGTTGACCAACACTGCCGGCCCCGACACTTCCCGTTCCCCTGGCGGTAGGACCAGCTTGGGGTGCCGGGCGGGTGCGGGGGGCGTGAACTCCCCTACATCGGTGGCGATATCGGTGCACGTAGGCGTCGGCGCGGGTCGCGGAAGGGGTACGTAGGTACCGGGTACCTACGCCGACTTGGTGCCCTCGGGCTGTGCCGCCGCCAGGATCTCGGTACGCGAGGCGATGCCCAACTTGGCCAGGATGTGCTCGACATGGGCGTCCACGGTGCGTTTGGAGATGACGAGCCGTTCGGCGATCTCCCGGTTGGACAGGCCCTGGGTGACGAGCGCGGCGACCTCGCGTTCCCGGCGGGTGAGGGGATCGGCGGGGCGGCTGTCCGGGGTGCCGGGGCGGGCCGTGGGGATGCCGGGCGGTTCGTCCGCGTCGGCCCGTACGGCGTCCAGGAGCTCGCGGCCCGACATTCGGGCGCCGGCCTCGCGCCACCGTTCGTACTGTTCCGCGCCCAACGCCGCGCGTACCGCCCGCTGTTGGGACTCCTGTTCCTCCAGCAGCCGGGGCAGCATGCCGACCGGGTCGCCGCCCAGCCGTCGCGCGTGCTCCGCGTAGCCCAGCAGCCAGCAGGCCCTGACGTACCGCCGCTGCCCGGCCGCGTGCCAGGCGAGGCCCAGGGACGCGAGCGCCGCGACCAGCACCTCGCCGATCTCACTCGCCGCCTCCAGCCCCCGGCGCAACGCCGTCGCACTCTCCTCGGGTCGCCCGACGAGCCACAGGATGACGCCCTGGACGGTGAGCGTGGACCCGTACAACTGGCGCTCGCCGCGGCCCTCCAGATACGTGAGGCCCGTCTCGCACCACTCCAGCGCGCGGTCCGTGTAGCCCAACGCGGCGTACAACAGGGCCCCTTCGTAGTGGACGACGCCGATGCCCAGCGCGTCGTCCGCCGCGATCATCCGTCGGCGGACCGCTTCGAGGGCCGCCGTCCCCTCCTCCACGGCCCCGCCGAGCACCGTCAGGGCGCCCAAGTAGCCCTCGCTGAACAGCTCCACGCGACTCTCACCGACGCGGCGGGCCACGTCGAGGGCCTGCGGGAACCGGTCCAACGCCGTCTCCAGATCGGCCGTCCAGATCCCGAACACCCCGGTCACGAACAGCCCCCAGGCCCGCGTCGCGGAGTCCTGCGGGACGAGGCCGAGCCCCTTGTCGATCCAGTACCGGCCCTCGGACAGCGTCCCCGCCGCCCGCCAGTACGCCCCGAGCCGGGTCGCCAGCCACAGCGCGTCGCTGGCCCGTCCCTCGGTGGCGCAGCCGTACTCCAGGGCGGCCCGTACGTCGGCGATCTCCGCCCGTACGGAGTGGTGCAGTTGGACCTGGGCCCGGCCCATCAGACCGTTCCAGAAGCGGTCGACGAGTTCGTCGTAGTGGGCGAAGTGCCGTTGGCGTACGGCCTCGGCGTCGTCGGTGGAGGCCAGGCGTGCGGTGCCGTACTCGCGGATGGTGTCCAGGAGCCGGTAGCGGCCGCCGTCCTCGCCGATGCGCTGGACGACCGACTTGTCGACGAGCCCGATCAGCGCCTCGACGACCTGCTCGCCGTCGAGTTGGACCGCTCCACCAGGGTTGTCGCCCGCGCATACCCGCTCGGCGGCGGACAGTTCGAAGGAACCGGCGAACACCGACAGCCGCGCCCACAGCAGCTTTTCCTGCGGTGTGCACAGGTCGTAGGACCAGTCGATGGCCGCCCGCAGGGTCTGGTGCCGGGTGAGGGTGGTGCGTCGGCCGCCGGTCAGGACCTCGCAGTGGCGGTCCAGGCGGGCCACGAGCTCGGAGAGGGGGACGGCCCGCAGACGGACGGCGGCGAGTTCGAGCGCGAGGGGGATCCCGTCGAGGCGGTCGACGAGGGCGAGGGCGTTCTCCCGGTCGGCGCCGTCGAGGGCGGGGCCGCCGGTGACGGCCGCGGCGCGCTGCACGAACAGGTCGACGGCGTCCGCGCGGGCCAGCGGGGCGATCGGCAGGCAGCGCTCACCGGGCACGTCGAGCGGCTGTCGGCTGGTGGCGAGGACGCTCAGTCCGGGGGCCTCGCGCAGCAGGATGTCGCAGAGCATCGCGCACGCGTCGACCAGGTGCTCGCAGGTGTCGAGGACGATCAACATCCGCCGCCCGCGCAGATGTTCCACGATGGCGTCCAACGGCGTCATGCCGGACTGCTCGGGCAGTTCGAGGACGCCCGCGAGCGTCGGTGGCACCAACTCCGGGTCGTGCAGGGCCGACAGCTCCACCAGCCGCACCCCGTCGGCGAACCGGTCCGTGACCGCGCGGGCCGCCCGCAGTGCCGTACGGCTCTTGCCTACACCGCCCGGACCGACCAGCGTGACCAGCCGCGACCGCGCCAACTCGGCGGGCAGCACCGAGAGTTCCTCGGTGCGTCCGACGAAGCTGGTCAACTCCACGGGGAGTTGACCGCCCCGCCGCTGTCCGAAGCCGTATCCCATGCCGCCCCCATACCCGTCCGCCAACCGGTCACCACAGCGTAGGCGAGTGACTCCCGAGCGTGAACGGTAGTCGAGTCCGGCGGGTGGGCGCGAGATCGCGCGGGCGCCCGGCGGCGCGCCGATCAGGCGACGCGTGCGCCGTTCACGCCGGGCTCACCCAGGTGCCGGTCTCGACGGAACGCACCATGGCGTCCAGAACTGCCGCGCTGCGTACGGCATCCGGGAGCGTCGCGCCGTACGGTGTGCCCTCGGCGACGGAGCGCAGGAAGCGGTACGCCTCGATCACCTTGAGGTCGTCGTAACCCATCGCGTTCGCCGCGCCCGGCTGGAAGGCGCCGAACTCGCCGTCGCCCGGGCCGACATACACCGTGGTGACGGGCTGGTCCTGGTAGGTCGTGCCGCGGCTGACCGCCAGTTCGTTCATCCGGCGGAAGTCCCAGAACACCGCACCCTTGGTGCCGTGCACCTCGAAGCCGTAGTTGTTCTGCTCGCCGACCGAGACCCGGCAGGCCTCCAGGACACCCCGGGCGCCGGAGGCGAAGCGCAGCAGGCAGTTGACGTAGTCCTCGTTCTCGACCGGGCCCAACTCGCCGCCGGTGGCCAGGGCGTGGCCGGCGGTCGCGCCGGTGGGGCGGGCCCGCTGCGGCAGGAAGATCGCGGTGTCGGCGGCGAGGGAGGTGATGTCGCCGAGGAGGTACCGGGCCAGGTCCGCGCCGTGCGAGGCCAGGTCGCCCAGGACTCCGTGGCCGCCGCGCTCCAGCTCGTAGCGCCAGGTCAGCGCGCCGTCCGGGTGGGCCGCGTAGTCGCTGAACAGGCGGACGCGGATGTGGGTGACCGTGCCCAGCTCGCCGGAGGCGATCAGGTCGCGGGCCGCCTCGACGGCCGGCGCGTTGCGGTAGTTGAAGCCGACCGCGCCCTGGACGCCCGCCTTGGTGACCGCGTCGGACACGGCGGACGCGTCCGCCGTCGACAGGCCCACCGGCTTCTCGATCCAGATGTGCTTGCCGGCCTCGGCCATCGCGACGCCGATCTCGCGGTGCAGGAAGTTCGGCGCGGTGATGCTCACCGCCTGCACGCGCGGGTCGTCGACCACCTCGCGCCAGTCACGGGTGGTGGAGGCGAAGCCGAACTGCTCGGCCGCCTGCTCGGCCCGCCCGGGGACCTCCTCGGCGACCGTCACGAGCTGCGGTCGCACGGTCAGCTGCGGAAAGTGGTGCGGGACACGGGCGTACGCCTGGGTGTGCACGCGCCCCATCCATCCGAAGCCCACGACGGCAACGCCGAGAGAGGTCACCATGACTGCCCTTCTTTGGACCGGTCCATAAACTGTCTCCGCCACAGTGGAACCCGTTCGTCCTGATGTCAATACGTGGACGTCAACACCGAGTGTCCGCGCCTTTGACAGGGGGCGCGACCGCATGGAACGGTCCAGCCATGAGCGCTCCGACCATCCGTGACGTCGCCGAGCGGGCCGGTGTGTCGAAATCCCTGGTCTCCCTGGTGCTGCGTGGCTCCGAGCAGGTACGGCCGGAGAAACGGCAGGCCGTGCTGGCCGCCGTGGCGGAACTCGGCTACCGCCCGAACGCCGCCGCCCGCAGCCTCAGCGAACGCCGCACCCGCTCGGTCGGCGTGCTGCTGAACGATCTGCGCAACCCTTGGTTCGTCGAACTCCTCGACGGTCTGGGCTCCCGCCTGCACGAGAACGGCCTGCACATGATGCTGGCCGACGGCCGCCTCAACCGCCACCTCGGCGAGGACCTCACCCGCATCTTCACGGAGCTCCGCGTCGACGGCCTGATCGTGGTGGGCACCTTCCCCGGTTCCGACGAACTCCTCGCCGCCGCGAGCCACATCCCCACGGTGGTCGCGGGCGCCGTCGAGCCGGTCCTGCCCCACGTCGACGTCGTGGCCGGCGACGACTCGTACGGCGCCACCCTGGCCACCGAACACCTCATCGACCTGGGCCACCGCCGCATCGCCCACATCGCCGGTCAGGGCGTCGCCGGCGCACTCCGCCGCACCTCCTTCGAAGAGGTCATGCACGGCCACGGCCTGACCGACCTCGCGACGGTCGAACAGGGCGACCACACGGAGGAGGGCGGCTACCGCGCGATGGTCCGCCTGCTCACCGCCCCGCAACGCCCCACGGCCGTCTTCGCCTTCAACGACATCGCGTGCGTCGGCGCCCTGTCGGCAGCCGATGAATTGGGCCTACAGGTGCCTCGGGACATCTCCCTCGTCGGCTACGACAACACCTACCTCGCGCGCCTACGACACCTGTGGCTCACCACGGTCGACAACTCCAGCCACGACATCGGGCGCCGCGCCGCGCGGCTTCTCGTCGACCGGATGAGGGATCCGGGGCGGGCGGCGGAGACGGTGTTGTCGGAACCGAGGCTTGAGGTGCGGGGGAGTACGGGGCCACCCTCGACGGCGTAGCGCCGACGCGGGCATGATCCGTACGGTGTCGAACGAATCCACGGAAGCGCGCCGCCCACCCCTCCTCTGGGAACAACACTGCTGCCTGGCGCTGGAGAAAAACGCCGATGTCGGCGAACTGGCCCGCTACCGCAGACCGGGCGGCAGCTTCGTCTCGGTCAACGTGGGCTACGCGCCCCACGGCGCCGACGACGTCACCGACCTCGTCGCAAGCTGGCGGCAGCGAATCGCCGCGGACGAGCGGCTGCGGCTGGTCGCGACCGTCGACGACATCGACAACGCCGGACGTGCGGGCGAAGTGGCGGTCGCCTTCGACCTGGAGGACTCCGGGCCGCTCGAAGGGGACTTGGACCGGTTGCGCCACTTCTACGACCTCGGCGTCCGCACGATGCTGCCGAGCTACAACACCCGCAACGCGGCCGGCGGCGGCTGCCTCGACGAGGTCGACGAAGGGCTCACCGCCTACGGCCGGTCGCTGGTACGGGAGTTGAACGCCGTCGGCATGGTCGCGGGCGGCTCGCACTGCGGTGCCCGTACCGGCCTCGACCTGTGCGAGATGTCCCAACTGCCCGTCATCTACAGCCACTCCTGCATGCGCGCGGTCTGGGACCACCCACGCAACATCACCGACGAGCAGGCCAAGGAGTGCGCCGCCACGGGCGGGGTCGTCGGCATCACCGGCGTCGGGATCTTCCTCGGCCCCAACGACGCCTCCGTCGACGCGCTCGTCCGGCACATCGACCACGCCGTCGACCTCATAGGGCCCGAACACGTCGGTGTGTCCACCGACTACCCCTTCGACGAAGGGGACTTCAACGCGATGCTCGCACAGAGCCCCGAGCTGTACCCCGACTGCTACACCCGCTGGGGGCCGATCGACTTCATGCCTCCGGAGGGCCTGTTGACCGTCGAGGGCGCGTTGCTCGCCCGCGGGTACCCCGAGGACGCCGTCGCCGCGATCCTGGGCGGCAACTTCCGTCGTGTGGCAGCGCAGGTGTGGCGCTAACGCCGTAACTGGTCTGCGGGGGAAGGCAGTTGACTGGCAACATCGGTGGGCGTGAGCGAACGCAGCGCATTCATGACCATCGCCCGGGCAGCCGCACCGGTCTACGTCACCACCCTCGCCGCCTCGGCGGGCTCCCTCGTCGACACCGCGCTGCTGGGCCGTCATGCCACCGTCTCCCTGGCCGCGTTCGCCGTGACGATCGCGGTGTTCAGCCCGGCCACCGCCACCGTGGCGGGCGCGTTGCGCGGGGTGATGCCGTTCGTCGCACCGCACCGGGACGACCCCGGGCGACTGCTGCAGCTGGTGCGCAGCGGGATGTGGCTGGCGATCGCCGTGGGCGGGGTGTGCGCTGCCGCGGTCGCGGCGGTGCCGCTGCTCGGCGGGGCGTTCGGGGTCCCGGGCCGCATTATCGACCAACTGGGCGTGTTTCCCTGGATGTTGGCGGGCAGCGTGCTGCTGATCGCCGTGAACTCGTCGGCCACGGCCGTGCTCGTCGCGCTGGGCCGCTCGGCGCAGGTGATGCGGTCGGGGCTCGTGGGCACCGCCGTGTCCGTGACGCTGTCGGTACTGCTGGTCGGCGGCTTTGGACCGTTCCCGAGCCTCGGGCTGACGGGTGCCGGGCTGGCCATGCTCGCCGCCGGCCTGACCGGCGCCGGCCTCAACCAGTACGCGCTGCGCCGCCGTACGGTCCTCGCCGGCCGACCGATCCGTCCCGCGCGGCCCGATCCGCGCGAGGTACTGCGGCTGGCCCGGGTCGGGGTGCCGCTCGGCGGGACCGTGCTGGTGAAGTTCTCGGTGCTGGGCGTGCTGACCTTCGCCGCCGCCCGTATCGGCACTGACAGCGCCGCCGTACACAGCGTCTCCGAATCCCTGGTGAACGTCGTCTTCACCGCCGCCGTGGCGGTCGGCCAGGCCACGGTGCCGCTGATCGCCGGCTACGCCGAGGAACGCGACCTCGCCCGCGTCCGGCGCAGTGTGGACGCCGGGATCGGGGTCGCCCTGTGCGCGGTCGCCGTCCTCGGCGCCGTCCTGTTCGTACTGCGCGGCCCGGTGATCGACCTGTTCACCAGGAGCCCGGGGCTGGCTGACCAAGTGGTACGTCTGCTGCCGCTGGTCCTGGCCGTGGTGGTCGCCGACGCCCTGCAGGCAGTGGCGGGCTTCGGCCTCGTCGGGCTCAAGCGCACCGTGCCGAGCCTGGTGTCGACGGCGGTGTGGTTCGGCGTGCTGGCGGCCGTCGCCGTCCCGATCGCCGACACGGCGGGCCTGGCCGGCCTCTGGACCGTGCTGGCCTGCGCGAACCTGCTCCAGGCCGTCACCAAGTTCGTCTCCTTCCGGCGGCACAGCGCCCGGATCATCGGCGTGGCCGTCCCGGCGGTTGCGCGGGACGGGGGCACCGGTGCGGTGCAGGGCCGGGGGTCGGCGCGCTGAACAACTGCGGCCCGCGGTGCGGTGACCGTGGGCAGGATTCGAGTGCCGGCGACGGGGACCGGGCGAGGTCAACAGGGCGCGCCCGCAACGGTCGTAGGGACCGGTCCAAGTCGTTGAACATCCGCTGAACACTTCCGTTGCGGGGCGTACGGACCCCGTGCAGAACCCGTGCGGGAGCCGATCGCCCGCACCCACGACCTGGTACGGCGCCGGTACCGTCGGACGCCTCGCGATGTGACGTCACCGCGCCGCTCCCCTTACGGTCGTAGGGACGTCGGAAGCGCCGGAAGAGGGGCACCATGAGCAGCCGGAACGCGGGCGAGATCACGCGCATCGAGGACGCGGCGCTCACCCTGGCCGCGCAGGCCGGTGACGTCGCCGCCCTGGGTCTGCTGCTGGAGCGGCACCGGGCCGGGATGCGGGCCGTCGCGGTGAGTGTGCTGGGGCCGGGGCCCGATGTCGACGACGTGGTGCAGGACGCGGCACTGACAGCGCTCCGGCGCGTGGGAGACGTGCGTGACCCGGAGGCCGTAGGGCCGTGGTTGCGGATGATCGTGCGCAACGCGGCCCGTTCGCTGCTGCGGGGGTCCGTCGACTTCCGGCCGCTCGACGACCTGCATGTGCCCGCCACTGACGCCGGTCCGGAACGGTGGCTGGAGCAGCACGCGATGCGGGACTGGATCTGGGAGGCCATCGAGGAGCTGTCTCCGGCGTTGCGGTTGCCGCTCGTGCTGCGGCATTTCAGTGTCGGGGTCACGTCTTACGAGCAGATCGCCGAGGCCTGCGGCGTTCCCGTTGGAACGGTCCGAAGTCGGCTCAGTCAGGGGCGGGCCAAGCTCGCGCTGGCCCTCGCCGCCACCGCGGACGCCCCGCACGGCGATGCCGCCCGCCGCACCCGCGCCAGCCGGATCGAGGCGCGCGAAACCCTCGACGCGGCCGAGAGCGGACACTTCGGCAAGTTGCTCACCGAGCGCTGGTCGCCCGAGGCTGCGCTGGTCCAGGGGAACCAACCGGTCGGCGGCAGAGGCCTGTTGGTGCGTGGGATGGAGTGCGACCTGGAGGCCGGCGTACGCCAGCACCTCGTGCACGCCGTGGCCGGACGGTCGCTCGTCGTCTGGGAGATGGACATCACCAATCCCGACGACGACCCCGAGCACTGCCCGCCCGCCGTGGCCTGGCTCATGAGCCTGGACGGTGCCGGGCGGGTGCATCGGCTGCGTCTCGTCCATCCCCGGCCGGTGCCCGTCCCGCATTCCCTCCAGCCTCTCATGGTGTGACCGGCGTCACGTCATCTGTTTCGAACTTCGGCCTTTCTCCCGCGTCCTGTCCGTGTCATTGCCGCATGCCGAACAGGGAGATCCCATGAGCACCACCCCCTCGACCGACCCGCTCGCCACCGGGACCCACACCGTCGAGATCGACGGGGTCACGCAGAGCTACCACGTCCACGGCATTGGACCGGTCTGCATCGCGCACTCCGGCGGACCGGGCATCTTCTGGGAGTACCTGCGCATGCCCGCGCTGGAGGAGCACCTCACGGTCGTCTACCCGGAGCCCGTCGGCACCGGCGCCTCCGACCGCCTGCCGTCCCACCCGCACGGCTACACCCGGGACCGCTACAGCCGCTTCCTCACGGGGCTGATCGAGCACCTCGGCGTCCCCGAGGTGCACCTCCTCGGGCACTCGCACGGCGGTTTCGTCGCCCAATACCACGCCCTGCACCACCCCGACCGCATGGCAGGCGTGATCCTCTACGAGAGCGCGCCGGTGACCGGTCCCGAGCACGGCGCCGAGGCCATGCGCCTGGTGCAGGAGTTCGCCGCCCGGCACGCCGACAACCCGGGGCTCCCCGAGGTCATTGAGGCGTTCCAGAGCATCCCCACCATCTCCGACGACGCGCAGATGACCGCCGTGGCGCGAGGGATCTTCCCCGCGTACTTCGCCGACTTCTGGGGCCGGGAGGACGAGTTCGGTCCCGCGCGGGCCGCGGTGACGGCCACGTACATCTCCGGTCTTGACGACGATCTCACCCCGGACGTCATCGACGACCGTGCCGACCTCGGCTCGCTCACCGTGCCGACCCTCGTCCTCGTCGGCCGCCACGACGTCATCTGCGGCGTGCGTTGGGCCGAGGAACTCCACGAGCTCATCCCGGGGTCGGAGCTGGTGATCCTGGAGAACAGCGGGCACTTCGGGCACCTGGAGGAACCGGAGGCGTTCGCGAAGGCGGTGGTGGCGTTCGTCGGCACCCCTGCCGGCAACTAGGTCATTTGGTCGAAGCCCCGGCGGACAGGTCCGGCCTAGCTTGGACCTGTCCGGAGGGTTCTTGGACCGGTCCGGAGGGTTTCCGACAAGTCGAACAAGGAGCAACGGCATGAGCGCCGTGAAGAACATCGTTCTCGTGCATGGCGGATTCGTCGACGGTTCCGGCTGGCAGTCGGTGCACCGCCTGCTCACCCAGGACGGCTACAAGGTCAGCGTCGTGCAGAACCCGACCGTGTCCCTCGTCGACGACGTGGCCGTCACCCAGCGCGCCCTCGACGCCCTCGACGGTCCGGCGGTCCTCGTCGGCCACTCCTACGGCGGCGCCGTGATCACCGAGGCCGGACGCCACAATGGTGTCGCCGCGCTCGTCTACATCGCGGCCTTCGCGCCGGACAAGGGCGAGTCGGTCGGCTCGCTCGTCGCCGACCCGGCGCCCGGCGCACCCGTGCCGCCGATCCTGCCGCCGGTCGACGGCTTCCTGTTCTTGGACCGTGACAAGTTCGCCGCGTCGTTCGCGGGTGACCTGCCGGCCGAGGACGCCGCGTTCCTGGCCGACGCGCAGGTTCCGTGGGGCCTGGACGCGGTGGGCGGAGCGATCACCGAGCCGGCCTGGCGGACCAAGCCGAGCTGGTACCTCGTCACGACCGAGGACCGCATGATTCCGCCGCCGGTCCAGCACCAGATGGCCGAGCGCGCCGGCGCCACCGTGGCCGAGGCCGACGGCAGCCACGCCATCTACGTCTCCCAGCCCGCGGCGGTGGCGGACCTGATCAAGCAGGCGGCGGCCCACCAGGCCTGATGTCCCATCCCTGACCACATGTCAACTCCCCGCTTCAGCCCGCCTGTTCACAGGCGGGCTGTCCGCGTGGCTTCCCGAGGGAAGCCGAGCGAATCCGAGAGGTAGCCAGATCCATGACGACCGCCGTCCAGCCGTCCGTCGCCGAGCAGTCCGAGGCGGAAGCGCTCTACCGATTCCAGACGGAGACCCCCGAGCCCGTCCGTACCGCGCTGGGGATGAGCGCCACCCGGATCGGCGGCGGCGTGGTGCTGTCGATGCGCGACGACATCACCCGCTTCTGGAGCAAGGCCCTCGGCTTCGGTGTCACCGAGCCCGTCACCGCCCGACTCGTCGAAGAGGTCTGTGACTTCTATCGGGCGGCGCGGACCCCGCAGGCCGCCTTCCAGATCGCGCCCGCCTTCCTGCCCGCGGACTGGCCGGAGATCTGCGCACGGGAAGGCATCGTCGAGGAGTCGTCCTGGGCGAAACTCGTCGGCACGACCGAGGAGGCCGTCGCCCGCGCCGACGCCTTGGACGTACCGCCCGACGGCATCAGCGTCACCCCGTTGGAGGCCCAACACGCCCTGGAATGGGGCACGGTGATGATGCGGGCCTTCGGAACGCCGGTCGAGCACTACGCCGAGATGGGCGCCGCGACCGTCACCCGGCCGGGCTGGCATCCCTACGGGGCCTGGCTGCACGGGGAGTTGGTCGGCACCGGCACCATGTTCGTCCGCGGCGACACGGCGCAGATGTTCGCCGGCGCCGTACTGCCCCACGCGCGCGGTCGCGGCGGCCAGACCGCGCTGCTCGCCGCCCGGGCCCGCAGGGCACGGGAGTTGGGGTGCCGGGTGCTCGTCGCCGAGACGGGTGCCGAGGCCCCCGGCACCCACAACAGCTC
Source organism: Streptomyces sp. NPDC050508 (assembly GCF_040655155.1). Lineage (NCBI taxonomy): Bacteria > Bacillati > Actinomycetota > Actinomycetes > Kitasatosporales > Streptomycetaceae > Streptomyces > Streptomyces sp. NPDC050508. The sequence continues at coordinate 172,324 of NZ_JBFAJJ010000004.1, forward strand.
CCTGCACAACATGCTCCGCCTCGGTTTCGAGGTGGCCTACGAACGCCCCAACTGGATCTGGCGCCTCACGCCCGACGAGGGACCGGACGAGGGGCCGGACGAGCACTGAGCCGACGGCATCACGGCACGGGACCGGTCAGCGCGTCGCGCAGGCCGCCCCGTGCGGTGACGTTCAACTTCCGGAAGACGCTGCGGAGATGGGCGGCCACCGTGCGCGGCGACAGGAAGAGCTGCGCGGCGATCTGCTTGTTCGTCAGTCCCGTGGCGGCCAGTCGGGCCGCCTGCCGCTCCTGCGGGGTCAGCAGCGAGTACGGGTCCTGGCCGATGGACTCGACGGACTCGACAGGCCTGACGGGGATCCCGCTCGCGCGCAGCTCGTTGGCGGCGCGCGCACTCCACGGGGTGGCACCCAGCCGCTCGAACGTGCTGAGCGCCGCCTCCAGATGCACACGGGCCGCGCCGCCCGCCTTGGCACGGCGCAGTCTCTCGCCGTAGGCCAGGCAGATCCGGGCCCAGTCGAACGGCCAGCGTTCGGCGCCGGGCGTGGCGATGGCCGCCTCGAACAGGTCGTGGTCGACGAGGTCCGGGACGGCCATCGCCTCGGCGGCGTCCGTCAGCATGGCCAGCCGGGGCGAGATCGACGGGATGTCGGTCTTGCGGACCGCCGCCACGTGCGCCGCCGCTTCCTCGTGATGGTCGGTGCGGGCCGCGGCCTCGGTGAAGTCCAGCAGGAGCCACAGGGCGTGCGGCATGAACCGCGGCACCTCACCGGGCGTGACAAAGGCCCGCAGGAGGCGGTGGGCGGTGTCGAAGTCCGCGCTGCCGAGCGCCGACAGGGCCCGGATGTGCGAGGCGTAGATCCGCAGCGCGCCCAGCCCGCGCGGGTTGCCCCAGGAGACGAGCCGGTCCGCGATCTCGCGCGCGGTGGTGCCGTCGCCGCGCGCCGCGGCCACAAGTCCCCGCTGGAAATGCCCTGTTGATGCCGTCAGACGGTAGTCGTAAGTCTCGCACCAGCCGAGGCCCTCTTCGGTGATCGCCAGCAGATCGTCCCACTGGCCGCCGATGTAGGCGTCGTTGGCCAGCAGGAACTGTGCCTGGATCGCCAGGGCGACGGCCCCGCCGTCGCGGCCGTCGTCGATGATCCGGCGCAGCGGGCTCCGGCAGCCCGGGAGGCGGTCGACGTAGGAGGCGGAGAGCGCGATGCCGAAGACCCGTACGGGATCGGCCTGTTGGTGCAGACCGGAGATGAGGTGGTCGAGCCGGTCGAGGAACGGCAGCGCGCCGTACGCCGGATCGCCGAAGGTGCCCAGGATCACCGGCAGCAGTCGGCCCGAAGCGGGTGGACGTCGGCGCTTCACGACGCTCTCGAAGGAGTGCCACAGTTCCGGCCGGCCGCCGTAGAAGCACACCATGAGAAGGGTGTTGAGCGCTTCGCGGAAGATGTCCTCGACCGACTCACCGCCCTCGGGCCAGACATGTGTCTCGATGGCGCCGATGAGCAGCCGGTGGGCGGTGTCCACGTCGCCCTCGCCGTTGAGGAGTTGACTGGCCGCGGCCGTCGCGGCGGCGAGGGAGCCGACGCCGGACGGGTCGGCATGGCCCGCGTTGTCCAGCAGCGCGCGCACGTTGCGGAGATCGCCGGTGATGTTCGCGCCCAGGCAGGCCGCCTCCGCCAGCCGTCGGGCCTTGGCCGTGCCCGTGCCGCTCAACTCCGAGGCGCGCAGCAGGGTGGTGATGGCGCCGACGGCGTCACCGCGGCGCAGGGTGCTGTAGGCCACCTCGTGCAGCAGGGCGGCCACTCGGTCGTCGGGGCCGACGGCCGCGTCGGCGAGGTGCCGGGCCCGGTGCTCGGACCCTTCGGGGAGTTCGGCGGCGAGCGCCAGATGTCCCGACCGGCGTTCCTCGCTGGTCGCCAGATCCATGACCGCGGAACGCGTGAGCGGGTGCCGGAACTCCAGTCGGCCCGTGACGCCGTCGACCTGCACGAGTCCGGCGCGCTCGGCGGCGGACAGCGCGTCGAGGCCGTCCTGTCCGCCCATCGCCCGCTGGAGGATGTGCAGTTCACCCGAGCCGTCCAGCACGGCGAGCAGGAGCAGCTTCCGGGTCGCGGCCGGGAGCGCGGCGACCCGGGTGGAGAAGATGCCCTTGAGGCGTTCGGTCAGCGGCAGTACGGCGGGCAGGGTGCTCCGCTCCGTCTGCTGCAAATCGTTGAGGGGAACGGGCAGTTCCAGCAGGGCCAGCGGGTTGCCCCGGGCCTCCGCGACAAGACGCCGGCGGACCCGGGCCGACATGGCGGGGAACCGCTCCGCCACCAGCTCGTTCGCCGACACGTCGTCCAGCGGCCGGACCTCGTGCTCGGGTATCCCGATGTTGCTGAGGAAGGACTCGTCCCCGGTCCGGGACGCGCCCAGCAGGACGATCGGCTCGGGGTGCAGGGAGCGGGCGAGGGTCCCCAGGACCGTGGCGCTGGGCCGGTCCACCCATGCCACGTCGTCGACGATCAGCGCGATTGGACCGGTCCCGGTGGCGGCCCGGGCCAGCAGTGCGTGCACGGCGTTCGCGATGGCGAGAAGCTGGGTCGGCTGCTCCTCGGACAGTCCGCGGACCGCCTGGAGGGTCTCCGCCTGCCGTGCGGGCAGTGCGGGAATGCCCTCGGCCAGCGGTTGCAGCAGTTGGTTCAGCGCCGAGAAGCTGACGCCCTTCTGGAACGGGCAGCCGGTGACCCGCAGCACCCGGAAGCCCGCCTCGGCCGCGCGCGGCGCGGCGGCGTCCAGCAGCGCGCTCTTGCCCACCCCGGCCGCTCCGGTGAGTATCAGCGCGGCTCCCCGCGTGCGGGCGGTGTCCAAGTGCCTGTCGAGGACGGCCAGTTCCGTCGATCGTCCGATGAGGTTCGGCGGGGTGAGGGATGCCGGTGCCATGACGCCTCCCGTTGGGGTCGGGCAGGAACAGGAAGAACGGTCCAAACGTCCGTTGACGGTGCACGCACGGTGCACTGGGCTTCCTTCCGGTCGGTGGTGCCAACGCGGACAAGATGCCGGACCCATCCCGGAGTTCGATCCGGACGGCGTGAACCTGATCACAGGGGACTTTCGCATGGGCGTGCGCCGGACGCGACGGTCATGTCGTGAATGGAGTGCTACGTCATCTTCTGGCCCGCGCTGGTACGTTGCTCGGGCGTCGGAGCGATCCGCCGCCCCACGCACCCGGGAAGAAGGAGAGGCGTCCAGTGGCCTCGCACGGGACGCGCCGCACCTTGCAGGCCCTGTTCACCGTCGCCGTCGCACTCGTCCTGCTGACGGGACCGGCCTGCGTACCCGGCGGAGAGTCCTCACTCCGGCCGGCGAAAGTGGCCCCGGCACACCCCTCGGGCCCGCCGCCCGCCTACGGCGCCTATGTCGGCTACGGCGCCGACGCCGTGCGGCGGGTCGCCGGCTTCGGCGCCTGGCTGGGCCGGCCGGAGCCCCGGGTCGGGCACGCGTATCTGCCCGGTGACCACTGGAGCGACATCGAGGGCGCCTCCGGCGACCTGGCCCTGTGGGCACAGTGGCGCCGGGCGCGGCAGGACCGCCTGCTGGTCCTCAACGTGCCGATGCTGGACCGCAACGAGGCACACCTGCCCGACAGCGTGGTCCGCGTCGAGTTGGGGGAGGGGGCGAGCGGACGCTACGACGACCACTTCCGCACGCTCGCCCAGAGATTGGTCCAACTCGGCGCCGCGGACACCGAGATCGTCCTGGGCTGGGAGATGAACGGCATCACTTACACCCACCGCTGCGCGCCCGCCCCCTGGTCCTGGAAGCGCTACTGGACGCGTATCGTCACCGCGATGCGCTCCGTGCCCGGGCAGCAGTTCCGCTTCGACTTCACCCCGAACCGCGGCCACGACGCCATCCCCTGGACCGACTGCTACCCCGGCGACCGTTACGTCGACGTCATCGGCATGGACGCCTACGACGCCCCCCAGGGCTTGCCCTTCAGCGAGCAACTGACAGAGCCGTACGGCCTGTTGGCCCAGGCCGACTTCGCCCGCGCTCACCACAAGCCCATCTCCTACCCCGAGTGGGGCCTGTTCGACAACGGCGACAACCCCACCTACATGCGCGGCATGCTCACCTGGATGGCGAGCCAACACCCGCTCTACCAGACCATCAGCGACTACTGCCCGCACGGCGTGTGGCGCTGCCGCGACAACCCCAAGTCCTCGGCCGTATACAGGGCCCTGACGGATCATCAGCCGTGAGGGCAGCGGAGAACGGCACCGCCCGAGTGTGGCGGTGCCGTTCTCCGTCGTAGCAAGCAGAGTGTCGAACTACCCTGCTACGGCGTCCACTTGACGTTCGGGTTCACCTGGCCGGTCCAGTTGAAGATGGCCATGTTGTCCCAACCGTCCCCGCTGTTCGCGATATCGGCCGGGTCCCAACCGTTGCCGGTGACCGCGTACCAGGTCGGCTCCCAGTAGAAGACACCGATCGCACCCGCGCTGCGGGCCGTGTTCTGTACCGCCGTGAACTCCGCGCCCTGGCCCGCCCAGGTGAGCGGGTAGCCCGAGCAGCCCGACGTGACCGAGTTCGCCGTACTGTCCGCGTCGGACGTGGTGAACGGGTAGGCCGTCTCCGCGATGATGACGTCCTTGCCGTAGCGGGACTTCATGTCCGAGACGACGCTGCCCATGTTGGCCAGCGTGCCGTGCCACATGCAGTAGTAACTCAGCCCGGTGATGTCCCAGTTGACGCCCTGCGCCTTGATGCCGTCGTAGAACCAGCGGGCGTTGGAGTCGCTGTCCGCGTCGGCGGTGTGGATGATCACCTGGGTGGAGCTGTTGCACGCCTTGGTCGCGTTGTAGCCCGACTTCAGCAGCAGCGCGAGGTTGGTGAAGCTGTTGTTGACGACCTTGCCGTCGTCCCACAGCATGCCGACGTTGATCTCGTTGCCGATCTGCACGCTGTCCGGGGTGGTGCCCTGGGACTTGAGGCTGTTGCAGACGTCGTAGGTGTAGTTGTAGACGTCGGTCTGCAACGCGCTGATGCCGTGGCTCGACCAGGCCGCGGGCTTGTACTGCTTGCCCGGGTCGGCCCAGGTGTCCGAGTAGTGGAAGTCGACCAGCAGCTTGAGGCCCTTGGCCTTGACCTGCTTCGCGTAGGCCAGCACCTTCGCCTTGTTGTTGTAGCCGCTGGCGGGGTTGTTCCAGATCCGCAGGCGTACGTAGTTGACGCCGGCGGCCTTGAGGATGTCGAGCGGGTCCTTGGCGGTCCCGCTGGAGTCGTAGTACTTGGCGCCGAGGTCGATCGCGCGCTGCGCGGAGGAGACATCGGCTCCGAGCATGGTGAGCGAGTTCGCGGCGGCGGCGTTCGTGGGGGTGAGCATCGCCGCCGGCAGGGCGACTGCGGCCAGCAGCAAGGCGGCCTTCACTATGCGGCCCGGGAATTTCACGGGGTACCCGACCTCCTTGGGTCGACTGACATGCGCATGCGGTTGGTTCTGAGAACGTTCACAGTAGGAGAGGTAACAGACGCTGTAAATATGTGTGTCGGTTGTATTTCCCGCAGTTCGTGGGCGCGACTCTCGTGCGATCGGATTGGGAACGTACACAACCTGATGCGTGGAGTGGTACCGCGGTACTACGCCCACCCCGGCAACGGCCCCTCGGTACGACGGTTCCGAGCCCCCCGCACTCCTAGCGTGGCCGGTGCCCAGTGGGGGCAGTGGCACGTGAGCGTGAGGGAAGTCGATGATCGAGGCACAACAGCTGACGAAGCGGTACGGGGAGAAGACGGCGGTCGACCGGCTGGACTTCGTGGTCAAACCCGGTACGGTCACCGGCTTCCTGGGCCCGAACGGCGCCGGGAAGTCCACCACGATGCGCATGATCGTCGGCCTGGACGCGCCCACCAGCGGCACCGTCACCGTCAACGGCAGGCCCTACGCCGAGCACAGCGCCCCGCTCCAGGAGGTCGGCGCGCTCCTGGAGGCCAAGTCGATCCACCCCGGCCGCTCCGCGTTCGACCACCTGATGGCGCAGGCCCACACACACGGCATCCCGCGCCGTCGGGTCGACGAGGTCATCGAGATGACCGGGCTGCAGAGCGTCGCCAAGAAGCGGGCCGGGGCCTTCTCCCTCGGCATGGGCCAACGGCTCGGCATCGCCGCCGCGTTGCTCGGCGACCCGGCGACCGTCATGCTCGACGAACCGGTCAACGGCCTTGACCCCGAAGGTGTGTTGTGGATCCGCAACCTGCTGACCGGGCTCGCCGCGGACGGTCGTACCGTCTTCGTCTCCTCGCACCTGATGAGTGAAATGGCCCTGGTCGCCGACCACTTGATCGTCGTCGGACGAGGGCGGCTGCTGGCCGACACCACCGTGCAGGACCTGGTCCGGCACGCGGGCGGCGACACCGTGACCGTCGCGTCCGAGCAGCCCGCCCGCTTGCGCGAGGTCCTCGCCGGTCCCGGCGTCGAGATCACCGGTGCGGTCGGCTCCGAGGAACTGCACGTCACCGGGCTGACCGCGCGGGCCATCGGCCTCAAGGCCGCCGAGCACGGCATCCCGCTGTTCGAACTCAGCGCACGGACCGTCTCCCTGGAACAGGCGTTCATGGACCTGACCCGGGACGCCGTCGAGTACCACGGCTCCACCACCGTCGAGACCCCCGGGAGGGCCGCGTGAGCACCATCACCGCGACCGACAGCGCCGCACCCGCACCGGTGAAACCGGCCCGCCCGCCGTACAAGGTCACCGGGCGCCGCGTGCTGCGCTCCGAGTGGGCCAAACTGTGGTCCCTGCGCTCCACCTGGATCACCCTGGGCCTCGGCCTGCTGTTCCTGATCGCGTTCGGCCTGATCTCCGCCGCGCACTACAAGTCCGAGTACGGCTCCGGTCATCTGCGGCCGGACGACGCCAACGCCACCGCGCTCGGCATTTCTCTGTTCGGCACGAACTTCGCGCAGCTCGCCCTCGGTGTGCTGGGCGTCCTGGTCACCGCCGGCGAGTACTCCACCGGCATGATCCGCTCCACGCTGGCCGCCGTACCGCGCCGCCTGCCGGTGCTGTGGTCCAAGGCCCTCGTGTTCGGCGTGGTCGCGCTCGGTGTCTCCCTCGTCGGGGTGTTCGTCGCGTTCCCGATCGCGAGTGGCATCGTCTCCGGCACTCCCGCGGCCCTCACGTTCTCCCACTCCGGAGTCGTCCGCAGCCTGCTCGGCGCCGGTCTCTACCTCGGCCTGGTCGGCGTGATCGGCACCGCGCTGGGCGCGCTGCTGCGCTCGGTCGCCGGCGGTATCTCGGTGCTGGTCGCCGCTCTGATGCTCGTACCCGGACTGATCTCGCTGCTGCCCAGCTCCTGGCAGGACAACATCAGCCCGTATCTGCCGAGCAACGCGGGGGAGGCGATGTTCTCGCTGACCCACGACTCGACGACCCTCTCGCCCGGCGCCGGACTCCTGGTCTTCCTCGGCTGGACGGCGCTCGCGCTTGCCGGAGCCGCGTACCGGCTGGTGCGGACCGACGCCTGAGACCTGTGGGGCCGGGTGTCCGACGCGGGAACGGTCCATACCCGGCCCCACAATGGACAGGTGACCTCCATGAACCCGGACAAGTGACACCGATGAGCCTCGACGACCCCGCCCCCGCCCCCGCGCCGTTCGCGGAGGCGGACCTCCCGTGGAGTCACCCCCTGGCCGGCCGGCTGTCCCGGCTCGGCCGGCGGATGAAGCAGGGCGACCGGAGACACCCGTGGGTGCTGGACACGGCCCTGATCCTCGTCGTCGCGGTCATGTTCTGCCTGCCGGACCTGGTGAACGACGACGACGGCCGGCGGCGGGGCTTCGACAACAGCTTCATCCATCTGCCCTGGCCCGGGACCGTCGCCCTGCAGGCCGGGCTGGTGCTGCCGCTGCTGTGGCGGCGCAGGAGGCCGACCCTCGCCTTCGCCGTGATCACCGCGGTGTTCTTCGTCCAGGCGGGGCTGGGTGTCTGGCTGCGCGCCGACGTCGCCCTGCTCATCTCCCTCTACAGCCTTGTCCTGCACGGGCAGTTGCGCCGGCTGCCCGTCGCCTGCGCCGTGACCCTCGCCGCTCTGGGGCTGTTCGCCCTCCGGCTGCCGTCCCAAGTCCCTGTCCTGGACGCGCTGTTCGTCCTGTCCAGCACGATCACCGCAGCCGTCGCGCTCGGCTTCGTCGTCCGCATCAGACGCGCCCAACTCGCCGTACTACGCGACCGCGCGGCCCGTCTGGAGATCGAGCGCGACCAGCGCAGCAAGCTCGCCGCCGCCGCTGAACGCACCCGCGTGGCACGGGAGATGCACGACATCATCGGCCACAACCTCTCCGTCATCATCACCCTCGCCGACGGCGGCGCCTACGCCACCGACCTCGCCCCCGAACGCGGCAAGCAGGCCCTGCTCCTCATCGGTGACACCGGCCGCCAGGCACTCGGTGAACTCCGCCGCATGCTGGGCGTGTTGCGCGTCCAGACCGCCACACCGGACGCCCCCGAACTCAGCCCCCAGCCGGGCGTCGCCGACCTCGACGCCCTGTGCGCCCGCATCCGCGCGGCCGGACCACAGGTCGTGTACCGCACCGGCGGCGAACCGGCCGCCCTGGACCGAGGGGTCCAACTGACCGTCTACCGCATCGTGCAGGAGGCGCTCACCAACGCCCTCAAGCACGCGGGCCACGACACCCGGGTCGAGTTGGCGGTGAACGTCGAGGACTCACGGGTGCACATCGACTGCCACGACACCGGACCCGGCGAGATCGCCGCCGGGCCCGTACCGAGCCACGACGAAGGACACGGACTCGCCGGCATGAGAGAACGCGCCGCCCTCTACCACGGCACCGTCACCGCGGGCCCCGCCCCCGGCGGCGGCTGGACGGTACGGGTCACCCTCGACCTCACCCCGCTCGACGCGAGCGGGAGCACGGGCGGAACCGGGGGCGCGGCATGACGACCGTGCTCATCGTGGACGACCAGCCCCTCCAACGCCTCGGATTCCGCATGCTGTTGGAGGCCAACCCCGACACCGAGGTGGTCGGCGAGGCCGGGCACGGCGGCGAGGCGGTACGCATGGCCGCCGAACTGCGTCCCGACGTGATCCTCATGGACGTACGGATGCCCGGCATGGACGGCATCGAGGCCACCCGCCGGATCGTCGCGGCCGGCGACCGCTCCCGCGTCCTCATCCTGACCACCTTCGACCTCGACGAGTACGCCCACGAGGCACTGCGCGCGGGAGCCAGCGGCTTCCTCCTCAAGGACGCCCACCCCGAGGAACTCCTCGCCGGCATCCGCGCGGTGGCCTCCGGCGACGCCGTCATCGCCCCCGCACTCACCCGCCGCCTCCTGGACGCCTACGCCCAACACCTGCCCAAGCGCTCACCGGAAGGACCCGCTGCCGTGCCCGCGACGGACGACCCCCGCATCCGCACCCTCACCGAACGCGAGCGCGAGATCCTCGTCGCCATCGGCCAGGGCTGGACCAACGGCGAGATCGCCGAGCGCCTCTTCCTGTCCGAGTCCACGGTGAAGACTCACGTCGGCCGCGTCCTGGCGAAGGTCGCCGCCCGCGACCGCATCCAGGCCGTCATCCTCGCCTACGACCTCGGCCTGGCCCGCCCCAACGCACCCGACCAGTAGCCCAGTTGAGGCTCCCGACCGTGAAAGCTTAGGTTGCGCCACGCGCACGCACAGGTTCGTACGCGCTGTGGACGCTGCGGTGCATCGGGACGACCGTTGCTTCCCATGGTCGAGATCAAAGGGGCTGTGTCCCGCAGAACGATGTTGGGCGCCATGGCGCTGTCCGCGACAGCGACAGCCGTGCCGCCGACCGCCGAAGCCGCGCCGCAGGTGAGACCCGATCTTCTCTACGTCGGTACCTGGAACGGCGGGCAGGTCTACGGGGTCCGGTTCGACCCCGTCCAAGGAACCCTGACGTCCATCGGGTCGGTGGCGCAGGTCAGTTCAGGCTGGGTGACGGCGCATCCGGACCGTCCGGTGCTCTACGTCGGCAGCCAACTGGACGGCGGAATCGTCACCGTCCTCGACATCGACCGCACGACCGGCGCGCTGACGCAGACCGGTGAGACGAGCACGGACGGCGGAGGAACGGCCGGTGGCGGTCTGTCGTACCTCGGCGTGGACCGGTCCTCGGACACGCTGCTCGTGGCCAACTTCGAGGCGGGCCTTGCCGTTTCACTCCCGATCCGCGGGAACGGCACGCTCGGTACACCCGTGTCGGTCGTGGCCGACACCGGATCGGGGCCCAGCCCACGGCAGTCGGGCCCGCACCCGCACGAGGTCGTCGTGGCACCGGGCCGCCGCCACGCCCTGGTCCCCGACTTCGGCGCCGACCGCGTCTTCGTCCACGGCTTCGACGGTACGACGGGTGCGCTGTCGTCCGGCGAGGGCGGACCCGGCGCCTACGCCACCGACGCCGGCGCGGGCCCGAGACGGCTCGTCTTCCACCCCGACGGACGGAAGGCGTATCTGCTGACCGAGCTCACGGCGGAGCTCCAACTCCTCGACTGGGACGGGAGATCGGGGGAGTTGACGCGGCGTCAGAGCCTGGCGATCGACTCACCCGGCTTCACCGGCACCAAGAGCGGCGCCGAACTGGCCATCAGCCGCGACGGCCGCTTCGTCTACGCCTCAAGTCGAGGCGAGAACACCCTCGTTGTGTACGCGGTCGAGCGGAGAACAGGGCTGCTCACCCTCCAACAGCGCATCCCCAGTGGGGGACTGAAGCCCTGGAGCTTCACCGTCCACCCGAGCGGGCGCTGGCTGTTCGTCGCCAACGAGGCGAGCAGCACGGTCGACGTGTTCGCCGTCGACCTCCGCTCCGGGCTGCTGACCGGTACCGGAAACTCCCTGGCGATACCGAACCCCGACTGCATCACCGTCTGCGCACGCTGAGGTCCGGCCGCACAGGATTGTCCATCAATCCTGTGCGGAAAGGATCTTGAGCGCGAAGAGACATGACGTTCTTGCTGCACACTTCTTGCCGCCGTAGGTCGCCGCTGTTACGTTCGCTGCATCGCTTGTCGGACAATCTGATGCGAGCGCAGGTTCATCCCTCCCCCCAACCCCTACGTGTAGGCCGGGCAAGGAGACCAAGTTGTCGAACAATCAGCGCCCACCCCACTCCGAAGCCCTCCGCTTCGACCACGTGACCCTGGAGTTCCCCGGGAGCCGCCGGCCGGCCATCGAGGACGTGTCGTTCCAGGTCGAGCGAGGCAAGTTCGTCGCCGTGATCGGACCCAGCGGCTGCGGCAAGAGCACGATCCTCAACCTGGCCGCCGGACTGCTCTCCCCGACCCTGGGCCAGGTCCACTTCGACGGCGAACCGGTGACCGCCGTCAACTCCGAGGCCGCGTACGTCACTCAGCAGGCCAACCTGCTGCCCTGGCTGAGCGTCAAGGCCAACATCGGACTGGCCCTGAAGTTCCGCAAGATCCCCAAGGACGAGCGGGAGGAACGCATCGCCCACTGGGTGAAGGTCGTAGGCCTCACCGGATTCGAGGACCACTACCCGCGCGAGCTGTCCGGCGGCATGCAGAAACGCTGCGCGATCGCCCGCGCCCTCATCTACAACCCGTCCATCGTGCTGATGGACGAACCCTTCGGACCGCTGGACGCCATCACCCGGCTCAAGCTCCAGCAGGATCTGCTCAACCTCTGGGAGGGGGAGCGGGGCGGCACGCTCGTCTTCGTGACGCACGACCTGAACGAGGCGATCTACCTCGCCGACGAGGTCATCGTGATGTCCGACGGCCCCGGCACGATCCGCCGGGTGCTGCCCGTCCCCTTCGAACGGCCTCGCAGCATCGGTTCCCTCGTCGAGTCGCACGAGTTCTCCGAGCTCTACAACGACCTGTGGAGCCTGTTCAAGTCCCAGCTGCAGACGTCGGACGCCGGCGCGTAGGCGCGCCCCCACCTGCTGATCCATCGACCCGCCCAGTCGCCATGCTGCCCTGCGAGGTGCCCAGCGTTGATATCGATCGCTGAAGAGATCGCCGTACCGAGTCCACCGAAACGAGTCTGGGAGGTCGTGTCGAACCCCTCCGAGGTCGTCGCCTGCATCAACGGCGCCGAACTCGGCGAGGCCCACGACGACGGCTCCTTCGACGGAACCCTCGTCGTCAAGTTCGGGGCGATGAAGGTGGGTTTCGCCGCCAGAGTGGCTCTGGATCTCACCGAGTCCGACCACGAGGGCCGCCTCTCGGCCCGCGGCAAGGACGGCCAGGGCGGCACCCGCTTCAGCGCCCGCGCCAAGTTCCGGGTGACCGAGGGCCAAGGGCCCGGCGACTCACGCGTGAGCGTGCTGGGCGAGGTCCAACTCAACGGCAGGCTCGCCCCGTTGGTCGAGTCCGGCGCCGGGGCGATGGTCTCCCGGATGACCCAGGAGTTCTCGGCCCAGCTGATCCAGCGGTGCGCCGGAGTCGAGGTACAGCCACCGGCACGCCCCGCCGGGCTGCTCGGCCGCCTGCGCGCCTGGTGGACGCGGCTCCTGAAGAGACGTCAGAAACCTTCCCCGTCAGGTGACTTCGCGACCGAGGAGGCAGGAAATGACACCGCCCAGGCTCAATAACGTGATCGGCGCACTGGAGTCGGGACGCCACGCCTTCGCCTCCTTCGCGGCGCCCGACCCCGCGTCAGCCGTCGAGTTCAGCACCACCGACTACGACGGCCTGGTCTTCGAGACCGAACACAAACCCTGGGACGTCACCGCCCTGCGGGACAGCCTCCAGTACCTCCTGAACCGCCGTCAGATCCACGCCGCCGACAGCCTCGCGCCCGCCGTCACCCCGCTCGTACGCATCCCGGCCAACGGCGGCGAGAAGGCGCAGTGGCACGCCAAACAGGTCCTCGACCTGGGCGCCTACGGTGTCGTCTGGCCGCACATCACCACCGTGGACGAGGCCCGCAACGCGGTCGCGGCCTGCCGCTACCCGAGCCTGCCCGGCAGCCCCCGCCACGAGCCCCCCGGCCTGCGCGGCGACAGCCCGGGCGCGGCGGCACGCTACTGGGGCATCACCAACGCCGAGTACTACACGAGAAGCGACGTCTGGCCGCTCGACCCGGACGGCGAGATCCTCGTCGCCCTCATGATCGAGGACCAGCGCGGCATCGAGAACCTCCCCGACATCCTCGACCAGGTGCCAGGCATCGGCCTGATCCTGATCGGCGAGGGCGACCTGAGCCAGGAGCTGGGCGTACCACGCCAGTACGAGCATCCGCGGGTCGTGGAGTGCAAGCGCCGCGTCCTCGACGTCTGCGGGGAGCGCGGTGTCGCCGTGGGCCATCCGCATGTCACCGCCGACAACGTCAAGCAGGTGCTCGACGACGGATACCGCTTCCTGATGTCGGCGCCCGTGCGCTCGTACCCGGGCCTCGACCTGGGCCGCACCCTGACCGGCCGCACCCACGGAAGGGCGGCTCTCCAGTGATCATCGACAGCCACGGCCACTTCACCACCGCCCCACCGGCGCTGGGCAGTTGGCGCGAACGGCAGATCCGCGCCTTCGAGGAATCCGACGCCCGCGTGTCACCCGACGAACTGCACATCACCGACGACGAGATCAAGAACGCCGTGGAACAAGGCCAGTTGAAGCTCCAACTGGAGCGCGGCACGGACCTGGGGCTGTTCTCCCCGGGCGCCGGGAAGATGGCCCACCACTACGGCGACGAACGCACCAGTCTCGACTGGTCCCGGGTCAGCAACGACCTGATCGGCCGGGTGTGCGGACTGTTCCCGGGCCGCTTCGTCGGCGTGTGCCAACTGCCCCAGTCTCCGGGGGATGCCCTTCCCGCCTCGGTCCGCAACTCCGTCACCGAACTGGAGCGCTGCGTCGAGGAGTTGGGCTTCGTCGGCTGCCTGCTCAACCCCGATCCCTCGGACGGCTACTGGCAGGCACCGCCCCTCACGGACCGCGTGTACTACCCGCTCTACGAGAAGCTCGTCGAACTCGACGTCCCCGCGATGGTGCATGTCGCTATGTCCAGGAACCCCGCCCTGCAAGGGACTTGTGCGCACTACCTCAACGGCGACACCGCGGTGTTCATGCAGCTGTGCATGTCCGACCTGTTCACCGACTTCCCGACCCTGAAGCTGATCCTGCCGCACGGCGGCGGCGCCGTCCCCTACCACTGGGGCCGCTACCGGGGCGTCATGCAGGACCAGGGCCGGCCACCGCTGGAGGAAGCGGTCCTGCGCAACGTCTACTTCGACACCTGCGTGTACCACCGGCGCGGCATGCAACTCCTCGTCGACGTCGTCCCCGCCGAGAACATCCTCTTCGCCTCGGAGATGATCGGCGCCGTCCGCAGCGTGGACCCCGAGACCGGGCACCGCTTCGACGACACCAAACACCTCCTCGGCTCCCTCGACACGCTGACCGACACCGACCGCCGGGCGATCTACGGCGGCAACGCGCTGCGCGTGTTCGGACGCCTGGAAGGTGTGCTCAAGTCCGTGTCCTTCGACGACTCCGCCCAGTCCAACACCCCGAAGGAGGCCGGGAATTGAAGGCCTACGAAGCCCTTGCCGAGGCGTTCGTCAAGGAGGGCACGAGCGATGTCTTCGGCATGATGGGCGACGCCAACATGCACTGGATGAACGCGCTCGACCGGCGCGGAGTCCGGCTCTACGAGGTACGGCACGAAGGGTCCGGCCTCGGCATGGCCGACGGCTGGGCGCGAACCACCGGCCGCCCAGGGGTCGTTACGACGACCAGTGGCCCCGGCACCTCACAACTGGCCACCTCGATGATCGTCGCGAGCCGCGCCCGCACCCCGCTGGTCGCCTTCTGCGGCGAGACGAGTTGGGGCGACCAGGGCGCCGTGCAGTACCTGGACCAGCGCCGCTTCGCCGCCGCCATCGAGTGCGGCTTCGTCCACCTCTCCCGCCCCGACCAGGCCCAGAGCGCCGTACAACGCGCCTTCTACCAGGCCCGCACCGAGTCACGGCCGGTGATGCTCAGCGCGCCGATCGACATCCAGCAGGGGGAGTTGGAGGACGACGACGAGTACGTGCCCTCCCTCGCCCTCCTCGACAGCCCCCGCCTGCTGCCCGACCCGGCCCGGATCGCCGCGGCCTGCGACATCGTCCGGGCGAGCAAGCGCGTGGTCATCGTCGCCGGACGCGGGGCGCGCCGCGCGGGCGCCGGCGGTGAGGTGCTCGCCCTCCAGCAGCGGACCGGTGCTCTCCTCGCCACCACCCTCCAGGCGAAGAACTGGCTGTGCGACAGCACCCGTTACCACGTCGGCCTCGCCGGGCTGTTCGGCAGCAAAGCGGCCACGGAACTCCTTCAGGAGGCCGACTGCGTGATCGCGGTGGGCGCCAGCCTCAACAGCTACACCATCGAACACGGCTACCTCTTCCCCGACGCCAAGTACATCCAGATCGACGTCTCCCCGCACATCGTGATGGGCAACGGCAGGGCCGCCGACTGCTACGTCCAGGCCGACGCGGTCACCGCCGTCGGTGAGTTGAGCCGCGCCCTGGAAGAACGCTCGGTCCACCTGGACGGCTTCCACACCGACGACGTACTGCGCCGCCTCGCCGAACCGCTCCGGCCCCCGGCGTCGTACGTCAGCGAACCGGGCCGCATAGACCCACGCCGGGCGATCCGCATCCTGGACGACGAACTCCCGGGCGAGATGGGCCTGGTGCTCGGCAGCGGGCACCAAGTCGACTTCGGCACCATGCTGTTCCAGCGCTCCCGCGAAGTCCTTTCCAACTACGGCATGTTCGGTGCCATCGGCCAAGCGCCGCTCCTCGCGATCGGCCGACTGGTCGCCGAGGGCAGGCGGCCGGGGTTCGTGGTGGAGGGCGACGCCAGCTTCCTGATGCACCTCTCCGAGTTCGAGACGGCCTGCCGTTATGGCATCCCGCTCCTGGTCGTCGTCATGAACGACGAGGGACTCGGCGCCGAGTACCACAAGTCCCGTTCCAAGGGCCTCGATCCGAACCTCGCCCTCATCCCGACCCCGGAACTGGGCCCGGTCGCGGTGGCCCTCGGAGGAGAAGGCGCCACGGTCCGCACGCCGGCCGAACTGACCGCCGCCGTCGCGGAGTTCGTGCGCACACCCCGCCCCACCGTGATCGACGTCCGTATCACCCGCGAGGTGCTGAGCGTCCCCTACCGCAGGCTCATGTACGGCGAGGACGTATGAGGCGGCCACCGATGACACCGCTGACCGTCCTGCTGGGCGACTACCCACACACCCGGCACCTGAAGGAGACCCCCGTCCTCGGCGGCGACTGCCGCTTCGCCGAGGCCTCCCCGCTGTACCCGGCCTTCGCCCGCATGGTGCGCCAACTGGAGTACGACGTCTGCGAGTTGGCCCTCGCCACCTACCTCCAGGCTCGCGAGGCCGGCGTGCCGATTACGCTGCTGCCGGTAGTGATGATCGGCGGCACCCATCACCGCTCGTTGACCCGCCTCCCGGACGGGCCCGACCTCACCCCCGGCGGGCTCGCCGGCCGCCGGGTGGGCGTGCGCTCCTACAGCCAGACCACCGGCCTGTGGGTGCGCGGCATCCTCCGCGAGGAGTACGGCGTCGAAGCCACCGACGTCACCTGGGTCACCACCGAGGAACCCCACGTCGCCCAGTACCGCGAACCGCCCTACGTGGAACGGTCCCAGGCCGGGCGGGTCGCCGACCTGTTGCGCGGAGGGGAGGTCGAGGCGGCAGTGCTCGGCCCGCGCGCGATCGGCGGGCAGGGCGAGGGCCTGGTCCCGCTGATCCCCGACGCGGAGACGGCGGGCCTCGCCTGGATCGACCGGCACGGGACCGTCCCCGCCAACCACGTGGTCGTCGTCCGCGACGACGTCCTGCGGTCCCGGCCGGAGGCGGTGCTCGCCCTGTACCGCGCCCTCCAGGACGCGATCGCCGCCACCGCGGGGGAGCGCGACGACTCACCGGCCGGCCGCGCGGTGGCCACCGGCTGGACCGTTCCATTCGCCAACTGCCTTGAGATCGCCGGGCGTTACGCCCTGGAACAGGAGCTCGTGCGCACCCCCGTGGACGTGGGCGCGATCGAGAAGGAAACCGCGTTCGTCCGGGGAAGCTGAAAGGAGGCAGTGATGACAGGACTACGACACCGGCCGAGCGCCCCCACGAGGCGGCCCGACCGGTGGACACCGGACCTCCTCGCGAAGGTCGACTGGCGCCGCCGCGCGGCAGCCGAACCCTTCCGCGGAGTGGCCGCACCGGACGGCCTACGCCCGGATCTCTTCCTTCTCCGTGACACCGGCGTGGACGTCGGCCCGGTACGACAGGCGGCGGAGGACTACCTCGCCGCGCTCTCGCCGACGCAACTGGCCGTCGGCAGGTTTCCCATCGACAACGTGACATGGCGTCACTGGGCCAACGGAGCACGGTACTTCCTCCGCCACGGCCTCTGCCTGGAGGACCTCGACGACGAGAGACGACACCGCGCCCTGGGCGTCGTCCGCGCCAGTCTCAGCGCCCACGGCTACACCCAGGTCGTCGACCTGATGCACCTCAACCTCACCATCGGCGAACTCCGTGGTGAGGAGGACCTGTTGAACGAGTGGCTGTACTGGTTCAGCGTCTACGGCGAGCCCGAGAACGGCCGCCCCTGGGGCTGGCAGCTCGACGGCCACCACGTCAACGTCAACTGCGTCTTCGTCGGTGACCAGATGGTGCTCACGCCGACCTTCCTGGGCGCCGAGCCGGTGACCGCCGAGTCCGGGAAGTACGCGGGGACGACTGTCTTCCGGCGTGAAGAGGCCGTAGGACAGGAGCTGTTCAACACTCTGACGAGCCGTCAGCGAGAGCGTGCGGTGATCGCGGACGAGCTGCCCCCCGACCTGTTCGTCGGAGCCTTCCGCGACAACTTCGAACTCGCCCACCAGGGCCTGCCGTTGAGCGAGCTGACGTCGGGTCAGCGCGCCATCGCGGCGGAGCTCATGGGCCTCTACGTCAACAGCGCCGCCGACGGTCACGCACGGGTCCGCATGGACGAGGTCACCGCCCACCTCTCGGACACCCGCTTCGCCTGGATCGGCGAGGGCGGACCGGACAGCGCCTTCTACTACCGCCTCCACAGCCCGGTGATCCTCGTCGAGTTCGAGCACCAGGCCGGGGTCATGTTCGACAACGACGTGCCGTCGCGCAGGCACATCCACACCGTGGTCCGCACCCCGAACGGCAACGACTACGGGGCCGACCTGCTGCGCCGGCACCACGAGCGGTTCCACCGGAAGAGGAGCACGGGATGAAGATGGTTCTGGGCAGCGACGACCTCGTGGCCGCCGCGGAGACCGCTGTCCGCGCCACCGGGACGGACCTCGAACGGCTCGACGTCCGGCCCGTGCACAAGGCATCGCGCGGCTTCGTCAACGACGCGGACGTGGACGTCTGTGAACTCGCGGTCGTCACCCTGCTCCAGGCCGTCGCCCACGGGAAACCGGTCGTGCTGCTCCCCGTCACGACACTCGGCCGCCACCAGCATCAAACCCTGGTGACCTGCGGCGAGTTGACCGTCGGCGACATCGAGGGCAGGACCGTCGGCGTCCGCTCCTGGAGCCAGACGACCGGCGTGTGGGTGCGCGGTTTCCTGAGCGAGCAGTACGGGGTCGACCTGCGGAACGTCGACTGGGTCATGTACGAGGACGGTCACGTCGACGAGCACGAGGACCCCGCCTGGGTGAAGCGGGCCCCCGAAGGCGCCCGGCTCCAGGCGGACTTCCTCGAAGGACGCCTCGACTTCGGGATCATGGGCAACGAACTCCCGGCGGATGACCGCATCCGTACCGCGATCCCGAACGCGTCCGACAACGCCCAACAGTGGGCGCTCACCAAGGGGTTCGCCCCCGTCAACCACGTCGTCGGCGTCACCGAGGCAGCCGCCCGCGAGCACTCCGCCGCCCTCTGTGCCGCGTACGACGCGATGCGCGCCGCGATCCCGCCGACCAGCCCCGTGGACTTCTCCCCGGTCGGCTTCGAGGCGTTGCGCGGACCGGTCGCACTGGCCGCCCAATACGCGCTGGAGCAGGGCGTGTTGCCCCGGCCCGTCATCTTCGACGAGCTGGTGACGGGTACCTGCGCTGCCCTCGGGGTGGAGCCCGCACGGCTCGATGGATAGGCCCGCGCGGACGGCCGTACCGAACAGACCCATCGATCGGAAGGCAGGGAATGCAGAAGCTCTCGGTGGCCCTCGGGGAGTACCCGCACGGGCGGGCGCTCCTCGACGGCGAGGTCGAGGTGGACGGGTACCGGATCGAGCCGGTCGAGGTCAGGCCGGTCATCGGCGCCTACCGGCGCATGATCCGCGACCTGGAGTTCGACGTGTGCGAACTCGCCCCCGTCTCCTACCTGATGGCCAGACAGGAAGGCGTCCCGCTCACCGCGATCCCGGTGTTCCTCAACCGTCGTTTCCATCACGGAGACGTGCAGTGCGCCGAGGACTCGGGCATCCGGGTGCCCCGCGATCTGGAGGGGCGCCGGGTCGGGGTCCGCGCGTACACGGTGACCACCGGGGTGTGGGTGCGCGGCATCCTCGGTGAGCAGTACGGCGTGGACGTCGAGAAGATCACCTGGGTGGTGGACGACGACGACCACATCGAGGGGCGAACCCCGCCGAACGTCGAACGGGTCGCCGACGGACGCTCGTTGGGCGAGCTGCTGCGCACCGGAGACATCGACGCCGCGTTCACCGGCAACGCGGGCACGGGCCGGGCGGGCGCACCCCGTGCGGGCTGGACCGCGGCGGACGACGGCGTCGGCGACGGCCCGTACCCGCTCTTCCATGACGCCGAAGTCCTCGCCGTGGACTGGTACTTGCGCACCGGCATCTACCCGCTGCACTCACTCATCGCGCTCCGCTCCGACCTCGTCGCACGCGACCCCGCCCTCCCCGCCAAGCTCTACACGGCCTTCGTCGACAGCAAGCGCAGGCAACTCGCCGCCGATCCCGACTGGTTGGCGCAACCCCGGTTCGCCCGCCAGGCGCAGCAGATCGGCGGCGACCCCGTCCCGTACGGCGTCCACGCCAACGAGCCGAGCCTGGCCGCGCTCGTGCGGTTCTCCCGGGACCAGGGGCTCATCGACCCCGGCATCCCCACCGAACCGAACGCCCTCCTCGCCGCCGGCGGCTACCCCGACGCCTGACCGAAACGACGTACCGCACAAGGGAGTTGGACCATGGACGTGGTCGACGCACACTGCCACATCATCTCGGAGGACCAGGCCCGGTACCCGCGGGCGCCGATCGGCGGCAAGCAGTCGGCGTGGGCCGAGTCACGGCCGGTGACCGCCGCCGGCATGGTGACCCGCATGGACGAGGCGGGCATCGGCCAGGCCGTCCTCGTCCAGGCCACCACGGCCTACGGCTACGACAACTCCTACGTCCTCGACAGCAGCCGCAGCCGCCCCGGACGCTTCGTCGCCGTCGGCACCTTCGACCCACTGCGCCCGGACGCCGCCGACATCCTCTCGCACGCGGTCGGCGACGAAGGCCTCGCCGGGGTGCGGCTGTTCACGAGCGGCAGCACGGTACCGACGCAGGGGGAGTGGTTCGCGGCTCCCGAGACGTACGAATTCTGGCGCAGGGCCGGGGAGTTGGGCATCACCGTCTGCCTGCAGATGCGGCTCGGACCGGCGACCAAACAACTCCGGCAGGTGCTGGAGCGGTTCCCGGACGTCCGGGTCCTCCTCGACCACATCGGCTACCCGGACATCGCCGCCTCGCCCGCCCGCGCCGGTGCCGATGTCACCGAACTCGCCCAGCACCCGGGCCTGTTCCTGAAACTCACCCACCGCAATCTGGAGCGGCTGTACGACGCCGGGGACGCGGCGGCCGACTTCCTCGAACCCGTCGTAACCGCCTTCGGTGCCGAGCGGATCGCCTGGGGCTCCAACTGCCCTGCGGCGGAGCAGTCGTTGCCCGAACTGCTGCGCCTGGCCGAGGACGTTCTCGCCGTACTCCCGGACGACGCCCGGCAGGCGATCTTCGCCGGCACGGCACGACGGCTGTACCCCGGGCTGACCGAAGACGGCGCCTGAACGGGACATACTCCCGGAACGGCCGACATCAGCGGCCGGCAAACCTTCCGAGAACACACAGGTGATCAAGGTGGACATCAGCGGTTACGACGACGTCGTGGATCCGGGCCGGACGTCGCCCACCCGGCACAGCCAGGCCTACGACGGACTGCGCTCACTGCTCCTGTCGGGCAGCGTCGAGCCGGGCACCCGGCTCACCGAGGCCGACCTGACCAGGATGTTCAACGTCTCCCGCAGCACCATGCGGGCGGTGCTGGTCCGGCTCACCCAGGAGGGGTACGTCACCAGCGAGGTCAACCGGGGCGTCCGCACCCGCAGTTTCTCCGTCGAGGAGGCCGCGGACATCCTGGAGGCCCGCGAGACGCTGGAGTCCGCCCTCGCCGGGAAGGCCGCCGAACGCGCCACCGACGAGGAGATCGCCCAACTCCGCACCACCCTCCGGGAGATGGAGGACTGCAAGGCACGCGGCGACCAGGCCGCCTACTCGCGCGGCAACCGCCTCTTCCACCAGCAGGTCAAACAGGCCGCCCACCAGCAGACCCTCGCCAAGGCCTACGACACGCTGCTCTACCCGCTCGTCATGCGCCAGTACCGCAACCTCTCCGCCCCGCACCCGCGCGCCGGATCGCTGGAGGAGCACCAGGCGATCCTTCTCGCCATCGTCACCCGCAACCCCGAGGCGGCCGTCGCCGCGATGCGGCACCACGTGGCCTCCGCCCGCCAGGCACTCCTGCTGCGCTCCGCCCGCGACAGCCCCGCCCGCACCACCGACTGACCGACCACTCGCCGCACACGAGAAAGGGTCTTCATGCGCCACCCAGTGGAAACCGAAGCAGGGCTGGTGGAGGGCATACCGGGCCGCGACCACACGCTCACCGTGTTCCGGGGAATCCCCTACGCGGCGCCCCCGGTGGGCGAGTTGCGCTGGCGTCCGCCCCAGCCTCCGCCGACCTGGCCGGGTGTGCGCACGGCCGGCACCTTCGGGCCGATGTGCCCGCAGGCCCCCAACAGCGAGGTCGCCGGCATCGACCTCCCGATGAGCGAGGACTGCCTCCACCTCAACATTTGGACCGGTGCAACCTCCACCGAGGAGCGCCGCCCGGTCCTGGTCTGGATCTACGGCGGCGGCTTCCGCGTCGGCACCGGCGCGAGCCCCCGCTACGACGGCGAGGCCCTCGCCCGCAAAGGTATCGTCGTCGTCACCTTCAACTACCGCCTGGGCGCCTTCGGTTTCCTCGCCACCCCCGAACTCAGCGCCGAGTCCGGCCACCACGCCTCCGGCAACTACGGCCTCCTCGACTGCACAGCCGCCCTGCGCTGGGTACGCGACAACATCACCAACTTCGGCGGCGACCCCGACCGCGTGACCATCGCCGGACAGTCCGCCGGCGCCGGAGCCGTCAACTTCCTGGCCATGTCCCCCCTCGCGCAGGGCCTCTTCCACCGCGCCGTTGCCCAGAGCCACGCCCGCCACTCACGCGACCCCGAACTCCGGTACCTGGCAACGTCGTACCGCACCCTGCCCGACGCCGAGCGCGCGGGCGCACGGTACGCCGAGGAACGCGGCGGGCCCTCGCTCGCACGGCTGCGGTCACTGCCCTGGCAGAAGCTCATCGACGGGGACGCGGCCGTCGACTCCCTTGTCGAGACCGGGAGTTCGGCGAAGCCGCCGCTGTTCCGGCCCGTCGTCGACGGCTGGGTGCTCCCCGCCGGCTACGACGAGACGTACGCCAAAGGCCTGCAGAACGACGTCGGTTACCTCGCCGGCAACAACCGCGACGAGAGCGGAGCCGTCCCCGAGAGCACCTTCGCCGCCTACCGCACGGCCGGCAAGAAGGCCTGGCGACCGGGCATGCCGCCCGTCCACGTGACCCTCGACGACTACACGGACGCAGCGCGACGGAAGTTCGGCGAGTTGGCCGACGAGTTCCTACGGCTGTACCCGGCGGCCGACGACGACGCGGCGGGCCGGGCCCACAGTGCGGCCGTACGCGACAACGCCCGTGTCTCCACGTTCCTTTGGGGGACGGACTGGGCGAGGCACGCGGACCGCCCGGTCTACACGTACTTCTGGACCCACCGCTCCCCGGCACGCGGGCAGCACCCGCGGCGCGCCTCGCACAGCTCCGAGATCGACTTCGTCCTCGACAACCTCGACCAGGACGACGCCGAGTGGACCGTCGAGGACCGCGCCGTCGCGGCGACCATGTCCGGCTACTGGGCCAACTTCGTCGCCACCGGCGACCCCAACGGACCCGAACTGCCCAACTGGCCGCCGTACACGCCGGATTCGGCCACGGTCATGCAGGTCGGCGAGGACTTTGGACCGGTCCCGGTCGCGGAGCCCGCCCGGCTCGACTTCTGGCAGCGCTTCTTCCGTACGCAGCAGGCATGGTGACAGGAGACCTCATGAGACTACGCACCGCGGACACCCGTACCGCCGTCGCCCTGGCGGCGACCATGGCGCTCGGCACAGCCCTGCTGACCGCGTGCGGCGGAGACTCCTCGGCGAGCGCCGACGGACTCACCACCGTGACGGTCGGCACCGGCGGCAACATCTTCGACCTGCCCCTCAAAGTGGCCGACGCCAACGGCTACTTCCGCAAGCAGGGACTCAAGATCAAGTACGTGACGCTGACCGCCGCGACCGGACCCTCGGCCCTCCAGGCGGGCTCTGTGCAGTTCCTCCACGACAGTCCGACCGGGTTCGTGACCGCGCTCTCCAAGGGACTTCCGGAGACCGCGCTCGCCGCGGACGGCCTGGGCAACCCGCTCGGGCTCGTCGTCAGCAAGAAGTTCGCCCAGGACCACGACCTGACCGCCTCCACCCCGGCCGCCGATGTCGCGAAGGCCCTGGCCGACTCGACCGCCGGAGCCAGTTCGGCCAACACCAAGGCCGAGGCCGGGATCTTCCTCAAGTCCCACGGCGTCGACCCCACCAAGCTGAAGTGGGTGTCGTTGCCGAGCCCGGTCGCCGACAAGGCCGCGCTCAACAACCACGAGATCGACTGGTTCGTCACCTCGGAGCCACTGCCCCTGCAGATCGCGGACTCCGGCGACGGCATCGTCGTAGCGACTCCGCTGACCGTGCCCGAATGGGACGCCACGCACTCCGGATACAGCCAGTTCGTGGTGGCCCAGAAGAGCTACGCCAACGGGCACGCCGACATCGCGAAGAAGTTCGTCACGGCCGTCCAGCAGGGCACCGCCTACATGCGGACCCACCTCGCGGACAAGCAGGACAAGACCGTGCCGGCCGTCGCGCAGAAGGCGTTGCCCGGCGTACCGGCCAAGGTCCTCGAAAGCAGCCTCGAACAGGTCGACTGGCCGGCGAAGGCCTCCATGGACGCCGCCACCTGGAACACCACCACGGCCTTCATCGACGCGATAGGCGCGCTCCCCGACGGAGCGAAGGTCACCACGAGCGACTGGACCAACAAGTACCTGCCATGACACGGCCGGCGAGAGAGGGGAAGGAGCAGACGATGGCGACTGCCACCGACATTCCCGAGAGCACGACCGAGGTCGCGGTCGCGACCGAACGGCGCCGCAGGAAGAACGACCGCTGGCGCGACACCGCCACCGTGGTGGCTCTGCGTTTCGCGGTGATCGCGCTCTGCCTGGTCCTCTGGCAGGTGATGAGTGGACCGGTCCTCCCGGAGTACGCGGTCAGCAAGCCGACCGACGTGTCGCACGCCCTGGGGAAGCTGCTCGGCTCCGCCTCCGGGTGGAACGACATCAAGGTGACCTCGATCGAGGTGGCGGCCGGATTCGCCATCGGCGTGGTCCTCGGCACGGTGATGGGCCTGCTCCTGGGCTCCTTCCCGCTCGCCGGCCGGGTCCTGGAACCCCTGGTGGCGGCCGTCAACGGCATCCCCAAGATCGCCCTCGCGCCGCTCTTCCTGCTGTTCTTCGGCATCGGCCCCTGGTCGAAGATCAACATCGCTGTGACGGGCGTGTCCTTCGTCGTCTTCTACAACGTCTATCTCGGTCTGCGCCTGCGAGAACGCGAACTCGTCGAGATCGTCCAGGTGATGGGCGGCCGCCGCCACCACGTCCTCGGCTACGTCACGATCCCCACCCTCGCCGCCCCCTTCTTCGCCGCCCTCAAGACCGGCGGTCCTCTCGCCATCCTCGGCGTCATCGGTGGCGAGTTCATCGCCTCCTCCGAAGGCGTCGGCCACGAACTGTTCACCTCGGCCATGAACCTCGACGCCGCGACCGAGTTCGCCGGCCTGATCGTCCTGGTGGTGATGACCCTCATCCTGAACGGCGTGCTGAGTTGGCTGGACAAGTACGCGCTGAAGCGGTTGGGGCTCGGTCCAAGGAGGCCGACCGAGCGACGCGCCGGTTGACCGCCGCCCCACAAAACCCCTGCTCACACCGGGTTTCCCGGTCGTCCCCGGGACGGGCAACAGGAAACCCGTCGACCCCGGCAGTCCTCCCGGGACAGGCTGATCCCGTCAGCATGAAGCACGGCCTGCGACGACGCAGGAGACCCACCAGGGGGTCCCGGCATGCTCCGGCGGACCGGAATCATCGGCACACTCAGCGGGCTGCTCGCCCTCCTCCTCTGGGCACCCACGGCGGTCGCCGCCCCGGCCGCATCGGCGGCGAGCGGCTGCGGTGTCCTCGCACCAGGCGGCTCGGCCGCCGCCGAACGCGCGATCGCGGCCGCCTGCGCCCAGGTCGACGCGGGCACCTGATACACGTGGGGCGGCGGGCACGGAGCCCAACCCGGCGCCACCTACGGCCAGGTAGACGCCACCGACCCGGCCGGCGAACACGACCCCGAGCGACTCGGCTTCGACTGCTCGGGCCTGGTGCGCCACGCCTACGCCCAGGCCACCGGCTCCGACATCCTCAACGGCGTCGCGAGCCAGCAGTACTACACGGTCCGCGCCGCGGCCCGCTTCACCGCCGCCCAGGGCACAGCCCCGCTGCTCCCCGGCGACCTGCTGGCCTACGGCACCTCGCAGAGCCTGCACCACATCGCCATCTACCTCGGCGCGGGCAAGACGGTCGAGGCGAAGCAGTCCGGCACGCATCTGATGGTCAGTCATGTCCGCCTGGGCGGCGACTACTTCGGCGCCGTCCGCGTCAACACCGGTGCGGTCACCGGGCATGTCCTCCAGACCTGGGGCACCGGCGTCCGGACGAAGACGGCACCCTCCGTCAGTGCAGGCCGCGTCTACGCCTTCCCCGGCCCGACCACCATCCGCGTCGAGTGCCAGAAGCACGCCGAGGTCGTCACCTCCGACGGCTGCACCAACGACGCCTGGGCCTATCTGCCCGACTACAAGGCCTGGATGACCAACATCTACATCAAGGGACCGGCCCGGCTGGACGGCGTACCCACCTGCGCCTGGTAAATCCCATGCTCCACCACCCCGGGCTTCCCTACACTCGCCACATCCGTTGACGAGTGAGGGGAGCCCGCCGTGCATGACCGCACCGCCGTGATCCTCGTGTCCTCGTCCCTCCGGTGCCCGCTGCGCGGCCGGTACCGGACGCCCGTGACGTGACGACCTTTTGACGCTCCGTCAATTCATCTCTCCCGCACGGGAATTGCGCCGCCCTGCACGGAATCACTCTCGAAAGGCCATGGGCCGTGCGCACCGAACGCCCCCTCACCACCCCGCTCTCCGCCGTCCGAAACCTGGGCATCCTCGCCCACGTCGACGCCGGCAAGACCACCGTCACCGAGCGGTTCCTCTACCTCACCGGTACCACGCACAAGTGCGGTGAGGTCCACGACGGCACCACCGTCACCGACTTCGACCCTCAGGAGCGCGACCGTGGGATCACCATCTTCGCCGCGGCCGTCACCTGCGCCTGGGACGGCCACCGCATCAACCTGATCGACACCCCGGGCCATGTCGACTTCGCCGATGAGGTGGAACGGTCCATGCGCGTCCTCGACGGCGCCATCGCGGTGTTCGACGCCGTCGCGGGCGTAGAGCCGCAGAGCGAGTCGGTATGGCGCCAGGCCGACCGGTACGGCGTGCCGCGGATCGCCTTCGTCAACAAGCTGGACCGCGCGGGCGCCGACCTCGACACGGCCGTCGCGTCGATCCGGGAACGGCTCCATCCGGCGCCGCTGGTGGTGCAGTTGCCGATCGGCACGGAGGACGGGTTCACCGGCGTCGTCGATCTGCTGCGGCTACGGGCCCTGGTGTGGACCGACGAAGGCGACACGGCCGAGGAAGTCCCGGTGCCAGAAGCCCTGTTGGAGGAGGCACGACGGCGACGACGGCTGCTGGAGGAGACGGTGGCGGAACTGCATCCGGGTGCGCTGGAAGAGTTCTACGACAACTCGACGCTGTCCGCCGAGTCGTTGGGTGCGGCGCTGCGCGACCTCACCCGCACCGGGGACGGCGTGGTCGTACTGTGCGGCTCGGCCTACCGAAACCGCGGCATCGAACCGTTGCTGGACGCCGTGGTGGCGTATCTGCCTTCGCCGTCGGACGTGCCGCCGGTACGGGGAACGGACGACGACGGAGGCGAGCAGGAACGCGCGGCCGACCCTCAAGTACCCCTCTCCGCCCTGGCGTTCAAGGTGAGCGCGACGGCGACCGGCCGACTGACCTACCTGCGGATCTATTCGGGCACCATCGAGAAGGGAGACACCGTGTGGGATCCGGGCGCGCGGCGCACCGAGCGGATCGGGCGCATCCTGCGGGTGCAGGCCGACCGCCACGAACGGCTGGACCGGGCGGTCGCCGGGGACATCGTCGCGGTGGTCGGACTGAAGTCCGCCCGCGCCGGCTCGACCCTGTGCGCGCCGGACGCCCCGCTCGTCCTCGAACCGCCCACGGTCGCCGACCCGGTGGTGTCCGTGGCGGTCGAGTCCCGCAGGAGCACCGACACCGACCGTCTGGCGTCGGCATTGGCCCGACTGGCCGAGGAGGACCCCTCGTTGGTCGTCCGGACCGATACCGAGACCGGCCAGACGGTCCTGTCCGGCATGGGTGAACTGCACCTGGAGGTCGCGGTGGAGAAGATCCTCCGGGCCACCGGCGTGGAGGTCAACGTAGGCCGCCCGAGGGTGGCTTACCGTGAGACGGTCGTGCGCGGAGTGTTCGGTCTGGTCTTCCGGCATGTCAAACAGGACGGTGGATCGGGCCAGTTCGCGCACATCGTGCTCGACGTCGAACCGATGGAGGGCCTCGGCTTCGCGTTCCGCTCGACGGTCGTCGGCGGGCGGGTGCCGCAGGAGTACGTCCGCTCGGTGGAGGCGGGCTGCCGTGACGCCCTCACCGAGGGGCCGACCGGCGGGTTCCCGGTGACCGGGCTGCGCGTCACGCTGACCGACGGGGCGACCCATGTGAAGGACTCCACGGAGCAGGCGTTCCGCACGGCCGGCCGCCTCGGCCTCCGTGAAGCCCTGCGCACCTGCACGACGGTCCTCCTCGAACCGGTCGTCGAGGTCACGGTCACCGTGCCCGAGGACGCGGTCGGCGGAGTGCTCGGCGACCTGGCGGCCCGGCGCGGCCGAGTCACCGGCTCGACGACCCGCACAGGTTCGGCGATCGTCACGGCGACCGTGCCCCTGGCCGAACTCTTCGGCTACGCGACGCGGTTGCGCAGCCGGACGCAGGGCCGGGGCACGTTCACCGCCCGGCCGACGGGGTATGCGCGGGTGCCGGGTGCGGCGGTGCCGGCCGTCCGGTAGCGGTGTCCGACAGCGGTGTCCGGGCGGGAGGCGTCTCACGGCGAGGCGCCTCCCGCCGCCCGGCCCGGAGAGGCACCCTCGGGACGACACGTCAGCTACCGAGGAGCACCGCATGATCTTCATCGCCGTACGGTTCCCCGTCCGCCCGGAGTACCGCGACGAATGGCTCGACCGGGTCGCCGACTTCACCGCCGCGACCCGCGCCGAGCCCGGCAACCTGTTCTTCGAGTGGTCGGTCGACGCGGCAGACCCCAACCGCTTCGTCCTGCTGGAGGCGTTCGCCTCTCCGGAGGCGGGTGCCGCCCATGTCGGCTCCGAGCACTTCAAGGCGGCCATCGCGTGGATGCCGGACGTCGTGGCGGAGACGCCCGACATCATCAACGTCGAGGTCGAGGGCGGAGGTTGGTCGCAGATGGCGGAGATCACGCCACGGGCGTGACGGCGGCGGGTGCGGACCGGAGGGGGAGCTCCGGCCCGCAACCCGCCACGACTTCAGGGGTGTCAGGCCCAAGGGCCTCAGGGGTAGGACACCACCGTGGACGGGACCGTCGACGTGCCCGAAGTCGCCGCTCCCGTCTCGTTGATGACGTGTTCGTACTGCCCCTGGCCGCCGAGCGAGACGACCAGCAGGTCGTGGAACTTCACGCCCGAACGGTTCGGCGCCGCGAAGCCGTTGTGCTGCACGATCGTCGGGTCGACGTTGTAGTAGCAGTAACTGCCCAGGCCCCAGCCCTCGTGCACGGTCACGCCGTCGGCGACCTTGTAGGCCGCGTAGCCCTTGATCGAGCCGTTCTGGATCGCCGCCTGGTTCGGGGCGTCGTACGCCTTCTCGTTCTGGAAGAAGATCGTCCGGCCCCGCTCGCCGTTCCACTGCACGTCGTACTTGTTGAAGTGCTCGACGAACAGGCCGGTGGTCAGTACGTCGGCGCCGTTGACCACGAGGCCGTAGTCGGCCCGGTTGGTGTCCCAGCCGATGCCCGTGCCGTGGTCGGCACGCCAGAGCCAGGTGTGGTCGACGATGGTGTGGCGGTTGTTGATGACCATGCTGGTGGTGGCCTTGCCGGCGCCCGCGCCGCCGATACGGACGAACACGTCCTGCACGGTGGTCGGGTTGGCGGAGTGGTCCGTCGTCGTGCCCGCGGGGCCGACTTCCAGCAGGGTGCTGGAGTTGACCGTGCCCGCGTCGATCAGGAACCCGGCCAGCCGTACGCCGTCGACGTCGGCGGTCTTGAGGGCGGTAACTCCGTTGTCGGGGACGAGAGTTGCGTAACCCAGGCCCAGGACAACGGTGTTGGCGCGGTTCACCTGGATCGGCTGGTCCAGGTGGTAGATGCCCGGGGTCAGCAGGAGGTGAAGTCCCTGCGTGAGCGCCTGGTTGAGGGTGGCCGCCGTGACGCCCGGCTTCGCGACGTAGAACTGGGAGAGGGACAGCGAGGTGCCGCGCGGTGTGCCGTTGCCCCACGTCACGCCGCTCGCGTTGGTGCGCTTCTCGGGGAGGAAGACGCGGTACTCGGTGCCGTTCAGATAGAGGAAGGGCTTCTCGCGGGAGACCGGTGTCGTCGCGAGGGTGGTGTACACCGGGTTCGGGAAGCCCTGTGCCGGTGCGCCCTGGACGCCTGAAAAGACCATGTTCCAGACGCCGTTGAGCCAGCTGCCGATCACGCTGTCCCGGGTGTACCACTGCTGCTGCGAGTACGGCTGGACCTGGCCGTCGATCCGGCTGTCGGCGATGTAGCCGCCGCTGGCCCAACCGTAGCCGTTGGGCGCGAGGTTGAGGCTGCCGCGCACATGCATACGACGGAAGGGGGCCGCCTGAGCCACGGCCCACCTGTTGGTTCCGCTGACGGGCACGAGCGCGAGGTTCTCCGCCGAACGCCAGAAGTTCTGCGTGGCGTTGCCGTTGAACCAGCCGGCGTCGACCGTGACGTCACCGTTGATCGTGGTGTCGTCGGGGGAGAGGCCGAGGCCCGCGATCGAGGTGTAGAAGCCGAGTTGGGCGTTGAGCCCGGAGTAGGTGCCGGGCTTGAAGAAGAAGGCGTAGCGGCCCGTGCCGAACTGGGCCGTCTCCTGCTGGGCGAAGACCTGGTCCAGCTTCGCCTGGATGCCTGCGGTGGACGGGTCGAAGACGATCACGTTGGGGCCGAGATCGCCGCCGCCGGGCAGTGCGCGCGGTGTCACCGCGGTGGGGGTGGAGGGGGCGGCTGAAGCGGCGGTGGGCAGGCCGACCAGCGCGGAAGCGGCGGCGGCTGCACCGAGAACTGTTCTGCGTCGAACTGAAGACATCTCGCGGCTCTCCTTGTTCATGAAATGAACGCCGGTGGGGTTGGGAGCGCTCTCTCGCGGGGGAATGCTTCAGGTCCGTGAACACAGTCGTCAAGAGGTACGACCGAGTTCGACGAGTGGCGTCCAAACTCTTGACGCTTTTGGCTTCCGAGGTTTAACTCACGTCCTAAATTAAGTCGTGAGTGCATTCCCTGAAGGGACACCCGGAGTATGCGCAGCATCCGAGCCGCGGCCGTAGGCGCCGTCACCATGTCACTCGCCCTAGCGGCCACGGCCTGCGGAGGCGGTTCGTCCACGGGTGGGGGATCCAACGACTCGCCCAAGACGCTCACCTACTGGGCCTCCAACCAGGGCGCCAGCATCGCGATCGACAAGAAGGTCCTGCAGCCCGAGCTCGACAAGTTCAAGCAGCAGACCGGCATCACGGTGAAGCTGGAGGTCGTGCCCTGGTCCGACCTCCTCAACCGCATCCTCACGGCGACGACTTCGGGTCAGGGTCCCGACGTCCTGAACATCGGCAACACCTGGAGCGCCTCCCTGCAGGCCACCGGCGCCTTCCTCCCGTGGAGCGCGGCCAACTTCGCGAAGATCGGCGGCAAGGACCGCTTCGTCGACTCCGCGCTCGGCTCCACCGGCGCCACGGGCAAGGACCCGGCCGCCGTCCCGCTGTACTCCATGGCGTACGCGCTCTACTACAACAAGCAGATCTTCGCCGACGCCGGAATCTCCGGGCCGCCCGCCACCTGGGCCGAGTTGGTCGCCGACGGAAAGAAGATAGAGGCGAAGGGCAAGCAGGCGCTCGGCGCCGAGGGCGCCAACGTCTCCGAGAACATCCACCACACCTTCGTCTTCGCCAAGCAGCACGGCGCCGACTTCTTCACCGCCGACGGCAAGGCCGACTTCACCAACGACGGTGTCGTGGCCGCCGTCAAGCAGTACGTCGACCTGATGGCCAAGGACAAGGTCATCCCGGTCGGCAACGCCGAGTACGCGCAGAACCAGTCCGTCAGCGACTTCGCCAAGGGCAAGACGGCGATGCTGATGTGGCAGTCCGCGTCCGCCAACCTCAAGTCGCAGGGCATGAGCGACAGTTCGTACGGCATCGCCCCGATACCCGTGCAGTCGGGCACCCCGGGCACCGGCGCGCAGACCAACTCGATGGTGGCAGGCATCAACCTGGCCGTCTTCAAGAACACGAACAACTTGGACGGTTCCACCAAGTTCGTGAAGTTCATGACGAGCGATGCCGAGCAGAAGATCCTCAACACCGCCTACAGCTCCATCCCGCCGGTGAAGACCGCGCAGGAGGACACCGCGTTCAACACCCCCGCGAACGCCGTCCTGAAGAACACCCTCGCGACCAGCGCCGCCGCGCTGCCGCAGGTCGCCGACGAGTCCCAGTTCGAGACGGCGGTCGGCACGGCCGTCAAGGACCTGTTCGCCGACGCCGCCGCCGGGCGCGCGGTGACGACCGCGTCGGTCAAGGCGGAGCTCGAAAAGGCTCAGCAGCAGATGCCGGCGAAGTGAGTGCGACTGTGACGAGCACTGTCACCCCGGAGGCCGCCGAGCGGAAGGACTCTTCCGACACGGCGGCCCCCGGCCCGCGCCGCCGCCGTACCGACCGGATCCGCCGCATCGGACTGCCGTATCTGCTGCTCCTGCCCGCCCTGATCCTCGAACTCCTGGTCCACCTGGTGCCGATGGTCATCGGCATCGTCATGAGCTTCAAGGAGCTCACCCAGTTCTACATCCGCGACTGGGGCACCGCGCCTTGGACCGGTTTCGGCAACTACAAGGTGTCGGTGGACTTCAGCGCCCCCGTCGGCAAGGCGCTGCTTCACTCCTTCTTCGTCACCGTCGGCTTCACCCTGCTGTCGGTCGCCTTCTGCTGGCTGATCGGCACGGTCACCGCGATCTACATGCAGGAGAACTTCCGCGGCCGCGGCGTCTTGAGAGCGCTCTTTCTGATCCCGTACGCGCTGCCGGTCTACGCGGCCGTCATCACCTGGGTGTTCATGTTCCAGCACGACAACGGCCTGGTGAACCACGTCCTGCACGACCAGCTGCACATCACCAGCAAGCCGTCGTTCTGGCTGATCGGCGACAACAGCTTCTACGCGCTGCTCATCGTGCACGTGTGGAAGGGCTGGCCGTTCGCCTTCCTCATCGTCATGGCCGGCCTGCAGAACATCCCCAAGGAGCTGTACGAGGCGGCGTCGATCGACGGCGCGGGCATGTTGCAGCAGATCCGCCGCATCACCCTGCCGTCACTGCGCCCGGTCAACCAAGTACTGGTCCTCGTCCTGTTCCTGTGGACGTTCAACGACTTCAACACGCCGTACGTCCTGTTCGGCCGGTCCGCCCCCGAGGCCGCCGACCTCATCTCGGTGCACATCTACCAAGCCTCGTTCGTCACCTGGAACTTCGGCACCGGCTCCGCGATGTCGGTCCTGCTGCTCCTGTTCCTGCTCGTCGTCACCGCCGTGTACCTGGTACTCACCTCACGTGGACGGAGGTCGGCCGATGTCTAGTTCCTCTCTCTCCAGGTCGCCGATGGCCCCGCCCCGCTCCTTCATCTGGTCGCGGCGGATCTTCCTCACCCTGCTCACCGGCTTCGTCCTGGTGCCGGTGTACGTCATGCTCTCCAGCTCCCTGAAACCGCTCTCGGACGTCACGGGCAAGTTCCGCTGGCTGCCGAGCGGTCTCACGATCCGCCCGTACATCGACATCTGGTCGACGGTCCCGCTCGCGAAGTACTTCATGAACTCGCTGATCGTGTCCGTCGCCGCGACCCTCTGCTCGGTGGTGATCGCGGTCTTCGCCGCGTACTCCGTCAGCCGCTACGAGTTCCGCGGCAAGCGCGTCTTCACGGTCACCGTCCTGTCGACGCAGATGTTCCCCGGCATCCTGTTCCTCCTCCCGCTGTTCCTCCTCTACGTCAACATCGGCAACGCCACGGGCATCGCCCTGTTCGGCTCACGGGGCGGCCTGATCCTGACGTACCTCACCTTCTCGCTCCCGTTCTCCATCTGGATGCTGATCGGCTACTTCGACTCCGTGCCAAGGGACTTGGACGAAGCGGCACTGGTCGACGGCTGCGGACCGCTCGGCGCACTGCTGCGCGTCGTCGTACCGGCCGCGATCCCCGGCATCGTCGCGGTCGCCGTCTACGCCTTCATGACCGCGTGGGGAGAAGTCCTCTTCGCCTCCGTCATGACCAACGACTCGACCCGCACGCTCGCCGTCGGACTCCAGGGCTACTCCACGCTCAACGACGTGTACTGGAACCAGATCATGGCCGCCTCGCTGGTCGTCAGCGTGCCCGTGGTCGCCGGCTTCCTGCTGCTGCAGCGCTATCTCGTCGCCGGGCTGACGGCGGGCGCCGTCAAGTGACCGACCCGACCAACTCCGCTGACCGTAAAGGGACTTCAGTGACCATCGACTTCGCCGCACTCCCGCACGACTTCCTGTGGGGCACGGCCACCGCGGCGTACCAGATCGAGGGAGCCGTCGCCGAGGACGGACGCGCGCCGTCGATCTGGGACACCTTCTCGCACACTCCCGGAAAGATCGCGAACAACGACAACGGCGACGTCGCCTGCGACCACTACCACCGCTGGCGCGAGGACATCGGCCTGATGCGCCAACTCGGCGCCAACGCCTACAGGTTGTCGATCGCCTGGCCCCGCGTGATCCCCGGCGGCGACGGCCCGACCAACCCCAAGGGCCTGGCCTTCTACGACGAGTTGGTGGACGGACTCCTGGAGGCGGGCATCACCCCTTCCGTCACCCTCTACCACTGGGACCTGCCCCAGGCGCTCCAGGACCGCGGCGGCTGGCCCGAACGCGCGACCGCCGAGCACTTCGCCGCGTACGCCTCGGTCATGGCCGAACGCCTCGGCGACCGCGTCACCCACTGGACGACCCTCAACGAGCCCTCCTGCTCGGCCTGGATCGGCCACCTCGAAGGCAAGATGGCACCCGGTTGGACCGATCTAACCGCCGCCGTCCGCGCCTCGTACCACCTGCTGCTGGGCCACGGCCTCGCCGCCCAGGCGATCCGCGCCGCCGCCCCCGGCGCCCAGGTCGGCATCGTCAACAACCTCTCCACGGTGTACCCCGCCACCGACCGCGACGAGGACGTCCAGGCGGCCCGCCGACAGGACGGCCACGTCAACCGCTGGTGGCTCGACCCGGTCCACGGCCGCGGTTTCCCGGCCGACATGGTCGAGACCTACGGCGTCGAACTCCCCGAACAGCCGGGCGACTTGGCGACCATCGGCGCCCCGCTCGACTGGCTCGGCCTGAACTACTACTTCCCGGCGACCGTCGCCGACGCCCCCAGCGGCCCCGCCCCCTACACCCGCGCCGTCCGCCGCCTCGGCGTCCCGCGCACCGGCATGGACTGGGAGATCGACGCGTCCGGCATCGAGACCCTGCTGCTCCGCCTCACTGAGGAGTACGACCCTCGAAGGATCTACGTCACCGAGAACGGCTCCTCGTTCCCCGACGTCGTACGCCCCGACGGCACCGTCGACGACCCGGAACGCCAGGACTACCTGGACCAGCACCTCGCCGCCTGCGCCTCGGCCGCCCGCAAGGGCGCCCCGCTGGCCGGCTACTTCGCCTGGTCGCTGCTCGACAACTTCGAGTGGGCGTACGGCTACGACAAGCGTTTTGGACTGGTCCACGTGGACTACGAGACCCAGGTCCGCACGATCAAGGGCTCCGGTCGTCGGTACGCGGACATCATCCGCGACCACCGCAGCCGGGCCAGGCGCGCGGCCTGACCGAGACCGCTCCGGTGGGTGCGGGCGGGGGAGCCTGCGCCCACCGGGGCACCACCATCCCCATTTATGTCATGCGCACGACAACAAGATCGGTTGCTCCATCGCCCCCTTCACCACCTCCTTCAAGGAGACCCGCATGCCATCCCGCACACTCCTCACCGCCCTCGCCACGCTCACCACCGCGGCCCTGCTGTCCACGGGCCCCGCCCTCGCGGCCCCCGCCCCGCAGGCGGCGGCCGTCGCGACCTGGGACACCGACCGCGCGGCGGCGGCCTACGCCGCGAACCCGGCCGCCGTCACCGCCTCCGGCAGCGAGAACGGCGGCACCACCCCCGGCCTCGCCTTCGACGGCGACGGCGCGACCCGCTGGTCCAGCAACTTCGCCGACGACGCCTGGATCCGCCTCGACCTCGGCACGACCCTCCGCATCGACCGCGTCACCCTCGACTGGGAGGCGGCCTACGGCAAGAGATACGTCCTGGAGGTCTCGAAGAACGGCACCGACTGGACGCCGTTCTACACGGAGACGGCGGGCACCGGCGGTTCGGTCACCACGAGCACGTACCCCCAGGAGGTGACGGGCCGCTACGTCCGCCTGCGCGGCTTGGAACGTGCCACGCCCTACGGCTACTCGCTCTACTCCTTCAAGGTCTACGGCGGTGAACCGGCCGCCGCGTCCACGACCCGCACCAACCTCGCCCTGAACCACCCGGCGTACTCCAACTACTACCAGCACAACGGCAATTCACCGGCCTACGTCACCGACGGCGGCTGGCCCGCCAACCTCAAGGACGACGCGACCCGTTGGTCCAGCGACTGGAACGCCGACCGCTGGGTCTCGGTCGACCTGGGCGCGACCTCGACGATCGACACGGTCGACTTCTACTGGGAATCGGCGTACGCCGTCGACTACTTGCTCCAGGTCTCCGACGACAACTCCACCTGGCGCACGGTCTACGAACCGTCGGCCGCCGACATCGCCGCCCGCCGAGCGAACATCCAGGCACCGGCCGACGCGACGGGTCGCCACGACACGGTCACCCTGCCCCAACCGGTCACCGGCCGCTATGTCCGCATGCTCGGCAAGGAACGCCGCTCCTTCTACAACCCGGCCCCCTACACGGCACAATTCGGCTACTCCCTCTACGAGTTCCAGGTCTGGGGCACCGGCGGCAGCGCGGCGGCGGCCTACCCCGCACTTCCCGGCGACCAGTCGGGCACGTACCAGACGACGTTCTTCGACGACTTCACGTCGGCGGCCTTGGACCGTTCCAAGTGGCGGGTCGTGCGGACGGGCACGGAAATGGGCTCGGTCAACGGCGAGTCCCAGGCGTACGTCGACTCGACGGACAACGTCCGTACCCAGAACGGCGAGTTGATCCTCGCGGCGAAGTACTGCAAGGGCTGCACCCAAGCGGGCGGCGGCACCTACGACTTCACGTCCGGCCGCATCGACACCCACACCAGGTTCGACTTCAGCTACGGCAAGGTCAGCGCCCGTATGAAGCTGCCGGTCGGCGACGGATTCTGGCCCGCCTTCTGGCTGCTCGGCAGCAACGTCGACGACCCGTCGGTCTCCTGGCCGGCCTCCGGCGAGACCGACATCATGGAGAACATCGGCTACCCGAACTGGACGAGCACGTCACTCCACGGCCCCGGCTACTCGGCGGACGGCAACATCGGCGCCCGCCAGACGTACCCGAACGGCGGCACAGCCGACCAGTGGCACACGTACGCGGTCGAATGGACCCCGACCGCGACGCGCTTCTACGTCGACGACAACCTCGTCCAGGAGACCACCCGCAACAAACTCGAATCGACCCTCGGCCAATGGGTCTTCGACCACAACCAGTACGTCATCCTCAACCTCGCGCTGGGCGGCGCGTATCCGGCCGGCTGGAACCAGGTCACCACACCGTACTGGGGCCTGCCGCAGTCGAGCGTGGACAAGGTCGCGGCCGGGGGAGTGCAGGCGGAGGTGGACTGGGTGCGGGTCGAACAGAAGAAGTGACAGCTGGGCCGGTCCGGAGCGCGGAACCGGACCGGCCCGTTCCACCGGCCGACAATCCGGTTGCCGCACGCACTGCCCCCTGACACGCTCACGCCCATGCCGACCTTCACCGCACCCGACGGAACCCGCCTCGCGTATCACGCCTCGGGCGACGGCCCGCCCCTGGTCTGCCTCCCCGGCGGACCGATGCGCGACTCGGCCTACCTCGGCACCCTCGGCGGCCTGACCGCTCACCGCCGTCTGATCCGGTTGGACCTACGAGGCACGGGCGCGTCGGAGGTGCCACGGGACCCGGCGTCGTACCGCTGCGACCGTCTCGTGGCCGACGTCGAGGCATTGCGCGAGCACCTGGGCCTCGACCGGTTCGACCTGCTCGCGCACTCGGCCGGTGCGAATTTGGCCGCGCTGTACGCGGCCCGCCACCCGGACCGTGTGGCCCGGCTGATCCTGGTCACCCCCAGCGTCTACGCGGTCGGCATCCGGATCTCGGCCGAGGACCGGCTCCAGGTGGCGCGGCTGCGCGGGTCCGAACCGTGGTTCGGACCCGCGTTCGCCGCTTTGGAGGAGATCACCGCGGGCCGGGCCACGCCCGACTCGTGGGAGGCCATCTCGCCCTTCGGGCACGCCCGTTGGGACGAGACGGCCCGTGCCTTCGAGGAGGCCGACGCGAAGGAGAAGAACGCGGAGGCCGCGGCCGTCTACGCCGCCGAAGGTGCCTTCAGCCCCGCAGACACCCGCACGGCGCTGGCCGGTTTCGCCTCCCCGGTGCGCGTTCTCGCCGGGGAGTTCGACATCTCCGCTCCGCCGCACGTGATCGCCCGGTACGCGGAACTGTTCCCGAACGCCGAGTTCGTGACCCAGCCGGGCGCCGGACACACGCCGTGGCTGGACGACGCCGAGCGGTTCGCCGCGCTGGTCCTGCCGGTCAGCAGTCCCTGAACTCCGGTGACTGGTTGAGTACTTGGGCCCGCACCGACGTGAACCGCGCATACGTCTCCCCGCCCAGCGCCCCCGGCCGGAACGCCGCCACCCGATGGCAGTTCTGGAAAGCCAGTGCCACCCCGAAGTGGCGCTCCAGGCTGCCCCGGATCGCGTCGCTGGCCAACGCCCGCAGCAACTGGCCGCGTTCCTGCTCGGACGGGGGCGGGGTCTGGTTGTCGGTGAACTCGGCTGTGCCGTCGCGCAGTTCGGTCGCGAGGCCGGCGATGAGGTCGTAGGCGTACGGCAGGGACGTGCGGACCGTGTCCACGAAGTCCGCCTCGCGGATGGTGCCGTGCTCGGCTTCGGCGAGGAGCTTCGGGGAGACGTCGAGAGACATGAAGAAGGGTGTCCTGTCTGGTAGTTGGGGATGGGGGAGCGGGCTGG
The DNA here is from genome assembly GCF_040655155.1 of Streptomyces sp. NPDC050508. Taxonomy (NCBI): domain Bacteria; kingdom Bacillati; phylum Actinomycetota; class Actinomycetes; order Kitasatosporales; family Streptomycetaceae; genus Streptomyces; species Streptomyces sp. NPDC050508. Next base: position 211,473 of record NZ_JBFAJJ010000004.1, read on the forward strand.
CGTCAGGCAAGTGCCGGTGGGCCCGGTACGTAGTCCGGGTCCACCTGGGTGGCCAGGTCCAGGCCCATCGCTCGGTCCGCCCACGCCCGCGCGTTGCGCAGGTGGAACTCGACGGCGTGGCGGTGCAGGGTCGGCCAGTCTCTGGGGCGGGCGTCGATCGCCTCGCGGAGGATGTTCAGGGCGTGGCGGTTGTGCGACTCCAAGGCGTTCAAGTCGCCCTGTGCGTGGCCCTGTTCGGCCGCGCGTACCCAGGGTGAGTGGACCAGGTGGGTGAGGAGGTCGTCCCCCACCTCCTCCTTGAGGAAGAGCAGGTCGTCCTCTCCGGTGACCTTGTTGCCGATCACGGCGAGGCGGATCCCGAACTCCCGTGCGTGGTCCCGGTACTGGCGGTAGACGGAGACGCCCTTGCGGGTGGGTTCGGCCACCAGGAACGTCAGGTCGAAGCGGGTGAAAAGGCCGGAGGCGAAGGCGTCGGCGCCGGCCGTCATGTCGACGACGACGTATTCGTCGGGGCCGTCGAGCAGATGGTTCAAGTACAGCTCCACCGCGCCGAGTTTGGAGTGGTAGCAGGCCACCCCGAGGTCGCTCTCCGCGAACTCGCCCGTCGCCATCAGCGGTACGTCACCCGCCCGGACCACGTGCCGGGCGTGCACCTCGTCGTCGCCGAGCAGGTGCAGCAGGCGTGAGCCGCGCCCCGGCGGTGTGGTCTTGATCATGGACTCGGCGGAGGCGATGCGGGGGTTGGTGCCCCGCAGGAAGTCCTTGAGCTCGGTCAGGTGGGCGGCCAGGGGAGGGGCGGTGACCGGTTCGGTGGCGGGGGACGTGTCGGGGGACAGCGCCTCGGCCAGGTGCTGGTTGATGTCGCCGTCGATGGCGAGCACCGGGGCGCCGGAACGGTCCAAATGGCGGGCGAAAAGGGCCGACAGCGTGGTCTTGCCACTGCCTCCTTTGCCGACGAACGCGACCCGCACTACCGGTCCGCCGCTTTCGCAGTTTTGAAAATGAATGTCATGTCGCTAGGTTTTAGGGGTCGGCCGCAGGGCTGTCAAATCGAGAGCGGCCGTTGGGGTGGTCGCCGGGAGCGATCAAGGACCGGAGTCTTAATGCATATGATGTGCAAGTGCTTGACTACTGCATCAGGGCGGCAGGCCCGGACGATATCGACGGTGCGCGTGCCGTGATGCTCGACACCGTCTACCGCGACTTCGCCACTGGCTACGTACCCCGCTGGCACGGCGACATCATCGCCCCGGCCGCCGCCTACCTCGCCCCGGCCCGCCACACCCTCCTCGTGGCGCTCGACCCCGCCGACGACACCGTCGTGGCCACCGCCGCCCTCGACTCCCGCGGCCCGGTCCACCCGCCGAACCCGCGTGACCTCGCCGAGCGCTACCCCTCCGGCGAGACCGCGCAACTGCGCCGCGTCTACGTCCGCCCCGCGCACCGCCGCCGCGGCCTCGCCCGGCACCTCGTCGCCGAACTCCTCACGTTCGCCGCGACCGACGGCGGCTACCGCGCCGTATATCTGCACACCGATCCCGCCGTGCCCGGCGCCGAGGCCTTCTGGCGGTCGCTCGGGAAGGTCGTGCACGACGAGCGCGACGACCCGGGCGGCGGGCAGAGGATCGTGCACTTCGAACTGGCGATGGAGCGATAGACGCGATGCGATTCCGACGAACAAGGACACGTGGCCGTACGCGCACGCGGATTGGACCGGTCCGACGGTCCCCGCTTCTCCTCGCCCTCACGCTCACGCCACTGCTCACCGGCTGTTTCGCCTCCACCGGCGAGGGGGCGGGGGAGGCCACCGGGGGTGTGAAGTCCGGCTCCCGGCTGCGGGTCGCCCTCGCGTTCCCGCCCGCCGAGAACCTCTCTCCCTACGGCGCCGACGCCACGATCCTCAGTCGTCTCGGCGTCACCGAAGGCCTGACCTCGCTGGACGCCAACGGAGCCGCTGCCCCCGCGTTGGCCCGTTCCTGGCAGCGGGAGAGCGACCGCAGTTGGCTGTTCACCCTGCGCGAGGCCACCTTCCAGGACGGCACCGACGTCACCCCGGCCCGCGTGGCCGCCGCCCTGGACCGTTCCACCGGGGCGAAGCCCGCCCCCGCCGCGCTCTCCGGTGTCACCCTCACCGCCGAAGCCGCGGGCGCAGGCCGTGTCCGCATCACCACCAACTCCCCTGATCCCGTACTGCCGTTGAGGCTGGCCGGACCCGCCCTCGCCGTCCTCTCCCCGAAGGCCTACGACGAGAAGGGTCGCGTCGACCCGGTCGGCACCGCCACCGGTCCCTTCGAACTGACGAAGGTCACCGGCTCCACGGCGGCCACGCTCGACCGCTTCGACGACTACTGGGGCGGCCGCGCCCAGGCCTCGGGAATCGACGCACGGTTCATCGCCGACGGCACCGCCCGCACCAACGCCCTGCGCACCGGGCAGGTAGACATCGCCGAGGCGATACCCGTCGCCCAGGCCGCCACCCTCACTCCGGCCACCCGCCGCGAGACCGCCACCACCCGCACCACGGGCCTCCAACTCAACACCAGGACCGGCCCGTTCAAGGATCCGAAGCTCCGGGCCGCCGCCCGCGAGGCCGTCGTCACCTCCGCACTCGCCAAGGGCGTCTACGAAGGCCACGCCGATGCGGGTACAGGCATCTACGGCCCCGCTGTCACCTGGGCCGCGGGCAAGCACCAGCAGCCGGTCGGGCGGGTGAAGGCCGCGGCGCCCGGCGGGCGGACCATCACCCTCGCGACATACGACAACCGGCCCGAACTCCCCGAAGTGGCCCAGGTGTTGAAGCAGCAACTGGAAAAGGCCGGATTCAAGGTCGAGTTGGAGGTACGCGAGTACTCGCGGATCGAGAGCGACGCCCTGGCCGGGAAGTTCGACGCCTTCGTCGCCGCCCGCAACACCCTGGTGGACACCGGCGATCCGGTGGCCGTGCTCGCGAGCGACTACACCTGCGACGGCGGCTACAACCTCGCACTGCTCTGCGACAAGGCTGTCGACCGGGCCGTGGCGAAGGCCGAGGACACCGCCGACACCTCCGCACGCCAGAGTGCGGCGATGGCGGCCGAGGCCGAGATCCTCGGCACCGACGCGGTCGTGCCGCTGGTCCACCAGCGGGTCGTCACCGGCGTCGACACCGCCGTCGAGGGCGTGCTCCTCGACCCGTTCGAGCGCACCCTCGTCGGCACCGGAACCCGGCGCTGAACCATGCCGCACCGCACGGCCACACTCCTGTGGCGCGCGTTCCTCGCGACCGCCCTCGTCTGCGCCGTGGGCCTGCTGCCCTGGCTCTCGCACACAGACCCGGCGCTCACCGTACTGAAGGCACGGTCGGCGGAACGCGACCCGGACCCCGAGGTGCTCGCTGCCGTCCGTTCCCAACTCGCTCTGGACAACGGACCGTTGAGACTGCTCGGCCAGTGGCTCGGCGGTCTGCCACGCGGCGACGCCGGGCGGTCGTGGATCTCCGGCGCCGAGGTCATGCCCGGAGTGCTCCAAGCCCTGGGCGCGTCCCTGCTGTTGATGGGCGCGGCGCTCGCGGTGGCCGTCGTGACCACTGGCCTGGTGTGTGCCCGCACGCTGTGGCAGGGCGGGCGCGCGATGGAGCGGTCGGGCGGCGACGAGTCCGGACTCCTTGGCGTGGTGGGGGAGTTGCTCGCACGGCGATCCGGCGGCACCGGCTCCGCCGTTCTCGCCGCGCTGCCCGAGTTCCTCACCGCGTCCGTGCTCGCCTCCGTCGTCGGTGTGCAGCTCGGCTGGTTGCCGGCGCTCGGGTGGTACGGGCCACGGTGGACGGTGTTGCCCGCGCTCGCGCTCGGGCTGCCCGCAGGGGCCGTGATGGGGCGGCTGCTCGACGACCTGTTGCCCGGTGCGTTCGCCGAGCCGTGGGCGCGGGCCGCCGCCGCGCGCGGACTGTCCGGCCGGCGCATCGCCCGCCAGGCCGTACGCCGTTGTCTGCCGGGGCTGTTGCCCAACATGGGCTTGTTCGTGGTCGGGTTGACCGGCGGGGCCGTCGCCGTCGAGCAGATCTACGACATCCCCGGCCTCGGCCGCACCACCCTCCAGGCCGCCCTGGCCCAGGACCTGCCCGTCCTCCAGGCCGGCACCCTCGCCCTCCTCCTGCTCGCCGCCGTCGCCGCCGGACTCACCCGCCTCGCGGCACGCCTCCTCGTCGGCCCCGCACTGCACGCCGACGCCCTCCCCTCCCTCCACGGACCCACCACCTCAACTGCCCGACGGACACTGCCTCTTGTCTACGGCGCCGTCCTCCTCGGCGTCGTCGCGCTCGGCCTGCCCCGCGACCCCCTCGCCCTGAACACCGGCCTGCGTCTCCAACACCCTTCCTGGACCCACCCGTTCGGCACCGACGCGCTCGGCCGGGACCTCCTCGCGCGGGTCGCCCACGGCGCCGTCGACACCCTGTTGCTCGCCCTCGCGATCAGCGCGGTCGCGCTCGCCGCCGGCGTTCTGCTCGGGCTGCTGCCTCGGCTGTCCGGGCCGCTGGTCGACACGGTGAACGCCGTACCGCCCGTTCTCGCCGCCCTCCTGATCACCGCCGTCGCGGGCAACGGAACCGCCACCCCCGCCCTCGCGGTGACCGCCCTCGCCTGGACGCCGCTCGCCGCGCACACCTCCGCGCTGCTGCGCCACGAGCGCGCCACCCTGCACGTGACCGCCACCCGGGGCCTGGGCGCGAGCCGTTGGCACATCCTGCGCCACGAACTGCTGCCCGCCGTCCTGCCACCCGTCACCCGCCACGCCCTGCTCCGCCTACCCGGCATCGCCCTCGCCCTCGCCTCGCTCGGCTTCCTCGGCCTCGGCGCGCAGCCGCCCTCCCCTGAGTGGGGCCTCCTCCTCGCCGAGAACCAGCCCTACGCCGAACGCGCCCCCTGGGCCGTCCTCGCCCCCGCCGCCGTACTCGTCCTGCTCGGCGCACTGGCGGTGACAGCGGCCGGAGGCGTGCGAGCCACCGGACAAAGGGAGTTGGCCGCCCGATGACCTCCGTGGCCCTTGTGCGTGTCTCCCTCTCGCCTCTCCTCAAGCTGCTGATCCTCACCCAACTCGCCTTCAACATCGGCTTCTTCGCCGTGCTGCCGTTCCTCGCCGAGCACCTGGCGGATGCGATGGGCATGGCGGGCTGGCTGGTTGGCCTTGTGCTGGGACTGCGGACCTTCAGTCAGCAGGGGCTGTTCGTGGTCGGCGGGGCCCTCGCCGACCGGTACGGCGTACGGCCCGTGGTGCTCGCGGGGTGCGTGCTGCGGATCGCCGGGTTCGGCTGGCTCGGCTACGCCGAAGAGACCTGGGCGGTGGTGGGGGCCGTACTGCTCATCGGGTTCGCCGCCGCGCTGTTCTCACCGGCCGTGGAGTCGGAGGTGGCGCGGCAGGCGGTCGAGTGGGAGGAGACGGGCGGTGGGTCCCGCACCCGGGTGCTCGCGCTGTTCACCGTCGCGGGTCAAGTCGGGGCGTTTGCAGGGCCGTTGCTCGGTTCGTTGCTGCTCGCCGTAGATTTTCGGGTGACGTGTCTCGCCGGGGCCGGGATCTTCGTACTCGTCCTCGCGGGCCATGCGTGGCTGCTGCCGCAGCACATCCCCGAGCGGGCGCAGATCACCCAGAAGGGCGGCATGCGGACCGTCGTGCGCAACAAGCCCTTCCTGGCGCTGTGTTGTGCTTACGGCGCCTATCTCCTCGCGTACAACCAGCTCTATCTGGCCCTCCCCGAGGAGGTGGAGCGTGCGGCGGGCTCGCAGGCGCCGCTTGCCTGGCTGTTCGCGCTGTCCTCGCTGCTGGTGGTGACGGCGCAGTTGCCCGTCACTCGGTGGGCGGGGAAGCGGTTCGAGCCGCGCCGGTCCATGGCTGCGGGGCTCTCGCTGATCGCCGTAGGTTTCGTGGTCGTCGCCATGGCCCAGCCCGCCGAACTGGCCGGTACCGCCGGGCTGTTGCCCGCGACCGGCTTCGTCGTCCTGCTCACCCTCGGCCAGATGCTCATCGCCCCCGTCGCCCGCGCTTGGGTCCCCGACCTCGCCGAATCCGGACGCCTCGGCCTCTACACCGGCGTGCTGTCCTCCGTCTCGGGGCTGATCGTCCTCCTCGGCAGCGCGGGCACCGGCACCCTCCTCGACACGGGGTTGCCCGCGGCCGTGCCGTGGCTGGTGCTGGCCGCCGTACCGGTCGCGGCGATCGGATTGTTGCCGCGCCGGCCACGCCAACTGCGCCGGAGATGAGCCGCAAGGCCCCCGCGTCCCACGGCCCCCGCGCTTGGACCGGTCCCGCAGCGCCGTATCCCGGTAAATCAATGCATGCCCGCACGAGTCCCCCCACCCGAACTGAACACCCCACCCGCCCCCGCCGTACCAAGCCATGAACCAGATATGAGCTGCCCCCTAAACCGCCATCGACGGCTACGGCGGCAGCGGCCCGTGGGAGGATCCGTCACCATGAGCGCATCCCCGGCGGTACGGAGCCTGCGCGCCGCGGTGTTCGCCGCGGTGTGTGTGCTGCTGGCTGCCGCCGGGCACGGGCTCGCCACCGGCGCGACGCCGCCGTGGTGGGCGGACGGTGCCGGATTCCTCGTCGTGTTCGGCATGGGGTGGCTGCTCGGCGGGCGGGAACGGTCCATGCCCGGTATCGGTGCCGCCATGCTCGCCACCCAGGCCGGGCTCCACCTCGGCTTCGACGTAGCACGGCCCCGTACCGGCATGGCGATGGCCGGTATGGCGCACATGTCGGGGCACGCCATGGCGCCCATGCGCCAGACGCAGGCGATGACCCCGCACGCGGTGGCCGCTCACGTCGTCGCCGCGCTCGTCGCGGCCTGGTGGCTGCGGCGCGGCGAGGCCGCGCTGTGGTCGCTGCTGCGCTGGGCCGTCGCCTTCGTGCCGGGGCTCGTGGCCTGGTGGCGGGACGCCCCCGTGCCGTCGGCCGGCCGAGCCATCGGCCGGCCCGGACGTGCTGCCGCCGACGCGGCACCCCTGCGCCAACTCCTCCTGCGGCACGCGGTGAGCCGTAGGGGACCACCGACTCCGATCCCGTACCCGGTCTGACACCCCAACTTCCTTTTCCCGTACGGAGATCGCCTCACCATGTCCGCATACCGCACCACCCTGCGCCGCGCAGGCACCGTCGCCGCGCTCGCCACCGCCGGAGTCCTGGCCGCCGCCGGGGTCGCCTCCGCGCACGTCACCGTCCACCCCGAGAGCTACGCCAAGGGAGCCACGGACGGCGTGCTGACCTTCCGCGTCCCCAACGAGGAGAACAAGGCCAGCACCACCAAGGTCCAGGTCTATCTGCCCACCGACCACCCCGTCCTCGGCGTGCTGGTCACCCCGCAGAACGGCTGGACCGCGAAGGTCACCACCAGCAAGCTCACGAAGCCGGTCAAGACCGACGACGGCACCATCACCGACGCCGTCTCGGAGATCACCTGGACCGGCGGGAAGATCGCGGCCGGACAGTACGAGGACTTCAACGTCGCCTTCGGTCAACTGCCCGACGACACCGACCAGTTGGCGTTCAAGACGCTCCAGACCTACTCGGACGGCGATGTCGTGCGCTGGATCGAGGAGGCCGCAGCCGGCGGCGACGAGCCGGAGAACCCGGCGCCCGTCCTCAAGCTCGCCGCGAAGGGGAGCGAGGAGGGCGACGGGACCCCGGCCGCCTCGACCACGGCGGCGGCCACCTCCACGAAGTCCAGCTCCACCTCCGCCTCCTCGTCCAGCAGCGACTCGACCGCCCGCGGGCTCGGCATCGCCGGGCTGATCGTTGGCGTGCTCGGCCTCGCGGCGGGCGCCTTCGCGGTCGTACGGAGCCGGACCCCGCGGTCGTAGCACCCAAGAGGTACGCCGAAGGGCCCGGATCACCAGTGATCCGGGCCCTTCGGCGCAACCGTCCCTACTGCGAGACCAGTTCCAGCAGCTTCTCCTCCACCGGAACCTCCTCGACGCGGGAGGTGCGAGAGGTGCGCCACAGCCACACGACGTCCCGGCCGAACGACCACACCAGCGTGCCCAGCGCGAGGGCCACCACGCCGATGTTGGCGGTGTGCGGCAGCAGGTTCGCGCCGGCCAGCAGCAGGAGGATGCCCTGGGTGGCGGCGACCGTCTTGCGGGCGGTGCTCGGCGGCAGCGGGGCGTTGAGCCACAGCCAGACGCGGGCCGCGGCGACGAACGCGTAGCGCATGCCGCCGATCAGCAGGACCCACGGGCCCATCTGCGTCGAGACGTACACGCTGAGCACCAGGATCAGGAACGCGTCGACCTCCATGTCGAAGCGCGCGCCCAGCGCGGTGGACGTACCCGTGCGCCGGGCGACCTTGCCGTCGACGCCGTCCAGGATCAGGGCCACCGCCGTCAGTCCGACCAGCAGCGTGACCGGCGGCGAGCTCTCGAAGGAGTCCGCGACCAGCGCGGTCACCCCGCCGACCAGGATGGCCCGGCCGAGAGTGACCCGGTTGGCCGGGCCGAAGGAACGGGTCCGGGTCCGGTGCAGGGCCTTCGAGAGCACGGCCCAGGTGGCGATCGCGAATGCCAGGCCGGTCAGCCAGCCGGCCGGCCCCATCCCGATCGCCGTGCCGAGCAACGCCAGCAACAGGATCTGAACGCCCGCTCCCACAGCGGTCTCCTGCTGGACCAGCCTTGCTTCGTATGTGTTGTTCAGGGCCACCGCACACCCTCCGGCCGTATGACAGAGTCGATCAACGCCGCGTACTGTGCGCGGCCTGTGGTTACCCGTACGTGAACAGCTTCCCGATCGTTCAGGAGGATTCCGATGAAGCGCACCGCGAGGGCGTTTTGGATCGGTCCACCCGGTCACGGCGAGATACGAGACGTCGTCCTGCCCGACCCCGCCGAGGACGAGGTGGTGGTCCGCTCCCTGTGGTCCGGCGTCAGCCGCGGCACCGAGACCCTGGTCTTCCGCGGGGGCGTCCCCGAGAACCAGCACGCGACCATGCGGGCCCCCTTCCAGGAGGGCGACTTCCCAGGTCCGGTCAAGTACGGCTACCTCAACGTCGGGGTCGTGGAGGAGGGCCCGGACGCGCTGCTCGGCCGTACCGTCTTCTGCCTCTATCCGCATCAGACGCGCTACGTCGTCCCCGCCAGCGCCGTCACACCCGTGCCGGACTCCGTGCCCGCCGGGCGGGCCGTTCTCGCCGGGACCGTGGAGACCGCCGTCAACGCGCTGTGGGACGCGGCGCCGCTGGTCGGCGACCGGATCGCCGTGGTCGGGGGAGGGATGGTCGGCTGCTCGGTGGCCGCGCTGCTGGCCCGTTTCCCGGGCGTGCGGGTCCAGTTGGTGGACGCCGATCCCGCACGCGCCAAGACCGCCGAGGCGCTCGGCGTCGGCTTCGCGCTGCCGGCGGACGCGCTCGGCGACTGCGACCTCGTCGTCCACGCCAGCGCCACCGAACAGGGCCTCACCCGCGCCCTGGAACTCCTCAGCGCCGAGGGCACGGTCCTCGAACTGAGCTGGTACGGCGACCGGAAGGTCAGCCTCCCGCTCGGCGAGGCCTTCCACTCCCGCCGCCTGGTCATCCGCAGCAGCCAGGTCGGCACCGTCTCCCCGGCCCGCGCGAATCGGAGCTACGCCGACCGGCTCGCCCTGGCCCTCGATCTGCTGGCCGACCCGGCACTGGACGCGCTCGTCACCGGGGAGAGCGACTTCGAGGAGCTGCCGGAGCTGCTGCCCAGACTCGCCTCGGGGGAGATCCCGGCGCTGTGTCACCGGGTCCGTTACGCCGACATCGGTTGAGAACTGTTCAATCCGGAACGAGCAAGACCGTCTGACCTGAGAAAAGAGTGAGAGAGGGCTGAACAGGGGGAGGCGTGGAGCCGTACTACACGGCATCCCCCGGCAGGGATCAGCCGCGGGACCAGACGCGCCGCACCTGGAGGGTCGTCCGTTGTTCAGCATCACCGTTCGCGATCACATCATGATCGCCCACAGCTTCCACGGCGAAGTGTTCGGGCCCGCACAGCGGCTGCACGGAGCCACGTTCCTGGTGGACGCCACCTTCCGGCGCGAGCAGCTGGACGACGACAACATCGTCGTCGACATCGGACTGGCCACCCAGGAACTGGGCGCCGTCGTGAGCGAGTTGAACTACAGAAACCTCGACAACGAGCCCGACTTCGCCGGGGTCAACACCTCGACGGAGTTCCTCGCGAAGGTCATCGCCGACCGGCTCGCCGAGCGCATCGAGAAGGGCGCGCTCGGCGAGGGCGCCCGCGGCCTCACCGGCCTCCAGGTCACCCTGCACGAGTCGCACGTCGCCTGGGCGAGCTACGAGCGTGCCCTGTGAACGACGTGACCATCGACCGCGCCCCCTCGCTGGGATTCCTGCCCGCACAGCGCGCGGCCTCCCGGAATGCCGAGATCATCCCCATGTCCCTGCGCACCGTGCACTTCGTGATGCCGGGCGGCGTCGACGACCCGGCCGCACCGAGCGGCGGCAACGCCTACGACCGGCGCGTCAGCCTGGACCTGCCGGGCTTCGGCTGGCAGGTGCTCAAGCACGCCGTGGACGGCGAGTGGCCCCGGCCCCAGGCGGCCGCCCGTGCCGAACTCGCCCGTACGCTGAGCGAGTTGCCGGACGGCGCCGCCGTACTCCTCGACGGGATCGTGGCCTGCGGGGTCCCCGAGATCATCGTCCCGGAGGCCGACCGGCTGAGCCTGGCCGTCCTCGTCCACCTCCCGCTCGGCGACGAGACCGGCCTCGAAGCCGCCGTCGCCGCGGAGCTGGACGCCAAGGAGCGTACGGTCCTGCGCGCGGTGTCGGCCGTCATCGGCACCAGCGAGTGGGCGGTCCGCCGCCTCGTCTCCCACCACGGCCTGGCCCCCGAGCGTGTCCATGTCGCCACCCCCGGCGCCGACATCGCCCCCCTCGCCTCCGGCACCGACGGCGTCTCCCGCCTGCTGTGCGTCGCCGCGGTCACCCCGCGCAAGGGACAGCACCGGCTGGTCGAGTCCCTGGCCGCCGCGGCCGACCTGCCCTGGACCTGCGTCTGCGTCGGCGGCCTCGGCCACGACCCGGAGTACGTCGACCACCTGCGCGGCCTCATCAAGCAGTACGGCCTCCAGGACCGGCTGCACCTCGCGGGCCCGCAGGCCGGCGCCGAACTCGACGCCAGCTACGCCTCCGCCGACCTCATGGTCCTCATGTCGTACGCCGAGACGTACGGCATGGCCGTCACCGAGGCCCTCGCGCGCGGCATCCCCGTGCTGGCCACGGACGTCGGCGGGCTGCCCGAGGCGGTCGGTCGTGCCCCCGACGGAGGGGTGCCCGGCATCCTCGTCCCGCCGGAGGACCCCGCCGCGCTCGCCGTCGAACTGCGCGGCTGGTTCGGCGAGGCCGACGTACGCCGTCGGCTGAAGGCAGCGGCGCGCGGCCGGCGCGCGGCCCTCGACGGCTGGGCCACCACGGCCCGCAGCCTGGCCGGCGTACTCACCCGGCTCCCCAGCGAACCCCGGAGGGCGGCATGAGGGACACGCAGTCCACACGGGCCGCGGGACAGAGCGGCCAGGCCGGACGGATCCCGGCGCAGCCGGGGCCCAGGGGCGTACCGCTGGGCATGCTGGTCGCCCCGGTACAGCCCGACGCGAAGGACCTGACGGCTGGACAGCCGGGGCCGGAGGACATCATGGCGGGAACGGTCCAAGCGGACGCGGGCGAGCAGACGGGGCCCGGTTCCGTGATCCCCGGCGCCGGGCCCGCGACCCGCCCCGGGGAGCGGGCGACCGTACGACTGCGGGACGTCGGCCCCGACGATCCGCCGCGCTACGCGCCCGAGTGGCTGGAGCTGCGGGAGGGCGCCGACGCCGGCGCGCGATCCCCCGAACTGCTCGACCCGCTGCGCATCCGGCTCGCCAACCTGCCCGGCCGGTCCGGAGTCGTCATCCACGACCTGGGCTGCGGCACCGGCTCGATGGGACGCTGGCTCGCCCCCCGCCTCGACGGCGCCCAGCACTGGATCCTGCACGACCGCGACCCCTACCTCCTCCACTTCGCCGCCGTCGCCTCACCGCGCGCAGCCGCCGACGGCAGCCGCGTCACGGTCGAGACCCGGCGTGGCGACGTGGCCCGGCTGACCCCGGACGCGCTGGTCGGCGCCTCGCTGGTGACGGCCTCGGCACTCCTGGACGTCCTCACCCGCGAGGAGGTCGACGCCCTCGTCGCCGCCTGTGTCGGCGCCGGCTGCCCGGCGCTGCTCACCCTGTCGGTGGCGGGCCGGGTCGAACTCACCCCGGCCGACCCGATGGACGAGGAGATCGCCGACGCGTTCAACGCCCACCAGCGGCGCGACGGCCTCCTCGGCCCGGACGCGGTCACCGTCACCTGCGAGGCCTTCGCCGCGCGCGGCGCGACGGTCCGCGTCCACCCGAGCGCCTGGCGCCTCGGCGCCGACGAGTCCGCGCTGACGGCCGAGTGGCTGCGGGGCTGGGTCGGCGCGGCCGTCGAGGAACGTCCCGAGCTGAAGGAACGCGCCGGCCAGTATCTGGAACGGCGCCTCGTGGCTTGCGCGGCAGGCGAGTTGAGTGTGCTGGTCCACCACAGCGACCTGCTGGCGCTGGCCCGCCCGACAGGGGGCACGTCATGAGCGTCGAGACGATGCGCACGGTCGCACCGAGGCCGAGCACCAGGACACGCAGGGTGCGCGTGGACCGGTCCACACCGGTCGCCCTCGCAGTCCGTACCGAGACCGCGGTGGAAGAGGTACGCCGTCCCAAGCACACCCCGCCGCTGCACAGTTCGGCCGTCTCCGGCGACCGCATCGGGGTGATCGTCTCCGCACCGCGCCCCGGCACCGACCGCGCCTCCGGCGCCCGCCGCGCCCTGAGCGCGATCCTGAACCGGGTGAACTCCCGCGCGGTACGCACCCACTTCGGCACGGTCGCCGGCGTCACCATCCTCGGCGTCCTGCTCTGGCGCCTGGGCACCGGCGTCTTCCTGGACGGCCTGCGCCGCATCGACGTACCGACGCTGCTGATCGGGCTCGCCATCGGCGTGGTCACGACGGTGTTCAGCGCCTGGCGCTGGGCCCTGGTGGCGCGCGGCCTGCGCATCAAGCTGCCGCTCGGCCCGGCCGTCGCCGACTACTACCGCGCCCTGTTCCTGAACGCGGCCCTGCCCGGCGGCATCCTCGGCGACGTGCACCGCGCGGTACGGCACGGACAGAGCGCCGGTGACATGGGCCGCGCCGTACGGGCCGTCGTCCTGGAACGCGTCGCGGGCCAGATCGCGCTGGCCGTCGTAGGGGTGACGGTCCTGCTGGGCCTGGACTCCCCGGTGATGGCCGACGCCCGCAGTGTCGCCCCGCTCGTCCTGCTCGCCGCCGTCGGAGCGCTGGCGGTCGTGGCCGCCGTACGGATGAACCGTCCGCCCGCCGTCACCCGCCGCGGTCGCGCGCTGCGCACCACCCTCGACGAGGTGCGCGCCGGACTGTTCTCCCGCGCCAACTGGCCCGGCGTCGCCTTCTCCTCGCTCGTCATCCTCGCCGGCCACCTCGCGATGTTCGTGGTCGCCGCCCGCGCCGCCGGCTCCGCGGCCACCGTCGCCCAGCTGCTCCCGATCGCGATCCTCGCGCTCGTCGCCATGGGTCTGCCGCTGAACGTCGGCGGCTGGGGCCCCCGTGAGGGCGTCACCGCCTGGGCGTTCGGCGCCGCGGGCCTCGGCGCGACCAGCGGACTGTCCGTCTCCGTGATCTACGGCGTCCTCAGCTTCGCCGCCGCCGCGCCCGGCCTGCTGGTCCTGGTCGCCCGCTGGTACACGGGTCTGCGTACCGCCGGGCCCGGCACCGCCGCATCGGACCCGGCACCCGCTCAGGCCTCGGTCTCCGCGGTCAGCATCGAGAAATACGCGCCGAAGGAATCCGCCAGGCTCGCCAGCAGTGCCTTCCCCTTTTCCGCCGAGCCGAGGGACGGGCGCCCGATGACGCCCGACTCGGTATAGCCGGACATACCGAGCGTCAGGAGATGGCGACGGTCGTCGGCGACGAAATCGGAGGTCTCATAACCGGGACGGATCAATTCGGGATGAGCGTGCAGAAGAATGGAGGTCTCGATTTCCCCCGCATGCATATCGGTGAGCAGCGAGGTCAGCACCCCGGCCCGCTCCAGCGCCGTCTCCCAGTCCTCCGCGGCAGGGAACAGCGCCATCCGCTCACCGCGGGCGGAGGACTCCTGAACGACGTTGCCCAGTACGTAGTTTCCGCCGTGACCGTTGACCACCACCAGGGTCTCGACCCCCGAGCGGCGGAGCGAGTCCGCGATGTCCCGCACCACCGCATGAAGGGTCACGGAAGAGATGCTGACGGTCCCCGGCCAGGCCGCGTGCTCGTGCGAGCAGGCCATCGTCACCGGCGGGAGGAGATGCACCGGATACGCCTCGGCGATCTCCCGGGCCACGGCACAGGCGACCAACGTGTCGGTCGCCAGCGGAAGATACGGGCCGTGCTGCTCGAAACTGCCGACCGGAAGGACGGCGACCTGTGCTGAGACACCTGCCCCCCTAGACCGTACGTCCTCCGTGGTGTCCGCCGGCACCAGTCCGTATGCCGCCGTCCGTGAGCCCGAACCATTCATTGTTTCACGGCCTTTCGTCTCTGCTTAGGAACCAGATCATGACAGAAAACATTGGCGTACTCGGCAAGCAGAAGTCCGCGCAGCCCAGGGGCGCGGAACGCGTCGTGAATGCTCCCTTGCCCACCGTGTACGGCAAATTCCAGGCGGTCGGCTACCTGGACCACGACCGCGGTGACGAGCAAGTGGCCCTGGTCTACGGCGACATCGGCACGGACGACGTACTCACCCGACTGCACTCGGAGTGCCTGACGGGTGACGCCTTCGGCTCCCAGCACTGCGAGTGCGGCGACCAGTTGGACGCCGCGATGCGGGCCGTGGTCGCCGAAGGCCGGGGCATCGTCGTCTACTTGAGAGGGCACGAGGGCCGCGGCATAGGCCTGCTCGCCAAGCTGCGCGCGATGGCCCTGCAGGCCGAGGGCCTGGACACGGTCGAGGCGAACCTCGCCCTCGGCCTGCCGGTCGACGCCCGCGACTACGGCGTCGCCGCCGAGATCCTGCACGACCTGGGCGTCCGCTCGGTCCGCCTGCTCTCCAACAACCCGCGCAAACGCGAGGCGTTGCTGGAACACGGCATCAAAGTCTCCGAAGAGGTACCGCTGTTGATCCCGCCGTGCGAGAACAACATCACCTATCTCCGTACGAAGCGGGAGCGCCTCGACCACCACCTGCCCCATTTGGACGCGGTGGCGCACTGGTCCTGATTCCGGTGAGCGGAGTCCGGATAGGAAGAGGGAATGACCGACGACGTCCTCTTCCTCTCCGGCGACCGGATCAGGCACCTGCTCGACGCCGATACGGCCATCGCCTCGCAGCGCGCGGCCTTCACCGCGCTCGGTGCCGGCGAGGCCGACCTGCCCGGCAAGATCATGCACCCGAGCCGCTTCGACGACAGTGTCGTCTTCGCCTATGTCTCCCGGCTGTCGGCGGACACCGGGGCGGTGGCGAAGTTCGGCAGCGTCAACCCCGCCAACGCGCGCGCCGGACTGCCCACCGTCCACGCGGTGATCAGCGCCCTGGACCGGTCCACTGGACAGCTGGTAGCGGTCATGGACGGCACGGCGGTGACGACCCTGCGCACGGCCGCGGGCAGCGCCGTCGCCGTCGACGCCCTGGCCACTCCCGACGCCGCGCACCTCGCCGTCCTCGGCTCGGGCACCCAGGCACTCGCCCATGTCCGCGCGATCGCCCGGGTCCGTGACCTGAAGTCCGTACGCCTGTGGAGCCCGACCCCCGAGCGCCGCGCTCGCGCCGCCGACACCCTGGCCGCCGAACTGCCCTTCCCCGTCGAGGCGATGGCCACCGCGGAGGCAGCCGTCACCGGCGCCTCCGTGATCGCGACCTGCACGCTCAGCACCACACCCGTGGTGCACGGCGCATGGCTCACACCCGGCTGCACGGTCGTCAGCGTCGGCTCGTTCGAACCCACCCGCCGCGAGGTCGACTTGGAGGTCCTACGGCGATCGGCGGCCGTAGTGGTCGACGACCCGGAGACGGCCGCGGAGCACGCCGGGCCGATCGTCGACGCCCTGCGCGACGGCCTGTTCACCTACGACGACCTGATCCCGCTCGGCGCCGTACTCACCGGCCGCCGCGGCGCACGCACCCGACCCGACGACATCGTCCACTACAACAGCGTCGGACTCGGCATCCAGGACGCCGCAGCGGCCTGGGCCGTCATCGACGCGGCCAAGAAGGAGCGCCCGTGAAGCGTCAGGCTGAGGTCGTCGTCATCGGCGGCGGGGTCATCGGTACCAGCATCACCTACCATCTCGCCCGCGCGGGCGTCCGAGACGTCATCCTGGTCGAACGGGACGAACTCGCCGCCGGTTCCACCTCCAAGGCGGCCGGCGGAGTGCGGGCGCAGTTCTCCGACGGGCTCAACGTGCAGCTGGGCGCCCGCAGTCTGAAGGCCTTCGCCCGCTTCGAGGAGGACACCGGGTACGACATCGGGTTACATCGCGTCGGCTATCTGTTCCTGCTGTCCACACCCGAGGACGTCGCGTCCTTCGAGGCGGGCGTTCGGCTACAGAACTCCCTCAACGTGCCCAGCCGCATGATCGACCCCGCCGAAGCCCGCCGCCTCTCCCCGCTGATCAGCACCGAAGGCCTGCTCGCCGCCGCCTACTCGCCCGACGACGGCCACTGCACCCCCGAGGCGGTAGTCCATGGCTACGCGTCCGCCGCCCGCGCTCACGGCGCGACGATCCTGCGCCACACCGACGTCACCGGCATCGAGACACACGGCGACACCATCACCGCGGTGGTGACGACCCTGGGCCGCATCGACACCCACTCGGTGATCTGCGCTGCGGGCGCCTGGTCGAAGGCGATCGGCGCGATGGCGGGCGTGGACCTCCCCGTACAGCCGCTGCGCCGCCAGATCGCGGTCACGGAACCGGTGACGGGACTGCCGCCGAACCTCCCCATGACGATCGACTTCACCACCAGCCTCTACTTCCACACCGAGGGCCCCGGCCTCCTCGTCGGCATGTCCGACCCCGACGAGCGTCCCGGCTTCGCCACCGACACCCACGACCGCTGGATCCCCCGCCTCGCCGAGGCCATGCGACTGCGCGCCCCCGACCTCCTCGACCTGCGGCGCACCGGCGGCTGGGCGGGCCTGTACGAGAACACCCCGGACCACAACGCCCTGATCGGCGAGGCCACTTCGGTCTCCCGCTTCCTCTACGCGACCGGCTTCTCCGGCCACGGTTTCCTCCAGGGACCGGCCGTCGGCGAGGTCGTCCGCGACCTGTACCTCGGCCACGTACCCTTCGTGGACGTCAGCCCCCTGAGCGCCGGCCGGTTCGCGGCCGACGCCCCGCGTCCGGAGGTCAACCTGGTATGACCGAGCTCCATCTGTGGCTGCGCCACGAGCCCCGAACGACCGAACGCCGCACCCCGGTCGTCCCCTCCGACGCCCGCCGACTCGTCGAGAGCGGGGTGACCCTCACGATCGAGGAGTCCCCGCAACGGATCTTCCCGATCGAGGAGTACGAGGCGGTCGGCGCCCGGGTGACGCCCGCAGGTTCCTGGGTGTCGGCGCCGAAGGACGCGGTGATCCTCGGCCTCAAGGAACTCCCGGACGAACCGTACGAGTTGACGCACCGTCACATCTTCTTCGGGCACGCCTACAAGGGCCAGCCAGGGGCGACGGACCTGCTGGGCCGATTCGCGGCCGGCGGAGGGGCGCTGCTCGACCTGGAATACCTGGTGGACGACGACGGACGCCGACTCGCCGCGTTCGGTTTCTGGGCGGGCTACCTGGGCGCGGCGCTGGCCGTGCTCCAGCACCGGGGCCGCCTCGTCGCGCCGCTGACGCCCACCTCGAAGGAGGAGCTGGACAGGACGCTCCAACCCGCCGCCGGGGACGCGGAGTTCAGCGCACTGGTGATCGGCGCGCTCGGCCGCAGCGGCCGGGGAGCGCGCGTGGCCTTCTCCGCGGCGGGTGTCGAACCGACCTGTTGGGACCTGCCGGAGACCCAGAACCTGGACCGCCCGGCCCTGTTGGCCCACGACGTCCTGGTCAACTGCGTTTTGGCTACGACCCCCGTCCCGCCCTTCCTCCGCGAGGAGGACCTCGACGACCCGACCCGCCGGCTCCGCACCGTCTCCGACGTCACCTGCGACGTGGGCTCACCCCTCAACGTGCTGCCGGTCTACGACCGTACGACCGAATGGACGGACCCGGTACGGCAGTTGCACGAGCGGCCCCCGCTCGACCTCATCGCGATCGACAACCTGCCGTCCCTCCTGCCGAGGGAGTCCAGCACCGACTTCTCGGCCGCGCTGCTGCCCCAGCTGCTGGACTTCGGAACGGGCGGGGCGTGGGCGCGCTGCCAGGACCTGTTCCGCACGAAGTGCCGTGAACTCGGCATCGACACCGGTGTCGCCGTCGTGGAAGGGGAGTTGGGCCATGTCTGACGTGGTGCGCGCGAGCGGTACCGTCCACTGGATCGGCGCCGGACTGTCCACGGGCAGCGGTCTCGCCCTGCTCTGCGACAGCGCCGAGCGGGTACGACTGTGGCACCGCACCGAGGAGCGTGCGGCACAGGCCCTCGACCACCTGGGCCTGACGGGACGCGCCGAACCACATGCGTTCACCCTCGACGCGCTCACGGCCGAACTGGCGCCCGGAGACGTCGTGGTGTCCATGCTGCCCGCGCCCGAACACACCGCGCTGCTGGCCGTCTGCGTACGGCGGCAGGCACACTTCGCCTGCTCCAGCTACGTCTCGGACGCCGTCCTGGAACAGGTACCGGCGGCCGAGAAGGCAGGGATCGTCGTCCTCACCGAGGCCGGTCTCGACCCCGGCATCGACCACCTCTTCGCCCACAGCCTCGTCGCCCGCGCCCGGGAGGCGATCGGCGCTGCGGCCACCTACCGCTTCACCTCGTACTGCGGCGGTGTCCCCGCGGTACCCAACGACTTCCGGTACCGCTTCAGTTGGGCGCCGGCCGGAGTGCTGGGCGCGCTGCGCTCGCCCGCGCGATACCTGGAGGACGGCGCGGAGACCACGGCCGGCCGGCCCTGGGAGGCGACCCGGCCGCATGTCGTGGACGGCGAGACCTTCGAGGTCTATCCGAACCGGGACAGCGTGCCGTTCATCGAGCAGTACGGGCTCCCGGCGGGCTGGAAGCCGCGGACGTTCGTGCGGGGCACGCTGCGTCTTGAGGGCTGGTTGCGGGCCTGGGACGCGGTGTTCGAGGAACTGAAGGCGGGCGACGACACCCGGATCGCCGCGCTGGCAAGGGAGTTGGCGGCGACTTACCCCACCACGGACGCCGACCACGACCGTGTCGTCCTCGCGGTGTCCCTGGATGTCCGGGGAGACACGGGCGAGACCTGGTCCGGCAGCTACCTCCTCGACCTGGTCGGTGACGAGGAGGAGAGCGCGATGGCCCGCTGTGTCTCCCGTCCGCTCTCCCTCGCCGTCCGCCACATCCTGTCCGACGACCTGCCGTCCGGCCTGAACCGGGCGGCGGAGACGTTGGAACGGTCCCGGGAGTGGCTGAGCGAACTGGCGGGGGAGGGGCTGGAGTTCACACTGCGAGTTGATCAGTAGCAGTAGCAGGGGGAGAGGCCGAGCCTCAGTCCGTGACCGCCTCGTGCACCAGCTGCTTCAGCTCGGGGATGATCTTCAGGGAGGACTTCGGCCGCAGCTGTGTCATGAACTGCACGGTCAGGTCCCGGCTCGGGTCAACCCAGAACGTCGTCGTCGCCGCGCCGCTCCACCCGAACGTGCCCAGTCCCGTGGGGGACTGGGTGCGCTCGGGGTCGACGACGACGGAGACGCTGAGGCCGAAGCCGATGCCGTCGTTGCCCGGTTCCTGGTGCGCGGGGCTGCCGAAGGCGCGCATGTCGGCGCCGCCGGGGAGGTGGTTGCTGGTCATGAGGTCGACCGTCTCGGGGGACAGCAGCCGGGTGCCGTCGAGTTCGCCCCGGCGCCGCAGGAACTCCGCGAACCGGTGCACGTCGTACGCGCTCGCCGCCATCCCCCCGCTCCCCGACAGGAACCGCGGCCGGCCGCCCCGCAGCGGCAGCCCGGCGATCGGCTCGATACCGCCGCCGTCGGAGTCGCCGTACAACTCGGATAGCCGGTCGGCCTTTTCGTCGGGGACCTGGAAGCCGGCGTCCGGCATCCCGAGCGGCCGGAAGATCCGCTCGGCGAAGAACTCGTCGAGCCGCTGCCCGGACACCACCTCGACGACCCGGCCCAGCACGTTCGAGGCGACGGAGTAGTTCCACTGCGTGCCCGGCTCGAACTGCAGCGGCAGACTCGCGTAGATGTCGATCGTCTCGGCGAGGTTCGCGCCGGGCGGCACGGACGACTCCAGGTGCGCGTCCCGGTAGAGGGCGTCGACCGGGTGGGAGTGGTAGAAGGCGAAGGTCAGGCCCGAGGTGTGGGTCATCAGGTGCCGGATCAGCATCGGCTGTTCCACCGGCCGCGTCCTGACGTCGGCGCCGGAACCGCTGTCGTAGACCCGCATGTCGGCGAAGGCCGGCAGGTGACGGCCGACCGGGTCGTCCAGGGAGAGCTTGCCCTCCTCCATCAGGATCAGCGCGGCGACCGCGGTGACCGGCTTCGTCATGGAGTAGATCCGGTACAGCGTGTCCGGTGCGACGGGGAGTCGGGCCGCGACATCGCGGTACCCGTGGGTGGTGAGGTGGGCGACACGGCCGCGGCGGGCCACGGACACCAGGAAGCCCGGCAGGCGCTCCACGTCGACGTAGTGGGCGAAGTGCTGGTCCAGGCGGTCCAACGCCTTGTGATCCAGTCCGACCTCGTCCGGGTCGACCTCTTGTCGCAGCTGTGCCATGGCTCTCCTCCGAATTGCGTTCACGAGGTGGGGTCCCGCATACCCGGCCCCGGACACCTCGGAACTCATCGTCGCGCAGGAACACCTGCGCGGTCTCCTGTAACGGGGGGATGTGTGAGCGACGCGACTGTCCGACCGGGCAGTACGAGACACGTGAGAGCACCGGTCAGGGCCACCGCTGCGAGGACACCGAGCGCCCACTCCCGGCCGCTCGCGGCCATCAGCGCGCTGCCCGCGGCGACGCCCAGCGTCGGACCCACGTGCACCGCGGTCTGCTTGAGCCCGCCGGCCACCCCGGCCGACTCCACGGCCGCCTCCCGCACGACCACTTGGGTCGCCGCCACCAGGACCGTTCCAAACCCGGCCCCGAGCAGGGCGAAACCCCCGCATACCGCGACTGCGCCGGAGGCCCGGGACAACACGAGAACAGCCAGGGCTACGACCGTCATCGCCACGCCGGCCGTACGACGCGCCCCGACGCGGCGCAGCACCACGGCGGTCGCGGGTGCCGCGAGGACCATCGCGGCGGCCAATGGCAGGCCTCGGAGGGCGCTTTGGAACGGGCCAAGTCCCATCGTGTCCTGCAGGAAATAGGTGACGACGAACAGCGTCCCGGAGAAGGCGGCCGACGCCGCGAGCAGCATCCCGAGCGCCCCGCGGATCGCCGCCGAGCCGATGACGTCCGGTGGCAGGAGCGGATGTGCGGTACGACGTTCATGGCGTACGAAGGCGAGGCCTGCCAGCGCAGACACGGCCAGCCCGGCGGCCGAACCGGGGAGGTCCACCAGCGCCTGGATGAGAGAGGCGAGGGAGAGCGCGAGGAGCAGGGCGCCCGGCAGGTCGAATTGGACCGCTGATGCTCTTTTTCGGTGAGGCTCTCGCACGGTGAGCGCGAGCACGCCGAACACGAGCGAGGGCACGACGTTGAGGAAGAACACGGCCCGCCAGCCCACCGCGGTCACCAACGCCCCGCCCACCAGCGGTCCGACGGCTGCCGCGAGACCGATCACGCTCGTCCGTACGGCGATGGGCATGCCGAGCCGGTCGGGCGGGAACGCGGCCCGCAGCATGCCGAGCGTCGCCGGCTGGAGCAGCGCGCCGAACACGCCCTGGACGACCCGCAGTCCGATCACCCAGCCGACCCCGGGCGCCAGACCGATCCCGGCCGAGGCGACACCGAAGCCGAGCATGCCGAGCCCGAACACCCGCTGATGCCCGTACCGGTCACCGATCCGCCCGGCCGACACCAACAGGCTCGCCACGGCGACCAGATAGGCGGTGCTCGTCCACTGGACCTGCGCCAACGACGCCCCCAACTCCCGCTGCAGCGTGGGCTGCACGACGGTCAGCACGGTCCCGTCCAGCGCGACGATCGCCGCGCCCGCCACACTGCTCGCCAGCACGAGCCGCCGATGCATGCGATGCCCTGTCGGATGTGCTGTCATACGGCGGCCTCCGGACCGAGGTGCGCGTCGAGGACGGACCGCAGCAGGGGTGCGAAGTCGTCGGCGCCGGTGGCGAGTTGGAGGCTGCCCCAGCGCCACAGCTGGGCGACGCCGTGCAGGTTCGCCCACAGCGTGCCCGCGACCAGGCGGGCGTCCAGGTCGGGACGGGCCCGGCCGACAAGGTCCACCAGGACGCCGAACAACGGCAGGCTGGTGCCCCGCAGCCCCAAGTGGCCACTCTCCAGCAGATCGTGACGGAACATCAACTCGTACATGCCGGAGTTGTCGAGCGCGAACTCCAGATAGACGCGCCCCAACGCCGTCAGCTGCGCCCGCGGACTCGCCGTACCGTCACCGATCACCCCTGTCGCCCGCTCGCCCAAGGCGGCGAAGCCGCGCCGCGCGATGGCGGACAGCAGCTCCAGGTGGGTGGGGAAGTAACGGCGCGGCGCCCCGTGCGAGACACCGGCCCGCCGGGCGATCTCGCGCAGGGTGAGGGCCTGCGCCCCCTCGCGGGCCACCAGTGCCACGCCGACGTCGACCAGGCGGTCGCGTAGTCCCACGTCCGGTTCACTCATGCTCATAGACACTGTCTACCAAGACTTAGTAGACAGTGTCTACTCTTTGGCCGCCCGCTCGGGGAATGCGTGACGTGGTTCACACGGTTGACGGATGTATGACTCACGACGCCACGCAGGACGCACTGCTCCGGTTGCTCGCGGAGGGCCACGGTGGAGTGCTCGTCACCCTGAAGAGCGACGGTCGACCCCAGCTGTCGAACGTCAGCCATGTCTACTACCCCGACGAGCGCGTCATCCGGGTGTCGATCACCGACGACCGCGCCAAGACCCGCAACCTGCGCCGGGACCCCCGCGCCTCCTACCACGTGACCAGCCCCGACCGGTGGGCGTACACGGTCGCCGAGGGCGCGGCCGACCTCACACCCGTCGCGAAGGACCCGCACGACGACACGGTCGAGGAACTCATCCAGCTGTACCGGGACGTTCTCGGCGAGCATCCGGACTGGGACGACTACCGGGCGGCGATGGTGCGGGACCGGCGGCTGGTGCTGCGGTTGCGGGTGGAGCGGGCGTACGGGATTCCGGCAGGGGCCAACCGGGGATGACCCCTTGCCCGCAGGCCGACCAGGGGTGACCCATCGTCACCATCCCTCACCGGCGCTAAGGTTGATCCGCTGCGTGGCGGGCGGACGACGGGGGAGTGCACGAAGTGATGGATCCGGTGTCCATGAGCGCCATCGGTGCGGTGTTCGGAGCCGTCGGCTCCGGGATGGCGAGCGAGGCCGGAAAGTTGGCCTGGGAGTCGGTCGGCGGAATGGTCCGCCGCTTCGCCGGACGCGAGGTGACCGCACCGGCCACCCCGGACGAACTGGACGCGGTCGCCCGCATGGTCCACGACCGCGTCCACGGTGACCCCGAACTCGCCCTCGTCTGGACCCGGTTCGCGCGAGGCGTGCGCATCCCGGACCCCGCCGCCGGGCCGGGACGCCACTGCCTCCCACCGGCACCCCGCTCCTTCACGGACCGTCAGGACGCCCTGAAACTCCTGGACAAGGAGGCGACCCGCGCCTACGGCGGACGCCCACGGCTCGCGCTCCTCCACGGACCCGAGGGCATCGGCACCAGCACCCTCGCCTTCCACTGGGGCGCACGACAGGCGAACCACTTCCCCGACGGCCAGCTCTACGCCGACCTGCGCGCGCTCGGCCCCGAACCGGTCCTGGCCACCCTGCTGCGCCAACTCGGCCTGCCCGACGAGGACATACCGCCCTCGGCCGCCGACCGGGCCGCCCTGTTCCGGCGCGCCCTGACCGACCGCCGCGCTCTCGTCGTGCTCGACCACGCCCGGTCCGCCGCCCAGGTGCAGCCGTTGCTGGCACCGGCTCCGGACGTGGTCACCCTCGTCGTCGCGCGGAATCCCCTCATCGGCCTCGACGCCCTGCGGATCCCGGTCGGCCCGCTGGGCCGCCGGGACGCGAAACGGCTGCTCACCGAACTGGTCGGCAAACCCGCGGTCAGTGCAGCCCGCGCCACGCTGCCCGCCGTACTGGACCGCTGCGCCGGCTCGCCCTACGCGCTGCGCGCCGCCGCACCCCGGCTGACCGCACCGCCGGAGACGCCGGTCGGGCCCGAGAGCGACCCGCTGATCTCCGCAGTCGAGGACTCGTACCGCCTGCTGAACCCGGACGCCGCCCGCCTCTACCGCCTGACCGGCCTGTACGACTGGCCAGCCCTCGACGCCCCCTCGGCTGCCCGCGCCGCCAATATCGATGAGGCCGAGGCCGCCCGGCTCCTCGACGAGTTGGCCGACGCCCTGCTCATCGACCGTGCGGACCACGGCCGTTACCGCTACCGGCCCGCCGTCCGCGCGCACGCCGAACGGACGGCCGCCGCCACGGACGGGATCGCCGCGTGCTCCGCCGCCGTGTCCCGCACCGTCGAGGGCTATCTGCACCTCGCGCTCGCCGCCGCCCGAGCGGCACTGCCCGAGAGCTGGCGTGTCCCGTCCGAGGCCACACCGCTGTCGTACGAGAACCGGGGCGCGGGCGTCGCCGCACTGGCCGCCGAGGCCCCCAACCTGGTCCAAGCGGTGCACGCCGCCGAGGAGTTCGGCGACTGGAGCACCGTCGTCCTGTTGGGCCAGGCCCTGTGGCCGCTCCAACTCAAGGCCGGCCACCACGACATACTGCTGCCCGCCCTGCAGGCCGGAGTCCGTACGGCCGACGCCCACTTCCCCGGCACCCGCATCGCCGGCGCCCTCCACGCCCAACTCGCCCACAGCCTCATGGAGTTGCGGCGCTGGGACGAGGCGGAACCCGAGGCCCTCGCGGCGGCACGGGACGAACGGGCGGGAGGGCATGTGCGCGGCCAGGCCTCCGCCGTCGAGTTCCTCGGACTGCTGCGGCTGCGCCAGTGGCGGTTCGACGAGGCGTACGCGGCCTTCGACGAGGCGTACCGCATCCTGGACGGCATCGGTCCCGCCGACGAGGGCGCCGCCGATCTGCCGCGCGCCCGCGCCCTGTTGGAACGCCACCGCGGCCGGGCCCTGCGCGGACTCGGCCGCCGTGCCGAGGCCGTCGAACGCCTGGAACGCGCGCTGGCCTTCTTCCGCGCCGCCGGCGAGGCCTACAACACGGCCCGCACCCTCACCGACCTCGCCGAAACCCGCCTGACCGGCGGCGAGTTCACGGCCGCCCGCGCCTTGATCGACGAGGCGACAGCCACCCTGCGCGACGAGAAGGCCGAACAGCACCTGGCCTATCTGCGCAGCCTGCGCGAACGCTGCGACGGCTAACCACGGGTGACCCGCACCCGGTGCACGGCCCCTCCCGTGTGCACGGTCAGCCCCTGCTCGAAAACCTCCTGCAGCGACTTGCCGGACGCGAGCCAGGCATGCAGGGCCGAGACATGGGCGGCGGGGTCGGCGTCAGCCCCGGGCTCGGCGCGCAGGTGCAGCAGGGTGCCGTCCGAGGTGCGGACCGTGCAGGTGCCGGGGCCGGTGACGTACGCGGCGAGGGCACACTGTGGGTACCGGGCGAGCGTCTCCGTCGTCCAGAGCGCGGGGGACCCGAAGCGCGGGTCGTCGGCCGTGCCGTGGCGGAACACCACGTCGGCGAGGGCGAGTTGGGACTGCTCACGGGTGTCCTCGGGCACCGCCATGTGGGTCTCGCCCGTGCTGTCGGGCGCCGGGTGCGGACCCGCGTACCGGACGACCGAGACCTCGCCCGAGCCCAACAACCCGGTCAGCACCTGGAGCGGGACCATGTGTGCCGCGGGCTCGAACGGCGGGAGCGGGAGCGGTTCGAGCAGCGCGGGCGCGTCCGGTTCGGGGATGCCGATGAGGTCGTAGAAGAGGTGCCGGAGGCGGGTCGCCGACTCGCCCGGTACGGAGCTGGTGAAGGCGGCGGGCTCGGGTGAGGGGCTGTGTGTGTCGATCAGCCGGACCAGTTGGGGGCGCAGCGGGAGCGTGGGGTCCAGGCGGGGGGCCGTACGGACGAAGGCGTGTACGGGGGCGTCGGGGGCGAGGCCTGCGAGGGGTGCGGCGCCGAGGAGGACGGGGGTGCCGAGTGCGGCGGCGTAGTAGGTCACCGAGCCGTGGTCGCCGATGACGACGTCGGCGGCGAGCAGCGCTTGGCGCCAGTTGTGCAGGGGGTCGACGAGGGTGAGGCCGGCGCGGCGCGCGCGGTCGAGCCATGCGCGGATCTGGCCGGGGCCGTGGCCGTACCAGATGTTGGGGTGCAGGACGGCCGCGAGACGGTACTCGTCGACGGGGAGTTCGGAGGTCAGCCGGGGCAGGAGGGAGGGCAGGACGTCGTCGCCGAACAGGGATTCCGGGTTCCAGGTGGAGTTGAGCACCACCAGCCGCTGCGCACGCCCGACGCCGAGCGCCCGCCGGTAGCGCTCCCGGTACGGGCGGGCCGCGAGCATGCGGTCCCAGCAGGGATCACCGGCCAGTACGGCCGTGGGCGCGGCCTCGGGGCAGACGGCACGCAGCCGCTCCGCCTGCTCGGGATGCGACAGCACCAGCGCGTCCGCGACGGGCCGTCCGCTTTCGTCGAGCAACCACTCGGGAGACAACCCGAAAACCGGAGCCGCCGCTTCCGCCGCCTCGCCGCCGGGTGTTGGGTGTTGGGTGTCCCCAGCCTCTTAGTATATCCGACACCATGTGACAACACGGCCAATACACCGGAAAATGCCCGGAGTTGACCGCCGAAGCTCGCCGACACCGCCAAATCGACCGGTGTCTGAACGGCCTGGTCCCAGGGCACCACCGGTACCCCGGTTTCCGCCAGCAACTCGGCGACCCCCGCACGAAATGCCGACGACCCCGTGCACGTCACGAGCAACTGCACCCGGAAGTCGTCGTGGAAGAGCGGCAGTACGTCGAGCAGTCGAGTCGCGGACGTCACGTTGTGCACGACGAACAGCACCTTGCGGCTGCGCCCCCGCGTAGTCCACCGCCCGGCGTCGGCGCCAACCGGCACCCGTATCCACTCCTCGGCCCCCGCCACGCCCCTCGACCACCTTTCGCACGTGTGATCGGGCAACGATAGTCAGCCCCGGGCCCGCGTGCACCGGCCGCCCCTGAAATCGGCCGGGGCACGCGGAGGCCCCTCCCTCGGCGGTAGCGGCGCTGTTCTTTTCTGCTCGTTCCGGCCGATGTTCTTGCGCGAAACGTCATCTGTCAACGGGGTGTCTGCGTACGGTGAAAGCCCGGACCGGTCCAAACGCCCCCGAAGCCGAAACTCCCGGGCAACGGAGCCCGGGGGTGCGGTACTTGGGGAGCGACGGTCAGGCCGTCACCGTCTCCGGCTGCGACGTCTCCCGCGGTGACCGTGTGCCGAGCAGTTCCGTCGGGACCGTGTGGGTCTCGCGGGCCGTGAGCGCGGCGATCACCGGCGGGACGCACAGCGCCGCCGTGAAGAGGGCCACCGACGACCAGTCCGTGCCGTCCGGACCCGCGATCTGCGCGGCGAACGTGACCGCGAACCCGGCCACGGCGAAGCCGATCTGGGTGCCGATGGCCATGCCGGACAGCCGGACGCGGGTCGAGAACATCTCGCCGTAGAAGGAGGGCCATACGCCGTTCGCGGCGCTGTAGACCACGCCGAAGGCGACGATGCCGAGGATCAGGATGAGCGCGTAGGAGCCCGTCGAGATCGCCCAGAGGTAGAGGAACATCGTGATCGCGCTGCCGACCGCGCCGATCAGATACACCGGGCGACGGCCGACGCGGTCGGAGAGCGTGGCCCACAGGGGGATCGCGGCGAGGGCGACGAGGTTGGCGAGCGCGCCCACCCACAACATCGACGAGCGGGACATACCGACGGAGTCGCTGGTCGCGTAGGCCAGCGCCCACACCGTGAAGATCGTGGAGACGGAGGCGATGAGCGCGCCCGCGATCACCCGCAGGACGTCCGCCCAGTGCTCGCGCAGCAGTACCACCAGCGGCAGTTTCACGACTCCCTCGGTTGCCGCCTGCTCGGCGAAGGCCGGGGTCTCCTGGAGGTTGCGGCGGATGAAGTACCCCGCGACCGCGACCAGCACGCTCGCCCAGAATGGAACGCGCCAACCCCACGACAGCAGTTGCTTGTCCGGGAGTTGGGCGACGGTGAGGAACACGAGAGTGGCGATCAGCTGGCCGCCCTGGGTGCCGCTCAGCGTGAAACTGGTGAAGAAGCCGCGCCGGTTCGCCGGCGCGTGCTCCAGCGTCATGGAACTGGCACTCGCCTGCTCGCCCGCCGCCGAGATGCCCTGGAGGACCCGGCACAGCACGAGCAACACCGGTGCGAGCGTGCCGACTTGGCCCCGCGTGGGCAGACAGCCGATGAGGAACGTCGACAGGCCCATCAGCAGCAGCGTGAAGATCATGATCTTCTTGCGGCCGACCCGGTCGCCGAAGTGCCCGAGGAACAGCGCGCCGACCGGCCGGGCCGCGTAGGCGACACCGAAGGTCGCGAGGGAGAGCAGGGTCGCCGTCGCCGGGTCCGAGTCGTCGAAGAAGACCTTCGGGAAGATCAGGGCTGCGGCGCTGCCGTAGATGAAGAAGTCGTAGTACTCCAGGGCGCTGCCGATCCAGGCGGCGGTGGCGGCCTTTTTCGGTTGCCCGACGGCTTTGGCGGGGACGGACACGGCTTGCTCCTTCGGGGGGACTCCACCGTAGGCGGAGTGAGCGGCGGGGGAGAGGTGCCGGATCCCTGGGGTGACGGGACGGCCGTGCCGGGTGCTGCCCGGCTAATTAACCCACTGGGTAGTTAGTAGCGGTTGGCTACGGATGTTGCGCTCACGTTTCCCGGGTGTCAAGAGGTCGTACCGAAGGATCTCGCGGCTCAGTCCGTCGCCCGCTCCGCCGTCAGATAGGCGATCACCATGTCGCCCAGCATGGTCCGGTAGTACTCGCGCCGGTCCGGTGCGACCAGGTCGCGGCCGAACAGGGCGCCGAAGGTGTGCCGGTTGGCGACCCGGAAGAAGCAGAAGGAACTGATCATCGCGTGCAGGTCGACGGCGTCCACGTCGGCCGTGAACAGACCGGACTTCTGGCCCGACTCCAGGATGCGGCGGATCACGTCGAGGGCGGGCGAGCCGATCTTCCCGAGCTTCTCGGAGGCGGCGATGTGCTCGGCGCCGTGGATGTTCTCGATGGACACCAGGCGGATGAAGTCCGGGTGCTGCTCATGGTGGTCGAAGGTCAGCTCCGCGAGTCGGCGGATGGCCGCGACCGGGTCCAGGTGCTCGACGTCCAGGCCGCGTTCGGCCTCGCGGATCACGCCGTAGGACCGTTCCAGGACGGCCGTGAAGAGCTGTTCCTTGCCGCCGAAGTAGTAGTAGATCATCCGCTTGGTGGTGCGGGTGCGGGCGGCGATCTCGTCGACGCGGGCGCCGTCGTAGCCGGCTCGGGCGAACTCGTGGGTCGCGACGTCGAGGATCTCGGCCTTGGTGCGGGCCGCGTCACGGATGCGCCCGTTCGGTCGTGCCGGTTCTTCGACGCTGGTCATCGGGTTCCTTGGCTTCCTTCGGGCGTGCGCGCGGTGTGCGGCCGATTGTAGAAGGAGGGACTGGCGGTACGTGGTCGAGTTCTCGGCCGGGGCCTTCCCGCAGGTCCGCGATCCTGATATAGCTAACGTACTAGTTCGTACATTAGTGAGCCGCTCAGGAGGGCCATCGTGGCCGACGTCTTCAAGGACTCGTCTCTCGTCGACTCGTATCTCGTCGGGCTGATCGGTTCCGGCATCGGGCCCTCCCTCAGCCCGGCCCTGCACGAACGCGAGGCCGACCGGCAGGGGCTGCGCTATCTGTACCGGCTCATCGACATCGACGTGCTCGGCGTCGGCCCGGAAGCGGTGGGCGACCTGGTGCGGGCCGCCCGTGACCTGGGCTTCGACGGGCTCAACATCACCCACCCGTGCAAGCAGCTCGTCATCGAGCACCTCGACGGGCTCTCGCCGCAGGCTGAGGCACTTGGGGCGGTCAACACCGTCGTGTTCGAGGCGGACGGCCGCGCGATCGGCCACAACACGGACGTCACCGGCTTCGCCGCCTCCTTCGCACGGGGACTGCCCGACGCGCCCATGGAACGCGTCGTCCAGCTCGGCGCGGGCGGCGCGGGCGCGGCCGTCGCCCATGCCACGCTCACCCTCGGCGCCGAGCGCGTCACCGTCGTCGACGCGTTGCCGGAACGGTCCAACGCCCTCGCCGACTCCCTGAACCGCCACTTCGGCCCGGACCGCGCCGCCGGTGCCACTCCCGACCGGCTGCCCGAACTGCTCGCCGCCGCCGACGGCATCGTGCACGCCACACCCACCGGGATGGCCGCCCACCCCGGACTGCCCTTCCCCGCACGGCTGTTGCACTCCGGACTCTGGGTCGCCGAAGTGGTCTACCGCCCGCTGGAGACCCAACTGCTGAACACCGCCCGCGCGTTGGGCTGCGCCACCCTCGACGGCGGCGGCATGGCCGTCTTCCAGGCGGCGGACGCGTTCCGCCTGTTCACCGGCCGGGAACCCGACAATGCCCGCATGCTCGCGGACATCGCCGAGTTGGCCGGTGCCGTGCCCGCACCGAAGTAGCCGTGCCCGCAGCGACATTGAGAGGTACCCCGATGCGCACGTCCATCGCCACCGTCTCCCTCAGCGGCTCCCTCACCGAGAAACTCACCGCCGCCTCCCGGGCCGGCTTCGACGGTGTCGAGATCTTCGAGAACGACCTGCTCGCCAGCCCCCTCACGCCCGAGGAGATCCGCGCCAGGTGCGCCGACCTCGGCCTGACCATCGACCTCTACCATCCGATGCGGGACATCGAGGCGGTGCCCGAGGCCGAGTTCGCCCGCAATCTGCGCCGCGCCCGCCACAAGTTCGAGCTGATGCGCAGGCTCGGCACCGACACCGTCCTCGTCTGCTCCAGCGTCTCTCCCCTCGCCGAGGACGACGACGCGCTCGCCGCCGCCCAGCTGAGCCAACTAGCGGACCTGGCACAGGAGTTCGGCGTCCGCGTCGCCTACGAGGCACTCGCCTGGGGACGGCACGTCAGCACGTACGACCACGCCTGGCGCATCGTCGAGGCGGCCGGCCACCCGGCACTCGGCACCTGCCTCGACAGTTTCCACATCCTGTCGCGCGGCTCGGACCCCAAGGGCATAGAAGACATCCCCGGCGAGAAGATCTTCTTCCTCCAGCTCGCCGACGCCCCGCTGCTCGCCATGGACGTCCTGCAGTGGAGCCGCCACTACCGCTGCTTCCCGGGCCAGGGCGGCTTCGACGTCGCCGGACTGGTACGGCACGTCCTGACCGCCGGCTACGACGGCCCGCTCTCGCTGGAGGTCTTCAACGACGTGTTCCGGCAGGCGGAAGCCGGCCCGACAGCGGTCGACGCCCAACGCTCCCTGCTGGTCCTGCAGGAGACGGTCGGCGTACTGGAACCCCCAACTCCCGTCGTCCCCACGGGCATCGCCTTCGCCGAACTCGTCACCCCCGACGCGGAACCCGTCTCGGCCCTGCTCGGCGCCCTCGGCTTCGCCCGCACGGCCCGCCACCACGGCAAACCGGTGGACCTGTGGCAGCAGGGCGAGGCCCGCATCCTGGTCAACACCGGCTCCGCCCTACGACGGGACGGCACCGCCCTCGCTGCGATCGGCCTGGAATCACCCGACCCGGAGGGCGCGGCCCGCCGCGCCGAAGCCCTCCTCGCGCCCGTCCTGCCCCGCCGCCGCACACTTGCGGACGCCCAACTCGACGCCGTGGCCGCACCGGACGGCACGGAACTCTTCTTCTGCGCCCGCACCACCCCCGAACACCCGGGCTGGCGGGCCGACTTCACCGACACCACCGGTCAACTGCCCGCAGGGACAGGCGTCCAGCGCATCGACCACCTGGCCCTCACCCAACCCTGGCACCACTTCGACGAGGCAACGCTCTTCCACCGCAGCGTCCTCGGGCTCCAGGCGCAGGAGAGCGTCGACGTCGCCGACCCCTACGGCCTGCTGCGCAGCCGCGCCGTCACCAACCCCGACGGCAGCGTCCGTATCGCCCTGAGCGTCGGCGCGGCCCCGACCGAGCACGGCGCCCCCGCCCAGCACATCGCCCTCGCCACCGAGGACGTGGTCGCCGCGGCCCGCCGTTTCCGCGACTCCGGCGGGCAACTCCTGCGCATGCCCGCGAACTACTACGACGACCTCGCGGCCCGATTCGACTTCACCGAGGGCGAGTTGGAGACGTACCAGGACCTCGGCATCCTCTACGACCGGGACGCGGGCGGCGAGTTCCGGCACTGCTACACCCGGACGGTCGGGCGGGTCTTCTTCGAACTGGTCCAGCGGGAGCCGGGCTACCGCGGTTACGGCGCCCAGAACGCGCCCGTGCGGCTGGCCGCCCAGCACACGGCGAAGCGCCTCACTGGCGGCTGACGGTCCTGGTCACGCCGGTGACGACCGTCGTGGCCAGGATCCAGCCGGTGATGATCAGGGCGTAGGCGAGGTACTGATACCCGCCGTCCGGCGCGAACGCCTCCTCCTGGCCGAAGGAGATCACCGGCAGCAGCAGGTCGAGGGTGTAGAACACCGGGTTGAAGTGCGGGGCCTCGGACGCCTTGAGGGCGTGCGGGTGGTGCAGGCCGTAGGCCAGGGAGCCGATGGCCAGCAGCGACAGGAGCCAGCCGCAGGCGCGCAGCGGGCGGAAGCCGTAGCCGACGGTGGCGTCCTGGACGTAGCCCCACACGCGCCCGTACCAGGGGTGGGTGCCGCGCAGGCGGCGCTGCTTGGCGAGTTGGACGCGGCGGGCGGCGCCGTCGTCGCCGATCCGGCGGTAGGCGGCGGCCAACTGCTCGTAGGCGTGCGGGACATAGCCGTCGCCGTCGCGTTCCAGCATGGTCAGCCGGCGCTCGGCGGGCTCGTGGGGGATGAGGGAGGTGTAGGCGAAGCTGGTGAGGAAGACCTGGTCCGGCAGCACTTCCGGCTCCAGCAGCAGGACGTCGATCTGGGCACTTCGCAGTACGACACCGCCCTGGGCGGGCGGGCTCTGGCGCAGCCAGAGTTCCCCCATGGTGGTGCTGCTCGCCAGCAGCGCCTGGCCGCCGGGGTTTGACAGGGTCGTGTACGACAGGTCGAGCCGACCCGCGATCCGGGCTCCGCGCAGACCGATCCAGCCGTCCACGCGGGCCTCCCGGACGAGGACGTTGCCCTCCACGGTGAGGATCTCGGCGTCGACGGCGGAGTCTCCGGGGTTGGAGAGCTGGGCCGTGTTGAGGTTGACCGACCCGGCGACACTCGCCCCGCTGAGCCGTATCTGACCTCGCGTGCGCAGCCCGGCCGCACGGAGATCGTCGCCGACGGCCGCCTGGTTGAGCTGGAGCACCGGCTCCTCGGCGTCCGGAGCGATGATCTCCGAGCCCTCCATGAACAGGCTCCCGGCGACCTTCGCCCCGGCCAGCCGCACCACTCCGCGGAACCGGGCCCGGGTCAGCCGCAGCACGCCGTCCACCCGCATCGCGTGGGCGGTCAGCCCGGGCAGGACGGAGTCGCCGAGGTTGAGTTCGCGGAGTCGGCAGGCGTAGAGGCGAGGCACTTCGTCGAAGTGGCAGTACCGCAGCCGGACCGGGGGGTCGATCGTCGCGTACTGCAGATCGAGCCTGCCGCTGATCCGGGCGCCCGCCAGGCTCAGCGACGGTATCTCGCCCGCTTCCTGCGGCACGTTGAGCAGCAGGGCCCGCAACACCTCGGCGCGGACGGTCCGTTCGGGTCCCCAGTCGTCGCCGAGGGCCACGTCCTCGTCCTCCGCCGTACGGAAGTCCACGGACTCGCCCAGCGGGAACGCCCGCCACACCTGTTCCTCGGCCGGTGTCAGATCGTTGATCTCCATCAAGCGGGACTCTAGCCGCGCGGAGGCCGTGGGCACAGGGGACGACAACGGCCCGGACCGCACGTCAACGCGCGGGCCGGGCCGGTGAGTTGTGCCGTTGTTACGGTCGGGTGTTCCACTCCGCGATGACCGGGCGGTCGTGCTCGGTGGAGAGGCGGCTGACCGTGCCGGTCGCCAGTTGGAACAGGCGGCCGTCCGCCGCCGTCAGGCCCAGTCGGCGGGCCGTGAGGACACGCAGGAAGTGGGCGTGGGCCACGAGGATCACGTCACCGTCCCCGAGCGCCGCGTCCACCCGCTTCAGCACCTGGTCGGCCCGGGCGCTGATCCGGTCCGGGGACTCACCGGGGTGTCCGGCCGGGCCCGGCGGCACCCCGTCGGTCCACAAGTACCAGTCGGGGCGGGCTTGGTGGATGTCGACGGTGGTGACGCCCTCGTAGGCGCCGTAGTCCCACTCGTGCAGGTCGGGGTCGGGTACGGCCCCGGTGATGCCCGCGAGTTCGGCGGTGCGTATCGCGCGGCCGAGCGGGCTGGTGAGTGCGAGAGCGAAGGTCCGGCCCGAGAGGAGCGGAGCGAGGGACTTGGCCTGTTCCTCGCCGTGCTGGGTGAGGGGCAGGTCGGTCCAGCTGGTGTGCTGGCCCGACACGCTCCACTCCGTCTCGCCGTGGCGGACCAGCAGAAGATCCCCCACGGCGCGCCTACTTGGACTCGACGGCGTGACCGCCGAACTGGTTGCGCAGCGCCGCGATCATCTTCATCTGCGGCGAGTCGTCCTGGCGCGACGCGAACCGCGCGAAGAGGGAGGCCGTGATCGCGGGCAGCGGCACCGCGTTGTCGATGGCCGCCTCGACGGTCCACCGGCCCTCGCCGGAGTCCTCCGCGAAGCCCCGCAGCTTGTCCAAGTGCTCGTCACCGTCAAGGGCGTTGACCGCGAGGTCGAGCAGCCACGAGCGGATGACGGTGCCCTCCTGCCAGGAGCGGAACACCTCGCGCACGTCCGTGACGGAGTGGACCTTCTCCAGCAGCTCCCAACCCTCGGCGTACGCCTGCATCATGGCGTACTCGATGCCGTTGTGAACCATCTTCGAGAAGTGGCCCGCGCCCACCTT
Organism: Streptomyces sp. NPDC050508; assembly: GCF_040655155.1. Lineage (NCBI taxonomy): Bacteria > Bacillati > Actinomycetota > Actinomycetes > Kitasatosporales > Streptomycetaceae > Streptomyces > Streptomyces sp. NPDC050508. The sequence continues at coordinate 246,796 of NZ_JBFAJJ010000004.1, forward strand.
GCCGGCGTGCACGAAGCCGAACTCGCCCTCCGGCTTGAGGGCGTCGAAGATCGGCTGGACCTTCGCGATGTTCTCGGCGTCGCCGCCGACCATCAGGGCGTAGCCGTTCTTCAGGCCCCACACACCGCCGGAGACACCCGCGTCGACGAAGCCGATGCCCTTGGCACCCAGCTCCTCGGCGTGCTTCTCGTCGTCCGTCCAGCGGGAGTTGCCGCCGTCGACCACCGTGTCGCCGGCCTGGAGCAGGTCGCCCAGCTCGTCGACGACCGACTGGGTCGGGGCACCGGCCGGGACCATCACCCAGACCGTGCGCGGGGCTTCGAGCTTGCTGACCAGTTCGGCCAGGTCGCTCACGTCGGAGATCTCGGGGTTGCGGTCGTAGCCGATGACGGTGTGGCCCGCGCGGCGGATCCGCTCGCGCATGTTGCCGCCCATCTTGCCGAGGCCGATCAGTCCGAGCTGCATGTCAGTTCACTTCCTGAGAATCCTGGGAATTACGGAGAGTCCGGTAGGTGGCCACGAGCGCGGCGGTGGAGGGGTCGAGCCCGGGCACGTCCGCGCCTTCGGTGAGGGCGGGTTCGACGCGCTTGGCGAGGACCTTGCCCAACTCCACGCCCCACTGGTCGAAGGAGTCGATGTTCCAGACGGCGCCCTGTACGAACACCTTGTGCTCGTAGAGCGCGATGAGCTGTCCGAGCACCGACGGGGTCAGCTCGCGGGCCAGGATCGTGGTCGTGGGGTGGTTGCCCTTGAACGTCTTGTGCGGCACCAGCTCCTCGGGCACACCCTCGGCCCGGACCTCGTCCGGCGTCTTGCCGAACGCCAACGCCTGTGTCTGGGCGAAGAAGTTGGCCATCAGCAGGTCGTGCTGCGCCTTGAGCCCGTCACTCAACTCGGCGACCGGGTTGACGAAGCCGATGAAGTCCGCCGGGATCAACTTCGTGCCCTGGTGGATGAGTTGGTAGTAGGCGTGCTGGCCATTGGTCCCGGGCGTGCCCCAGACCACCGGCCCGGTCTGCCACTCCACCGGATTCCCGTCCCGGTCCACCGACTTGCCGTTGGACTCCATGTCCAGCTGCTGCAAGTAGGCGGTGAACTTGGAGAGATAGTGCGAGTACGGCAGTACGGCGTGCGACTGGGCGTCGAAGAAGTTGCCGTACCAGACACCCAACAGGCCGAGCAGCAAAGGTGCGTTGGACTCGGCGGGTGCGGTGCGGAAGTGCTCGTCGACGAGGTGGAAGCCGTCGAGCATCTCCCGGAAGCGGTCGGGCCCGATGGCGATCATCAGCGACAGCCCGATCGCCGAGTCGTACGAGTAACGGCCGCCGACCCAGTCCCAGAACTCGAACATGTTGTCCGTGTCGATGCCGAAGTCCGACACCTTCCCGGCGTTCGTCGACAGCGCCACGAAGTGCATCGCCACGGCCTTGTCGTCACCGCCGAGACCCTCAAGGAGCCATGTCCGGGCAGACGTTGCGTTGGTGATCGTCTCGATCGTGGTGAACGTCTTCGACGCGACGATGAACAACGTCTCCGCCGGGTCCAGGTCGCGGACCGCCTCGTGCAGGTCGGCGCCGTCCACGTTCGACACGAAGCGGACCGTCAACGAGCGGTCGGTGAACGCGCGGAGCGCCTCGTACGCCATCGCCGGACCCAGGTCCGAGCCACCGATGCCGATGTTGACGACGTTGCGGATACGACGGCCCGTGTGGCCGGTCCACTCGCCGGAGCGGACGCGGTTCGCGAAGGCGGCCATCTTGTCGAGCACGGCGTGGACTTGGGGCACGACGTTCTCGCCGTCGACCTCGATGACCGCGTCGCGCGGGGCGCGCAGCGCGGTGTGCAGGACCGCGCGGTCCTCCGTGACGTTGATCTTCTCGCCGCGGAACATGGCGTCCCGGAGGCCGAACACACCGGTGGCGGTGGCCAGTTCCTGGAGCAGGGCGAGGGTCTCGTCCGTGATCAGGTGCTTGGAGTAGTCGATGCGCAGATCGCCGACGGTGACCACGTACCGCTCCGCGCGCCCCGGGTCCGTCGCGAACAACTCACGCAACTGCGGGTGCAGTTGACCCGCGCGGTGGTCCTCCAGCGCGGCCCACTCCGGTCGCCGGGTGAGCTTGGGGGAGTCAGACATGACGGGGGGTCTCCTTGGTGCCCTCGGCCCGGAGGGCGATGGCGTACATCTCGTCGGCGTCGAGGCGCCGCAGCTCCTCGGCGATCAGTTCGGAGGTCGTGCGGACCTTCAGCGCGAGGGTGCGGGAGGGCTGCCCGGGCAGGGACAGCGTGGCAAGCGGTCCGTCGGGGCGGTCGATGACGACCTCGCCGGCCGCGGTACCCAGGCGCACGGCCGTGACGACCGGTCCGGCGGTGACCACGCGGTCGATCTTCACCTTCAGCCGCGCCTCCAGCCAGCGGGCCAGCAGCTCGGCGGCGGGGTTGTCGGCCTCGCTCTCCACGGCACCCGAGGTGATCTTCGACTTGGCCTGGTCGAGGGCCGCCGCCAGCATCGAGCGCCACGGGGTCAGCCGGGTCCAGGCGAGGTCGGTGTCGCCGGGCGCGTAGGAGTGGGCGCGGGCGTTGAGGGCCTCGATGGGGTTCACCGCCGCGTACAGGTCGGTGATCCGGCGCTGCGCGAGGGCGCCCAGCGGGTCCTTCGCCGGAATCTCGGGGGCGTCCCCGGGCCACCACACGACGACCGGCGCGTCCGGCAGCAGCAGCGGCAGCACCACGGAGTCGGCGTGGTCGGACACCTCGCCGTAGGTCCGCAGCACGACCGTCTCGCCGGTGCCGGCGTCGGCGCCCACCCGGACCTCGGCGTCGAGGTGCGAATTGGTACGGTCCCGCGGGGTGCGGGCGTGCCGCTTGATGACGACCAGGGTGCGCGAGGGGTGCTCGTGCGAGGCCTCCTCGGCCGCCTTGATCGAGTCGTAGGCGTTCTCCTCGTCCGTGACGATGACCATCGTCAGGACCATGCCCACGGCAGGGGTGCCGATGTCGCGGCGACCCTGCACCAGCGCCTTGTTGATCTTGCTTGCCGTGGTGTCGCTCAGGTCGATCTTCATGGCCTGCGCCAGCTCCGTCCGTCTCGTGCGAGCATCTCGTCCGCCTCCTCGGGACCCCAACTGCCCGAGGGGTACTGCGCGGGCTTGCCGTTCTGCGCCCAGTACTCCTCGATCGGGTCGAGGATCTTCCAGGACTCTTCCACTTCCTGGTGGCGCGGGAACAGGTTGGCGTCGCCGAGCAGTACGTCCAGGATGAGCCGCTCGTACGCCTCCGGGCTCGACTCCGTGAACGACTCGCCGTAGGCGAAGTCCATGGACACGTCCCTGATCTCCATCGACGTGCCCGGCACCTTGGAGCCGAACCGGACGGTCATGCCCTCGTCGGGCTGGACGCGGATGACGATCGCGTTCTGGCCCAACTCCTCGGTGGCGCTGGAGTCGAAGGGGGAGTGCGGGGCGCGCTTGAAGACGACCGCGATCTCCGTCACGCGCCGCCCGAGCCGCTTGCCGGTGCGCAGGTAGAAGGGGATGCCCGCCCAGCGGCGGTTGTCGACCTCCAGCTTGACGGCCGCGTAGGTGTCGGTCTTCGACTTGGGGTCGATGCCGTCTTCCTCCAGGTAGCCGACGACCTTCTCGCCGCCCTGCCAGCCCTCCGCGTACTGCCCGAACACCGTGTGCTCGCCCAGCTCCCGGGGCAGCCGCACCGACTTGAGCACCTTCAGCTTCTCGGTGAGCAGCGCCTCCTCGTCGAAGGCGATCGGCTCCTCCATGGCGGTCAGCGCCATCAGCTGGAGCAGGTGGTTCTGGATGACGTCACGGGCCGAACCGATGCCGTCGTAGTAGCCGGCGCGCCCGCCGATGCCGATGTCCTCGGCCATCGTGATCTGGATGTGGTCGACGTAGGACCGGTTCCAGATGGGCTCGTACATCTGGTTGGCGAAACGCAGCGCCAGGATGTTCTGGACGGTCTCCTTGCCGAGGTAGTGGTCGATACGGAACACCTGGTCCGGGTCGAACACCTCGTGCACGATCTTGTTCAGCTCACGCGCGCTCTTCAGGTCACGGCCGAACGGCTTCTCGATGACCGCGCGCCGCCAGGAACCGTCCGGGGAGTTCGCGAGGCCGTGCTTCTTCAGCTGCTGGACGACCTTCGGGAAGAACTTCGGCGGTACGGAGAGATAGAACGCGTAGTTGCCGCTGGTACCGCGGGATCCGTCCAACTCGTCGACAGCCGCGCGCAGTTGCTTGAACGCCGTGTCGTCGTCGAAGTCACCCGGGATGAACCGCATGCCCTCGGCGAGCTGCTGCCAGACCTCCTCGCGGAACTCGGTCCGGGAATGCTCGCGCACCGAGTCGTGCACCACCTGCGCGAAGTCCTGGTCCTCCCAGTCCCGCCGGGCGAACCCGACGAGGGAGAAGCCCGGCGGCAGCATGCCGCGGTTCGCCAGGTCGTAGACGGCCGGCATCAGCTTCTTGCGGGACAGGTCACCGGTGACACCGAAGATGACCAGCCCGGACGGGCCCGCGATACGGGGGAGCCGGCGGTCGCGGGGGTCACGCAGCGGGTTGTCCCAGTCGGCGGTGAGGGCGTCGGTGAGTTCCTCGACGGTCAGTGACCCGTTCTCCGCTGTCTTCGTTTCGGGAAGCTCCTCGCTCATTCCCCGTCGACCCCCTTGCTGCTCAGCGACTGCGCGACGGCGTCCAGCAGGTCCTGCCAGGCCACCTCGAACTTGGCGACGCCCTCGTCCTCCAACTGCTTGACGACCACGTCGTACGAGATCCCGAGCCGCTCTACGGCGTCCAGGTCGGCGCGCGCCTGGGCGTAGCCGCCGGTCACCGTGTCGCCGTGGATGTCACCGTGGTCGGCGGTGGCGTTCAGCGTCGCCTCGGGCATGGTGTTGACCGTGCCGGGCGCGACCAGCTCGTCGACGTACAGGGTGTCCTTGTACGACGGGTCCTTCACGCCGGTCGAGGCCCACAGGGGGCGCTGCTTGTTGGCCTTCGCACCCGCGAGAACGGTCCAACGGTCCGAGGAGAAGACGTCCTCGTACGCCTCGTAGGCGAGCCGCGCGTTGGCTAGCGCCGCCTTGCCCTTGAGGGCGAGGGCCCCGTCCGTGGCGAGCGCCGTCAGGCGCTTGTCGATCTCGGAGTCGACGCGGGAGACGAAGAAGGAGGCCACGGAGTGGATGGTCGCCAGGTCGATGCCCGCGGCGCGTGCCTTCTCCAGGCCGGCCAGGTAGGCGTCCATGACCTCGCGGTAGCGCTCCAGGGAGAAGATCAGCGTGACGTTCACGCTGATGCCCTCGCCGATGACCTCGGTGATGGCCGGAAGACCGGCCTTCGTCGCCGGGATCTTGATCATCACGTTGGAACGGTCCACCAGCCAGGAGAGCTGCTTGGCCTCGGCGATGGTGGCCGCCGTGTTGTGGGCGAGCCGCGGGTCGACCTCGATCGACACCCGGCCGTCCTGGCCACCGGTCGCCTCGTACACCGGGCGCAGGATGTCGGCGGCGGCGCGGACGTCGGCGGTGGTCATCATCCGTACGGCCTCTTCGACCGTCACCTTGCGCACGGCGAGGTCGGCGAGCTGCTCCTCGTATCCCTCGCCGGAGCCGATGGCGGCCTGGAAGATGGACGGGTTGGTGGTGACACCGACGACGTTCTTGGTGTCGACGAGTTCGGCGAGATTGCCGGACTCGATCCGCTTGCGCGACAGGTCGTCCAGCCAGATGGAGACGCCCTCGTCGGACAGGCGCTTGAGTGCTCCCGCGGTGGCGGTCACTTCGGTCACTGTGATCATCTTCTTTCTGGCGATCGGATCAACCGCGGGCGGCGGCAAGGGATTCCCGGGCTGTCGCGGCGACGTTCTCGGCGGTGAAGCCGAACTCGGCGAACAGGGTCTTGGCATCGGCGGAGGCGCCGAAGTGTTCGAGGGAGACGATGCGTCCTGCGTCACCCACGAACCGGTACCACGTGAGACCGATCCCGGCCTCGACCGCAACGCGGGCCTTCACGGACGGCGGAAGGACGCTGTCGCGGTACTCGCGCGACTGCTCCTCGAACCACTCCACGGACGGCATCGACACCACCCGGGTGCCCACGCCCTCGGCCTCCAGCCGCTCCCGCGCCTCGACGGCGAGGTGGACCTCGGAACCGGTCGCGATGAGGACGACGTCCGGGGTCTCGGTGGAGGAGTCCTTGAGGACGTAACCGCCGCGCGCCGCATCGGAGTTGGGCTCGTACGTCGGCACACCCTGGCGGGTCAGCGCGAGGCCGTGCGGGGCGGGCTTCGTGGCGTGCCGCTTGAGGATCTCGGCCCAGGCGATGGCGGTCTCGTTGGCGTCGGCGGGGCGGACGATGTTCAGGCCCGGGATGGCGCGCAGCGAGGCGAGGTGCTCGACCGGCTGGTGGGTGGGGCCGTCCTCGCCGAGACCGATGGAGTCGTGGGTCCAGACGTACGTCACCGGGAGCTGCATCAGCGCGGAGAGGCGGACGGCGTTGCGCATGTAGTCGGAGAACACCAGGAAGGTGCCGCCGTAGACACGGGTGTTGCCGTGCAGGGCGATGCCGTTCATCTCGGCCGCCATCGAGTGCTCGCGAATACCGAAGTGGATCGTACGGCCGTACGGGTCGGCCTCCGGCAGCGGGTTGCCCTTCGGGAGGAAGGACGACGTCTTGTCGATGGTGGTGTTGTTCGAGCCGGCCAGGTCCGCGGAGCCGCCCCACAGCTCGGGCAGGACCGGTCCAAGCGCCTGGAGGACCTTGCCGGAGGCGGCGCGGGTGGCGACGGAGGAGCCCGCCTCGAACACCGGGAGGGCGTCCTCCCAGCCCTCGGGGAGCTGACCGGCGACGATCCGGTCGAAGAGCTTCGCGCGCTCCGGCTGGGCGCCGCGCCACTTGTCGAGCTGCTTGTCCCAGGCGGAGTGCGCCTCGGCACCCCGGTCCAGGGCCCGGCGGCTGTGGGCGATGACCTCGTCGGCGACCTCGAAGGATTGCTCCGGGTCGAAGCCGAGGACGCGCTTCGTGGCGGCGATCTCGTCGGCGCCGAGCGCGGAGCCGTGGGCGGCTTCGGTGTTCTGGGCGTTTGGAGCGGGCCAAGCGATGATCGTGCGCATCGCGATGATCGAGGGGCGCCCGGTTTCGGCCTGCGCGGTCTTCAGCGCCGTGTACAGCGCGTGGGGGTCGATGTCGCCGTCGGCGGCGGGCTCGATGCGCTGGGTGTGCCAGCCGTAGGCCTCGTACCGCTTCAGGACGTCCTCGGAGAAGGCGGTCGCGGTGTCGCCCTCGATGGAGATGTGGTTGTCGTCGTAGACGAAGACGAGGTTGCCGAGCTTCTGGTGGCCGGCGAGGGAGGAGGCCTCGGCGGAGATGCCCTCCTCCAGGTCGCCGTCGGAGACGATCGCCCAGATGGTGTGGTCGAACGGCGACTCGCCCGCGGGGGCCTCGGGGTCGAAGAGGCCGCGCTCGTAGCGGGCGGCCATGGCCATGCCCACCGCGTTGGCGACACCTTGTCCGAGCGGTCCTGTCGTGGTCTCCACACCGGCCGTGTGCCCGTACTCGGGGTGACCAGGCGTCTTCGAACCGTGCGTCCGGAACGCCTTCAGGTCGTCCAGCTCCAGCTCGTACCCGGCGAGGTACAGCTGCGTGTACAGCGTCAGCGAGGTGTGGCCGGGGGAGAGGACGAAGCGGTCACGGCCGGTCCACTCGGGATCGGCGGGGTCGTGACGCATCACCTTCTGAAAGATCGTGTACGCGGCCGGAGCCAGGGCCATCGCGGTGCCGGGGTGGCCGTTGCCGACCTTCTGTACCGCGTCAGCGGCCAGAACGCGGGCGGTGTCGACGGCTCGGCGGTCGAGATCGGTCCACTCGAAGCTGTCAGGTGTGTGCGCGTTCATCTTCAAGAAGTCCTCGGTAAGAGCGGAAGAACTGCTCGGACGTCTTCAAATCTAAAAGTCTGACTTTTACGAGGGAAGGTGCCGGTGTGCCAGCCTGTGGTGAAACTGGGACACCGGTAGCAACGCTGAGGCGGCACGAGAAGGACATGACGGACAGAACTATCCAAGACGTCGGCGGTGACGGCGACGTGATCAGAACGTTTCCCTTCCCTGTCGATCTGAGTGTCTGCGGCGTCGGCATGCAGGTCGGCTCGATGGGCACCGACCGCACCTGGCACGCCGACGCGCCCCTGCACCGCGTCCACCGCATCGACTTCCATGTGGTGATGCTCTTCTCCGGCGGCCCGGTCCGCCACATGATCGACTTCGCCGAGTACGAGGTGACGGCGGGCGACGTCCTGTGGATCCGCCCCGGCCAGGTCCACCGCTTCTCGCGGTTCGACGAGTACCACGGCACCGTCCTGACCATGCAGCCCGGCTTCCTGCCCCGCGCCACGGTCGAGGCGACGGGCCTGTACCGCTACGACCTCCCGCCCCTGCTGCACCCCGACGAACCCCGGCTCGCCGCTCTCCGGTCCTCGCTCGCCCAGCTGCAACGCGAGTACGAGGACACGGAGACACTCCCGCTGAGCCTGCACACCTCGGTCCTACGACACTCCCTGACGGCGTTCCTGCTACGGCTCGCGCATCTCGCGGCCAGCTCGGCGGAGGCGGCCAGGCAACAGGCCGACACGACGTTCACGCTCTTCCGCGACGCCGTCGAGAAGGGCTTCGCCACCAACCACAGCGTCAGCGCCTACGCCGACGCCCTCGGCTACTCCCGCCGTACCCTCGTCCGCGCGGTCCGGGCCGCGACCGGTGAGACTCCCAAGGGCTTCATCGACAAGCGGGTCGTCCTGGAGGCGAAGCGGCTGTTGGCCCACACGGATCTGCCGATCGGCCGCGTCGGGGCGGCAGTTGGCTTCCCGGACGCGGCGAACTTCTCCAAGTTCTTCCATCAGCACACGGATCTGACGCCGGCGGGGTTTCGGGCGGAGCTACGGTGACGCATGAGTGATGCCTGGTCCGCGCTGTCCGAGGGCTTCCGGCCCACCGAGCGCGTCGCCCGGGACTGGCTGTCGGGTCTGGGCCTGAACCCGGCCGCCCCGGCGGAGGTGCTGGTCAGCCTCTTCGACGCAGGGGAAGCGAGCTTTCTGTACCGTGCGGATCTTCCGGCCGGCGTCCTGGATGCGGCCGTGGTCCATCCGTCGAGACGTGTCTGGGGGAGGGCCGCGGAGAGCGGGAGGCTCTCACGCGACCAGTGGGACCGACTCCTGGCCGCCACCGCCGAGTTGGCCCTTCACGGGGTGCTGGCCGAGATGGCGGAGGAGCAGGACGACAGCCGACGACGCGGCGCGCGCGTCGGTGTGAACCGCCCGCCGTCACCCGACTCCCGCCCGCCCGCCACACCGGCCGAGATCGCCGCCATGGCCGAGACTGTCCCCGACATCACGGCGGACGACCGCAGCTACGCCCTGTGGTGGGTCGCGGCCCTGCACGACGACCCGGCCGCGATGAGGCAACTGGCCTCATCCGCCAACCTGTTGATCCGCCGCAGCGTGGCCCGCGCCCTACACCTTCCCCTCGACGTCGTGGACCTGCTGGCCCACGACGAGGACCGAGTCGTGCGGCTCTTCCTCACCGAGTCCTGCGACGACGCCCCCGCGGACCTGCTCCTCGACGTGTGGACCTGGTGGTCCGGCAGCTTCTCGTTCCCCGGCCGCCCCCGCAACCACCCCAACTTCCCCCGCGACGGCCTGCTGCGCTTCGCCGACGCCCCCCAGCCGCGCCTGCGCCTTCTCGCACTCGACGATCCCGCGTCGAGCGCAGACCTTGTCGAACGGTTCAGCCGAGATCCCGACAACGAGGTGCGAGGGCGCGCGGCGGAAGACCGGCGACTGTCCCCCGATTCCGCGGTCAGGCTGGCCCAGGACAGCGCCTGGGAGGTGTACCACCCGGCCCGGCGAAACCCGGCCCTGCCCTCGGCGTCCCTGGTGCCGCTGCTCCTCGACGAGCGCAGCGCCCTGGACGCCGCCCGGAATCCGGCCCTCCCCGTGGCCGTCATGCACCGCATGATCGCGCCGGCGGGAAAGGAGCAGGGGCCCCACGCGCACGCGTGAAGCCCCTTGCCCCCGTGGCGAGTCGGGATCAATGCCCGAAGTCGAACCAGTTCACGTTCACGAAGTCGGCCGACTGGCCGCTGCTGAAGGTGAGATAGACGTCATGGGTGCCGGTGACCGAGCTGATGTTCGCCGGAACCGTCTGCCATGACTGCCAGCCCCCGGTGTTGGCCAGCGAGAAGCTGCCGATCGGCGTCGCGGTCGGACTGTCCAGGCGTACCTGCACCAGACCGCTCACCCCGCTCGCGGCACCGCTCGCGACCCGGCCGTAGAACTGGGTGGCCGCCGTGGAGCCGAAGTTGACGCCCTTGTAGAGCGCCCAGTCGCCGTTGGCTATCGAGCCGATGTCCTGGCCGCCGCCCGTGTCCGTGGTGGTCTCGGCGATGGTGCCGGACTGGCTGTCGTACGACTCGGCCTGGATGGCGCTGTAGGCGTCCCGGTTGCCGGTCGGCGGGGTCGTGGTACCGCTCCCACTGCCCGTGGACTGGAGCACCTGGACGTAGTCCACCGTCATCGGGTGGTTCGGGTCGGTGGCGCTGGTCGGGCCGCCGCCGTACGCCGCCGGGAAGCCGCCGCCCATCGCCACGTTCAGGATGATGAAGAAGCCGTGGTTGGTGGCGTTGGCCCAGGTGGTGGCGTCGACCTGGCTGGCGTTCACGGTGTGGAAGTTGACGCCGTCGAGGTAGAAGCGGATCTGCTCGGGGCTCGTGGACCGGTCCCACTCCATGGCGTAGGTGTGGAAGCCGGCCTGGCAAGTGGTCCCGGTACAGGCGGTGTTGCCGCCGATGCCGGTCGTCTCGTTGCAGGGACCGCCCGGACTGGTGCCGCAATGCATGGTCGCCCAGTCGGTGTTGAGACCCTGGACGTTCTCCATGATGTCCAACTCGCCGACGCTGGGCCAGTTCTGGTAGTTGCCCCGGTACGGCGCGCCCAGCATCCAGAAGGCGGGCCAGTAGCCGAGGGCCGACGAGCCCGTGACGTTCGGCATCTGGATACGGGCCTCGACGCGCAGCTTCCCGCCGGCCGGCGGCTGGAAGTCGGTGCGGTTGGTCTCGATACGGCCCGAGGTCCAGTTGCCGGAGGCGTCCCGGCGCGGGGTGATCAGCAGGTTGCCGTTGCCGTCGAGTGCCACGTTGTTGGTGGAGGAGGTCATCGACTCGACCTCGCCCGTGCCCCAGTTCGCGGCGCCGCCCGGGTACGAGGTCCCGGTGTCGTACTGCCAGTTGGTGGTGGAGACACCGGTGCCCGCGGAGCCGTTGAAGTCGTCCAGGAAGACCTGAGTCCAGCCCGACGGGGGCGTGGGCGCGGACGCGTTCGCGGGCAGGGTGAAGGCCGTGGCAGTGGCGGCCGCCAGGCCGAGGGTGCTGAGGACGGCGATCAGGACGCGCCTGAGGGGACGGGGTCTGCGCTGCGTGCCGGAGGTTTCACTCATGGGTGCCTCTCGGATACGGAGTGGGGATGCGGGTGCCCCAGCTGGTTGAGAGCGCTCTCACGCAGTGGGTGCGCGGTCAATGTGCTCTCAGCCACTCCGGCCGTCAAGAGGTGAAGCCGTGAAAGTACTTTCGGTGTACGGGAGTTCAGACGGTGAAAGAGGGAGGTTTCCGAGATGTCGCCCCCGAGGGGTCAGAGAGCGCTTCCTGCCTTCCAGTCCGCCCACGACAGGTTCCAGCCGTTGAGGCCGTTGTCCGCCGCGACGGTCTTGTCGCCGGAGTTCTTCACGATGACCACGTCACCGAGCATCGAGCTGTCGTAGAACTTGTAACCCGCGACGGAGCTGTTGTCGGCCCCCTTGGCGTCGTGCAGGCCCACGCAGCCGTGGCTGGTGTTCTCGCTGCCGAACACCGAGGTGGACGCCCAGTAGTTGCCGTGCACGAAGGTGCCGGAGGTCGTGAGGCGCTGGGCGTGCGGGACGTCGGAGATGTCGTACTCGTCGCCGAGCCCGACCGTGGAGGACTCCATGCGGGTCTGCTTGAACCGTTCGCTGATCACCATGATCCCGGCCCAGGTGGTGTGCTGGGCGTTGCCGCCGCTGACCGGGTAGGTGGCGAGGGTCTTGCCGTCCCGCTTGACGACCATCTCCTTGCTGGACAGGTCCACCGTGCTGATCTGCTCGCGGCCGATGGTGAAGGTGACGTCCTTGGACTGGACGCCATAGATACCGTCCTGGCCCTCGATGTCCTTCAGGCGCAGGCTGAGGGTGATCTTCGTGCCGGCTGCCCAGTACGTCTCGGGGCGGAAGTCGAGCCGGGTGTCGCTGAACCAGTGTCCGACCACCTCGACGGCGGGTTCGGCGGTGACCGTGATCGCCTTCTGGACTTTGGACCGGTCCTTGACCGCGTGGGTGAAGTTGATCGACACGGGCATGCCGACTCCGGAGGTGGAGTTCGCCTCGGGGGTGAAGTAGCCGACGAAGGTCTCGCCGGGTGATTTCGTGGTGAAGGTCACCGTCTTCGCGGCGGCGCCCTGTGCCTGCGCCGCGACCGTGTACTTCGTGCCCGAGTACGGGTTCTTCGCGGACGTCCACTTCGTCTTCGCGTCGTTGAACGTCCCGGCCAGCGTGGAGCCGTCGTTGCCGGTCACCTTCACGGTGGTGAGCGTGCCGTCGGCCACGCTGACCGTGACCGGGGTCGTGAAGTCGGCCTTCTTGGTGCCGTCGGCGGGCGAGACCGTGACGGTCGGCGCCTTCGCGGCCTTCACGGACGCCGTCGCCGACGAACCGCCGGAGGACGAGCCCTCCGCGGCGCCCGCCGAGCCGCTGCAGCCGGTCAGAACGGCGGCGGCCGGTACCACCCCGAGCACGGTGAGGACCCCGCGACGGGACCACCTCTCCGACTTCTCCTCGGACCGGTTGGATATGTGCGACACGCCCACGGCACGCCTTCCTCCGCATGTCGCGCACACCCCCTGGCCGTACGCGACGAGATCACCAGTGCCGTTGCATCCTGCGCCACTTCCCTGGATTGAATCTTTGAATCCCAGGGGCTCCACCTGAGATTCCTGTGAAGAGAGCCTGAAGGAAGGCCTGAAACCACGGTTGCCGGACGCCGCGCGAGTGTGAACAGAGTATGAAGGCGCCGACCGGTGCCCTGAGTATCCGGTGAGATCCCCGTCCCGCCATGGTTTCCCCACCTGTCCGGTCGGAATAGTGAGGAAGGAACTGAAGGCGGAGTTCCGCTTCGGCGGCTCCGCGGCAGACCACGCCGGAGGTATTCGTGACCGAAGTCCGCAAGCGGCCCACCGTGGCGATCGTCGGAGCCGGAGCGGCAGGCACCCTGACCGCCGTCCAGCTGTGCGAGACGGCCACCCGCCGCCGGACCCCCCTCGACCTGGTGCTCGTCGACCCGGCCCCGGAAGCCGGCCGCGGCACCGCCTACGCCACCCCCGATCCACGCCACCGGCTCAACGTCCCGGCGGGCGGCATGAGTTGCTACCCCGACGACCCCGGCCACTTCACCCGCTGGCTCTGCCGGCACGGCGAACCCACCGTCAACAGCACCGACTTCGCCACCCGCTACCGCTACGGCGCCTACCTCGCCGACACCCTCGCCCAGGCCGTCGTCCGCTCCCAGGGCACGGTCTCCGTACGCCGGCTGCGCACCCGCGCGGAGAGCTGTACCGGCACCCCCGAAGGCCCGGTGGAACTCCACCTCGCCGACGGGGGACTCCTCACCGCCGACAGCGCCGTCCTGGCCACGGGCCCCGCCGCCCCGACCGCCGCCTGGGCCCCGCCCGCGCTGCGCACCTCGCCCCGCTTCGTCAACTCGCCCTGGACACCCGGGGCGTTGGACGCCGTACACGAGGACACCGCCGACATCCTCCTCGTCGGCACGGGCCTCACCGCCGTGGACCTCGCCCTCACCCTCGACCGCCCCGAACGCACCGTCCACGCCGTCTCCCGCAGCGGACTCCTGCCGCAGCCGCACGCGTTGGGACCGGCAGGTGCGATGGAGGCGCCGAGCTGGCCCCGCGACCTGACACTGAGCGGCCTGCGCCGAACCGTCTACCGACACGTCAGCCGCTCCGTCCGCACCCACGGCGACTGGCGCCCCGCACTCGACAGCATGCGCCCGCACACCACGAGACTCTGGCGCAGCCTCACCCCCGAAGAACGCGGGGAGTTCCTCGCCCACGAGGGTGCCGTCTGGAACACCCACCGCCATCGCATGGCGCCCACCACCGCCGAGTCGGTGACCCGGGCCCGCACCGCCCGGCGCCTCCAGGTGCATGCGGGCACGATCGCCGACGCGGTGGAGTCCGGTGGGCAGTTGGTTGTCACGCTCTCCAACGGCCGTACGGTGTGCGTGGGTTGGGTGGTGGACTGCACGGGACCGGGGCAGCGGCTCGAAGACCCTTTGTGGCGTGGCCTGTTCGAGAGCGGGGCGGCCGTGCCAGGCCCGCTCGGCATGGGGGTGACCACCCGCGACGGACGTCTCCTCGACGCCCAAGGCCGTTCCGCACGGCCCCTGTTCACGCTCGGCGCCCCCAGGCGCGGCGAACTCTGGGAGACCACCGCGATCCCCGAGATCCGCGTCCAGGCCGCTGCCCTGGCTCAGCAGTTGCTGGTGCCACCGGCACGCCGCGCCGCCCGCCGCAGGCCTGTCGACGGACTCGGACTCCCGCTGTCGACCCACGCCGAGGCCGCCACCGCGTACCGCAACGGGCTCGACCGGGTCCTCAAGGTGCGCGCCGGAGCCGAGGACGCCTTCGCCCGCGCGGTCGCCCTGGACCCCGGATTCGCCCTGGGACACGCGGCGTTGGCGCTGCTCGGCCACGAGTGCGGGGCCGCCGTCGACGTACCCAGGGCGCTCGCCGACGCCCAGCGCTCCGCACAGGAACGGGCCGACGAACGCGAACGCTCCTTCGTGGACGTGATCACGCGCCGCGTCCAATCCGCCGACGGGGACCGCGCGTTGATACGACACCTCGACGCCCACCCCGCCGATGCGCTCGCCCTCGCCGCCGCCGTACCCACCATCGCCTTCTCCGGCGTCACCGACCTGGACGACGACTACGCGCTACGGCTCGTCGAGCACACGTCCCCCGCCTACGACGGGCACTGGTTCCACACCTCGCTGCTCGCGTTCCTCCGCCAGGAACAGGGCCGACTGCACGAGGCGGGCGAACTCGCCCACCGCGCCCTGGCAGTTGAGCCCGCATCCGGCCACGCCGTGCACGCGCTGGCCCACGTCCACTACGAGTCCGGCGCCCACGAGGCGGGCCGGGACTGGCTCGACGGCTGGGTGTCCGGGCAGGGCCGGGGCGCCGTCCACCGGGCCCACTTCTCCTGGCACATCGCCCTGCACGAACTCGCGTTGGACGACCCGGCCGCCGTACGAAAGCGCTGGTTCGCCCAGTTGGCGCCGGGGCGGGTGACCGGGGTGCGCGCACTGGTCGACTCCGGGTCCCTGCTGTGGCGGGCCCGGCTCAGCGGCAACTGGCAAGGGGAGCTGCCGACTTCGGACCTCCTGGATTCGGTGGCCTGTGAGGTGCTGGAGCGGCCCGCGACCGCGTTCACCGCCCTGCACGCGGCGGTGGCCCTAACCGCCGCCGGTGACCTCCCCGCCCTGCGCCGCCTCCGCGACCACGCGGCGGGCGCCGACCCGGTGCAGCGCGAGGTCATCGCCCCGCTCTGCGACGCCTTCGCCGCGCTCGTCGAACACCGCTTCCACGAAGCCGCCCACGGCCTCGACGCACTGCTGCCGGTCCTGCGCAAGGTGGGCGGCAGCGCGGCCCAACGCGAGGTCGTCGAGGAGACGTTGCTGTACGCGCTGGTGTCGGCGGGGCGGTGCGACGCGGCACGCCGGTTGCTGGACGCCCGGCTGGACCGGAAGGCGGCGCCTCGGGATCGGCGGATGTTGGCGGGGTTGCCCGGGTGAGACGGGTGGGACGAGTGGGCGCCGGACGTGTGTCCCGTCGTAGGTACGTGTCCGTGTCTGTGTGCGATGTCGTGGTCAGTCGGGAGTGGACCGTTCCTGGGGCTCGTCCTCGGGTGTCGAGGGGAGGCTGAGGGTGGCCTCCAGGCCCCCGGCGGGGGCGGCGCCGAGGTGGAGTGTGCCGTGGTGGAGGTGGGCCTGCTGGTCGACGAGGGCGAGGCCGAGGCCTGAGCCGGGGGAGCGGGTGCGGGCGCCGCGGGTGAACCGGTCCTTCATGGCCTGGCGTCGGTCGGCGGGGATGCCGGGGCCGTCATCGCCGACGGTGATCCGAACTGTGTCGGTGTCGTGGGTGAGTTGGACGTCCACGGTGCCTTCGGGGCGGCCGTGGAGGGCCGCGTTGTCGAGGAGGTTGTCGACGGCCAGGCGCAGGCCGACGGGCCAACCGTGCACGGTCGCGGGGGAGTTGGCCGTCAGCCGGTAGGTGGTGGTGGGGTGGCGGTGTGCCGCGTGGGCGACGGCCTCGTCGAGGAGTTCGCTCAGTACGACAGGGGTGCGTTCGGGCAGGGCGTGCGCGTCGCCGCGGGCCAGGGTCTGCAGACCGGTGAGGAGCGCGGTGATACGGCGGTGCTCCGCGCCCATCGCCTCCAGGGCGCGGGCCCGTTGGGGAGCGGGGAGGTCGGGGTTGCGCTGGAGGGTCTCCAGGGTGACCCCGAGGCTGGTGAGCGGGGTGCGCAGTTCGTGGCCCGCGTCGGCGGTGAAACGGCGGGTGGAGTCCATGCTGACGCGCAACTGGTCCAGCATGCTGTTCAGGGCGTGGGAGAGGTCCGCGACCTCCTGTGGGCGGGTGACGGCGGGGAGTTGGGGCCCGGCCGTGTCCGCGCTGATCGCGAGGGCGCCGGTCCGCAGGCGTTCGAGCGGCTGGAGGATGATCCGGGTGAGCAGCCAGACGCCCCCGGCCGTGGCGAGGGCGGCGAGGAGGGTGACGGCGGCGACGATCGCGGTGTTGTCCGTCAGCCGCCGTTCGATGGGGTCGATGTCCTGGAGGACTTCGAGGCGCTCCCCGGTGGTGCTCAGGGACCGGGTGAGTGAGCGCCAGGTCTGCCCGTCGGTGTCGATCGTGCGGTAGCCGTCGCGTGTGGGCACGGGGAGCGGGGCGGTCGGCGTCTCACCGTGCTGGGCGATCACCTTCCCGCCGGAGATCAGCCGCACCAGGCTCTGGCTGCCGGCCAGCAGACCGCCGTAGTCGTCCCCGTTCTCCTCGTCGGTACTCGGATGGTTGCCCTGGTCGCGGAGCTTGTCGGCGTCCTGGTCACCCTTCTCGGCGCGCGCGGCGAGTTGACGGTCCACGTCGGTGCGGTCGCGATGGTCGATCCGGGAGACGATGACCAGCCCGGCGAGTGCGACCACGACGGTCACCAGCAGGACGACAGCGGCCGTGATCCGGGAGCGCAGGCTGCGCGGCAGCCAGGTCATGGACCGGTCCACGGGCGGACTCCGGAGGTGATCCGGGGGCGTAGGCAGCGCGGCTGCCATGTCATGGGCGGGTGGGCGGCACCGCCCGTGGCCGTGTTCCGGGGGCGCGGGCCGTGCGGCAGCCACGTCGTGGGCCGGTGCGCGGGACGATCGCGACCGTGATCGGAGCACAGGCCCCGTGACTGCCATGTCATGGGCGGGTGGGCAGGACCGCCCAAGGCGGTGGCCTGGGAGTGTGGGTTGCGGGGCAGCCCCGTCAGGGGCGGGTGGATACGGCCGCCCAGGGCCGTGATCCGGGGCTGTGGGCCGCGGGGCAGCCACGTCATGGACCGGTGCAAGGGACGACCACGGCCGTGAACGGAGCGCGGGCCGCGCCGCAGCCCCCTCACGGGCCAGTACGCAGGACGAAGCCGATCCCGCGGACGGTTCGCAGTACCCGGGGGCCGCCGTCGGCCTCCAGTTTCTTGCGGAGGTAGCCGATGAACACGTCCACCACGTTGGTGTCCACGTCCCAGGTGTATCCCCAGACCTGCTCCAACAGCTGGGCCCGGGACAGGACTTGGCCGGGCCGGTGGGCGAGGGCGAGCAGCAGGTCGAACTCGCGGGTGGTGAGCCGGAGTTCGCGTCCGGCCCGGGAGGCCACGCGGCGCGCGGGCTCGATCGCGACATCGCCGACGACCAGGGACCGCTCGGTGGTCGACTCGTGCAGTCGCACCATCGCGTGCAGGCGAGCGGACAACTCCGCGACGGAGAACGGTTTTACGACGTAGTCGTCCGCGCCCGCCGCGAGCCCGGTGACTCGGTCGTCGACCTCGTCGCGGGCGGAGAGCATGCACACCGGGAGCGTCCGGCCCTGGGCGCGCAGGGCACGGACCACCTCGACCCCGGACAGGCCCGGCATCGTCACGTCCAGGACGATCACCGACGGCGGCCGGCCGGCGACCTCGTCCAGTGCCGCCTCGCCGTCCTCGGCCAGCCGGACCGTGAAGCCCTCAAGACCGAGCCCCAGGTCCAGGGCCGCGCGCACGCCGGGATCGTCGTCGACCACCAGCACCTCCGGCTTCCGGCCCACCGCCGCCATGCAGCACCTCGACTTCCTCACCGGCACCCGCGGAACGGGCACCGTCGCCTGCCCCCAGGATCGGCGGCGAACGACAAGGAAGTCTAAGAACCACGCGGGCCCGTCCTCCCACCGAGCCGGTGTCGACCCAGGTCAGCGGCGCGCCCGCCGCTCCCGTCCGCCGGGTTTCTTAAGGCGGCCACAAAGAGCGTCGCAAGGGTGAGCACACGCCCTGGCCACCGGGGCACCCCCGGACCTTGCGACGAAGGAAGCCCGCCGATGACCCTGTCCACCACCCTGCCCCGCGGGCACCACAAGCCGCCCGCCGGGCCCCGCGGCGGGCGGTTCACGCTCGCCGACCCGCTCGGCGCGCTCGCGATCCTCTCCGTGGTCGCGGTCGCCGCCCTGTGGGTGATGAACCAGGGCGGCCCGGTCTCCCTCACCAGCTCCGACCGGGCGACCGGCTCCCTCGGCCTGCTCGCCGGCCTGCTGGCCTCCGACCTGATGATCCTCCAGGTCGTCCTCCTCGCCCGGATCCCCTGGGTGGAACGTTCCTGGGGCCACGACCTGCTCACCCGCCGCCACCGCCTGATCGGCTTCGCCTCGTTCTGGCTGATGACGGCCCATGTCACCCTGTTCGCCGTGGAACGGTCCACTCGCGAACCCACGGCGATACCGGACGCACTCCTGAGCCTGTTCGTCACCGACTCATGGATGCTGTTCGCCACCGTGGGGACGCTCCTGCTGATCATGGTCGTGGTCACCTCGGTCCGGGCGGCCCGCCGCCGGCTGCGCTACGAGTCCTGGCACCTGCTGCACCTGTACTCCTACGCCGGCATCGCGGCCACCTTCCCGCACACCTTCACCGACGGCGCCGACTTCCACGAGACCTGGACCCGCGTCTACTGGTGGTGCCTGTACGGCTTCGCGTTCGCCGCCACGCTCCTCTACCGCGTGGCCCTGCCCGCCTGGCGCTCCTTCCGGCACCGCCTGCGCGTGAAGTCCGTGGTCACCGAAGCGCCCGGTATGGTCTCGGTCACGCTTACGGGGCATCGCCTGGACCGGATGCGAACCGCCTCCGGCCAGTTCTTCGTCTGGCGCTTCCTCGACGGCCCCGGCTGGTCCCGCGGCAACCCCTACACCCTCTCCGCCGCCCCCACCCCCGACCGGCTGCGCATCACCATCAAGGCCGCGGGCGACGGCAGCGAACGCGCCGCCCGCCTCACCCCCGGCACCCGCGCCCTGATCGAGGGCCCCTACGGCACCCTCACCGCCCGCCACCGCACCCGGCCCGGCATGCTCCTCATGGCCGCCGGAATCGGCATCACCCCCATGCGCGCCCTGATCGAGGACACCCCCTACGCCCCCGGCGAGGCCACCCTCATCTATCGCTACGGCGCCGACGAGCACGCCGTGTTCGCCGACGAACTCCGCGAAATCGCCACCCACCGCGGCGTCGAGCTGATTCTCCTCCCGGGCCCGCGCCGCGCCGACAGGTCATGGCAGGCGGCCGGTTCAGCGCACCACGACGGCACGCCCTGGCAGTCCGATGGACCGGTCCACCCCGCCCGGCAGGCCGCAGCTCCCGCCCACTTCGCCAACACTCCCGGCCGGGCCACCGGCTCCGCCCGCCTCGACAACGACGCCCAGGCCCTCAGGAACCTCGTCCCCGACATCGCCCAACGGGACGTCTACGTCTGCGGTCCGCCCGCCTGGATCACCGCCGTCCGCAAGGCCGCACGCGGCGCCGGAGCGCACCGCGACAGCATCCATACCGAAGAGTTCGCCTGGTAGCAGCCCTCCAGCGGCCCCCGTCGCCCCAGCAGCCCCCACCCCGTCAGACAGGAGCACACCGTGCGACGCATCACCCTCTGGTTCACCGCCACCCTCGCCGTGGCCGCGTTTCTCCTCGCCTTCCAGCTCAACGCCTCCGGCGCGACCGGCAAGTCCGGAGACGGCGGCGACCACATGCCGCCCGCCGCCGGCTCCACCGCCTCGGCCAAACCCGGGGACGGCACCTCCGGCGACGGCGACCACGTCGGAAAGCCCGGTGAGAACAAGTAGTTGCGTCACCGGCTCGCCAACTCCCGCTCCGAGGAAGCCTCTTCACGCACCCCGAACCTGTCGTGCGCCCGGCGCAACGGCTTCGGCGCCCACCAAGCCCGACGCCCGAGCAGCGCCATGGTCGCCGGAACGAGCAGCATCCGTACGACAGTTGCGTCGATCAGCACCGCGAGCGTGAGGCCGAGGCCGATCTGGAGGATGGGGGAGAAGCCGCCCGTCATGAAGGCGCCGAAGACGACCGCCAGGAGCAGGGCGGCGCAGGTGACCACGCGGCCCGAACGGCGCAGGCCGGTCACCACGGCCTCGCGGTCGTCGCCTGTACGGCGCCGGGCCTCGCGCATACGGGCCAGGATGAACAGTTCGTAGTCCATGGCGAGTCCGAAGGCGATGGCGACGATCAGCGGCGGCGCGGTCAGACTCAACGCGCCCAGCCCCTGGCCACCGAGGGCGCCCGCGAGATGGCCGTACTGGAAGACCCACACCACGGCGCCGAGCGCGGCCCCCAGGCTGAGCAGCGTCGTCGCGATCGTGCGCAGCGGGATCAGCACCGAGCCGGTGAAGGCGAACAGGAGGAGGAAGATTCCGGCCAGGACGGTCGCGGCGGCCCACGGGGCCCGGTCGGCGAGCATCGTGCGGAAGTCGACCAACCGGGCTGCCGTACCGGTGACTTGGACCGGTCCAGCGCCCCGCGTCTCGCGGACCCTGTGCACGAGGTCGGTCGCCGCTTCGCCGTCCGGGCTGCCGGACGGCTGCAGGGACACGATCGTGCCGCCGTCGGGCAGGGCGCGGGACGTGGCGGTGGGGGAGAGGGCGCGGACACGGTCGGCGGTCGCGGCGTCGGTGCCCGGTTCGAGGACGACGGTCACCGGCGAGACCCCGGTCCCGGCCGGGAAGTGCGCGTCTACCGTGTCGTACAACTGCCGTGCTTCGGAGCTCTTCGGGAGTTGCTGGGCGTCGCCGATGCCGATCTTCAGGCCGGTGACCGGCAGTGCCAGGACGAGCAGGGCCGGGACGACGACGGCCAGGACGGTGATCCGGCGGCGCGCCGCGAAGCGGGCCAGGCGGGCGAAGACCTGGCCCTCCTCGGCCTCCGGGGTGCCGCGTGCCGGGGCGATCCTGGCACCGAACCTGGTGAGCAGGGCGGGGAGCAGAGTGAGCGCGGCCAGCATGTCGACGACGACCACGGCCGCCACCGCCAGGCCCATGCTGCGCAGGAACGTGCTCGGGAAGACCAGCAGACCGGTCAGGCTGACGGCGACCGTGAGTCCGGAGAACAGCACGGTCCGGCCCGCCTGCGCCACCGTGCGATGCACGGCCTCCACCACGTCCTCCGTGTGCCGGCGCTCTTCGCGGAAGCGGACCAGCATCAACAGGGCGTAGTCCACGGCGAGTCCGAGCCCCAGCATCGTGGTCACCTGGATCGCGTACACGGAGATGTCGGTGACCTGACTGAAGCCGAACAGCGCCAGGAACGCCCCCGCGATCCCGCTCACCGCGATCACCAGCGGCAGCGCGGCGGCACGCAGCCCGCCGAACACCACGAGCAGCAGCGCCAGTACGACCGGCAGGGAGATCAACTCGGCGCGCTGCACGTCCTGTTGGGCGCGTTCGCCCAGCTGTTGGCCCAGCAACGGGCCGCCGCTGACGTGCACTTGGGGTGCGTCGATCTGCCGGATCCGGTCCGCCGCCGCGTCCACCGCGTGTTTCTCGGCGTCGTCGCCCAGGCCGCCGTCGAGCGTGACGGGGATCAGCAGCGCCCGCCCGTCCCGCGAGGTGAGGCCGCGGGTCGTGTACGGGTCCGGTACGGCGGCGATCCCGGCGAGGCGGCGCACGTCGGCCACGGCCCGCTCAACCTGGGCGCGCAGGGCAGGGTCGGAGACCGCGACGCCCTCGACGACACCGGTGACGGTCTCACCGGCCGGATCGACACGGTCGAGATACTGGGCGGCCAACTCCGATTCGGTGCCCGGGACTTCGGGCACGTTGTCGGACAGCCGACCGAACACGCCCGTCCCGAGCCCGAAGCCGAGCAGCAGGAAGAGCACCCAAACGAGCATCACGGTCAGCGGGCGGCGGGTAGCCGCCCGGGCGAGTGTGGAGAGCATGGTCCCTCCCGGCGGGTCATCGGATGACATTCCTCCCAGGCTCGTGCGGAAGGGGGTGTCGCCGGATCGCCGGGGCGGGGGGTTTCGGGGGCTCGGTCATACGGGGGAGGCGGAGGCGTTCCTCGCTCGTGCGGGGGAGGAATCCGCCCTGCCGCTAACGGAGTTGAGGGCACCGAGTCCCCCCAACACACACAGCGATGGCGCGCACATGCAGGGCCGTCCGGCAGACGCGGCCTCGCCCTGTCCGTGTCGGTGGTGGTGTCGGTCAGTAGCCGATGGTGAAACGGCGTTGGACGAAGCGCGGCAGTTCGGCCTCGTCGACAAGGGCGACGGCGGCGTCCTCCATGGAGACACGGCTGCGCCCGTCCGCGTCGAGTACCGGCTGGTCGCCACCGATACGGAACCGGCCCGTACGTTCGCCGGGTGCGATGTCCTCCGCGGGGCTGAAATACGTCCATAGCCGGTTGGAGGTGCGCAGGACGTTCAGGGCGTCGCGGTGGCCGCGCACCGCGGCGGCGTACTCCCTCGGCAGGCCGATCGCGTCGAGGGTCTCGTGCAGGAGCTCGTCGGAGTCGGCCCGCACGACTCCGGGCTCGATCTCCAGGCTGCCCGCTCCGCCGATGACGAGGAGCCGGGTCCGCGGGTAGCGCTCCAGCGCCTTCAGGAGTGCCCTCGCCGCGGCGGCGTACACCGTGGGATCGGCGATCGAGCGGGCCACGGTGTCGGCGATGTCCTCGGCGGCGTTGCCGGGCTGGAATCCGCTGATCAGCACGTCGAGGCCGGGGATGACGGCGGTGACGGCGTCGGCGTCGAGGACGTCGACGCTCTTCCAGACGACGTTCTCGCGGTCCTCGTCGATCCGCGTGGCGTCGCGGCTGAAGGCCGTGACGTGATGCCCCCGGTCGAGGGCCTCGGTGACGACGCGACTGCCGATGCCGCCCGTGGCCCCGATGACTCCGATGTGCATGGCTCTCCCTGGGTGGTTTGCTCGTACAGCCGTCTACCGCTGACTCCTGCCGACTGCCTTCACGGCATGCGGAGACTATACGGCGTGCAGTTTTAATACGGCACACAATATTGTGACGCTGTAGAGTCGGCGGTCATGGAACGCGTGGGAAGCACCAAGGGGCGCCGCGAGCGGCTGAGGGCCGAGACGACCGCGGAGATCAAGAAGGTCGCGCTGGAGTTGATGGCCTCGGGCGGACCGGACGCGATCACGCTGCGGGCCATCGCGCGCGAGATGGGCATGACGGCCAACGCCATCTACGGCTACTTCGCCACCCGCGACGACCTGGTCACCACGCTGATCAACAACGTCTACACCTCGCTCGCCGACACCGTGGACGCCGCTTGGGACGCCACCCCCGCCCAGGACCCGGCCGCCCGGATCCAGGCATGGGCCCACGCCTTCAGGAACTGGGCGCTGGCCAACCCCGAGGGCTTCCGCCTCATCTACGGCGACCCCGTCCCCGGCTACCGCCCGCCCGAGGGTGGCGCCGCTCCGGAAGCCGCCCGCCGTGTCTGCACCGGCATCACCGCACTCGCGGCCACGGCCTGGCCGCACGCCGAACTCCGTTACGCGGACGGTGACTTCGAGTGGTCCGACTTCGACCCCGGTCTGCTGGACAAGGTCCGCCCGGCCTTCCCCGACCTGCCCCCGGCCGCCGTGGCCCTTGCCCTGCGTATCTGGAGCCACCTGCACGGCCTGGTGTCACTGGAGATCTACGGCCACCTCCAGACCCAGGCCGTCAGCCCGGAGAAGCTCTTCCGCGAAGAACTGGCCCAGCTCACCCGGTCCTTGGGCATCACACCGCAAGCGCCCCGGCCCTAGGGCGCCCCCGGCGTCACCAGCCCCGTCTCGTACGCGCAGATCACCGCCTGCACCCGGTCCCGCAGCCCCAACTTGCCCAGCACATTGCTGACATGGGTCTTCACGGTGTGCTCGCTGACGAACAGGGTCGTCGCGATCTCGGCGTTGGACAGACCGCGGGCCAGCAGCCGAAGGGTCTCCTCCTCGCGCGCGGTGAGGAGCTCCAGACGCTGGGGCGTGACCTCGGAGGCGGCCTCCTCGCGGCGCCGGCGCACGATGTCCGCGACCAGCCGCCGGGTCACCGTCGGCGCGAGCAGCGAGTCGCCGGCCGCGACCACGCGTACGGCGTGCACGAGGTCGTCCCGGCGCACGTCCTTGAGGAGGAAACCGCTGGCGCCCGCGTACAGCGCCTCGTACACGTACTCGTCGAGGTCGAACGTGGTCAGCATGACGACCTTGCAGCTGGACTGCGCACACACCTGACGGGCCGCCTCCAGACCGTCCATGACCGGCATGCGGATGTCGAGCAGCAGGACGTCGGGCGCGTGCCGGCGCACCGCGGCGACCGCCTCGGCACCGTCCCCGGCCTCCGCGACGACCTCGATGTCCCGCTGGGCCTCCAGGATCATGCTGAACCCGCTGCGGACCAGCTCCTGGTCGTCGGCCACCACCACCCGGATGCTCATCCCAGGGCCGCCTGCCGGTCCGTCGCGACAGGCAGGCGCACGACGACCCGGAAGCCGCCGTCGGGTCCGCGGCCGGTCTCCGCCGAGCCCCCGCAGGCGGTCGCCCGTTCCCGCAGGCCGATCAGCCCGTGCCCGCCGACGGTGCCTGCCGGGCCCGCCGGGCCTCTTCCGTCGTCCGTCACCGTCAGCGCCAACTCGGTCTCCGTCCAGTCGAGTTCGACGGTGGCGGACGAGGCGTGCGCGTGCTTCACCGTGTTGGTGAGGGCCTCCTGGACCACCCGGTAGACAGCGACCTCGGTGTCGGGCGGCAGCGGGCGCGGCTCCCCGCTCGTCCCCAACTCGACGCGCAGGCCCGTGGATTCGGCGACCTGGCGCAGCAGACCGGGCAGGGCGCCGACGCCCGGCTGCGGCCGGTGTCCCGAACTGCCCGCCCGCTGTTCCTCCTTGAGCACCCCGAGGATGCGCCGCAGCTGCGTCATCGCGTCGCGTCCGGCCCCCGCGATGGCGTCGAACGCGGCCTCGGCCCGCTCGGGATCGCTGCGCACGACCACCGGCCCGGCCTCCGCCTGCACCACCATCAGGCTCACCGCGTGGGCCAGGATGTCGTGCATGTCCCTGGCGATGCGGGCCCGTTCCTGGACCATGGCCCGCGCGGTGTCGGCGGCGCGCTCCCGTTCCAGACGCCGGGCGCGGTCCTCCAGGGCGGCGGTGTAGGCGCGTTGGACCCGTCCAAGGGTTCCGAAGCCGTAGGCGCAGAGCAGGCTCAGCAGGTGGAAGGCGTACTCGAAGGGCTGGGCGTGCTCCTTGTGCTGCATGACCACGGACACGCCGACCAGCCAGCCCGCGAGCATCAGACGTCGCTGCCAGGGGAGGCACCGGGCCGCGACGGTGTAGACGGCCACGAGTCCGCCGTACATCACGTCCGGTGGTGGCGCGTGGTAGACCGCCATCGCGGGCGTGGCCGCCGATACCACCCACGCCGTCGCGAACGGTGCCCTGCGCCGCCAGACCAGCGGGACCGCCGTACCGGCCCCGAGCAGCCAGCCCTGCCAACTGAGCGGATCGCCGCCCTCGTCGGGGAAGAGCCATTGCAATGACACCGCGAACAGGACGAGCGCGGCGAGTGCCGAGTCGACGGCGTACGGATTGGCCGTCCTGAGCCGGGCGACGACCGGCGTGAACCAGTGCGATACGGACATGAGCGGCTCCTCGGGCATGGACCGTTCCAGTATCGCGAGGCGACCACCGGCCCGACCTCACCGGTGAGAGGGATATCCGAGCGGTGACCGAGCGGTCGTCACTGCTCCGGCCGCCACCCCAGCGCCCGCGAGATCCCGCGCGCCGCCAGCCGCACGGCCGGGACCAACGCCGGTACCTGGGCGTCCACTTGGGGCACCACGACCGACACCGCGGCCGCCACCGCACCGCCGGGCCCGTACACCGGAGCGGCCACCGACAGCGCGTCGTCCGTGATCTGACGGCTGCTCACCGCGACGCCGGTGTGCCGCACTTCGGCCAGCACTCGCCGCAGCCGTACCGGATCGGTGATGGTGTACGGCGTGAACGACGCCAACTGCCCTGCGCAGTAGGCCTCCTGGAGGTCCGGGTCGCCGTGTGCCAGCAGGGCGAGCCCCACCCCCGTGGCGTGCAGCGGCCAGCGCGCGCCCACCCGGATGTGCACACCGACCGCCGAACGGCCCGAGATCCACTCGGTGTAGACGACCTCCGTGCCGTCCCGCACCGCCAACTGCACGTTCTCGTGCGTCGATTCGTACAGGTCCTCCAGGAACGGCAGGGCCAGCTGGCGCAGGGCGAGGCCGCGGGGTGCGAGGGTCGCGATCTCCCACAGCCGTAGGCCGACGTGGTAGACGCCCGACGCGTCCCGCTCCAGCGCTCCCCACTCGGTGAGGGCGCCCGTGAGCCGGTGCGTGGTGGTCAGGGTGAGGCCGGCCCGGCGGCTGATGTCGGACAGGCACAGGGCCGTGTGCTCGTGGTCGAAGGCGGCGAGCACGGCGAGCAGCCGGTCGGGCGCGGACCGCGTCGCGGGCGCGGCCGACCGGGGGATCGCCGCGGACCGCGTGGTGGGCGCGGACCCGGTGGTCGTCGCGGACCGGGTGGTGGTCATGGCCGGGCCTCCTCCGTCCAGGGTCAGGCGAGTCCGTCCTCGGCGACCCGCTGCAACAGCGTGTGCAGGGTCTCCCGCTCGGTGGCGTCGAGCGGGCCCAGCAGTTCGTTCGTGACCCGCAGGCCGGCCTCGTCGGTGTCGCGCAGGAAGCCGCGGCCGTTCTCGGTCAGGACCACGATGCGGCTGCGACGGTCGTCGGGGGAAGGGCGACGCTCGGCGAATCCCAGCTTCTCCAGGTCGTCGACGAGGCCGACGATCGCGCTCGGGTCGTAGCCGAGGTGCGTGCTCAGCTCGCGCTGGAGGGCGCCCTCGGACGTGGCCAGGAAGCGGAGCAGCGCGTAGTGGCGCAGGCGCAGGCCCGACTCCTGGAGGAACGTGTTGAAGAGCTGGCCGGAGCGCAGGCCCAGCCGGTACAGGAGGTAACCGGTGTCCGCGTGCAGCCCGCGCATCCACGGCTCGTGCGCGTCGATCGGGGGGTTCGCGGCGTGCTGCTGGCGGGCGATGGCGGGCTCCCTGGGTCGAGGCCCCGGGCGGGGCCTGCGGTGGTTCCGGGCCAGTCTGACGCACATGGTCCATCGGCAACAACTATTGACGTCAACAATTATTGCTCTTAGCTTCGATCTCGTAGCAGCACCGGTGCCGCTCGTCTTCGCGTCCCGGTGGGCTTCGCAGCCGTATCGCCTTGTGAAGGGACCCGCTCGTGCCCAGCATCGATCTGACCGGCAAGGTCGCCGTCGTCACCGGCAGTGGCCGGGGCCTCGGCCTCGCCTACGCGCACGCCCTGGCCGCCCACGGCGCGTCCGTGGTCGTCAACGACATCGACGAGACGGTGGCCGAGCAGGCCGTGAAGTCGATCACCGAAGCGGGCGGCACCGCCGTCGCCGAGGTGGTCCCGGTCGGCACGACGGAGGCCGCCGAGCGGCTGGTGAACCGTGCCGTCGAGGAGTTCGGACGGCTCGACATCCTGGTCACCAACGCGGGCATCCTGCGCGACAAGGTGCTCTGGAAGATGACCGACGAGGACTTCGACGCGGTGATCACCACCCACCTCAAGGGCACCTTCACCTGCGCCCGCGCCGCCGCCGTACGGATGCGCGAGCAGGGCGAGGGCGGCAGCCTCGTCCTGGTCGGCTCACCGGCCGGCCAGCGCGGCAACTTCGGCCAGACGAACTACTCGGCCGCCAAGGCGGGCATCGCCGCCTTCGCCCGCACCTGGTCGATGGAGCTGGGCCGCGCGGGCATCACCGTCAACGCGATCGTGCCGGTCGCCGCGACCGCGATGACCGAGACGATCCCCGCGTTCGCCCCGTACATCGAGGCCATGAAGAACGGCGCCCCGCTGCCCGACTTCCTCCGCAAGGGCGAGGGCTTCGGCACCCCCGAGGACTGCGCCGCCCTCGTCCCCTTCCTCGCCTCCGAGGCCGCGCGCGGCATCACCGGCCAGGCCATCGGCATCGGCGGCGACAAGGTGGCACTCTGGTCCCACCCCCAGGAGATCAGCGCGGCCTACGCCGATGGCGGCTGGACCCCTGACACCCTGGCCGACGCCTTCCCCACCTCGGTCGGCGCCGAACTCCAGTCGGTCGGCATCCCCGCACCGAAGCTGCCGGAGGCGTGATGGACCTGAGTGAACTCGTCGCGATCGACGTCCACACCCACGCGGAGGTGTCCTCCAAGGGGCACTCCTCCCTGGACGACGACCTGCACGACGCCTCCTCCGCCTACTTCAAGGTCGAGGGCAAGCGGAAGCCGACCCTGGAGGAGACCGCCGCGTACTACCGCGAGCGGAAGATGGCCGCCGTGATCTTCACCGTCGACGCCGAGTCCGCGACGGGCACCGAGCCCGTCCCGAACGAGGAGGTCGCCGAGGCCGCCGCCGCCAACGCGGACGTGCTGATCCCCTTTGCGTCCATCGACCCGTTCCGGGGTAAGGCGGGCGTGAAGCAGGCGCGGCGCCTGGTCGAGGAGTACGGGGTCAAGGGCTTCAAGTTCCACCCCAACATCCAGGGCTTCTTCCCCAACGACCGGGCCGTCGCCTACGACCTGTACGAGGTCATCGAGGAGACGGGCACGATCGCCCTCTTCCACACGGGTCAGACGGGCATCGGCGCGGGCGTACCGGGAGGCGGCGGGATCCGCCTCAAGTACTCCAACCCCCTGCACGTGGACGACGTCGCCGCCGACTTCCCGCACCTCAAGATCATCCTGGCGCACCCGTCCTTCCCCTGGCAGGACGAGGCCCTCGCCGTCGCCACGCACAAGCCGGGCGTGCACATCGACCTGTCCGGCTGGTCGCCGAAGTACTTCCCGCCGCAGCTGGTGCAGTACGCCAACACCCTGCTCAAGGACAAGGTCCTCTTCGGCTCCGACTACCCCGTCCTCACCCCGGACCGCTGGCTCGCCGACTTCGAGAAGCTGCCGATCAAGGACGAGGTCAAGCCCAAGATCCTCAAGGAGAACGCCGCCCGCCTGCTCGGACTGACGTAAGGGACACCGGATGCGCAACGAGGGACTGGGGTCGTGGCCCGCACGCCGGGCCCGCAAGACCCCGCACCGCACGGCATTGGTCCACGGCGGATTGTCTACGGTCGGCAGCGGTTCGTCGATGGACTACGGCACATTGCATACACGAACCACCCGCCTCGCCCACGCCCTGCGCGCCCGAGGCGTCCGCCGTGGCGACCGCATCGCCTACCTCGGCCCCAACCACCCCTCCTACCTGGAGGCCCTGTTCGCGGCCGGCATCCTCGGCGCGGTCTTCGTCCCCCTCAACACCCGCCTCGTCGGCCCCGAGATCGCCCACCAACTCGCCGACTCCGGCGCCAAGATCCTCGTCTACGGCCCGACACACGCCGGCCTCGTCGCCGGACTCCCGGGCAGCACCGACGTACGTACGTACCTCGAAGTCGGCCCGGAATACGAGGAGTTGCTCGCCGCGGCCTCCGAGGAACCGATCGACGAGCCCGTCACGGCCGACGACACCTGCATCATCATGTACACCTCGGGCACGACCGGCCGCCCCAAGGGCGCCATGCTCACCCACGGCAACCTGGCCTGGAACGCCATCAACGTGCTCGTCGACACCGACCTGATCGCCGACGAACGCGCCCTGGTCTCCGCCCCGTTGTTCCACACGGCCGGCCTCAACATGCTCACTCTGCCGGTGCTGCTCAAGGGCGGTACCTGCGTCCTGGTCGAGGCCTTCGACCCGGCCGCCACCTTCGACCTGATCGAACAGCACCGGATCACCTTCATGTTCGGGGTGCCGACGATGTTCGACCAGCTGGCCCGGCACCCCCGCTGGGCCGACGCCGACCTGTCCTCGCTGCGCATCCTCACCTGCGGCGGCTCCCCGGTCCCGTCACCGCTCATCGCCGCCTACCAGGAGCGCGGGCTGACCTTCCTCCAGGGCTACGGCATGACGGAGGCCGCGCCCGGGACCCTGTTCCTGGACGCCGAACACGCGGTGAGCAAGGCGGGCTCGGCGGGCGTACCGCACTTCTTCAGCGACGTACGGGTCGTACGGCCCGACCTCACCCCCGCCGACGTCGGCGAGACCGGCGAGGTCGTGGTGCGCGGGCCCCATGTCATGCCCGGTTACTGGGGGTTGCCCGAGGAGACGGCCGCGGTCTTCGCCGACGGCTGGTTCCGCAGCGGGGACGCGGCACGGACCGACGAGGACGGGTACGTGTACATCGTCGACCGTATGAAGGACATGATCATCTCGGGTGGGGAGAACATCTATCCCGCCGAGATCGAGGACCTGCTCCTCGCCCACCCTGACATCGTCGAGTGCGCGGTCATCGGCGTCGCCGACGACAAATGGGGCGAGGTGCCGCGAGCGGTCGTCGTGCCGCGCGAAGGTGCCTCGTTGGACCCCGACGAGGTACTCGCCTCGCTTGCCGGTCGCCTCGCCAAGTACAAGATCCCCAAGTCGATGGTGGTCGCGGACGAACTCCCGCGCACCGCCTCCGGAAAGCTCCTCAAGTCCCGGGTGCGCAAGCGCTTCGGCATCAACTCTTAAGTAGGGAAAGCGATATGGGCATCACCGTCAACGGCCTCGACGAACTCAAGAAGCTCGCGGGCAGCGACCTCGGCACCAGCGAGTGGATCGAGGTCACCCAGGAACGCATCAACACCTTCGCCGATGCGACGGGCGATCACCAGTGGATCCACGTCGACCCGGAGAAGGCGGCGGCAGGCCCCTTCGGCGCGCCCATCGCGCACGGTTATCTGACCCTCTCCCTCTTCATCCCGCTCTTCACCGAGTTGTTGGACGTCGAGGGCGTGTCGACGAAGGTCAACTACGGCCTGAACAAGGTGCGTTTCCCGGCGCCGGTGAAGGTCGGCTCGCGCATCCGGCTGGTCGCGAAGCTCGCGTCGGTCGAGGACGTGCCGGGCGGGGTGCAGATCGCCGTCGACGGGACGATAGAGATCGACGGCGGGCCGAAGCCCGCCGCCGTCCTGCAGAGTCTCTCGCGGTTCTACGCCTGACCGGCGGCTACTGCCGTCTGTCTACGACCGACTGCCGACCGTCGTTTGTCTACTGCCGTTTGTACGAGTAGACGCTGGTCGAGACCACGCACACGCCCGGCTGGACGACCTCGGCGCGCAACGTCCCGCTGTTCACGTCGTAGTCGACGCCCTCGGCCTCGAACGTGCCCGTGCAGATGCTGCGTTGGGGCAGCGCGAACAGGCTCGTGACCGTGCCGGTGATCGGCTGGCCGTCCAGCTTGTGCGGCAGGTCGACCTGGAGGAGCGGGCGGATCTCGGGGAACTTGGTCCCCGACGCGTCGTCCGAGACGCACACCAGGCGGGTGTCCGTCACGAAGTCGCAGCCCTGGATGTCGTTCACCGTCTTGTCCAGGGTGATCTGCCCGGCCTGCGCCAGCGTCCCGCCCGTCGCCGGAGTCGACGGGTTGAGCAGGGGAGTGGGGAAGACCTGGAGTCTGGACTGGTCGCCCCACTCGCCCGACACCATCCACTGCGTGTCCGGCGAGATCGCGTCGAACGAGTTGTTGATCTTCTCGCCCGAGTCGAGCGGGTGGACGTACGTGTAGCGCGTCCCGGACGGCGTGGTGACCGCGAACATCTTGGATGTGCCCGTGTCGGCCGCCTGGTAGGCGTCGAAGACGTAGCCGTT
This sequence comes from Streptomyces sp. NPDC050508, assembly GCF_040655155.1. Taxonomy (NCBI): domain Bacteria; kingdom Bacillati; phylum Actinomycetota; class Actinomycetes; order Kitasatosporales; family Streptomycetaceae; genus Streptomyces; species Streptomyces sp. NPDC050508. Next base: position 279,191 of record NZ_JBFAJJ010000004.1, read on the forward strand.
CGCGATGTCCGGGTCACCGATGTGGTTCCAGCCCTGGGCGCGCAGATCCAGCGGGATGGACGCCAGCCCGCGGTACAGCAGCGAGCCGTCCGCCTGACTGGCGACGCCCTCACCGCCGCCGAGGCTGTCGGTGTACGCCGTGCCGGTCTCCACCCAGGTGGTGGAGGCGGCGGCCGAGGAGGTGCTCACGCCGAGCGTGAGGGCGCCCAATAAGGCAGAGAGGACAGTGAGTTGACGCTTCATCAGATACCTGCCAGGTCGACGAAGATGGGGTTGGAATAGAACCATGTGTCGGCCCACGGGTCACCGTTTCCGGGCTCGTGGGGGATCGGGCCGTGCGGGTCGACCGAGGCGCCGAGGTAGCCCGTGCCGTGTCGCTTGCCGTCGCTGCCGCGCAGTCGCAGATAGAAGGACTCGTCGCCGGCGGTCACCGGGATGCGCAACGTGTACGTCCCCTTGCGGCCGCTGACGTCCGCCGTACGTACGACCTTCGTGTCCGGCGCCCGCCACACGTCCCGGTCGGACACCGCACCGCGCACCGCGCCCCGGATCACGTCCACGTGCGCCAACTCGGGCAGGATTCCCTGGGCGTTGGGCCGAGAGGCGGTCGTCACGGTGATGTTCAGCGTGAGCCGGTCGCCCTTGCGGACCCGCAGCCGGCCGCCCAGGGTGACGCCCTGGCCGTGGTCGCAGTCCCGCTTCAGACGTACGTCGAGCCCGTCCAGCAGATGCCCGTGGTCGACCCAGACCCGGCCCGCGCGCATCCCCGCCATCACCGCGCCGTAGCCGTATCGGGTCACGCCCACATGGGTGCGGCTGAACTCGCCGGGCCAGAAGTCGCTGCCGGGCTGCGGGGTGTCGGTCTGCACCGGGTCGGGCAGCTTGCCGGTGTTGTCGAAGTTCTGCCCGTCGGGCCAGGTGCCGTTGGCCCAAGTGTCGTAGACCGTACGGTGGTTGTCGGAGTTGGTGGTGATCGAGAACAGCCGGCCCTCGGCCAGCATCGAGTCCCACAGCCCGCCGACGGTCGCCGTCGCCCAGTCGAAGCCGCCGTACGTCACATACGCGTCCGCCGGATACCCGGCCCAGGACTGTGCCGACGGCTTGTTCTCGTACTCGCCGCGGATCGACGTGGCGCCGCGCCAGCCGGGGAGGGCCGCGCCCTGGGCGCCGGGTGCGCCCTCCATGCCGATCATGATCTCGGGGGCCGCGTCCCGCCAGGCGCGCATCTCGTGCGGGGAGTCGATGCCGAGGCGCAGCGGGTGGTTGGCGAGGACGAGAACGTCGTCGACATAGCCCGAACGGCGTTGCTCGGCCAGCCACTTGATGGCCTTCACGGCGTGGGCCTCGTTGCGGGCGGTGTCCGTGGCGCCGGCCGAGCCCTCGGTGTAGCCCAGCAGCTTGCCGTCGTAGGCCAGCTCGAACTGCGTGAGCAGGTCCACCTCGTGGCGGCCCGGAGCGGCGAACACCGTGCAGTGCTCGGCGGCCGGGATGTACCACTCCAGGCCCTGGAAGATCAGCTGGCGGGGGTTCTCGGCGCGGGCCTTGAGGATCTCGGCGTGCTCCAACTCGGCGCCGTAGGAGGCGTGTCCGAAGTTGGAGTGCTCGTTGAACACCATCCAGTCGAGGCCGTACTGCGCGGCGGCCTTGGCCTGCTGGGAGAACGTGTACTTGGCGTCGTGGCTGTACACGGAGTGCACGTGGTGGTCCCCGACGAGGTAGGCGAGGCGCGGGTCGTTACCGCCGTAGCCCCGGCCCGCCGCCGACGCGGACGTGGCGAGCGGACCCGCAGCGAGGGTGAACGCGGCACCGAACAGGCCCGCGCGGCGCAGGAGTTGGCGTCGGGATACGCCCTGCGCGTCGAGGGCGGAGGGGGAGATGGACGGATCGGCCCAGGTGGGCAGCTGTTGCTCGGCCATGATGGTTGGAAGTCCTCTGCAGGGCTGTCAGTGGCTCATGAACTCAGTGGGTCATGAATGAGGAGACGGGCAGCGCCCGGGAGACGATCCGGACGTCGCCGAGGCGGCCGTGCAGGATCTGGTCGATCTTGTCCGCGTACTCGTATCCGCCGAGCAGCCACGGCTGTCCGGAGGATGCGATGCCGATCGCGGGGGCGTGCGGGTTGCGGGCCACGGGGCAGCCCTGGACGTACATTGTGGTGTGCCGTCCGTCGTTGACGACGGCGAGGTGCCACCAGATCTCGGGGTCGGTCTCGTCACCCCAGTTGGTGGCCAACTGCTGCTGGTTCAGGGGGTGTACGGCCCACTGCGGGCCCGGCCCGTCGGACAGGGACAGGGTGGCGAGCGGCTCGTCGGGGTCGTCCGTCACCGTGCCGACGGAGCCGTTGCGGCCGGTACGGCTGACCAGACCGGCCCAGGCGTTGTGCGAGGCGTTCCAGTCGGCGGGCAGCCAGTAGAACGCCTCGATGGTGTAACCGTCCCTGAACGTCGCCGAGTTGAGCGGCGCACCGTCGACGGTCCGCAGGTAGGCGCCCTTCAGCGGGGACTTGTAGCCCGTGAACTCCAGGCTGCCGTGGCCCGGTTGGTCCGGGTGGTGGTCGGCCGACCAGCCGAGGGTGCCGCCGTTCACGGAGACCACGGTGAGGTCGTTGCCGCGGCCGGACAGGTCACGGACGGTGCCGGAGACGGGTGACTCGAAACGCCAGTAGGCCGCCGTGCCCGGGAGCAGCATCCTCGACGCGGGGCGCGCCGCGCGGACCGGCACCGGGTCGAAGCCCGCGAAGCGGTCCTTGAAGTCGATGTCGACGGAGAACCGGTCGGCGTCGCCGCTGAGTTCGATCTCCTGCCGCTCCAGCTCGTTGAGGCCCTTCGCGGCCCGGCCCAGGATCCACGGCGACACCGTCTCCACGTCGATGACATCGCGGTCCAGGTCGAAGTGGTAGAGGCGGATCATCGCCGCGCCGCCGAAGTAGCGGTTCTGATAGTTCGTCAGATGCAGGTGCACGTCGTTGCCGGCCGCGTTCTTGCGCGTCGCCCGGCGAGCCGGCCAGTAGTGGCCGTTCAGGGTCAGGAAGATCTGGTCGTGGTCCGCGATCAGCTGGTCCCACAACTGCTGCCCGTAGTCCGACAACGTGTCGTCGTCCACGACCAGTTCGTGCGTGGTGAGGATGACCGGCGTCTTCGGATGCCGCGCGATGACGTCCTTCGCCCAGGCGTAGCCCTTCGCCGACAGCCGCCAGTCCAGCGCCAGCACAAGCCACTCCCGCCCGGCCGCCTTGAACACGTGATACGTGTTGTAGCCGTCCCAAGAAGCGCCGCCGAACGTGGACTTGGACGTGAAATGCTGCGGGCCGAATGTGTCCAGGTAGGGCGACGAGCCGCGCTGGTCGTCCGTCGACGACTTGATGTCGTGGTTGCCCGCCAGCACGCTGTAGCCGACACCCCGCCGGTCCAGCAGCCCGAACGCCTCCCCGATCGCCGCGAATTCGGGCTTGGCCCCGTTCTGCGTCAGGTCGCCCAGGTGGGACAGGAAGACGATGTTCTCGTCCTTGCCGTGCTCCAGGAGATAGCGCAGCGAGGCCTCGATCGGCGCCTTGTCGATGCTCGGCCCGTCGAAGAGGTACTGGGTGTCCGGCATCACGGCGAACGTGAAGCGCCGACTGTCGGTGTCGGGCCGCCAACTCGCCGTCGCCGGGGCCGCTTCAGCGGTGGTCGGCAGCGCGACGCCGGCCGTTGCGGCGGCGCCGAGCAGGGCCGTCGCGCGGAGGAAACTGCGCCGTCCGGCGCCGGCCTGGGCCGTCTCGCACTGATCGTGCTCATAGTCGTGCTCATGCGAAGTGCACACGTGTGCTCCGTACAGGGTGAGTGCTCGTGAAAGCTGCTGAGAACTGGGGAGTTCAGAGAACGCGCAGGGTCCAGCTCCAGCGATGGACACCCGGTGTGACGAGATACTTCGGTGACGTGTCGGGCCCGCACGAAGCCGTGCCCAACCCCCGGTGAGCCGCGTCGAGTTGCACCACGCAGGAAGCGCGCGGCACCAGTTCGTCGTGATGCCGTACGGCGGTCAGGTCCGCGGCACGATGGCGGGTCACCGAGACCTGGCGGGGCTCGTCGAGATCGACCGCGAGACCGGTGGCGTCCGGTGCCGACAGCGTGAACCGCCGTACCCCGTGCCGGCCGCCGCTCTCCTGCGGCCGCAGGTACGGAGTGAACAACTCGTCGACGGGGACCGAGTGGTGGCCCACGGGCGCGCCCGTGCTGCGGTCGGGGTACGACTCCCAGGGACCCCGGCCGAACCACTCCAGCAGATCGAGCCCCGGCACCGTCTCGAACACGGTGCCCACCCGGGCCACGTCGTCGAACTCCTCGGGCAACTCCGCCGACTCCTCGACCCGGACCCCGCCCTCGACCGGCGTGAACACCTGACAGTGCCGGACCACACCCGGGGCCCCGGCGTACTCGGCGACCGTCGTCACCCGGTCACCGTCACACCGTACTGAAACGACCTTGCGGACCAGCGAGTCGAGCCCCCAGGTCCGCCAGCGCGCCGCCATGCCGCCCAACTCGTCGTTGTCGGTGGGCGCCCGCCACAGGGACAGCGTCGGGGCGACCGTCAACAGCGGGTGGCGCAGCAGGCCCTCACCGTCGACCTCGACCCGGCCACCGCCAACCACCGGCGGTGTCACGGGAGTTGCCGCCCGCAGCCGTACCTGGGGCGCGCACACGTCCGTGCCGCGCGGTGCCCACGCCTCGTCCTCGGCCGTCGTCACCCGCAGCGTCAGCCAGGCCTCGCCGCCGTCCTCCGGCAGCTCGAACGGCAGCGGTACGGCCACCGTCTCACCCGGGCACAGGGCGGGCAGTTCGGCCGGAGCGGTCAGCGTGCGGCCGTCCGCGAGGGCCAACTCCCAAGTACCGGACAGCCATTCGAGGCCGCGGAAGTGCTGGTGGTTGCCGAGGACGATGCCCTCGTGCCGGAAGCACTCGATGCGCACCGGCGCCGCGATCTCCCGGTGCTCGAACATCACCGGCTTGGGCGTACGGTCGGGAAACACCACACCGTCCGCGATGAACGCGCCGTCGTGGATCGACTCGCCGAAGTCACCGCCGTACGCCCAGCGGTGACCGGGCGCGGCGACACCGTTGTCATACAGTCCGGCGCCCGCGCGGCCGGTGGGTCTTCCGTCGCTCACACGCTGCAGGATTCCGTGGTCCCAGAACTCCCAGATGAAGCCGCCCTGAAGACCCGGGGTTGACTCGATGGCAGCCCAGTGGTCCGCGAGGGTTCCGTTGCTGTTGCCCATCGCATGGGAGTACTCGCACTGGATCAACGGCTTTGTCTGCTCACCGGACAGCGCATGGGCGACACAGTCCTCCAGCGACGCGTACATCGGACACGCGATGTCCGAGGCGAGGCCCGGGTCGGCCCAGCCGCGCTTGGCCGCGCCCTCGTATTGGACCGGTCTAGTCGGGTCGTGGCGCCGGACCCAGCCGGCCGCCGCGTCGTGGTTCGCGCCGTAGTCGGACTCGTTGCCGAGCGACCAGATGATCACCGAGGGGTGGTTCTTGTCCCGCAGCACCATCCGCGACACCCGGTCCACGAACGCGTTCAGATAGCGCGGGTCGTCCGCGATCTCGTGGGCGTGGTCGTGCGACTCGATGTCGGCCTCGTCGACGACGTAGAAGCCCAGCTCGTCGGCGAGGTCGTAGAGCGCCGGGTCGTTCGGGTAGTGCGAGGTGCGGATCGCGTTGAAGCCGAACCGCTTGAGCAGCACGAGGTCCGCGCGCATGTCGTCGTACGACACCGTGCGGCCGGTCAGCGGATGGAAGTCGTGCCGGTTGACGCCCCGGATGAACACGCGCTCGCCGTTGACGAGCAGGTCCCGCCCGACGATCTCCACGTCACGGAATCCGATGCGCCGGTACGACGAGTCGGCGACCGTTCCGTCGGCGCGGTGCAGCCGGACCGTCAGGCCGTACAGCTCGGGCGTCTCGGCGTTCCAGGTGCGGACCTCGGGGACCGTGGCGCGCATGCGGGCCTCGCCGAGGAAGTCGGAGACCCGGTCGTCCTCGGTGTTGAACCGGTCGAACTCCTCGTCCTGGGTGAGGAGTTGACCGTCGAGAGCGCCGCTGACGTACCACCCGGCGGGCAGTGCGCCGCCCGTGTCCCGCACCCGGCAGTCGACCCGCAGATCGCCGTCGTAGCGCGCCCGCACGGTCACGTCCGCGAGATACAGCGGATCGGTCGCGTACAGCAGCACCGAGCGCGTGATGCCCCCGTGCCACCACTGGTCCTGGTCCTCGATGTGCGAGGAGTCCGACCACTTGACCACGGTCAGCCGTACGGTGGCCCGCTCGCCGGGGCGTACGACCTCCGAGAGGTCGAACTCGGCGGCCAGGTGGGAGTCCTTGGAGATGCCGACGGGCCGCCCGTCCACGTGCACGAGCAGCACGCTCTCGGCGGCCCCGACCTGGAGCACGATCCGCCGCCCGGCCCAGTCGGCCGGGACGTCCACCTCACGCTCGTAGACACCCGTCGGATTGTCGACCGGCGACAGTGGAGGGAATTCTGCATACGGCATACGGACGTTCGTGTACTGCGGAAGGTCGTCCGTATCCTGCATGGTCCATACACCGGGCACGTACGACGACGACCAGGCCTCCGCCAAAGGTGCGTCGGGCGCCGGCAGCAGCTGGAAGCGCCAGTCGCCGTCGAGGGAGAGGGCACCCGCGCGACGGTCGACGGCGGACATGGGCAACCGCCCCCAGGAGGTCACCTCGGGTGACTCCCAGGGGCGGAGCGCGAGCAGCGGGTCGGTCATCAGCGGATGGCTCCCTTGCCGAGGTCGCCGATGATCTGCTTGGCGCCGACCGCGAACACGATCAGCAGAGGGACGAGGGCGAGGAGCGCGCCGGTCATGACCATTCCGTAGTCGGTGGTGCCGTGGGTGCCGTTGAGCTGGGACAGGGCCACCTGGAGGGTGACGTTGTTCGGGTTGGTGAGGGCGATCAGGGGCCAGGCGTAGTCGTTCCACTGGCCCATGAAGGTGAAGATGCCGAGGAAGGCGAGGCCCGGCCGGACCACCGGGAGGGCTACGTGCCAGTACTGGCGCAGGAAGCTCGCGCCGTCGATGCGGGAGGCGTCGAGGAGTTCGTCGTGGATCGCGCTCTTCATGTACTGGCGCATCCAGAAGATGCCGAACGCGTTGGCCGCCGCCGGCACGATCAGCGCGGTCATCGAGCCGATCCAGCCGAGCTTCGCCATGATCACGAACTGCGGGATGGCCGCGAGCTGCGCCGGCACCATGAAGATGACCATCAGCAGCGCGAACAGCACGTTCTTGCCCGGGAAGTGGAACTTGGCGAAGACGAACGCGGCCAGCGAGTCGAAGAACAGGACCAGGAAGGTCACCGACCCGGCCACGAGTACCGAGTTGAACATCGAGCCGAAGAAGTCGATGTTGTCGAAGAGGCTGCGCACGTTCTCCAGGAAGTGCGTGCCCGGCAGCAGCTTCGGCGGGTAGGAGAAGATCTCCGACGAGGTGTGCGTCGACATGATCACGGCCCAGTAGAACGGGAAGGCCGAGAGCAACACGCCCAGGATCAGGGAGACATGGAGGGCGACGCCGCGGCTCCGGGTGCCCCGGATCGCCTTCGGTCGCCGTGTGCCTTGGAAGAATGCCATGGTGACCGGCTCCCTAGTCTTCGCCCCGGCGCTGCACCAGGCGCCAGTTGACGATGGAGAAGATGATGACGACGAGGAAGATGCCCCAGGCCACGGCGGCGCCGTAACCGAAGTCGTTGTTGTCGAAGGTCTGTTGGAAGAAGTACAGGACCATCGTCTGGCCGGAGTGGCCCGGACCGCCCGCGAACGTCGAGTCGTTCGAGGTGTTCTGAAGCAGCACCTGTGGTTCGGAGAAGCTCTGCAGACCGGTGACCGTCGAGATGACGAGGACGAAGAGCAGCACCGGCCGCATCATCGGCAGCGTGATCCGGAAGAAGGTTTGGACCGGTCCAGCGCCGTCCATCCGGGCCGCCTCGTACACCTCGCTCGGGATGGTCTGCAGACCGGCGAGGAAGATGATCGCGTTGTAGCCGGTCCACTGCCACGTCATCAGCGTGGCGATAGCGATCTTGATGCCCCACGGGGTGTTCAGCCAGGCGATCTGGTCGATGCCCACCGCCTGCAACAGGGCGTTCACGAGGCCGAAGTTGGTGGAGAACACCGAGCCGAAGACGATCGCGATCGCCACCACCGAGGTGACGTTCGGGAGGAAGTAGGCGAAGCGATACACGTTCTTGAAGCGGACCGCCGAGTTGAGCATCACGGCCGTGATCATCGCGAGGAAGATCATGGGGAACGTCGCCAGCGCCCAGATGATCAGGGTGTTGCCGATCGAGTTCCAGAAGTCGGTGTCGCTCAGCAGGTACTTGTACTGCGACAGACCCGCCCACTCCATCGAGCCGAGGCCGTCCCAGCGGTGGAGGGAGAGGTAGAACGAGAACCCGACGGGGATCAACCCGAAGCAGAGGAACAGCAGATAGAACGGGGAGATCGCGGCATACAGATGCCAGTACTTGCGGAACCCGCTCTTGGGCTGCGAGGAGGCGGACGAACTGCCCACGGCGGCCGGGGGCTTGTCCAGTGCGGTGGCCATCAGTAGCTCACCCCCAGGTGGTCCGCGATGCGCCGGCACTTGCTCATGGCGTCACTCCAGGCCTTCTTGGGGTCCTTGCCGAGGACACCGACGTTCTTGATCTCGTCCTTGAGGGGCTGCCCGAGCGCGATGTCGAACGGGCTGTTGTAGGCGACCGTGATCTTCTGCGCGGCCGGTCCAAAGATGTCCATCGTGTCCTGGCCGCCGAAGAACGGGTCCGGCACACGCACTGTCTTCAGGTCGTACGAGGCAGGGGTGGAGGGGAACAGGCCCGCGTCGACGAAGCCTTGGGCCTGGTTGGCCGCGTTCATCATCCAGGTGATGATCCGGAAGGCCTGCTCGGGCTCGCGGCACGCCTTGGTGATCGACAGGAACGAGCCGCCGTTGTTGGCCGGCCGCACCGGCATGTCGGCGACCCGCCATCTGCCCTTGGTCTTCGGCACGCCGGTCTTGAGGTCACTGGTGGCCCAGGAAGCACCCAGCTGACTGGGCAACTTGCCGTCCTGCACGGCCGAGAGCTGGTCCGGTGTGCCGCTGACCAGGTCGGAGACGATCTTGCGCCGCTTGGCCTCCACCGCCAACGCCCAGGCATTGCGCACGTGTTCCTGGTCGCCGATGAAGTGGCGGTCCTTGTCGACGTACCGTTTGGAGCCCTGGTTCACCACGTTCTCGAAGATGCTGTTGACGTCGGTGACCAGAGACGCCCCGGGGACGCGCTTCTTGAGCTGCTCGCCCGCCGCGAAGAACTTCTCCCAGGTGTTCAACTCCCGTGACACGTCGGCGGGTTCGTACGGCAACCCGGCCTTGCGGAACACGGCGTACTGGTAGAAGTGGGCCACCGGACCGCAGTCGATGGGGAAGCCGACCATCGTGCCGTCGTCGGCGATGCCCTGCTCCCACTTCCACGTCAGGTACTGGCTCTTGTACTTGTCCGCGCCGAGTGTCCTGAGGTCCACGAACTGGTCGGCGTTGGGCAGATAGGACGCCATGTCCTCGCCCTTGAGGCCGGCGATGTCGGGGATGTGGGCCCGGCCGGCCATCGTGGTGATCAGCTTGGACCGGTAGTAGCCGCCGATCTTGATCGCCTGGAGGTCGACCGTACTGTCGTAACGCGCCTTGGCGTTCTTGACGACCGTGTCGCCGAGGCCGCCGTCCCAGTACCACAGGACCATGTTCCGGCCGGTGGAACCGGTCGGCACGGCGCAGCCGGACGTCAGGCCGCCGAGCGCCGTGGCGGCCGTACCGGCCAGGCCCGCACGGAGCAGGCCTCTTCGTGAGAGCCGCACAGCTCCCACCGCCTTTCGGATCTGTTCGATCTGTTCGGGTCGTGCATACGAGGGACTCAAGTGGGGGGATTCATAAGGGACTTGAGAGGTGGGGGCTACTACCGTGCGGGGGGAGTGACGGGCGCGTACGCGACGGGAGGACCGGGGTCCGCCGGGATCCTGTCGGCCAGGAAGTTGTATGCACGCCGCAGTTCCGGATCGCGGACTGTATGCAGCCAACGGTCGACGCCGTACCAGCCGGGCGCCGCCAGCGCGCCGCCGTGGTGCTGGACGGACAGCCCGGCCGCGAGCACCGCGAACCGCAGCCGTTCCTCCAGCGGCCAGCCGCCGAGCGAGGCCGCGACGAAGCTCGCGCCGAACACGTCACCGGCACCCGTAGCGTCCAGGACGTCGACGGCCAGGGCCGGGACCTCCGCGTACTCGCCGGTCGTCTGGTCGACGGCGATCGCCCCGTCCCCGCCCCGTGTGATCACCGCGACCGGCACCAGTTCGGTGAGGATGCCGAGCGCCGCGACCGCGCTGTCGGTACGGGTGTAGGCCATCGCCTCGGCCTCGTTCGGGAGGAAGGCGTGGCACAGGGCGAGCTGGTCGAGCAGGTCACGGGACCACTGCTCGGTGGGGTCCCAGCCGACGTCGGCGTAGATCTGCGTGCCGTTCGCGGACGCCTTGGCGAGCCACCCGCGAGGCTCGGCCTCCAGGTGCACCAGCGCCGTCCGCGCCTCGGGCGGGTCGCCCATCAGCACGTCCTGCGAGTACGGCGGTTCCTGGCCGTGGGTGACCAGCGCCCGGTCGTTTCCGTGGGCGAGCGAGACGGTGACGGGGGTGTGCCAGCCGTTCGCGGTGCGGGACAGGGAGAGGTCGACGCCCTCCTGGCCGGCGAGGACCTCGTGGCAGTACGCGCCGTAGAAGTCGTCGCCGAAGACCGTGGCCAGGGAGGTCCTCAGGCCGAAGCGGGACGCGGCGACCGCGAGGTTGGCGATGCCGCCGGGGCCGCAGCCCATGCCGGCCGTCCAGATCTCCTCGCCGGGCGTCGGCGGCTGCCCCAGACCCGTGAGGACGAGGTCGTAGAAGAGCAGCCCGGTCAGCAGCACATCGGGCCGGGGGTCGTCCACGCGCGCATCCTCTCGTCGGCACGTCGCTGGAGAGTTCGTCAAAACTCTTCATTTCGGTGACCGGAATCGTGCGCTGCTCGACGAGATTGGTCAATACCCAAGCAGAACTGAGCATAGAAATGATTGAAGATGACGAGTAGTGTTCGCGGCGTGCTGGCAGAACGACGACATCAACTCATCCTGCGGGCCCTGCGCTCCGGGGGCCCCGCGGCCGTGACCGATCTCTCCGAGCAGCTGGGTGTGAGCCCCGCCACGATCCGGCGTGATCTGCTCAAACTGGAGGAGGACGGACTGCTCACGCGTGTCCACGGCGGTGCCGTGGCCGACGAGGGCGACCAGCCCTTCGCCGAGGTCGCCGAGGTGCGGGTGGCCGAGAAGGACGCGATAGCCGCGCGCGCCGCCGCCATGGTCGCGGACGGCCAGTCGGTCCTCCTCGACATCGGCACCACCGCCTACCGGCTGGCCCGCCAGCTGCACGGCCGCCGGCTCACCGTGATCACCAGCAACCTCGTGGTCTACGAGGAGCTGGCCGACGACGAGGGCATCGAACTGGTGCTGCTCGGCGGCATGGTCCGGCGCGAGTACCGCTCCCTGGTGGGCTTCCTCACCGAGGACAACCTGCGCCAGCTGCACGCCGACTGGCTCTTCCTCGGCACCAGCGGAGTGCGGCCCGGCGGCCAGGTGATGGACACGACGGTCGTCGAGGTGCCGGTGAAACGGGCCATGATCAAGGCCGCCGACAAGGTCGTCCTGCTCGCCGACGCGCAGAAGTTCCCGGGGACGGGGATGGCGAAGGTGTGCGGTCCCGAGGACCTGGACGCGGTGGTGACGAACGCCCCGGTCGACCCGGTGACCCGTTCCTCCCTGGAGGAAGCGGGCGTCGAGGTCGTCGTGGCAGGAAAGGTGAAAGCGTGAAGCTGACGATTCTGGGCGGCGGCGGGTTCCGGGTGCCGCTGGTGTACGGGGCGCTCCTGACGGACCGCGGCGAGGGCCGGGTCACCGAGGTGGTGCTGCACGACCTCGACGACAGTCGACTGTATGCGGTCGCCCGTGTACTGGCCGAACAGGCCGCCACCGTGCCCGACGCCCCCACGGTCACCGCCACCACGGACCTCGACGAGGCCCTGCGCGGAGCCGACTTCATCTTCTCCGCGATCCGCGTCGGCGGCCTGGAGGGCCGCGCCAACGACGAGCGGGTGGCGCTCGCGCAGGGCGTCCTCGGCCAGGAGACGGTCGGCGCCGGCGGTATTGCCTATGGCCTACGAACCGTGCCGGTCGCCGTCGACATCGCCCAGCGCGTGGCCCGCCTCGCCCCCGACGCCTGGGTCATCAACTTCACCAACCCGGCGGGCCTGGTCACCGAGGCCATGTCCCGCCACCTCGGTGACCGCGTCATCGGCATCTGCGACTCCCCGGTCGGCCTCGGCCGCCGTATCGCCACGGTGCTCGGCGCCAACCCGCGCGAGGCCTTCATCGACTACGTCGGCCTCAACCACCTCGGCTGGGTGCGCGGCCTGCGCGTCGCCGGCCGCGACGAACTCCCGCGCCTGCTCGCCGACCCGGACCTGCTCGGCTCCTTCGAGGAGGGCAAGCTCTTCGGCACCGACTGGCTCCAGTCGCTGGGCGCGATCCCGAACGAGTACCTGCACTACTACTACTTCAACCGCGAGACGGTCCGCGCCTACAGCGAGGTCGAGAAGACCCGCGGCGCCTTCCTCCGCGACCAACAGGCCCAGTTCTACGACGAGATGAAGCGTCCCGACACGGCCGCGCTGACCGCCTGGGACCGCACCCGCGCCGAGCGCGAGGCGACCTACATGGCGGAGAACCGCGAGACGGCCGGCGCCGGCGAACGCGACGCCGACGACCTCTCCGGCGGGTACGAGAAGGTCGCCCTCGCCCTGATGCGGGCCATCGCCCGCGACGAACGCACCACCCTCATCCTCAACGTCCGCAACCAAGGCGCCCTGTCCGTCCTCGACGCGGACGCCGTCATCGAGGTCCCGTGCCTGGTCGACGCCAACGGTGCCCACCCCGTCGCCGTCGACCCGCTGCCGGACCACGCCACCGGCCTGGTCTGCGCGGTCAAGGGCGTCGAGCGCGAGGTCCTCGCGGCGGCCGAGAACGGCTCCCGTACGACGGCGGTGAAGGCCTTCGCGCTGCACCCGCTGGTCGACTCCGTGAACGTCGCACGCCGGTTGGTCGAGGGCTACACCGAGGTCCACCCGGGCCTGGCGTACCTTAAGTAGGCCCCCTTCGGTAAGCGCTTTCCCCGAGCTTTCGGCGACTCACCGAGTTTCTCGACAGCTCCCCAAGTTCTCAGCAGCTCCCTGGTTCCCTGGAGACCTCCCATGCACGACGAACGCCGCCGGATCGAGGAGCGCGTCGAGCGCGCCCACAACCAGCGCATCAAGCCCGCGATCTACGCGGCCACCGCGCCCTTCACGGTCGAGGCCTGGCAGGCCCCCGGTGAGCCGGTCCCCTTCGAGGAGGCCGCGGCGGCGCCGTACAAGCCGTTCGCGATGGACACCCCGTGGGGCCCGCCCTGGGGCACCACCTGGTTCCGGATGCACGGGCAGGTACCGGAGGAGTGGGCCGGGAAGCGCGTCGAGGCCGTCATCGACCTCGGCTTCGTGGGGGACTGGCCGGGCAACCAGGCCGAGGCCCTGGTCCACCTCACGGACGGGACTCCGCTCAAGGCGGTCAACCCGCTCAACCAGTACGTGGCGATCGCCAACCCGGCCGCGGGCGGCGAGGAGATCGACTACCTGGTCGAGGCGGCCTCCAACCCCGACATCCTGGCCAACGACTTCGCGGAGCCCACACCCCTCGGTGATGTACTGACGGCGGGCGACCGTCCACTGTATACATTCCGCCGTGCCGACCTCGCCGTCCTCGACGAGGAGGTCTTCCACCTCGACCTGGACGTCCAGGTGCTGCGCGAACTGATGCTGGAACTGGGCGAGCACGACCCGCGCCGCCACGAGATCATGCACGCGCTCGACCGTGCCCTGGACCTGCTCGACCTCGACGACGTCGCCGGTACGGCCGCCGACGTACGGGCCGCGCTGAAGCCGGTGCTGTCCAAGCCCGCCAACGCCAGCGCGCACATCGTCTCCGGTGTCGGGCACGCGCACATCGACTCCGCGTGGCTGTGGCCGATCCGCGAGACCAAGCGCAAGACGTCCCGAACCTTCTCGAACGTGACGTCGCTCGCCGACGAGTACGAGGACTTCATCTTCGCCTGTTCGCAGGCCCAGCAGTACGAGTGGGTGCGCGACAACTACCCGCAGGTGTGGGCCCGGATCCAGGAGTCCGTGAAGCGCGGCCAGTGGGCGCCGGTCGGCGGCATGTGGGTCGAGTCCGACGGCAACCTGCCCGGCGGCGAGGCCATCGCCCGCCAACTCGTCCACGGCAAGCGGTTCTTCATCGAACACTTCGGCGTCGAGACCAAGGGCGTCTGGCTGCCCGACTCCTTCGGCTACAACGCGGCCTACCCGCAGCTCGCCAAGCTCGCCGGCAACGAGTGGTTCCTCACCCAGAAGATCTCCTGGAACCAGACCAACAAGTTCCCCCACCACACCTTCTGGTGGGAGGGCATCGACGGCACCCGCATCTTCACCCACTTCCCGCCGGTCGACACCTACAACGCCCGCTTCAGCGGCGAGGAGATGTCCCGCGCGGTCCGCAACTACCAGGAGAAGGGCAACGCCACCCGCTCCCTGGCCCCCTTCGGCTGGGGCGACGGCGGTGGCGGCCCGACCCGCGAGATCATGGAACGGGCGCGCAGGCTCGCCGACTTGGAGGGCTCACCGAAGGTCGTCGTCGAGCACCCCGACGAGTTCTTCGCCAAGGCCCGCGCCGAGTACCCCGACGCCCCCGTCTGGGTCGGCGAGCTGTACCTCGAACTCCACCGCGCCACCTACACCTCCCAGGCCCGCACCAAGCAGGGCAACCGCCGCAGCGAACACAAGCTGCGCGAGGCCGAGTTGTGGGCGACCACGGCCGCGCTGCACGCACCGGGCTACGCGTACCCGTACGAGAAGCTCGACAAGCTGTGGAAGACGGTGCTGCTGCACCAGTTCCACGACATCCTGCCGGGCTCCTCGATCGCCTGGGTGCACCGCGAGGCCGAGGCCGAATACGCCCGCGTGGCAACGGAGTTGGAGGAGCTGACCGCGGCGGCCGTGGCCGCGCTCGGCGGCAGCGGGACCCGCGTCTTCAACACCAGCCCCTACGACCGCGCCGAGGTCATCCGCACGGCGACCGGCGTGCCGATGTACGCGACGGTCCCCGCGAACGGCAGCGCCCCGCTGGCCGCCGAGTACGTCCCGCAGGCGGTGACCGTCACCGACCGCGTCCTCGACAACGGCATCGTCCGCGTCGAACTCGCCGACGACGGCACCCTCGCCTCCGT
The DNA here is from genome assembly GCF_040655155.1 of Streptomyces sp. NPDC050508. Classification (NCBI taxonomy): domain Bacteria; kingdom Bacillati; phylum Actinomycetota; class Actinomycetes; order Kitasatosporales; family Streptomycetaceae; genus Streptomyces; species Streptomyces sp. NPDC050508. The sequence goes on from NZ_JBFAJJ010000004.1 coordinate 294,617, forward strand.
ACGCGACCTGCGCCACGGCGGCCGTGAAGTCCTCGCGGACCAGGGCAACCTGCTGCGCCTGCACACCGACCTCCCGAACTACTGGGACGCCTGGGACGTCGACAAGCACTACAAGAACCGCTTCACCGACCTCCTGGACGCCGACTCCATCACCGTCGTCGAGCAGGACCCGCTGCTCGGCGCGATCCGTGTGGAGCGGTCCTTCGGCAAGGGCTCGAAGATCGTGCAGACGATCACCGTCCGCGCGGGCAGCCCCCGGATCGACTTCGAGACCGACATCGACTGGCACGAGGCCGAGAAGTTCCTCAAGGCCGGCTTCCCGGTGGACATCCGGGCCGCGCACTCCTCCGCCGAGATCCAGTTCGGCCACATCCAGCGGCCCACGCACACCAACACCAGCTGGGAGGCGGCCCGTTTCGAGGTCTCCGGCCACCGCTGGGTACACCTCGCCGAGCCCGGCTACGGCGTCGCCGTCATCAACGACTCGACGTACGGCCACGACGTCTCCCGCACGGTCCGCGAGGACGGCGGTACGACGACCACGGTCCGCCTGAGCCTGGTGCGCGCCCCGCGCATCCCCGACCCGGGCGCCGACCAGGGCAAGCACCGCCTCACCTACTCACTGCTGCCCGGCGCGAGCATCGAGGACGCGGTCGCCGAGGGCTACGCCCTCAACCTCCCGCTGCGCGTGGCCGATTCGGGCGGCGCCCCGGAACCGGTCGTCTCCGTCGACGGCGACGGCATCACCGTCGAGGCGGTCAAGCTCGCCGACGACGAGTCCGGCGATGTCGTGGTCCGCCTCTACGAGTCGAGCGGCGGCCGGGCCCAGGGCGTACTGAGCACGGGCTTCCCCCTCGCGGGCGCCCGGATCACCGACCTGCTGGAGCGACCGCTTGAGGAAGAGGTCTCCGTCGACGGCGACTCGGTCGCCGTCGCCCTGCGGCCCTTCCAGATCCTGACGCTCCGTCTGAAGCGGGCGGACGCAGGCCAGTAGCACACCCGGAGGGGCGGGCCCTGGCGATCGCGCGCCGGGGCCCGCCCTCTTCATCCCCCAACTGACCTTGTACGTAAGGGGAGTTCAGCCGTGCCCATGCAACCGTGGTTCACCGACGCCAAGTTGGGGATCTTCGTCCACTGGGGGATCTACGCCGTCGACGGAGTCCAGGAGTCCTGGTCGTTCTACGACGACATCGTGCCGCACGACCGGTACATGTCCCAGCTCGACCGCTTCACCGGCGCCAAGTACGACCCGCGCGTCTGGGCCGACCTGTTCGCCCGCGCCGGCGCCAAGTACGCCGTCCTCACCAGCCGGCACCACGACGGTGTCGCCCTGTGGGACACCGAGTTCGGCGACCTCAACCTCGGCAAGGACTACCTCACCGGCTACGCCGACGCGCTGCGCGAGCAGGGCCTGAAGGTCGGCCTCTACTACTCGCACTCCGACTGGAACCACCCCGACTACGCCACCACCCGCAAGCCGGGCCGCCCGCCGGAGCAGGAGGACAACCGTTACTCCGAGTGCTCCGCCGAGGACGAGGACCTGGCGGCCTGGGAGCGGTTCATCCTCTACCGGGACGGCCAGATACGGGAGTTGGCCTCCCGCTACCGGCCCGACCTGATGTGGTTCGACGGCGAGTGGGACCGCAGCGAGGAACAGTGGCGCATCAGGGAACTCGCCGCGCTGATCCGCTCGTACTCACCGCACGTCGTGTTCAACGCCCGCATGCTCAGCGAGGGCGACTACGCGACACCCGAACAGGGCGCCCCCATCGAACCCCCGGACGGGCCCTGGGAGTTGTGCCTCACCATCAACGACTCGTGGGGATACCAGCACCACGACGACAACCACAAGTCGCTGAGCCAGCTGGTGCGTTACTTCACGGAGACGATCGGTGGTGGCGGCAACCTCCTCCTGGACGTCGGCCCGATGGAGGACGGCACCATCCCGCGGCCACAGGTCGAGCGCCTCGAAGGGCTGGGGGAGTGGATCCGCCGGCACGCGGACGCCGTGTACGGCACGGTGCGCGGGCTCCCGGCCGGGCACCACTACGGGCCCAGCACCCTTTCCGCCGACGGCCGCACCCTCTATCTCACCCTGTACGACATCCCGCGCTCCGAGATCGGCGTCCGCGGCCTGGTCACCCCGGTCCGCAGGGTCACCGTGCTCGGCACCGGCACCGAGCTCGCCCACCGGGTCGTCGGCGGGCTGCACGAGGCCGTAGGAGTGCTGTGGATCGAACCGCCGGCCGCGGCCGACCTCGATCCGCACGCCACGGTTCTCCGGGTCGAACTCGATGGGGAGTTGGCGCTCTACCGAGGCTCCGGCCGTTTCTGACGGTCGGTCACAGGTACCCGTCCCGCTCTTCGTCCGTGCTTCCGTCACCCCGCTGTCCGCGCGCTCGCCAGGAGTCCCGGCGGGCGCGCAGCAACGGGGTCAGCCTGCCCCAGCACGCGACGATCACTCCGGTGATCGTCACCAGCGCGGCGGCGATTCCGCCCCAGGTCTCCACCGAGTCCAGCGTCGAGTTCCAGCGGTGCGACCAGGTGTCGCGCACTCTCAGACGCACGGTGAGGGGCGGCGCCAGCGTGTCGAGGGCGAGGTCCGACCGGCCCTGGTAGGTGGTGACGGTGAGCCCGAGGTCGTAGTCGCCGGGCTCGCTCGCGGAGATACTCCATCGCCAGGCGGCCTTTTCTCCCGGCCGGGCGATGACCTGCTCCGGTTTCCGGTCGCCCCGCAGAACCACCCGCACGTCCTGGCTCGCCGAGGTCAGGGCGGCGCCCTCGACTCCGCCCACCCGGAAGGCACGGGTCGCCGCGACGGGCTGCGTCGTGCCGGGCGACGCGTTCTTCGCCCGGGCGGTGAGGCGGACGTCGTAGGTCACGGTGTCGTCGACGGACACCGCGACCGATGTGGCGTACGAGAGGGATCCGGCGAAGAGGTGTCTGCGGTCGTCGAGGACCGAGGCCTGTAAGTCCGCCTGGCTCGGCGGGACATGGGCGGAACCCCTGTCTCCGGTGCCGCAGGAGGCGAGGACCAGGAGGAGCGACAGACATCCGGCTGCAGCGGCTCTGTTCTTCATTGTTGAGCCGTGCTGGTCATGAACTGCTCCCGGATTCCGTGTCATTGGGCCACGGAAAGACCCCCGCGGCGGATCGGGTCAAGATTCTTCCCGCCGCGGGGGTCCGGCACCAGTACCTTCTTCAGCCGCTCACTCTTTTCAGCCGGTGAAGCCGGCCGTGATGGACGTGAACTGCCAGTTGTTCTGGCTGATGCCGGAGCAGTTGCTCACCACTCCGCCACCGGCACACCCGCGGTCACGGTTGACCGACCAGAACGCGAGCCGCGCGATGTGGTGCGAGTTCGACCAGTCACGGATCGAGGTCCAGATAGCGGGAGTTGTGGTCTCCGACTGGTCCGACAGACCGTTCATGCCGGAGATACCGATGTGCGAGTACGCCGTCGCGTCGTCCCAGCCGAACGTGGACTTCAGCTTGGTCTTCAGGCCCTCGGCCGCGGCGACCGTGTTGCCGTACATGTCGGAGCCGCCACCGAAGTCGAACGGCATGATGGTGAAGACGTCGATGTTGGCGTTGAGCGACTGCGCCTGCTCGATCAGCCGGTTGCCGTAGTACGTCGGGCCGGTGGTCGAGGTGCCGAAGGTGACGATCGTCTTCAGGCCGGCGTTGTTGGCCTTGACGGTCTTCAGCGCGGTCAGGATCTTCGCCTGGACGGCCTCGTTCTCGAACTCGTCCGTGTTCTCGATGTCCATGTCGATCGCCTTGAGGCCGTAGGCGTCGATCACCTTCTGCAGCGCCCCGGCGAGTGCGCTCGCGGAGGAGCAGTTGGCGCCGAGCTTGCTGCCCTGCCAGCCACCGAAGGAGGGGACGATGTCACCGCCCGCGGCGCGGATCTGGTTGATGGCCGTCTGATCGACGCCACCGGTCAGTGCCCGGCTGCCGTCCCAGGCGGGGGTGCAGCCGCCGGAGTCCAGCACGAACGCCATCGTGAACCACTTGATGCCGGTCGCGCTCATCACCGTGCTCGGACTCGGGGGATCGCCCCAGCCCTCGTAGAGATACGGCGCGGCCTGGGTGAACCCGGTGCCGCCACCGGTGCCGGCACTCGTGGTGACGCTCACCGAGTTGGAGGCCGCCGAGGTGTTGCCGGCCGCGTCCCGCGCCTTCACGGTGAACGTGTAGGCGGTACTGGACGAGAGCCCGCTGACCGTGCCGCTCGTACCGGAGACGCTGAGCACCTGGTTCGCACCGCTGTAGATGTCGTACGCCGTGACGCCCACGTTGTCCGTCGAGGCGCCCCACGACAGGGACACGCTCGACGACGTCTTGCCCGTGGAGGTCAGTCCGGTCGGGGCGGTCGGGGCCTGGGTGTCGCCACCGCCGCCACCGCCCGGGCCGTCCAGGCTGATGTCGTCCGCGTAGTAGGTGCCCTGCGCGTACCAGCCGTGGACGTAGATGGTGGCACTGGTCTGCGAGGCGCTGGTGGTGAAGGACGTCGTCAGCTGGCTGTACGCCGACGGGGACGAAGTCCACGTCGAGGAACCGCCGTTGACACCGAGGTAGACATAGTTGCCACGCACCCAGCCGCTGAGCGAGTACGCCGTGTTCGGTTGCACGGCGACCGTCTGGGAGCACTGTGCGGTGTCGCTCGAACTCACCGCGCCCGCAAGGGCTTTGGAGCCTCCGTGCACCGGCGAGGAGACCACCGAGCCGAGGTTTCCGGTGCAGGACCAGGGGGAGACGGAACCCGACTCGAAGCCGGGGTTGGTCAGGACGTTGGCCGCCTGCGCGGTGCCGGGCAGCGCGATGGCCCCGGCCATGGCCAGGGCGGCGGTACCGAGCAGGGCAAGGAACCGACGTCTGGAACGTCTGAGTGTGTTGCGCACGCGATCTCCCTGAAGGAATGGGGGTGTTCGGGAGTGCAGGAAGGTGCGCAACCAAGTTGGTATGGACCAATCACGGTGTCAAGATGCGGTGCCATGATTGGTCCAGACCGGTATGAAATTGTGGTGCCGTTCGGGTCGAGTTGATCCGGGAGCCTAGGCCCGGGCGGCGGCCCGGCTGCCGACCTCGGGCGTCCGGGCGCTCTCGCTCTCCGTCTCCGCCTCGGCCTGCGCCGGAACCGTCGGGAGCAGGGGCTCCGACTCCTCCGCGCGCTGGTGCGGGAGCGACACGGGACGCAGCTGACGGGGGCCCGAGACCACCGCGTAGTCCGCGCCCAGGAACGGCGGCTCCATGGTGCCCGGGTCCTCGCCGAGCGCCAACTGCACTGCCGCCCAAGGGGCGTTGACCCCGCACAGCGACAGCTGGTGCAGGCCGCCCGCGGGGCGGGTGTTGACGTCCATCAGCACGGGGTGGTCGCCGAACATCCGGAACTGGATGTTGGAGAGGTAGTGCAGCCCGAAGCCCTCCGCGATCCGGCGGGCCGGCTCCAGCCACTGCTCGTGCAGGGTGAAACCGCGACGGCGGCCGTTCTTCGTGCGGCCCACGGCGAGCCGGACCAGGTTGTCGGGACCGGTCAGGCAGTCCACCGACACCTCCGGCTCCTCCAGGCGCGGCATGACCAGCCAGTCGACCTGCTCGTCGGCCTGCTCCAGCGCCTCGACGACCGTGTCGAGCGGGACGTAGGGGCTCGGGAATCCGTTGAGGTGCATGAGCGAGAAGGGGGCGCGCGTGACCACACGGAAGCCCACCCCGCCCGCACCGGACGCCGGCTTGAAGCACGCCTTGTGCCCGGCGTCCTCCAACTCCTCGACGGCGGCGACGAGTTCGGGCGCCGTGCGGACCCGCCACCACGGCGGTACGGGCACGCCGATCGCCTGGACCGCCTCGTACGCGATCACCTTGTCGTGGAAGACGGCGACCGCCTCGGGGGTCGGCGCCAGCAGCGCCGTACCCACCGCCGCGAAGTCCGCGCGGTGCGCCACGATCTCCGACTGGTGCAGCCGGGGCACGAACACGTCGATGCCGCGGCGGGCGCACTGGTCGAGGGCGTACTCGACGTACGCGGCCGGGGACAGGCCCTCGGGCTCCAGGTCGGCGGTGTCGGCGGCGGCCAGTACGGGGGAGTCCGCGTCGCCGTGCGTGGCATGGATCTCGACGGCCCGATCGCTGGGATTTCTCCGCAGCTGATCCATGAAGAACACGTTCTCCGCGTACGTGCGGTTGAGCCAGACGCGTACGCGAGAGACCATGCAGGGCCGTCCTTTCGGGTTCGCGGGCACGGCGGAGCGAGGCCGTGCCCGGCCAGGGTGGTTGGAGGTACACCAAACCGCCCTCGGCGAAGAGGCGTTCGTGGCGGTGGTGTTGGGGCGATCATACGGCTTTCAAAGGGTGCCGCGTGCAACACCCATGTTACGGATTTCCCGACGCTGCCAACCCGACGGATGAACTCCTGCCACAGCGCCGCCCCGCCTCCGTCGTCCGTCCGGCCGTCTTGTCGCGGAACGGCGGGATGTGATCTCGTGGGCTCATTCGGGTGCGCTGAGGGGGCGAGGGTGGAGTCGACGGCCGGTGGTGCCGGACAGCTGCTGGCCATCAGCGACCTGCACATCGGGTACGCCGAGAACCGCGCCCTGGTCGAGAACATGCGCCCCGTCACGGACGACGACTGGCTGATCGTGGCCGGTGACATCGCCGAGACCGTGGCCGACATCCGCTGGGTCCTCGAACTCCTCGCCGGCCGCTTCCGCAAGGTCCTCTGGGCCCCCGGCAACCACGAACTGTGGACCCACCCCAAGGACCCCGTCACCCTGCGCGGCGTCGCCCGCTACGACCACCTCGTCGCCCTGTGCCGCGAGCTGGGCGTCCTCACCCCCGAGGACCCCTACCCCGTCTGGGAGGGTCCTGGCGGCCCGGTCGTCGTAGCTCCCCTCTTCCTGCTCTACGACTACTCGTTCCTGCCGGCCGGCTGCGCCACCAAGGACGAGGGACTGACGTACGCGCACGGCACCGGCATCGTCTGCAACGACGAGTTCCTGCTGCACCCCGACCCCTACCCCAGCCGCGAGGCCTGGTGCCGGGCCCGGGTCGCCGAGACCGAACGCCGGCTCACCGGGATCCCCGACACCCTGCCCACGGTCCTGATCAACCACTACCCCCTGGACCGGCACCCCACCGAGGTTCTGTGGTACCCCGAGTTCGCCATGTGGTGCGGCACCACCCTGACCGCCGACTGGCACCGCAGATTCCGCGTGGACACCATGGTCTACGGCCATCTCCACATCCCGCGGACCACCCACCACGAGGGGGTCCGCTTCGAAGAGGTGTCCGTGGGATACCCCCGCGAGTGGCAGAAGCGCCCGGAACCCCCGGGCCGACTGCGCCGCATCCTGCCGATGGAGGTCGCAACCGGTGATCGAGGAGCTGCTCCCGGACTCCGTGGTGACCGTGGAGACACACGGTGACGAGGGGCTCCAGGACGCCCCGCTGTACCCCGAGGAAGAGGCACGCATCGCCCGGGCGGTGCCCAAGCGCCGCCGCGAGTTCACCGCCGTACGGGCCTGCGCCCGGCGCGCCATGGACAAGCTCGGCGTGCCCCCGCAGCCGATCCTGCCCGGTGCCCACGGCGCGCCGACCTGGCCTGCCGGTCTCATCGGCAGCATGACCCACTGCGACGGCTACTGCGCCGCCGCCCTGGCCCGCGGTAGCGACCTCGCGAGTCTCGGCATCGACGCCGAACCCCACGCCCCGCTCCCGGACGGCGTCCTCACCGCCGTCGCACTGCCCGCCGAACGGGAACGCCTGGCGCGCCTGTCGACGGAGCGGCCCACCGTGCACTGGGACCGGCTCCTCTTCAGCGCCAAGGAGTCCGTCTACAAGGCGTGGTTCCCCCTCACCGGAAAGTGGCTGGACTTCTCGGAGGCCGACATCGAGGTCTTCACGGACCCCGGCGAGGAGACACGCGGCAGCCTCCGCGCCCGCCTCCTCGTCCCCGGGCCGGTGGTCGACGGCGAACGCCTCGACTTCTTCGCGGGCCGCTGGACCGTCGCACGCGGACTGGTCGCCACAGCGGTCACGGTCCCGCATCCGTGAACCTCCTCATCCCTTCGGGCACCAGCTCTGCAGCAGCCCGAAGAACGCCTCCTCGTTGCCCGCGAGCCCTGCGTCCGTCAGTGCCTGGTCCGCCTCGGCCAGTACCGAAGGTGGGACGAGGACCGGTCGAGGGTCGCCCGGCGGACCGTCGAAGGCTGCTCGGACCGTGTGCAGCAGCCGTAGATAGGCCTGGACGGCCGCGCGTTCACGGTCGGTCATCACTGCGGTCTGCATAGGACGGCTCTCCCCTGGTCGACGTCATGCGCCCCCGCACGGCGGTGGCACGACTCCAGCTTGCCGCCTGCCACTGACAATCCCGTTTCCCCGGGCTGCGGTTCGCCCGCTTAGCGGAGGCGAAACGTCACCGAAATCCCCGGTGGGACAGCGGCCCTACGCTGAGAGGAAGGGCTTTCGGCCGTCTCCGGGCGGCCAGGTGAACGGGAGGCGAGTGCGTGGAGGACGTCCCGGCACGGCGCCCGGCGCGCGCCGCACGACTGCGCTCGGTGGGCGACGGAGAACTTGAGCTGCAGTACCGCGTCGTGCACGGATACCGCCGTGCCTTCCGCATGGCCGGCGAGGGCCCGGCCCTGGTCCTCATCCACGGCATCGGCGACTCCTCCGCCACCTGGGCCGACCTGATCCCCGACCTCGCCCGCACCCACACCGTCATCGCGCCCGACCTCCTCGGCCACGGCGCCTCCGACAAACCACGGGCCGACTACTCGGTCGCCGCCTACGCGAACGGCGTGCGCGATCTGCTCACCACCCTCGGCATCGAGTCCGCGACCCTGCTCGGGCACTCGCTGGGCGGGGGAGTGGCGATGCAGTTCGCCTACCAGTTCCCCGAGCGCACCGAACGCCTCATCCTCGTCAGCGCGGGCGGCGTCGGCCGCGAGGTCAATCCGGTGCTACGGCTCGTCTCGCTCCCGGGTTCCCATCTGGCCCTGTCCGCACTGCGGTTGCCCGGCATGCGATTCCAAGTCGGCCTCACCGTAGGGCTGCTGAGGCTCCTCGACACCGACCTCGGCCGGGACGCCCCCGAACTGCTCACCCTCGTCGACGCGTTGCCGGACGAGACCGCCCGCAATGCCTTCATCCGCACCCTGCGCGCGGTCGTCGACTGGCGGGGCCAGGTGGTGACCATGCTCGACCGCTGCTATCTGACCGAGGGCATGCCGACCATGCTGCTGTGGGGCGACCGGGACAGTGTGGTACCGGTACGGCACGCCCACGGCGCCCACGAGGCGATGCCGGGCAGCCGACTGGAGATCTTCGAAGGGGCGGGGCACTTCCCGTTCCACACCGACCCGGCCCGATTCCTCGCCCTGGTAGGGGAATTCACCGCCACCACCACTCCCGCCCACTGGAGCCGCGAGCACTGGCGCGACCTCCTGTGCGAGGGCCGCCCCGGCGTCACGGCCCAGAGCGGCGCGATGGAGCGGGACCTGCGGGAGGCGAGCGAACGCAGCGCGACCTGACGCTCCGTCAACCCTCGGTCGTGCGGCCCCGGATCACGACTCGGGGCGCTTCACGCTCTCCAGCAGCATGTCCAGCCACTCGGCGACCTTGTCGCGATGCTGGTCGGTGGGCAACTGCGCGGCCCGCCAGGCGATTCCGCGCACTCCGTGGTCCTGCAGCAGCCGCTCCAGCGGGTCCCCCGCGGCCTCGGCCGCCGCCCGCTCGCGGTCGGCGAGCTTCTGCAACAGCTCCTGCTCGCTGCGCTGGAGGGCGCCCGCGAGGGCCTCGGGGTCCTCGGCCGTGAGGAATCCCGCGTGCACACGGAAGAAGCGCTGGAGCGCGTCACAGTGCTCCATGGTGGGACGCCGGTCGCCGTTGATGAGCGCGCCCGCCTGCTGGCGGGACATGCCCGCGCCGTCGGCGATCTCCTGCTGGGTGTACTTGCGCCCGTTGGGCTTGAGTCTGGTGCGGCGCAGCAGGTCGAGACGTTGCAGGAACCGCGCCTGCACATCGGGCTCGCCCGCGGGGCGACCGCTCAACAGGGCTCTGACCACGGACTCCGGGACGCCGGAGGCGACGGACAGCCGGCCCACCTGGAAGACCTCGGGCTGCGGAACGTCGAGCCGCTCGGCGAGCGCGCTGACGCGCTCGACGACAGCGGGCAGCACAGTGTTCGCCGTCGCACCCGGTACCTCGAAGCCATCCGACACCGACAGATCTCCTACGTCTCTCACAGGCTTCTCACAAACGGGGGGCCGTGAACATCCCGGAGAGTAGCGGTTCGTTCGAACTCGCATCCAGGTCTCGCCACAACTGTGGCCAATTTCAGCCGTCAACCAGCATGAAATGCCACGATAGTTGACACGGCAAGTGCCGGGGCAGCAGGATCAAGGCGCCGCGAGAAGGCCGCATAGGCAAGAGGGGTGACCTCCCGATGGCATATCAGGCAGGTGGGCAGCGGTCCGCACCGCGGCCCGTCCCCGAGAGTCCCGAAGCCCAGGCGTATCTGCTGGACTACGCCACGCTGTTGGAGGCCGTCCCTTTCCCCTCCGTCGTCATGGACCACCGCTGGGACGTGGTGTTGACCAACGGCGCGTTCAAGTCACTTTTCCGGGCGGTCGGCCCGCATCCGACGGCCATGCCGGGCGACAACTTCCTTCGCTTCGTCCTCTTCCACCCCGACGCGAGCACCGTTCTCGGTGAGCACGAGTCGAGCTGGTGCCTGCCGATGCTGGCCCACTTCGCCTCCGCCGTGGAGAGCCACGGCCACGACCACGGCCTGCAGGCGATCCGCCGTGACATCGCCCAGGACCCGATCATGGAGGCCGCCTACCGGCAGGGCCTGCCGCACTGGATCCGCGCGGTGGGCGAGGAGGCCGTGGAGCACGACGGCGCCGTCCGCCCGGTACTGCATCCCGACCCGCGCTGGGGCGCCACCGACTGCCGTGTCGTCGGAGAGACCCCCAAGACCCTTGAGAACATGGGCTATACGCGCCTGACACTGGTCCTCCGTGAGGCCCGCCGCATCCCGCCGGCCAGGGCTCGCCGGGTGGGACGTGGTGCCGGGCATCTGAGGGTGGTCCCCGCGGCCGAGTGAGTGCCGGCTCCGCCCCGACCGCCTCAACTCGGGCCGCAGATACGCGAGTTCGGTCACCGCTCCGCGACGACCAGCACCAACGGCACCCCGTCGCACGGCACCAACCGCGAACCCTGCGCGTACCCCGCCCGGCCCGTCGCGAGGGCCTCGGCGAAGGCAGGTCCCTTGCTGAGCGAACCGACCAGGTGCCGGGGATCGGTGGACGCGGCGACCCGGCCGCGCGCGTTCACCAGCCGGGCCGGCCCGGGCAGTTGGTGCAGCATCGGCATCACGGCCGCCTCGAAGTGCCGTAGGTACACGTCTGCCGCGGCCACCCCGGCGAACCGTCCCTCCACATGGACCGGCGCGGACAGCGTCAGGCTGTACTCGTCCGAGCAGAGGTAGTCGACGTACGGCCCGGCGACCGCCCGCTCCCCGGTGTCGCGGGGCAGCGCGAACCAGTCCCAGTGCGTGTAGTCGGCGTACGCCGAGTGCTCGGGGTCGAGGTCGAGCAGCAGCGGTCGTATGCCACCGTCGGACGTGGACTGCCACCACTCCAGCCAGGCCGGTACGTCACTCAGCAGGCCAGGCGCGGCGACGAAGCCGACGCCGGACACCAACTCGTGGCGGGCGAGCCGGAGATGGAGGCCCGGGCGCAGTGCCGCCAGGTCCACGGTTGCCGGGCGGCGGCCCTGTGCGGCCACCTTGGCCAGCAGGGCCGTCGTGTCGGCGCGGGTGGTGGCCACGGCGTCGAACACGGACTCCAGGGCCGAGCGGACCCCTGCCGCGACGGACTGCTCGGGTGCCGTGGCCGGCGTTGCCGTCGCGAGGCTCATGCGTGCCCTCCAGCAGACGGGGAGCGGACGCGGTGGCGGCTACAGGGCCAGACGTTCGGCGATGAGCCGGGCCGTCGATTCCTGCACGCACCGCTCGGCCAACTCCCTGGCCGAATCGTGGGCCCCATCTTGCACGGCCGAGATTACGGAGCGGTGACGGGCTGCGGCTTCTTCACGATATTCGTCACTCCCGAGCACGAGACACAGCAGTGCGCCGACCTCGGTCTGCAACGCGACCTGTTCGCGGGTGAGCCGGGCGGACTGTGCGGCGGCGGCGAGTTCGACATGGAAACGGCCGTACACCCGGCCGCGCGCCGCCGCGTCCTCGGCCTGCGTCAACTCCTCGGCCGTACGCCGGAGTTGGACCAGATCCTCGGGCTCGGTGCGCTGTGCGGCGAGCCGGGCCGCGGTGCCGGACAGGGCCGCCCAGTGGTCGCCCAGGTCGCGCAGCTCCTCGGTGCTCCAGCCGCGCAGCCGGACCCTCAGCCGCTCCTCGCCGGGGACTTCGGGCAGCGAGACGAAGCTGCCGCCGCCGCGCCCCCGGCGGGTGGTGACGAGGCCCTGCTGGCGCAGCGCCATCAGCGCCTCCCGCAGGGTCACCGTGGAGACCCCGAGCTGCCCGGCCAGCTCGCTCTCGCCCGGGAGCTGCTCGCCGTCGGAGAGCAGTCCGAGTTCGATGGCGTCCCCGAGCCTGCTGACGACGGCGTCGACCCGCGCCCGGTTGTCGACCGGGGCGAAGACGGCTTTCCGGGCGCCGCCGTTCATGTGCTGCTGCTGGTTCACGGCCACCACCTTGCACGTTGACTCAAGCTTTACCTTAAAGGGGTCTTGAGATTTGAACTATGACTTCATATGTTTTCGTGCAACGTTACAGAGCACCAGAAAGGTTCCCGCCCATGGAGGGGATTGCGATCCGGCTGCGGGATCTGCGGAAATCGTTCGGGGAGACGACCGCGGTGGCCGGGGTCGACCTGGAGATCAGGGACGGCGAGTTCTTCTCGATGCTCGGCCCGTCCGGCTCGGGCAAGACGACCGTGCTCCGCATGATCGCCGGCTTCGAGAGCCCCACCGGGGGCACCATCGAACTCGCCGGCCAGGACGTCACCGGACTCGCCCCCTTCGAACGGGACGTCCACACCGTCTTCCAGGACTACGCCCTCTTCCCGCACATGACGGTCGAACAGAACGTCGCCTACGGCCTCAAGGTCCGCAAGGTTCCCAAGGCCGAACGGCTCGTCCGCGCCCGAAAAGCCCTCGCGGAAGTACGACTTGAGAGCTACGGCACCCGCCGCCCGGCCCAGCTCTCCGGCGGGCAGCGGCAGCGCGTCGCCCTCGCCCGCGCCCTCGTCGGCCGCCCCCGCGTGCTGCTGCTCGACGAGCCACTCGGCGCCCTCGACCTGAAACTGCGCGAGCAGATGCAGGTCGAACTCAAGGCGCTCCAGCGAGAGGTGGGCATCACCTTCGTCTTCGTCACCCACGACCAGGAGGAGGCCCTGACGATGAGCGACCGCATCGCCGTCTTCGACCAGGGCCGCATCGAACAGATCGGCACCCCCGCCGAGGTCTACGAACGCCCCGCGACCCCCTTCGTCGCCTCCTTCGTCGGCACCTCCAACCTGCTGGAGGGCGAGTCCGCCCAGCGGATCGTCGGCACCGCGGGCACCTACAGCATCCGGCCCGAGAAGATCCGCGTCCTCAAGGACTCCGCCGAGCCCGCCGACCCGGACCACGAGACCGCTGCGGGCACCGTCGCGGAGGTCGTCTACCTCGGGGACTCGACCCGCTTCCTCGTCGACCTCGACGCCGGCGGCCGGCTCACCGCACTCCAGCAGAACCTGGAGACCTCCGCCGAGGACGCGGCCGCCTACCGCGGCAGCCGGGTGCGACTGCAATGGCACCGGCGCCACACGGTGCACGTTCCCGACCCCCGCTGACCCGCTCGCTCCTCCACCCATCTCCTCCACCCATGGAGAACGCCGTGCGTCTCACCCGAACCCTCCAGGTGGCGGCCTGTTCCGCCGTCCTGCTCGCCGCCACCGCCTGCGGCTCCTCCGACAGCAGTTCGTCGGGCGGCGGCCTCAACCCCCCTGACCTCAAAGCCCAGTCGAAGCTCGGCAAGAGCGAGGGCGAGGTCAACCTGATCGCCTGGGCCGGCTACGTCGAGGACGGCTCCAACGACCCCAAGGTGAACTGGGTCAGCGACTTCGAGAAGCAGACCGGCTGCCAGGTCAACTCCAAGGTCGCCGCCAGCTCCGACGAGATGGTCAAGCTGATGAAGACCGGCGAGTACGACGCCGTCTCCGCCTCCGGCGACGCCTCCCTGCGCCTCATAGCCTCCGGCGACGCCGCCCCCGTCAACACGAACCTCGTCCCCAACTACAAGGACATTTTCCCCGACTTGAAGCTCCAGGCCTGGAACTCGGTCAAGGGCAAGGCCTACGGCATCCCGCACGGTCGCGGCGCCAACCTCCTGATGTACAACACCCAGAAGGTCACCCCCGCCCCGACCTCCTGGGCCGCGGTCTTCGACGGCGCCTCCAAGTACAAGGGCCATGTCACCGCGTACGACTCGCCGATCTACATCGCCGACGCGGCCCTCTACCTCAAGGCCACCAAGCCCGAGTTGAAGATCAAGGACCCGTACGCCCTCGACCAGACACAGTTCGACGCCGCCGTCGCCCTGCTGAAGAAGCAGAACGCGGACATCGGCGAGTACTGGAGCGACTACCTCAAGGAGATCTCCGCCTTCAAGAGCGGCGACTCCGTCGTCGGCACCACCTGGCAGGTCATCGCCAACCTCACCGCCGACGAGGGCACCAAGATCAAGGCCTTCGTCCCCAAGGAGGGTTCGACCGGCTGGTCCGACACCTGGATGATCTCCGCCAAGGCCAAGCACCCCAACTGCGCCTACCAGTGGCTCAATTGGATCGTCTCCCCGAAGGTCAACGCCCAGGTCGCCGAGTACTTCGGCGAGGCCCCCGCCAACGCCAAGGCCTGCGCCGAGACCAGCGACAAGAACTTCTGCGCCACCTACCACGCCGCCGACACCGCGTACTGGAAGAACATCGCCTTCTGGAACACGCCCATCGAGCAGTGCCTCGACGGCCGCACCGACGTCAAGTGCGTGCCGTACGCCAAGTGGGTACAGGCCTGGACCGAGATCAAGGGCTGAGACATGTCCTTGCTGAACCGGACCGCGGGGGCGCTGTACCGGCGCCCCCGGTTGCGGCTCTCCCTGCTGCTCACCGCACCGCTGCTCTGGCTCGCCGTGCTCTATCTCGGCTCCCTGAGCGTGCTGTTCGTCTCCGCGTTCTGGACGACGGACTCCTTCACCTCCGAAGTGGTGAAGGTCTGGTCGACCGACAACTTCCACGAGCTGTTCACGGTGCCCGTGTACCGGCAGGTCATCCTGCGCAGCATCGGCGTCGCACTCGCCGTCACGGTCCTGTGCGCCGTGATCGCGTTCCCGCTCGCCTTCTACACGGCCCGCGTCGCCAAGGCCAAGTGGCGTCCGCTGCTCGTGGTCGCCATCCTCACCCCGTTGTGGGCCAGTTACCTGGTCAAGGTGTACGCGTGGCGGCTCATCCTCTCCCAAGGCGGCCTGGCCGACTGGATGTTGAAGCCGTTCGGCCTGAGCGGACCCGGCTTCGGGCTGCCCGCCACCGTCCTCACGCTCACCTACCTCTGGCTGCCGTACATGGTCCTGCCGATCCACACCGCGCTGGAGCAGCTCCCCGCCAACCTCCTTGACGCGTCGGCGGACTTGGGCGCGCGGGCGGGCCGGACCTTCCGGTCGGTGGTACTGCCGATGGTGCTGCCGTCCGTCGCCGCCGGGTCGATCTTCACCTTCTCGCTCAGCCTCGGCGACTACATCACCGTCCAGATCGTCGGCGGCAAGACCCAGCTCATCGGCAACCTCGTCTACTCCAACATCGAACTCAACCTGCCCATGGCCGCCGCCCTCGGCACCGTCCCCGTCGTCGTCATCGTGGTGTACCTGCTCGCGATGCGCCGCACGGGCGCGTTGAGCAGCCTGTAGATGATTCCCGACCGCCTCTGAAGGGGGTGACATGTCATGCAACTCTCCCGTTCCGCGCGTATCGCACTGCGCGTGGCCGCCGGGTTCGGCTTCGCGGTGATCTACGTCCCGCTGCTGCTCGTCCTCGTCAACTCCCTGAACCCGGACCGCAGCGCGAGCTGGCCACCGTCCACCCTGACCCTGCACTGGTGGTCGGTCGCCTGGCAGAACTCGGGTGCCCGCGCTGCCCTCTGGGTCTCGGTGAAGGCCGGCCTCGGCGCCACCGCCATCGCCCTGGTGCTCGGCACGCTGATCGCCTTCGCGGTCGCCCGGTACCGCTTCTTCGGCCGCGACGCCATCTCCTTCGTGGTCGTCCTGCCGATCGCGCTGCCCGGCATCGTCACGGGCATCGCCCTCAACTCGGCGTTCAGTACGGTACTTGAGCCGCTCGGCGTGGGCCTCGGCCTGTTCACGGTGATCGTCGGGCACGCCACCTTCTGCATCGTCGTCGTCTTCAACAACGTCGTCGCCCGCCTCCGGCGCACCTCCGGCTCGTACGAGGAGGCCGCGATGGACCTGGGCGCAGACACCTTCCGTGCCTTCGTCGACGTCACCTTCCCGCTGGTGCGCTCGGCGCTCCTCGCGGGCGGACTGCTCGCCTTCGCGCTGTCCTTCGACGAGATCGTGGTGACCACGTTCACCGCCGGACCCGGCATCGAGACCCTGCCGATCTGGATCTTCAACAACATGACCAGGCCCCAACAGGCCCCGGTGGTCAACGTGGTGGCCGCGGTACTCGTCCTGCTCTCCGTGCTGCCGATCTACGTCGCCCAGCGACTGTCCGCCGACACGGCCACCGCGAGCCGCGTCTGACGACCGGTCACCCCGCTTGCCGGGGTGACCGGTCGACGCACTCAGCCCGCGAACTCCCGCATCCACACCTCGACTTCGTCGGCCGAGCGAGGCAGCCCCGCCGACAGGTTCTCGTAGCCGTCCGCCGTCACCAGCAGATCGTCCTCGATCCGGACGCCGATGCCGCGCCACTCCTCCGGCACCGTCAGATCGTCGGGCTGGAAGTACAGGCCCGGCTCGACGGTCAGCACCATGCCGGGTTCCAGGACCCCGTCCACGTACTCCTCGTTGCGCGCCTGGGCGCAGTCGTGGACGTCGAGCCCCAGCATGTGCCCGGTGCCCGCCATCGTGAACCGCCGCTGCAGCGACAGCTCGTACGCCCGCTCGGCCGGCCCCTCGATGAAACCCCACTCCACCAGCCGCTCGGCCAGGGACCGCTGGGCCGCCTCGTGGAAGTCCCGGTACCTGGCACCCGGCTTCACCGCCGCCATGCCGGCCTCCTGAGCCTCGAACACCGCGTCGTAGACCGTGCGTTGGACCGGGGAGAACGTGCCGTCGATCGGGAGCGTGCGGGTGACGTCGGCGGTGTAGAGGCTGTGCGTCTCCACTCCCGCGTCCAGCAGCAGGAGTTCACCGGGGCGGACCGGGCCGTCGTTGTCCGTCCAGTGCATGATCGTGGCGTGCTCACCGGCGGCGCAGATCGAGCCGTAGCCGACATGGTTGCCCTCGACGCGGGCCCGGCGGAAGAACGTGCCCTCGATCCAGCGCTCCGAGGTGGCGACCGCCTGCGACAACTCCCGTACGACATCGGTGAATCCGCGCACCGTGGAGTCGACGGCCCGGCGCATCTCACCGATCTCCCACTCGTCCTTGACGAGCCGCAGCGCGGACACGGCCGACTCGAACTCGTCGTCCCGTTCCTCGTCGGTGTCCAGCGCGGAGTCCAGGGCCGGGTCGACTCCGCGGACGATGCGGGTGGGTGTCCCGGCGGTCTTCGCCAGGTCGTCGGCGATCGTGCGGATGTCACGGCACGGCAGCCCGAGCACCAGCGCCGACTCGGCCAGTGAGCGGCGGCGGCCCATCCACAGCTCGGCGGTGTAGCCGGTCCAGAACTCGTCGCTGTCCCGGCTGTCGCGGGGGAGTTGGTAGCAGTGCGCGTCGTGGCCGCCGTCGGGGCGGGGCTCCAGGACCAGGGCGCCGTTGCGCGCCTGGTCGCCGGTGAGATGCACATAGCCGGAGTGCGGGCGGAACGGGTGGTGGCTGTCGTTCGAGCGGATCAGGAGGTTCCCGGACGGCACGACCAGGCGCTCGCCCGGGAAGAGCGCGGACAGCGCGGCCCGGCGGCGGGCCGCGTGCGGCGCCTGCTCGGTCGGCTCCAGGTCCGTGCGCTCCGTGTCGGCCCAGCCGGTCCGCATCAGGGCGGACAGCTCGTCGGAGATTCCTCGGTACAGACCGTTCTTTCGGCCCTTGACCACGTCGGGCACCTCTTCCGTGTGTGGTGACATTCGCGTCGGGACATACCCGACGAGAGAAACATGTGACATAGTACTGCTGTGAGCAAGCGACTGACCTGCGATGTCGTGGTCGTCGGAGCCGGAATGGTGGGCGCGGCCTGCGCCTTCTACGCGGCCCGGGCGGACCTCGACGTCATCATCGTGGACCGAGGCCCGGTGTCCGGCGGCACCACCGGCGCCGGCGAGGGCAACCTGCTCGTCTCCGACAAGGAACCCGGTCCCGAACTCGACCTCGCCCTCCTCTCCGGCCGTCTGTGGGCGCAACTCGCGGAGGGAATCGGGGAGTTCGTCGAGTACGAGGCGAAGGGCGGCCTCGTCGTCGCCTCCACGCCCGGCGGGCTCACCGCGCTGGAGCGCTTCGCCGAGGAGCAGCGCGCCGCCGGAGTCGTCGCCGAGCCGGTCGGCGGTGACGGCCTGTACGCCCTCGAACCGCACCTCGCCCCGGGCCTCCCGGGCGGCGTGTACTACCCCCAGGACTGCCAGGTGATGCCCGCCCTGGCCGCCGCCCACCTCGTCCGGGCCTCGGGCGCCCGCCTGTTCACCGGCCGTACGGTGACGGACGTACTCCTCAAGGCAGATGGAACGGTCCAAGGCGTCCGCACCGACCGGGGTGACATCCTCGCCCCCACGCTCGTCAACGCCGCCGGCACCTGGGGCGGGGAACTAGCCGCCCTCGCCGGAGTCACCCTCCCCGTCCTCCCACGTCGCGGCTTCGTCCTCGTCACCGAACCCCTGCCGCGCCTGGTCCGCCACAAGGTGTACGCCGCCGACTACGTGGCCGACGTGGCCAGCGACTCGGCCGCCCTGCAGACCTCGCCGGTCGTGGAGGGTACGGCCGCTGGACCGGTCCTGATCGGCGCGAGCCGTGAACGCGTCGGCTTCGACCAGGAGTTCTCGCTGCCGGTCGTACGGGCGCTGGCGGCGGGCGCGACGAAGCTGTTCCCGTTCCTGTCCGACGTCCACGCGATGCGCTCCTACCTCGGCTTCCGCCCGTACATGCCGGACCATCTCCCCGCCATCGGCCCCGACCCCCGAGTCCCCGGCCTCGTCCACGCCTGCGGGCACGAGGGCGCGGGCATCGGACTCGCCACCGGCACAGGGCACTTGATCGCCCAGCTGCTGGGCGACAGAACTCCGGACCTCGACCCGACTCCCTTCCGGCCCGACCGCTTCCCCGACGAGGAGACCGCGTGAGATCCCCACTGGACCTCGCCGAGGCCCACCCGGGCCCGGCCTTCGCGGTCACCCTGGACGGCCGTGAGATCGAGGCTCTCCCCGGCCAGACCGTCGCCGCCGCACTGTGGGCGGCGGGCGTGACCGCCTGGCGCACCACCCGGGGTGAGGGACGGCCGCGCGGCATCTTCTGCGGGATCGGCGTCTGCTACGACTGCCTCGTCACCGTCAACGACCGCCCGAACCAACGGGCCTGCCTGGTGCCATTGCACCCGGGAGACGCCATCCGTACGCAGGAGGGAACGGGCCACGATGACTGACGACCGACCGCACCTCGCCGTGATCGGCGCGGGCCCGGCGGGACTCGCCGCCACCGTGGCCGCCGCGGCCCACGGCGTCCGCGTCACGCTGATCGACTCGGCGGCACAGGCGGGCGGCCAGTTCTACCGACAGCCCGCCGCCGAATTGAACGCCGGACGCCCCCAGGCCCTGCACCACCAGTGGCGGACGTGGGAGCGGCTGCGGGACGCCCTCGAAGAGCACGTGAAGGCAGGCCACGTCACGTACTTGACGGACCATCATGTCTGGCTTGTGGAGCGGCGGTCGAACCAGCAGGCCGGTGCTGCCGGTCGAGGCGGCCCTCATGGCACGTTCACCGTGCACGCCCTGCTCGGTCCCGCGCAGGAGGACCCGGTGGAGGTACGTGCCGACGCCGTCCTCCTCGCCACCGGCGGCTACGAGAAGGTCCTCCCCTTCCCCGGTTGGACCGTTCCCGGCGTCCTCACCGCGGGCGGCGCCCAGGCCATGCTCAAGGGCACCCTCGCCGTCTCCGGACGCACCGCCGTGGTCGCCGGCACCGGCCCGCTCCTCCTCCCCGTGGCAACCGGCCTCGCGGCGGCCGGTGTTGACGTGGCCGCGCTGGTCGAGTCCGCCGACCCCAAGGCGTTCGTACGACGGGCCCGCGCGCTCGCCGCACAGCCCGGCAAGGTCGCCGAGGGCGCCCAGTACGCGGCCCAACTCCTGCGCCACCGGATCAAGTTGCTCACCCGGCACGTCGTCGTGGAGGCGCACGGTGACGAGCGGCTGGAGGCGGTGACCGTCGCCGCTCTCGACACCGACGGGCGCGTCCGGCCCGGCACCGAACGCCGTATCGCCTGCGACACCCTCGCTGTCGGCCACGGCATGCTCCCGCACACCGACCTCGCCGAGACCCTCGGCTGCCGACTCGACGGGCTCGATGTCCACGTCGACGACGAACAGCGCACCGACGTCCCCGGCGTCTGGGCGGCCGGCGAGACCACCGGCATCGGCGGTGCGGCCCTCTCCCTCGCCGAGGGCCACATCGCGGGACGCTCCGCCGCCGCACGCCTGACCGGCGCCGCACCCGACCCGCGCACCTGGGCGACGGCTGCCAAGTCCCGTACAGGTCTGCGGGAGTTCTTCGCCACACTCGACACCGTGTACACACCGCCCGCCGGTTGGACCGATCTCGTCACCGACGCCACCGTCGTCTGCCGCTGCGAGGAAGTCACCGCAGGCGCGATCCGCGAGGCCCTGGACGGGCTCGGCGCCGGTGACGTACGCACCGTGAAACTCCTGACGCGGGCCGGGATGGGATGGTGCCAGGGCCGGATGTGCGGGCCCGCGGTCGCGGGGTTGGCCGGGTGCGCGCCCACCGCGTCCCGGCGGCCGTTCGCGCGTCCGGTGCCGCTGGGAGTACTGGCCCGCGCCGGAGAGGCCGAGGACGACTGACCGACCACCCTCCACCACTGACCGAACCGCCTGTTCATCAGTAAAATGTCACACCCTATTGAAAGAGGCTCCACATGGCCACCAATGCGAACCGTCCCTGGCGCGGCGTCCTCGTCGCCACCGCGCTCCCGCTGACCGACGAACTCGCCGTCGACTACGACAAGTTCGCCGAACACTGCTCCTGGCTGGTCGACAACGGCTGCGACGGCGTCGTGCCGAACGGCTCGCTCGGCGAGTACCAGGTACTCACCCCCGAGGAGCGCGCCAAGGTCGTCGAGACGGCGGTCGCCGCGATCGGCGGCGCGCGCGTGATGCCCGGTGTCGCCGCCTACGGCTCCGCCGAGTCCCGCCGCTGGGCCGAGCAGGCCCGCGACGCCGGCTGCGCCTCCGTGATGCTGCTGCCGCCCAACGCCTATCGCGCCGACGAGCGTTCGGTCCTCGCGCACTACGCGGAGGTCGCGAAGGCCGGCGTGCCGATCGTGGCCTACAACAACCCCATCGACACCAAGGTCGACCTGGTGCCGGAAGTTCTCGCCAAGCTGCACGGCGAGGGGTACATCCACGCCGTCAAGGAGTTCTCCGGCGACGTCCGCCGCGCCTACCAGCTGGCCGAACTCGCCCCGGAACTCGACCTGTTGATCGGCGCCGACGACGTCCTGCTGGAACTCGCGCTCGCGGGCGCCAAGGGCTGGGTGGCCGGCTACCCGAACGCGCTGCCCGCCGCGTCCGTCGAGCTGTACCACGCGGCCGTCGACGGCGACCTGGCCACGGCGAAGAAGCTGTACGAGCAACTGCACCCGCTGCTGCGCTGGGACTCCAAGGTCGAGTTCGTGCAGGCCATCAAGCTGTCCATGGACATCGTCGGCCGGCACGGCGGCCCGGTCCGTCCGCCGCGCGTCCCGCTGCTGCCCGAGCAGGAGGCCGCCGTCCGCGCCGCCACCGAGAAGGCCGTCGCGGCCGGACTCGGGTAAGCAGTCTCGTATCGACCCCGTGGCCGCCGGTCCCGATTCCTCAGGAGCGTCATGCGCAGCAAACTCGTCCTGCACGCCGTCGACTCGCACACCGAGGGCATGCCCACCCGCGTGATCACCGGCGGCGTCGGCACCATCCCCGGCGCGACCATGAACGAGCGGCGGCTGTACTTCCGCGAACACCGCGACCACATCAGGCAGTTCCTGATGAACGAGCCGCGCGGCCACTCCGCGATGAGCGGCGCGATCCTGCAGCCGCCCACCCGCCCCGACTGCGACTGGGGCGTCGTCTACATCGAGGTCTCCGGCTATCTGCCCATGTGCGGGCACGGCACCATCGGCGTGGCCACCGTGCTCGTCGAGACGGGCATGGTCGAGGTCGTCGAGCCGGTCACCACGATCCGGCTCGACACCCCGGCCGGACTGGTCGTCGCCGAGGTCGCCGTCGAGAACGGCGCGGCGAAGCACGTCACCCTAAAGAACGTCCCGTCCTTCTCCGTCGGCCTGGACCGCAAGATCACCCTCGCCGACGGGCGGACGGTGACATACGACATGGCGTACGGCGGCAACTTCTACGCCATCCTGCCGCTGGACCAGTTCGAGCTGCCCTTCGACCGGTCCCGCAAGGACGACATCATCAAGGCGGGCCTCTCCCTCATGGAGGCGATCAACGACCGGGACGAGCCCGTCCACCCCGAGGACCCCTCGATCCGCGGCTGTCATCACGTCCACCTGTACGCGCCCGGTGCCACCGCCCTGCACTCCCGGCACGCCATGGCGATCCATCCCGGCTGGTTCGACCGCTCACCCTGCGGCACGGGCACCAGCGCCCGTATGGCGCAACTCCACGCGCGCGGCGAACTCCCGCTGCACACCGAGTTCGTCAACGAGTCCTTCATCGGCACGCGGTTCACGGGACGGCTCCTCGACACCACCGAGGTCGCCGGTGTCCCCGCCGTCCTGCCCAGCTTCACCGGCCGCGCCTGGATCACCGGCACCGCCCAGTACCTGCTCGATCCCACCGACCCGTTCCCGGGCGGATTCGTCCTTTAGCTCGGGGACAATCAGTCCTCCGGCTCAGGGATAATGGCGGGTCACGCGTGACATTGCACGACTAGGAGATTCGATGGCCGTCCAGCGAGCCAGCGCCCCGCCCACCACCGCTCCGGATCTGCCCACGCTGGGCGGCAGGAAGAGCAGCTATCGCGAACGGGTCGTCGACGCCCTGCGGGCCGCGATGATCGCGGGGGAGCTGCGGCCGGGCGAGGTGTACTCCGCGCCGACGCTCGCCGCCCGCTTCGGGGTCTCGGCGACCCCGGTGCGCGAGGCCATGCTGGACCTGGCCAAGGAGGGACTGGTCGACACCGTCCCGAACAAGGGGTTCCGGGTCACCGCGGTCTCCGAGAAGCAGCTCGACGAGTACACCCACATCCGCGCCCTGATCGAGATCCCCACGGTGGTGGGGCTGGCCGGGACCGCCGACCCTGTCTCGCTGGAGGCGCTGCGCCCGGCCGCCCGGGAGATCGTCGGTGCGGCCGTGGCCGGCGACCTCATCGCGTATGTCGAGGCCGACACCCGCTTCCATCTCGGACTGCTCGCCCTGGCCGGCAACGCGCACCTCGTCGAGGTCGTCGGTGATCTGCGCGGGCGGTCCCGCCTCTACGGGCTCACCGCACTCGTCGAGGCAGGCCGCCTGCTGGCCTCCGCCCAGGAGCATCTGGAGCTCCTGGATGCGCTGTTGGACCGTGACAAGCGGGCCGTGCGTGAGATCATGACCCGTCACCTGGGTCACGTCCGCGGCCTGTGGGCGGCCCACGACTGACCGGCACGGGGAACCGGGCCCGACTCATTCGGCTCTCCCATAACGCAAACCACTTGCATAACTTGCGCTATTCTTGCGCTCATGACGCGACGACTTGCTGAGGTGGCGAAGAAGGTCGGGGTCAGCGAGGCCACGGTCAGCCGGGTACTCAACGGCAAACCCGGAGTCTCCGACTCGACCCGGCAGTCGGTGCTGTCGGCCCTGGACGTCCTCGGCTACGAACGGCCCACGCAGCTGCGCGGCGAACGCGCCCGGCTCGTGGGCCTGGTGCTGCCCGAGCTGCAGAACCCCATCTTCCCCGCATTCGCCGAAGTGATCGGCGGCGCACTCGCCCAACTCGGCCTCACCCCGGTGCTGTGCACCCAGACCAAGGGCGGGGTCTCCGAGGCCGACTACGTGACGCTGCTGCTGCAACAGCAGGTCTCCGGGGTCGTGTTCGCCGGCGGGCTGTACGCGCAGGCGGACGCGCCGCACGACCACTACCGGCTGCTCGCCGAGCGCAACATCCCGGTAGTCCTGGTCAACGCGGCCATCGACCACCTCGGCTTCCCGGCCGTGTCCTGCGACGACGCGGTCGCCGTCGAGCAGGCCTGGCGGCACCTCGCCTCCCTCGGTCACGAGCGCATCGGGCTCGTCCTCGGACCCGCCGACCACATGCCGTCGGCAAGGAAGTTGGCCGCCGCCCGGGCCCTCGCGGCGGACCTGCCCGACGAGTTCGTCTCGCGCGCCATCTTCTCCATCGAGGGCGGTCACGCCGCGGCCTCCCGGCTGATCGACAGGGGCGTCACCGGCATCATCTGCGCCAGCGACCCCCTTGCCCTGGGAGCGGTAAGGGCGGCCCGCCGCAAGGGACTTGACGTACCGTCACAGATCTCCGTCGTCGGCTACGACGACTCCGCCTTCATGAACTGCACCGAGCCCCCGCTGACCACCGTCCGCCAGCCCATCGAGGCCATGGGGCGCGCGGCCGTCGAACTCCTGAACTCACAGATCGGCGGCGCCGCCGTACCCGCCGAGGAACTGCTCTTCGAACCCGAACTGGTAGTCAGGGGTTCCACCGCGCAAGCCCCGCGCGGCTGAGAGTCATCGAGCTGTCGAATAATTACAGATTCTGCGCGACATCTTGCGGACAGGTGTCGGCGGTGCTTGAGTGTGCGGCGCCCACCGCTCCTGCCCAGAGGGGTCCACCGATGAGAAGCACCGGGTTCCGCCGCACCTTCGCCGCGATCGGCGTCTGTTCTCTCGCGCTCACTGCCGCCGCCTGCGGGTCCGGCGGCGACTCGGCGAGCGGCAAGACGCGCATCACGGTCAACTGCGAGCCACCCAAGAGCGCCAAGGTCGACCGCAAGTTCTTCGACTCCGACGTCGCGGCCTTCGAGAAGAAGAACACCGACATCGACGTCGTCACCCACGACGCGTTTCCCTGCCAGGACCCGAAGACCTTCGACGCCAAACTCGCCGGCGGCCAGATGGAGGACGTGTTCTACACGTACTTCACCGACGCCAAGCACGTCGTGAACATCAACCAGGCCGCCGATCTCACGCCGTACATCAAGGAGTTGAAGAGTTACGACACGCTGCAGAAGCAGCTGCGTGACATCTACACCGTCGACGGCAAGATCTACGGCATCCCGCGCACCGGCTACTCGATGGGCCTGATCTACAACCGCAAGCTCTTCCAACAGGCCGGTCTCGACCCCGACAAGGCACCGACGACCTGGGCCGAAGTCCGCGCCGACGCCAAGAAGATAGCCGCGCTCGGCAACGGCACCATCGGCTACGCCGACTACAGCGCCCAGAACCAAGGGGGTTGGCACTTCACCGCCGAGATGTACTCACAGGGCGGCGACGTCGTCAGCGCCGACGGCAAGAAGGCCACCATCGACACCCCGCAAGGCCACGCCGTCCTGCAGAACCTGCACGACATGCGCTGGACCGACAACTCGATGGGCAGCAAGCAGCTCCTCGTCATCAACGACGTGCAGCAGCTGATGGGTTCGGGCAAGCTCGGCATGTACCTCTCCGCGCCGGACAACATCCCGATCCTGGTCAAGGAGAAGGGCGGCAACTACGACGACCTCGCCCTCGGCCCGATGCCCGGCGGCCAGGGCACGCTCATCGGCGGCGACGGCTACATGTTCAACAAGCACGACACGCCCGCCCAGATCCGCGCCGGCCTCAAGTGGCTCGACAGCATGTTCCTCACCCCGGGAAGCGGCTTCCTCGGCGACTACGCCCGCGCCAAGAAGGCCAACGCACCCGTCGGACTGCCCGAACCGCGCCTGTTCACCGGCGCCGCGGACGCCAAGGACCAGCAGGTCAAGAAGGCCAACTCCAATGTCCCGGTGGCGAATTACCAGGCCTTCCTCGACGGCAACCAGTCGCTCCAGATGAAGATCGAGCCGCCGGACGCCCAGCAGATCTACTCCGTCCTCGACGGAACCGTCTCCGCCGTCCTCACCAAGAAGGACGCGAACATCGACCAACTCCTCAAGGACGCCTCCGGAAAGATCGACGGCATCCTGGCCCGGGGCTGACCCGATGACCCGGACGGCCACCCGGAGTCCCGTCGAGCCGACGACGGTACGACAGGTCGAGGCGCCGCCCCTGGTAGGGGGCCGGGGGCGGCGCCGCCTCCTCGACCAGGCCCGTGCCTACGCGTTCCTCATCGGCGGCCTCATCTGCTTCGCCCTGTTCTCCTGGTACCCGGCGATCCGCGCGGTCGTGATCGCCTTCCAGAAGTACACGCCCGGCTCCTCACCCGAGTGGGTCGGCACCGCCAACTTCACCCAGGTCTGGCACGACCCCGAGTTCACCGCCGCCTGGCGCAACACCCTCGTCTTCACCCTGC
Source organism: Streptomyces sp. NPDC050508 (assembly GCF_040655155.1). Taxonomy (NCBI): domain Bacteria; kingdom Bacillati; phylum Actinomycetota; class Actinomycetes; order Kitasatosporales; family Streptomycetaceae; genus Streptomyces; species Streptomyces sp. NPDC050508. The sequence continues at coordinate 321,492 of NZ_JBFAJJ010000004.1, forward strand.
TGGCCCTGCTCATCGGCTTCGCGATCCCGTTCGTACTGGCCCTGGTCCTCAACGAGTTGAGGCACTGGAAGGCCTTCTTCAGAGTCGTCGTCTACCTCCCGGTGATGATCCCGCCGGTGGTCACCGCCCTGCTGTGGAAGTGGTTCTACGACCCGGGAGCCGGCCTCGCCAACGAGACGCTGCGCTTCCTGCACCTGCCCACCTCGAACTGGTCCAACGGCACCGACACCGCCCTCATCTCCCTGGTGATCGTGGCCACTTGGGCCAACCTGGGCGGCACCGTCCTGATCTACCTGGCCGCGCTCCAGTCCATCCCCGGCGAGCTGTACGAGGCCGCCGAGCTGGACGGCGCGAGCCTGCTGCAACGCGTCCGGTACGTGACGATCCCTCAGACCCGGTTCGTCATCCTGATGCTGATGCTCCTTCAGATCATCGCCACGATGCAGGTGTTCACCGAACCCTTCGTCATCACCGGAGGCGGCCCGGAGAGCGCCACCGTCACCGTCCTCTACCTGATCTACAAATACGCCTTCCTCTACAACGACTTCGGCGGCGCCTGCGCGCTCAGCGTGATGCTCCTCGTGCTGCTCGGCGTCTTCTCGGCCCTCTATCTGCGGCTGACCCGCTCCGGAGAGGACGACCTGTGACCACCCGCACGCTGCTCTCCCCGGCGGCGCTCGCCCGCCCCCGCGGCAGGGCCGTCTACTGGACCGTTTTCACCGGCGTCGTCGTGCTCTTCGCCCTCGCCTTCCTCTTCCCCGTCTACTGGATGGTCACCGGCGCGATGAAGTCGCCGGACGAGATCGCGCAGACCCCGCCCACGATCATCCCCAAGCACTGGCACCTCAGCGGCTACACCGACGCCTGGGACCTGATGCAGCTCCCGCAGCACCTGTGGAACACGGTCGTCCAGGCCGCCGGCGCCTGGGCGTTCCAACTGGTCCTGTGCACGGCCGCCGCCTACGCCCTGTCCAAACTGAAGCCCGCCTTCGGCAAGTTGATCCTCGGCGGCATCCTGGCGACCCTGATGGTTCCCGCGCAGGCACTGGTCGTACCGAAGTACCTGACCGTCGCCGACCTCCCGCTGATCCACACCAGCCTGCTCAACAGCCCCCTCGGCATCTGGCTCCCCGCCGTCGCCAACGCCTTCAACCTGTATCTCCTCAAGCGGTTCTTCGACCAACTCCCGCGCGACGTCATGGAGGCCGCCGAGATCGACGGCGCCGGAAAACTCCGCATCCTGTGGTCCATCGTGCTGCCCATGTCCCGGCCCGTCCTCGGCGTCGTGTCGATCTTCGCCCTGGTCGCCGTGTGGCAGGACTTCCTGTGGCCGCTGATGGTCTTCTCCGACACCGACAAACAGCCGATCAGCGTGGCACTCGTCCAGCTGTCGCAGAACATCCAACTGACCGTGCTCATCGCCGCGATGGTGATCGCGAGCATCCCCATGGTCGCGATGTTCCTGGTCTTCCAGCGGCACATCATCGCCGGGATCAGCGCAGGCAGCACGAAGGGCTGACGCCGCCCCCTCGACGCTCCTCGACAGAAAGGCCAGCACCGTGGGACAGCCCACCCCTGCCCTCAGCCAGGACGACTGGTGGCGCTCCGCCGTCATCTACCAGGTGTACGTCCGCAGCTTCGCGGACGGTGACGGCGACGGCACCGGCGACCTCGCGGGCGTCCGCTCCAGACTGCCCTATCTTGCCGAACTCGGCGTGGACGCCCTGTGGTTCAGCCCCTGGTACCTGTCACCGATGAAGGACGGCGGCTACGACGTCGCCGACTACCGCGCCATCGACCCGGCCTTCGGCTCGCTCGCCGAGGCCGAGAAACTCATCGCCGAGGCAAGGGAGTTGGGCATCCGCACGATCGTCGACATCGTGCCGAACCACGTCTCCGACCAGCACCCGTGGTTCCGTGCCGCCCTCGCCGGCGGCCCCGAACGCGACCTGTTCCACTTCCGCCCCGGCCGCGGCGCGCACGGCGAACTCCCGCCCAACGGCTGGCGGTCCCAGTTCGCCGGCTCCACCGAACCCGTGTGGACCCGCCTCCCCGACGGCGACTGGTACCTCCACCTGTTCACCCCCGAGCAGCCCGACCTCAACTGGGCCCACCCGGCGGTGCGTCAGGAGCACGAGGACATCCTGCGCTTCTGGTTCGAGCGCGGCGTCGCAGGGGTGCGCATCGACTCGGCGGCACTGCTCGCCAAGGACCCCGCACTGCCCGACTTCGTCGAGGGCCGCGACCCGAACCCCTTCGTCGACCGCGACGAACTCCACGACATCTACCGCGACTGGCGGGCCGTCGCCGACGAGTACGGCGCCGTCTTCGTGGGCGAGGTCTGGCTCCCCGACACCGAACGCTTCGCCCGCTACCTCCGCCCCGACGAACTGCACACCGCCTTCAACTTCTCCTTCCTGTCCTGCCCTTGGGACCCGGACCGACTGCGCACCTCGATCGACGAGACCCTCGCCGAGCACGACCCGATCGGCGCGCCCGCCACCTGGGTCCTCTGCAACCACGACGTGACCCGCACGGTCACCCGCTACGGCCGCACCGACACCGGCTTCGACTTCGCCACCAAGGCCTTCGGCACCCCGACCGACCTCGCCCTCGGCACCCGGCGCGCCAGGGCGGCGGCGCTGCTGTCGCTGGCCCTGCCCGGAGTGGTCTACCTCTACCAGGGGGAGGAGCTGGGACTGCCCGAGGTCGAGCTGCCGGTCGACCGCATACAGGATCCGATGTACTTCCGGTCCGGCGGCACCGACCCGGGCCGCGACGGCTGCCGGGTGCCGCTGCCCTGGGTCGCCGACGCACCGTATGCGGGATTCGGCTCGCGCGGCGAGCCGTGGCTTCCGCAGCCGGCCGGCTGGACATCGTATGCGGTCGACCGTCAGCAGCAGACCGTCGACTCCATGCTCAACCTCTACCGCGAGGCGATCCGCCTCCGACCGGCCCTCGGCGACGGCCCCCTCACCTGGCTGCCCGCCCCCGAAGGCGTCCTCGCCTTCACCCGCGCGGAGGGCGCGATCTGCGTGGTCAACCTTTCCGACACACCCGCCGACCTCCCCGCCCACACCCGACTCCTGCTGACCAGCGGCCCACTGGACGACCAGGGCCGCCTTCCGCGCGACACGGCCGTCTGGCTGCAGACCGCATAACGCAGGCCGGCGACTGTCGGCTGTCGACCGGAGACCGGCGGGTGTCGACCGTCCACCGCCGACAGCCGACCGTAGGCCGGTAATTGTCGACCGCCGCCCCGCATCCGCTATCCCCTTACCCCCACCCTGAAGGGATCGGCACATGCACAGCACCCTGTTCAGATCTGTCAGGCACATGCCAATCATAGGTACGGCTGTCGCCCTCGCCGCCGGCATGCTCGTCGCCCTGACCCCCGTCGCCGCCCACGCGGCCTCGGGCGCCTCCCTCCCGTTCACCTCCGTCGAGGCCGAGTCGGCCGGCACGACCGGCACCAAGATCGGCCCTGACTACACCCAGGGGACCCTCGCCTCCGAGGCCTCCGGACGCCAGGCCGTACGGCTCGACTCCGGGCAGCGGGTCGAGTTCACCGTGCCGCGTGCGGCCAACGCCGTGAACGTGTCCTACAGCGTGCCGGACGGCCAGAGCGGCAGCCTCGACGTGTACGTCAATGGCGTCAAGATCAGCAGGACGCTCGCCGTGACGTCCAAGTACTCGTACATCGACACCAGTTGGATCGCCGGCGCCAAGACGCACCACTTCTTCGACAACTCCCGGCTCCTGCTCGGCCAGAACGTCCAGCAGGGCGACAAGGTCGCCTTCGTGTCGACCGGTACCCAAGTCACCGTCGACGTGGCCGACTTCGAGCAGGTCGCCGGGGCCGCCGCGCAGCCCGCCGGTTCGGTGTCCGTGGTCTCCAAGGGTGCCGACCCCAGCGGCGCGGGCGACTCCACCCAGGCCTTCCGGGACGCCATCTCCGCCGCCCAAGGGGGAGTGGTGTGGATCCCGCCGGGCGACTACCGGCTCACCTCCTCCCTCAGCGGCGTGCAGAACGTGACGCTCCAGGGCGCAGGCCAGTGGTACTCGGTCGTGCACTCCTCGCGCTTCATCGACCAGTCCAGCTCCTCGGGCGGCGTCCACATCAAGGACTTCGCGGTCATCGGCGAGGTCACCGAACGCGTCGACTCCAACCCGGACAACTTCGTCAACGGGACACTCGGTCCCGGGAGTTCGGTCTCCGGGATGTGGATCCAGCACCTCAAGTGCGGCTTCTGGCTGACGGGCAACAACGACAACCTCGTCGTCGAGAACAACCGCGTCCTCGACACCACCGCCGACGGCCTCAACCTCAACGGCACCGCCCACGGCGTGATCGTCCGCAACAACTTCCTCCGCAACCAGGGCGACGACTCCCTCGCCATGTGGTCGCTCAACTCCCCCGACACCAACAGCAGTTTCGAGAACAACACCATCTCGCAGCCGAACCTCGCCAACGGCATCGCGATCTACGGCGGCACGAACATCGCGGTCAGGAACAACCTGGTCTCCGACACCAACGCACTCGGCAGCGGCATCGCGATCTCCAACCAGAAGTTCCTCGACCCCTTCTCGCCACTCGCCGGGACCATCACGGTCGACGGCAACACCCTCGTCCGCACCGGCGCGATCAACCCCAACTGGGGCCATCCCATGGGCGCGTTGCGCGTCGACTCCTACGACAGCGCGGTCAACGCCACCGTCAACATCACCAACACGACCATCACCAACAGCCCTTACAGCGCCTTCGAGTTCGTGTCGGGAGGCGGGCACGGGTACTCGACAGGCAACGTCACCGTGAGCGGTGCGAGCGTGCAGAACACGGGCACGATCGTCGTCCAGGCCGAGGCACAGGGCGCGGCCAAGTTCAGCAACGTGCAGGCCACCGGCGTCGGTGTGGCCGGCATCTACAACTGCCCTTATCCGTCCGGCTCAGGGGTCTTCACCCTCTCCGACGGCGGCGGCAACTCCGGCTTGAGCAGCACCTGGTCGGACTGCTCGACCTGGCCGCAGCCCGGTCAGGGCAACCCGCCCCCGGACCAGAACGCCAACCTCGCCAAGGGCCGTCCGGCCACCGCGACTGGCTCGCAGGACGTCTACACACCGGGCAAGGCGGTAGACGGCGACGCGAACACCTACTGGGAGTCCGCCAACAACGCCTTCCCTCAGGCCTGGACGGTCGACCTGGGCTCCAACCAGGCGTTGCGCAGGGTGGTGTTGAAGCTGCCGCCGTCCTCCGCGTGGGGTGCACGCACGCAGACGCTGTCCGTGCTGGGCAGCACCGACGGCTCGACCTACTCGACCGTCGTCGGCTCCAGCGGCTACCGCTTCGACCCGGCGACCGGGAACGCGGTCACCGTGGCCCTGCCGAGCAGCACGAACCTGCGCTATCTGCGGCTCAACGTCACCGCCAACACGGGTTGGCCGGCAGCGCAGTTCAGCGAAGTGGAGGCGTATCTGTCTTCGTGAGCCGGTCCTGAACCGGGAGCGTCCCACGCTTCGCCGCCTGGATCTGTTCGTACACATGGGTCCGCAGTTCGGCGAAGCGCGGGGCGACCCGGGTGTGCAACTGGTCGCGCTCCACGGGCAGATCGACCTTCAGCTGCTCCTGCACGACGGTCGGGGACGCGGACAGCACGACCACGCGCTCGCCCAGGTACACGGCCTCGTCGATGTCGTGCGTCACGAAGAGGATCGTGATGCCGCGTTCCCGCCACAACCCCCGTACGAGGTCCTCCAGATCGGCGCGGGTCTGCGCGTCGACCGCGGCGAACGGCTCGTCCATGAGCAGGACATCGGGTTCGTACGCCAGCGCGCGGGCGATGGCGACCCGTTGCTGCATCCCGCCGGACAGTTGCCACGGATACGCTCCCGCGGCATCCGTGAGCCCCACCGACTCCAGTGCGTCCGCGACGAGTCCACGGCGTCGCGCCTTGCTCAACGCCTTCTGTTTCAAAGGCAGTTCGACGTTCTCGCCGACCCGCATCCAGGGGAAGAGGCTGCGCCCGTACTCCTGGAACACGAACGCCATCCCGGGCGGTGGACCGCTCACTTTCTGTCCGCGCAGGAGGACTTCGCCCGCTGTCGGTGTGAGCAGTCCGCCCATGCACTTCAGGAGGGTGGTCTTGCCGCAGCCCGACGGGCCGACGAGACAGACGAGTTCGCCGGCGTCGACGGTGAAGGTGAGGTCCCGCACCGCCTCCACCCGGCGACCGGAACCTTCGTAGACCTTGTGCAGGCCGGATACGTCGAGTAGCGCGTGCATGGACCGCCCTTTCACGATGTTCACGGGGACCGGCGGGAGGCGGCGCGCAGGCCGTGGTACCAGCCGAGCACGCGCCGCTCGACCACCTGGAAGACGACGGAGAGCAGGAACCCCAGCAGCCCGAGGACGAGGATGCCGGTCCACATGTCGGGGATGGCGAAGCTGCGTTGGAACTGGACGACGGTGTAACCCAGGCCGTCGGTGGCCGCGAACATCTCGCTGATGACCATGAGGATGATCCCGATGGACAGCGCCTGGCGCAGCCCCGCGAAGATCTGCGGGCTCGCCGAGCGCAGCACCAGCGTGCGCAGCCGGGCGACGCCCGTGACGCCGTAGGAGAGGGCCGTCTCCTTCATGACCGGGTCGACGGCGCGGACGCCCTCGACGGTGTTGAGGAGGACGGGCCAGACGCAGCCGCTCGCGATGACCACGATCTTCATGGTGTCGCCGATGCCCGCGAACAGCATGATGACGGGGACGAGGACCGGCGGCGGTACGGCGCGCAGGAACTCCAGGACCGGTTCGCACACCGCGCGCACCCGCCGGTACGAGCCGATGACCGTGCCGAGCGCGACCCCGACGACGGCCGCCGTGGCGTAACCGGCAGCGAGGCGTAGGACGCTGGGCAGTACGTCCGTCTTGAGGCGGTCGCCGGTCCACACGTCCGGGAAGGTCTTGAGGATCGTGCGCAGCGGCGGCCAGTACACGTCGGTGCTGCCGTCCGAGGCCAGCCACCACAGGGCGACCAGTACGGCCGGCAGCGCGACCGCGAACAGCACTCGGAGCAGAGTGCGCTTCACACCGCCACCTCCCCGCGCACCGACTGGTGCCAGGCCAGCGCCCGCCGCTCCACCGTACGCGCGCCCACGTTGATGAGCAGCCCCAGCAGACCGGTCACCACGATCAGGGCGTACATCTCGGGTACCGCCTGCGAGGCCTGCGCGACGGCGATGGTGGCGCCCAACCCCGGTGCCCCGATGACCAGTTCGGCGGTGATGGTGAGGATCAGCGCTACGGCCGCCGCCAGTCGGACCCCCGTCATGACGTAGGGCAGCGCGCTCGGCCACAGCACGTGTCGGACCCGGGCCCAGGTGCCGAGACCGTACGACCGTGCCGTCTCCTCGGCGACCGGGTCGACGTCCTGGACGCCGTAGAGGACCTGGATCAGGATCTGCCAGAAGGAGGCGTAGACGACGAGCAATAGCACCGACTTCAGTTCGGTGCCGTACAACAGCACTGCGAGGGGGATGAGGGCGACCGATGGGATCGGGCGCAGGAACTCGATCGTCGAGGCGGTTGCCTCGCGGAGGTGAGGGACCACGGAGAGCAGGACGCCGACGACGATCCCCGCGCCGACGGCGATCGCCAGGCCCAGGGCCCAGCCGGTGAGCGTGTCGCCGAGCGCCGACCAGAACGCGCCGTCCTTGAGCTCGTCCCAGAACGCGGACGCGATACGGCTGGTCGGCGGGAAGTAGGCCTCCTTGACGATGCCGACGCGCGGCACGACCTCGCCGAGGGCGAGGAAGGCCGCGAGTCCGGCCGCACCCAGTGCGGTGTTCAGACCTTTCACGGGAGCAGCGTGTTCAGGTCGGGGGTCTTCTTGAAGAGTCCGTCCGTCTCGCTCAGCTTCTCCAGCGCCTCGATCGACGAACGGTTCGCATCCGCAGGCCACTTGGGCAGGATCACCTTGGCCAGCACGCTCGACGGGACCTTGGTGTAGGTGGCGACGATCTGGCGGACCTCGTCCGGGTGGGCGTCGGCGTAGGCCAGGGACTCGGCGGTGGCCTCCTGGAACTTCTTGACCACGTCCGGGTTCTTGGTCGCGTACGCCGTCGACGTGAAGTACATGGCGACGGTGAGGTTCGGCGCGACGTCGACCAGCGGCCAGGCGATCTGGGTGGCGCCCTGGTTCAACATGGTGGTCAGGGCGGGTTCGACGGCCATGGCGGCGTCGATCTGGCCCTTGTCGAGCGCGGCCGGCATCTGGTCGAAGGCCAGCTCGACGAACTTCACCTTGTCCGGGTCGCCGCCGGCCTTGCGGACGGATTCGCGTACGGCCGTCTCGTTGATGTTCTTCAGCGTGTTGACCGCGACCTTCTTGCCCTCCAGCTCCTTCGCCGACTTCAGGCTGCTGCCCTTCTTGACGACGAGGGCACCGAAGTCCTTGCCCGACACGCCCGTTGAGGCGACGCCGTTGGCGATGGCCTTCACCGGGACGTCATTGGACTGGGCGAGCATCAGCGAGGTCATGTTGGAGAAACCGAACTGGAACTGGCCGCTCACCACACCCGGCACGATGGCCGCGCCGCCCTGCGCGAGCGTCATCGAAAGTTTCAGGCCGTGCTTGCTGAAGAAGCCTTCCTTCTGGCCGAGGTAGAGCGGGGCGACATCGACGATGGGGATGACCCCCACCTTGACCGTGGTGGTGCCGGTGGACGAGCTGTTCTTGTCCGACGCTCCGTTGCCGGACGAACCGCAGGCCGACGCGGCGACCAGCACTGTTCCGGCCGCGAGGCCGACGAGCAGACGACGCATGGCAACTCCTGTGCAGACGACGTTGTTCCGACAGGCTGTGCGCACACCGCACAGTGGTGCTCAATTGGTGCTGAGCGGGAACGTAGAGCCCCGGCACGGCCGGGTCAATGCCTAATGCTCACAATATTGTTGACAGTTATCGAAGTGCGCTCTTAGCGTGCCCCAGGAGTGCACCTGGCGCGTCCTCCGGAGGTGGCGATGCCTGCAGCCGCTCGCGAGCCCCACTTCGTCCGGTCGCTGGAACGCGGCCTCGCCGTGATCCGCGCCTTCGACGCCGACAACCCGGAGTTGACGCTCAGTCAGGTAGCCCGCAGCTGCGACCTCACCCGCGCGGCGGCCCGCCGTTTCCTGCTGACCCTGGCCGACCTCGGGTACGTCCACACCGACGGCCGCATGTTCCGGCTCGCCCCGCGCGTACTGGAACTCGGCTACGCCTACCTCGCCGGACTGACACTCCCTCAGATCGCGGAACGCCACCTGGAGCAACTCGCCGACGCCACAAGGGAGTCGTCCTCGCTCTGCATCCTCGACGGCGACGACGTCGTCTACGTCGCCCGGGTGCCCACGCGCCGCATCATGGCGGCGGCGATCACCGTCGGCACCCGCTTCCCGGCCCATCTGACCTCGGTCGGCCGGGTGATCCTGGCGGACCTGGCGGACGAGGAGATCGAAGTACGGCTCGCCCGCGCGGAGTTACGCCCCCTGACCGCCCACACGCTCACCTCGCCGACGCTGCTGCGGGCCGAACTGCGCAGGGTGCGACGGCAAGGATACGCCATCGTGGACCAGGAGTTGGAGGAGGGACTGTGCTCGGTCGCCGCCCCGGTCCGGGACCGGGACGGCGTGGTGGTGGCGGCCGTGAACATCCCCGTGCACGCGGGCCGCACCTCCCTGGACTCGGTCCGCCGCGAGTTGCTGCCGCAACTGCTCAGCGCCGTGGCCGCGATCGAGGCGGACCTGAGGATCACAGATCCAGCACGAGCCGCTTCCCCAGGCAGCGCGAGACACAGATGAGCATCGTCTCGCCGGCCGCGCGCTCCTCCTCGCTCAGCACTGAGTCCCGGTGGTCCGGGGTGCCTTCGAGGACATCGGTCTCGCAGGTCCCGCAGGTGCCCTCGGTACAGGAGAAGAGCACCTCGACACCGGCGGCGCGCACGGTGTCGAGGACGGACACGCCCACCGGGACGGTGACCGTCCTGCCGCTCTGCTCCAGGACGACCTCGAACTCGCTGTCGGCGCCCACCTCTTGGACCTTCGGCTGGAACCGCTCCACATGCAGGATGCCGCCGGGACACCGTTCCTCGACCGCGTCGAGCAGCGGCCCCGGACCGCAGCAGTAGACGAGAGTGCCGTCCGGTACGCCGTCCAGCACCGACGGCAGGTCGAGCAGCCCGACCTCGTCCTGCGGAGCGACGGTGACGCGGTCGCCGTAACGGCCCAACTCCTCTGTGAATGCGAGGGAGTTGCGGGTGCGACCGCCGTAGAGCAGGCTCCACTCCGCGCCCGCCGCCTCGGCCGCGGCCAGCATCGGGAGGAGGGGCGTGATGCCGATGCCGCCCGCGACGAAGCGGTATCCGGGTGCGGGCTCCAGTCGGAAGTGGTTGCGCGGCCCGCGTACCCGCACCTTGTCGCCCCGCCCCAACTGCTCGTGCACATACGCCGATCCGCCGCGCCCGTCCGGCTCCCGCAGCACCGCGATCCGCCACGCCGTACGGTCGGCGGGGTCGCCGCACAGCGAGTACTGGCGTTCAAGGTCGGGGCCGAGCAGGACGTCGATGTGGGCGCCCGGTTCCCAGTCGGGGAGTTGCTCGCCGAGCGGGTGGCGCAGGGTGAGGGCGAGGACGCCTTCGGCCGCGAACTCCTTTTCCGCCACGATGAGTTCGGCCTCGTAGGTGGTCATGCGCCGGCTCCCTGCGGATCGTCGACCGAGTCGGCCGGACCTACCGAGTGGCCGCTGGGGTGGGCGAGCATCCACTCCCACATCTCGATCGGGTCCTGAGAGGTGTGCTCGCGGCCGCAGTGGCAGGTGCCGTGCAGGACATCGGTGCCCGGCAGCCAGTCGATGCGGTAGACCTCGCCCGTCGGAGCGGTCACTGGACCCTCTCCACGGGCTTGGCGCCCTCCTCGACCAGCCGGGCGAGGATACGGCGGGCGGCGAGGCCGCCGGTGTCGATGTTGATGCTCAGCTCCTGGTAGCCGCCGCGCTCCGAACCCAGCGTCTTCTGAAGGAGGTTGAGCGCGTCCACGTCCTGCATGACGACCGTGTGGTTGTTGCCCCGCAGGAACTCGGTGACCTCGGCGTCGTCCGTGGCCCAATCCCGCGAGACCGCCCAGAAGTCGTACACCTTGCCGTCAGACGAGGGCGTGATGGCGTACGTGATCTCGGTGTGGAAGCCGTTCGGATCGCTGCCGTCCGCCTCGGGGAGTACGCCGACCGGGGCGATACGGCTGTGCAGCAGATACAGGCACGGCGCGTGGTACTCGATGTCCTGCCAGCGGGTGATCCGCCCTTGTATTCCCGTGGACTTGGCGTAGAACGGCGGGCACTCGGCGTCATCCATGTGCCGGCTCACCCGTACGATGCCGGCGCCCTCGTCGACCTCCGTGGTGATCGGTGTCTCGGCGACCTCGGGGGACCCGATGTAACCGCCGTGCAGATACGTCTCGTGGGAGAGGTCGAGGAGGTTGTCGACGAGGAGGCCGTAGTCGGCGTCGATCGGCTCCATACCGCTGACGGTGACCCACTTGGGGGAGGCGAGATGCGGGGCCCGGGGAATGACCTGCGGGTCCGCGAGCGCCGGGTCGCCGATCCACACCCAGACCAGCGCGTCCTGCTCGACCACCGGATACGAGGCGACGCGGGCGGTGCGGGGGATGCGTTTCTGCCCCGGCACGTACACGCAGCTGCCCGTCGTGTCGTACGTGAAGCCGTGGTAGCCGCACACGATCCGGTCCCCGTCGAGCCGGCTCTCGGAGAGCGGGAACCGGCGATGCACACACCGGTCGTGCAGTGCCACGGCGGTGCCGTCGTCCTCGGTGCGGTAGAAGACGAGGGGTTCGCCGAGGATCGTCCGGCCGAGCAGGTCGCGGCCGACCTCGTGGCTGTAGGCGGCGACGTACCACTGGTTCCTGGCGAAGGCGGTCATGTGCGGCATGGCTGCGGCTCCCGTCGTTGGGTGGTGGCGACATCGTCCGGAAGGGGGTCGCGGGGGCGCAACACTGGTTCCGCCTCACGGAAGGTTCGATGTAACAGGCCTGTTCAGTGGGTTGGTCTGGATGTGCCTCGGTGTTCGACGCAAGTGGAACGCGCAGCCGTGCTTTCTGTTCTTCGCCTGCGATCCGTGTCGCTGCAGCTTCGATGCATTGCGGAGGGTGGCCGATTTGGTTTCTTTCTGGCGACTTGGCGAAGGCCTGCTCGCGCTTGATCCCCCAGGGCAGTGCTGAGCTGAGGGTGTCGTTGATGCGGTGCAAGGTGGCGGCGGAGGTGGCTCCGGACTGTCCCGAGTCAGGTGGAGTCGAGTAGCCACGCAGGATCGGACGTGACGCCGGAGTCCGCGTTGGGCGACCTGCGGCAACGAGCCCAGGGGCCCCGGGATCCCGGGGCAATGTCCGCCGGGATCAGCCCGGCTCCGAAGGGGTGGACTAACGTGTCCGGGTGATCAGGAGTTGGATGGAATGGGACGCCCTCACCGACCGTGAGCCCAACGCGTGGTACCGGGAGGAGCGGGACCGGCTCTCGGACACGGCCCGGGACGCCAACTGGAGCGGCCTGTTCGAGGAGTTGAGGAAGCATCCGGAGCGGGCCAACCTCCCCCGGATCGGGAACCGCACCGGTTACGCCCCGCTGCATCAGGCAGCCTGGCACGGCGCGGACTTCCCCGTCGTCTCCCGGCTGATCGCGCACGGCGCCTGGCGCACACAGCGCACCCGGGACGGGCAGCGCGCTGTGGACGTCGCACGGAAGCAGGGGCATACGCATCTGCTGGAGCTCCTGGAACCGGTCGTGGTGCGGCCACTCCCGTTCCCGCCCGAGATGCTGGAACACCGCTTCCACGCGCTGCTACGGGAGAGAACCGGCAGTTGCTTCGAGAAGACCGAGCACCTATTGCCACCGCTGGCGCCGCTGACGGAAGCACCAGCCGTAGAAATCACCTTCGCCGTATTCGGCATGATGGGCGGCGTCACCTACCGTCTCGAAGAGGATCATCTGTACGTGCACTTCCACTCACGGATGGACGCCGACGACGGGGAGCACTACCGCGTAACCCCCGACAGCTGGTCCAAGATCAAATCCCCACGTGTACCGCCGCCGCCTCCGCCCGCCCCGCAGCGCCCCACGTCCTGACCGACGGACGGGCCAGGCCAAAAGGGCTCTGGGCGTCGAGCACATAGGCGCCCGGATCGGCGTCCCTGCCTTCGGCCTGGCACACCAACTGACGCAGGATGCGGTTGAGTTGACCGAAGATGCCATCCTTCTGCCATGCCGCGAAGTATCCATAGACGGTCTCTCGCGGCGCGAAGTCGTGCGGCAATAGAGCCACGGGATCCCGGTCCGGTCCACGTAGAGTCCGGGTCCGTCATGTCCGACGGATATCACGGATATCGCCGAGCGCGTTCCGGGCGGTCGGCCGCATTCCCGAGCCGGTGAGCGACGCAATCGCACTCCGAGGAGGCTGAGCTGAACTCCGACGGTGCGGGCGTGTACAGCCACGGCAACAAGACCTCCTTGGCCCTGGATCTCGGCGTTCATCCTCGGCATGGTGGTGAATCTGACGGTGACCCGCAAAGACGTCATCGACCGCGAGCCCGTCGCGGGACAGGCCGCCTGAACAGCGTGGGAGGCGTTCAGGAACCGTTCAGGAAGTGATCGACAGAGTCGGACACTACGGCCGTCTTCCGCGGCCGGACCATGCGTTGACAGGGCGCCTGTTCCTTCACGGGAACGGGCGCCCTCCCATACCCCCCACCGATACCCCCCACCGAACAGGAGTGTCCGGCACCTTGGAGATTCCGGAAGCCCTCACCGACACCGACACCGCCCGTACGCACCAGCGGACCGTGGCCACCGCCAAGTCGGTGGTGAAGAAACTGCCCGAGGTCACCCTCGCCTTCTGGATCATGAAGATCGCGGCGACGACTCTGGGCGAGACGGCCGGCGACCTCTTCGCCCAGACCCTGAAGCTCGGCTACTTCCTCACCACGATCGCGCTGTTCCTGATCTTCGTGGTGACCCTGGTGGTGCAGCTGCGCTCCCGGCGCTACAACCCGTTCTTCTACTGGACGGTCATTCTGTCGACCAGCATGGCCGGCACCACGATGTCCGACTTCATGAACCGCGATGCCAGCACCAAGTACCTCTCGAACGGCGCCACTTCACTGGGCTGGGGGCCGCAGGGTCTCGGCCTCGGCTACCCGACCGGCGCGGCGATCCTGATCTCGATCCTGGTCGTCATCTTCGCCGTGTGGAAGCTGACCGGGATGACGTTCGTCATCCGGGACATCGTCAGTTTCCGCGGGGAGGCGCTGTTCTGGTCGGCGATCCTCGTCTCCAACACCCTCGGCACCTCCATGGGCGACTTCCTGTCCGACAGTTCGGGCCTCGGCTACGCAGGCGGGGCGGCGCTCGTGACCGGCGTGCTGCTGGTGCTCGTCGCCGTGATGAAGGCACCCGCGGTACCGAACGTGCTGCTGTTCTGGATCGCCTTCGTGCTGACCCGTCCGCTCGGCGCCACCGCAGGTGACTTCCTCACCAAGCCGGTCGCCAAGGGCGGCCTCGACCTCGGTACGCCGGGTTCGTCGGCCGTGCTCCTGGCGGTACTGATCGGCCTGATGGGGTACGCCCATGTCCAGGAGCGTCGGCGCCCCGCCCCGTCTCCGTCGTCGCCTCCGCGGCCTGGCGGGCGCGGCTGAGCCACTCGGCGGACGGACTGACCTGTTCGGGTGTGCGAGTTCGGTGCGTCTGGCCGTCACGCGAAAGACCGTCACCCGGCCGGAGGGCGCCTTCGGCCGGGTGCCTTGAGTGGTGCGAAGGGCGTCCCGCCCGACGGGCGGATGATGTGAGGGCGTCATAAGAAAGTGGTCCGGTGTTCAGGAACAGCCGGCTCCACTCCGGCGGAGGTGACCCTGGGCTGCTCGCCGGGGCTGCGGGCGTCTCTCCACTTGGGGAAAACCAGGCCTGCTTGGTGAAGCCCCGACCGCCCCTTCCCGGTGTGTTCACACATACGCCGTTTCCGGTACACAAGGCGGGCCTCTGATGGGCCCGGCACCCGCAGCCCGCCCCGAACACCCGGGAGAGACCAGATGTCCAGACGCTACGTCAGTCCCGCAGCCGTCCTCGCCGCGACCGGAGTTCTCACCGGGGTGACCGCCGCCCAGCCCGCCGCGTTCGCCGCCTCCCACCATCCGGCCGCCACCAGACACGTCCTGCTGGTGTCTGTCGACGGGCTGCACCAGTCGGACCTGGCCTGGTACACCGCCCGGCACCCGAAGTCCGCGCTGGCCCGACTGGTCGGCGGCGGCGTGGAGTACACCCATGCCGCCACCACCACGCCGTCCGACTCCTTCCCCGGCATGGTCGCCCAGGCGACCGGCGGCAGCCCCGGCACCACGGGCGTCTACTACGACGACACCTACAACGCCGCGCTCCTCCCGGCGGGAACCACCAGCTGCAAGGGCGTCAAGCCCGGAGTCGAGGTGGACCTCACCGAGGACCTGGACAAGAACCAGGCCTCCCTCGACGCCGGTCAGGGCCTCACGGGCCTGCCGGACAGCATCCTGTCGATGACCGGCCACCCGGAGAGCCTGATCAACGCGTCGAAGCTGCCCGTCGACCCGAAGACCTGCAAGCCGGTGTACCCGCACTCCTACCTCAAGGTGAACACGATCTTCGAGGTGGCCCGCCAGGCGGGACTGCGCACCGCCTGGTCGGACAAGCACGCCGCCTACGAGATCCTCAACGGCCCCTCGGGCACCGGCGTCCAGGACCTGTTCACCCCGGAGATCAACAGCGACGCCCTCGGTTACGCCGCCGGCAACGACTGGACCACGGACAACAAGGCCACGGAGCAGTACGACACCTACAAGGTGAAGGCCGTCCTCAACGAGATCGACGGCTACGACCACAGCCGCACCCACAAGGTCGGCACCCCGGCGATCTTCGGCCTCAACTTCCAGTCGGTCTCCACCGCGCAGAAGCTGCCCGCCTCGGACGGCCTCCCCGGCGGCTACACCGCCAAGAACATCCCGGGCCCGCTGCTGGTGAAGAACCTGGACTTCGTCAACACGGAGATCGGCGCCCTGACCGCCGAGATCGGCAAACGGCACCTCTCCGGTAGCACCACGGTGATCCTCTCCGCCAAGCACGGCCAGTCGCCCACCGACCCCGCCGCGCTCACCCGCGTCGACGACGGCCCGCTCCTTGACGGCCTCAACGCCGCCTGGAAGAAGCTCCACCCCGGTGCCGCCGACCTGGTGACCCACGCCGTGGATGACGACGCCATGCTGCTGTGGCTCTCCGACCGCTCCGCGACCGCCACCGCCTTCGCCAAGAAGTACCTGCTCGCCCAGAACGGCACCGGCACCGACATCAACAAGGCGCCCAAGGACTACACCCACAGCGGGCTCAGCAAGGTCTACGCCGGCAAGGCCGCCGCCGACTACTTCCACGTCAAGGCCGGCGACGCCCGCGTCCCGGACCTGTTCGGTGTCGCCCAGTACGGCGTCGTCTACACGGGCGGCACCAAGAAGATCGCCGAGCACGGTGGCGGCCACTCCGACGACCTCGCCGTCCCCCTCGTCGTGTCCGGCGCCTCCGTCCCGGACGGCGTGCGCGACTCCGCGAGCGTGCAGACCAAGCAGATCGCACCGACGATCCTGAGCCTGCTCGGTCTCGACCCCCGCTCCCTCCAGGCCGTCCGCGAAGAGCACACCACGGCGCTGCCGGTCCGCTGACCGGTTCGTCAGGAAAACCGGGAGGCCGTCCAGCCGACAGTCGGCTGGACGGCCTCGTGCATGGCGCGGGCTCAGCCGTTCGGCCCGGTCGGAGGTCTTGGGACCGCCGGCCGGTATGGGACCGGTCCAAGCATCCGCATGAACCGTGCCGAACACCGAGACAGCCTGGTCCGCCCAACCCGACAATGATGACCAGGTGTTGGACCGGACCGGAACGAGGCCGTGCATGCGCAACAGGGACAAGCGGCTCGCCGTACTGGACATGCTCGACACGGGAGAGCGGACGGCCCGTCACGGCTGGGTCCTGGACGACCAGGTCCCCGCTGAAGGTCGGTCCAGTGTCGAACGGGTCGTGCGTGAAGGACTCGCCGAACTGGCCGACCAGGCTGCCCGCGCCGAGCTCTCCGCGCTCAGCTCGCGGCCCGTACCGTGGGCCGCGCGTCTGACCCCGTACGGGCGCGACGCCCTGGTCTACGCACGTGCGTTGCCCCTCCCGGAGTCGGAACCGGATGAACCCGCCCCCGGCGAGCAGCACGTGCACCTGCGCCCGGCACAGATGGACGCCCTGCGTCGATTCGTCTCCCTCGCCGCCGAACTGGCAGCCCCGCCCGCCGAAGGACTCGCCGAACGGGTGCGCGCCGCGTACTTCAGCCGTACGGACAACCGCTGGCTGCTCTGCCTGACGCGGCAGCAGATCACGTCGGTCGCCTACGGCCTCTACCTGCACGGCAACACCTGCTCCGAGGCGGAGCGCTACCGCTTCGCCCGTGACTACAACGTCATCTTCCGGCCGTGCCCGGAAACGGGTGTGCCTACGGCGGTGGACCTCACCCCGGCGCCCCGTATGCCTCGTGTCTCGGGTCCACGGGCTGAGCAGGCCTGAGGACCGTACGAACGGCGCCTGCCGGCAGAGGAGTTGGCTGTCACCGCTCGACCGGTTCCGCACCGGACCTGATGCGAGGCGTCAGGTGGCGAGCTCCTCCTCCAGCCAGGTGCGGCCGCGGGTGCGGGCGGCCAGGCGGACGCCGCCCAGGCGCGGCGCCAGCCGCTCGGCCTCGGTCCGCACCGCGGCTTTCGCTTCGGCGCCGACGTCCTCCAGGAACCGGCAGACGAACTCGCCGTCCCCGTCCTGCGCCCAGCCGCCGACGACGCGGCCGTTCCACCACAGTGACGGGCCGATGTTCCCGGCACGGTCGAAGAGCCGCGGTCCGTGGTCGCCCAGGAACCAGCCGCGCTCCTGCCAGCCCATCGGCGTGGGGTCCAGCGCCGGCAACAACGCGGCCCACGGCTCCGGCTCGGGCGTTTCCTCCATGTCGTCGGGGAGGAGCAGTCCGGTCCTGCCGTCCAGGTCCACCTCGACCGGTCGGAGCCGGGTGAGCGCCCGCTTCACCTGCGTCTTGGTCCACCCGGCCCACCAACCCAGGTCCTCCGCGGTGCCGGGGCCGAAGGTCCGCAGCCAGCGCCGGGCCAGTTCCGTCTCCGCCTCCTGCGTGTCCCAGTCCTCGAAACCGCCGGGGCACCAGTCGGAGAGCGGCGACCAGCGGTACTGGTGGGACGTCCAGGAGCCACGCGGCCGGCCGCGCACCACCTGGCCCTCGGCGGCGAGCAGCAGCAGGAGCCGACTGGCCACGTTCTGTCTGCCCTCGTAGCTCTTGCCGCGTGCCAGTACCACCTGGGTGCTCAACCGCGGGTCGTCGCCCGCCAGTTCGGCCGCCGTCGCCACGCCGCGGGCCTCCAGGGCACGCAGCGCCACCTTCTCGGTCTCCGCGAGCCAGTGCCGTACCCCGGCTTCGTCGGCGGCCACCTCGGACTCGGCCAGGTACCCGAGGAGCTTGCGGCGCTCCCGCGCGGCCACGGCGCGAGAACACGCGGCCTGGATCACAGGTGCGACATCGAGGGAGGTCACGAAGACGGTCCGGCGCATCCCCAGCAGACGGATCAGTGAGCGGTCCTCGTACAGGGCGCGGTCCATCGTGGCCACGTCGCCGTCGCGCATGCGCACCCAGCTCGACACGTACACGGAGGACGGATCGGTGCCGTGCAGCGCCACCATGCCGCGCGCCACCTCGACGGGGTCGTCCGACCTGGCGTGCACCGCAAGCCGATGCCGTTGTGCCAGCCTGGCCCGTCGCTCCGTCACGTCGATGCCGCGCATCGGGCCTCCTGTTCCCTGCCACCGGCCCGCTTGTCCGCGAGTCGGACCCTAATCGACCAGGTGTCAGGGATCCGCGGAATCGGCCGGTGGCGGCGGTGACGATGCCGAGGGCGACGTCGGGTCACAGGGTGACCGTCTTGTACTCGACGTACTGGGCGAGCCCGACGGCCCCGTACTCGCGGCCGATCCCGCTGGCCTTGTAGCCGCCGAAGGGACCGTCGAAGGCGATGGGCGCACCGTTGACGGTGACCGTGCCGGTGCGCAGGCGGCGGGCGACATCGAGCGCGCGGGCCTGGTCGGCGGACCAGACTCCGCCGGAGAGGCCGTACTCCGAGTCGTTGGCGATGCGTACGGCGTCGTCCTCGTCGTCGTAGGCGATGACGACGAGGACCGGGCCGAAGATCTCCTCCTGCGCGATCCGCATGGAGTTGTCGACGTCGGCGAACACGGTCGGGGTGACGTAGTTGCCGTGTTCGAGGCCCGGCGGGATCTGGGGGCCGCCGGTGACGAGTCGGGCGCCTTCCTTGACGCCGAGTTCGATGTAGTCGCGCACGCGTTGCTGCTGGTCGCGGCGGACCATCGGGCCGATGAACGTGTCGGGGTCGGCCGGGTCACCGACTTTCAGGGACTCCACGAGGTTCTTGAGGGCGGTGATGACCTCCTCGTAGCGGCTGCGCGGGGCGAGGACGCGGGTCTGCGCGATGCACGCCTCGCCGTTGTTCAGCAGGGAGGCGAACTTCAGCCCCTGCACGGCCTGTTCGACGTCGGCGTCGTCCAGGACGACGGCGGCCGACTTGCCGCCCAACTCCAGGCTGACCCGCTTGAGTTGTTCGCCCGCGATGGACGCGATCCTGCGGCCGGCCCGGGTCGAGCCGGTGAACGCGATCTTGTCCACGTCCCGGTGCGACACGAGGTACTCACTGGTCTCCCGGTCGGCGGGAAGGACGCTGATCACGCCCTCCGGCAGACCGGCCCGCTCCAGCAGTTCGGCCAGGAACCCCATGCTCAGCGAGTTCTCCGGGGACACCTTGAGTACGACCGTGTTGCCGGCCAGCAGAGCGGGGATGATCTTGGCCAGGGCCGCGGAGAACGGGGAGTTCCACGGGATGACGGCGGCCACGACACCGATGGGCTCGCGGCGCAGCACGCTCCGGGTGGGGGAGTCGGGGTCGGAGGGCGTCAGGGTCTCCTCCCAGCCGAGTTCCTCGGCCGCCTTGAGGTAGGCGCCCGCCTGTCGGGTGAGTCCCGGCTGTCCGGCCAGCGTGAACCACCCGGCCGAACCGTTCTCGGCGGAGATGAGGGCGGCGATCTTCTCGGCGTCCGCCTCGCGCAGCGCGTTGAGGCGCCGGATCACGGCGATGCGCTCCGCCGGTGCCGTACGCGGCCAGGGGCCCTCGTCGAACGCGGCGCGGGCGGCGGCCACGGCCCGGTCCACGTCGGCGGGCCGCGCCTGCGCCGCGCGGCCGATGACCGTCCGGTCGTGCGGCGACGGGATGTCGAGCAGCTCCGGGCTGCTCGGCGTGGTCCAGGATCCCGCGATGAAGAGTCGGTCGTAGGTGATCATGTGCTCTCTCCCGAAGGGCTGAGGGGGCAGCCCTGGTAGTCGGTTATCTGTCACTTCAATGTAGCAGTTATGTGGAGTGTGGCCTCAGTCGTGAGTCTGTAAGTGTGCTAGGTACCACACGCCGGTCTATGCTTCGTGGCGTGAGAGCAGACGCGGTACGCAACCTGGAAGCGGTCCTGACCACCGGAGCGCGCATGCTCGCCGCCGATCCGGGCGCGAGCATCGCCGCCATCGCCGCCGAGGCCGGCGTCGACCGGCGCACCGTCTATCGGCGGTTCGCGTCCCGCGAGGAACTGCTCGCGGCCATCTACGAGGCCCGCGTCGACGCGATCGAACGGGCCACCGAGGACTCCAGGCTGCGCGAGGCGCCCGTCGCCGTGGCCCTCCACCGGTACGTCGAAGGGATCATCGGCGTCAATCGCAAGTGGCCCGTGGAGCTCACCCGGATGCGGGCCGACGAGACGATCCGCGAACGGCGTGACGGCCTGATCCGGGAGGTCGACACCTTCCTGAAGCGCGCCACCGACGAGGGGCTCCTGCGCGGCGATGTCCCGACCGCATGGGCGAGTTCACTGCTGCCGCAGCTCATGCACCTGGCTTCCCAACAGCTGCCCGATCTCAGCGCGGCCCGAGCCGCCGACATGGTCGTCGACACCTTTCTGCGGGGACTCGGCGGGCAGTGAGGATCAGGTCGCATAGCCTCGCGGACATGACAGATGTGTTTGCGGGCGTCCGCCTGCTCGGCCCGCCGGAGACCGACGGCGAGTACATCGCGCTGAGCGAGCACGAGACGGTGCACCTGCACGAGTACACGCGGATCTACGCCGTGCCCGGCCTCTACGAGCACGTCGTCCAGGAACGGCTGCGGTGCACATCGCCGCAGGTCGCGGCCGACGGTTTCCTGCGCGCCGCCGCGCGCCTCGGGCTGGAGCCGGGCTCGATGACTGTCCTCGACGTCGGCGCCGGCACGGGACTGGTCGGCGAACTCGTGCGTCGCGGGGGCGTGGCCCGGGTCGTCGGGGTCGACTCGCTGCCGGCAGCGCGCATGGCGAGTCTGCGCGACCGGCCGGGCGTCTACGCCGACTACGTGGTCGGCGACTTCCTGCACCCCGACGCACTTCGTCAGGCCCTACGCCCGTACCCGCTCGGCGGGTTGGTGTCGGCGGGAGCGTTCGGCGGTACGCACGCCACACCGCGGGCGCTCGACAACGCACTCGCGGTCCTGCCGCCCGGCGCTCCCGTGGCCTTCACGATCGACGAACGGTGGATGGACGAGTCGGATCCGGACGGGTTCGGCGCCGGGGTCGAGCGGCTGGTGGCCGACGGACGTCTTGCCGTGCTGGAACGAACCCGGTTCCAGCACCGGGTGACGACGACCGGCGAGCCGATCTTCTACCAGCTCGTCGTGGGCCGGACGGGATGAGGTGAACTACCCGACCCGACCCCACTGTTGATCCCCTTCCGGACTCAGGCCAGGCGGCGAGTCGGCTCCGGGACCCTGCCCGCCGGCGCCTGAGTGCCGGTGCGGCGGCGGGCGTTGATCCGGTTGATCGCGACCGTCGCGGCGAGCGCTCCCAGTGGCGGGGCCAGCAGATAGACCGGCAGGAGCGAGGGATCGCCGGCGAGCAGGGCCGGCCCGAACTCCCGTGCCGGGTTGGCGATTCCGCCGGACAGAGTGCCGAAGGCGACGATCTGCGCGGCGATCATCGTGCCCACCGCCCAGGGGGTGAACGGGCCGAGTCCCCGGCTGGAGACGCCGATTCCGGCGACGGCGACGATGACGAACATCGTGGCGGCCTCGATCACGGCGACCGCGGCCCAACTCCAGCCGGGGGCGGGCCGGATGACGGCGAAGTCCACGCCCGGGGAGGCGAACACCGGGCCCCAGACCAGTCGTCCGGCCGCGATGCCGAGCAGCGATCCGATGAGTTGTCCGGCGATGAACGGAGCTACATCGCGGCCCGGTGTGCGGCCGTAGCGCCACATCGCGAGGGTGATCGCCGGGTTGATGTGGCCCCCGGTCACCTTGCCCCAGGGGGAGAGCATGACGGCGGTGACCGTGTAGCCGGAGAGTGGGGCCACGGCGGTCAGCCTGCCCTCCGGGGTGTTCCACCAGCCACCGGACGCCGGGTCGAGGGTGCCCATCAGCCAGCGGACCGTGGTGGCCACGGCGAACAACATCAGCGCGGTCAGGGCGAGTTCGAGGAGCGCGGAGTGGAAACTGCGCCGCCAACCGGACCGGGTCGGCCGGGTCACAGCGGCTTCGTCCACGAGGCGTCGGAGCGGGTCAGCACGAACGCGGTGCCGGAGGCCGCCACCAGGAGCACGGCGGCGAACAGCAGGGGCAGGGCCCGCCCGCCGTGCTGGACCGCGACGGCACCGGCCAGCCCGCCGGCGAACATCGCCGCGGCCGAGAGCAGCCGACGGCCGACCTTGCTGCCCTTGCCGCCCGCGAGACGGCTGTCCGCGGCCACTCCGGTGATGGTGAGCGTCAGCACGGTCGTGGTCAGGTCGGGTACGGCCAGGGCGCGGGCGGTGGCGTTCTGCACGCCCATCGCGAGGCCGAGGAGGACGATCAGGGCGTACTGGACGACTGTGCTCACGTGCGAGGTGTCGGTGACCTGGGCGATGACGTACGCCGCCAGCACGAGGGCCGTCTCCAGCAGCAGCGCCAGGTGCAGGACCCGTCCTCGGTGGGCGCCGGCCCCGTGCGCGAGCCGGCCGCCGAACAGGGCGCCCGCGGCGAACGCGGCGAGTGCGGAGAGGGAGGCGGCCAGGGAGAAGCCGGCCGCGCCGGCGATGGCGAAGCCGGAGAAGACGACGTTGCCGGTCATGTTGGCGACGAAGACATGGCCCAGGACGAGATAGCTGAAGGCGTCCACGAGGCCGGTCACCACCGTCAGCGCGAGCATCAGGGGAGGGAGCGGACCGTGCCGGTCCTCCATGTCGGGGACGACCGTGGTCCACGCGTCCCGCACTACGGCAGACATGGCAGACATGGCATTGCTCCCATTCGCTGGAGGGCTCCCGGTCTCCCGGCTTGTTCTCTCCCGGCTTCTTCTCTTCCGATTCCGAGCCTCGCGCCACGGGAGCGCCTCGTCCAACATATGGATGCGGGTGCAGCAATCGGTATGAGCGATCGATTGATCGCTTGGACCGGTTCAATCCCTGATCGCGTGCCGCTCGACCACTTCGAGGAACGCGGCCGCGGCCGGCGCCAGCCGCTTGCTGTCGTGGACCGCGCAGATGGTGTGCACGGCCGCCTCGTCCGCGAGACGGAGCGCGCGGGCGCCGTACGGCAGGGTGGTGTCCTGCTGGCTCTTGCCTGGGGCGGGGTCGACGGGGTCGAGGAACACCGACGACCGCGGTACGACCGTCACGCCGATGCCCCGTGCGGCCAGCCGGATCATGTCCTGTATCTGGCCGACCTGGAAGTGCTGGCCCGGTTCCACCCCGGCACGGGCGAAGGCGGCCTCGACCTGGCGGCGCAGGCCGCTGCCCCGGGTGAACTGGATGAGCTGGTGGCTCTCCGGCAGATCGGCCAGGTCCACGGTCTCGCGGTCGGCCAGCGCGTGGTCGGCTGGCACGATCAGGACGAGCGGGTCGCTCGCCAGGACCTGGTGGTCGAGCCCTTCCGGGATCTGCCGCGGACCGAGGCCCACGACCGCGATGTCGAGGTCCCCGGCCAGGACCGACGCGGCCATCTCCGCGCTGGGCGCGTTGGTCACGTGGAAGTCGATGCCCGGGTAGCGGGCGTGGTAGTCGGCCATCACCTCGACGAGGTCGACCGAGGAGGCGCGCGTCTGGACGAGGCCGAGGCGCAGCCGCCCGCGCCGCAGTCCGGACAGGGCGTCGAGGGCCGCCCGGGCGTTGTCGACGTCGGCGAGGACGCGGCGGGCCAGCGGTTCGAGGAGTTCCCCGGCGGCCGTCAGCCGTACGGAACGGCTGGTGCGGCTGAACAGCCGGGCGCCCACGTCCTTCTCCAGCCGGGCTATCTGCTGGCTCAGGGCGGACTGCGCGACGTAGCAACTGGCCGCCGCCTGCGTGAAGTTACGGGTCTCGGCGACGGCGAGGAAGTACTTCAGGTGCCTCAGGTCCATCCCGCGCTCTTCTCCCTACTGATCTGCATGACCGATCGGTACAACAAGAACCATGTGTTGGACCGATCCATTGTCGCAAACCTAGCGTCGTCGGTGCCGCCAGCCGACCGACCGAGGAGCCGACGTGTCCAGCAGCACCATGCCCGTGGGTGGCATACGCCCGCACGACGGGGTCGAGGACCCCGCCCAGCTCGTCGTCCGCAATGCCCGCATCCACACCGGCGACCCCGCCCGCCCGGCCGCGTCCGCCGTGGCCATCACCGACGGTATCTTCACCGCCGTAGGAGATGACGCGACCGTCGCCCCGCACATCGGCCCCGCCACCCGGGTTGTGGATGCACTCGGCCGACGCGTGATCCCCGGTCTCAACGACTCCCATCTGCACGTCATCCGCGGCGGGTTGAACTACCTGCTCGAACTGCGCTGGGACGGCGTACGGTCGCTGCGCACCGCCCTGCGCATGCTGCGGGAGCAGGCCGAGCGCACGCCAACAGGCCAGTGGGTGCGAGTCGTTGGGGGCTGGACGGGGGAGCAGTTCGCGGAGAAGCGGCTGCCGACCGTGTCCGAGTTGAACGCCGCCGCGCCCGACACCCCTGTCTTCGTCCTGCACTTGTACCAGTCGGCGATCCTCAACCGGGCCGCGCTGGAGGCCGTCGGCTTCACACGGGACACCCCGAACCCGCCCGGCGGCGAGATCGTCCGTGACTTCGCGGGCAACCCCACTGGCGTGCTGCTGGCCGCGCCCGCCGCCGGGCTGCTCTACTCCACCCTCGCCAAGGGTCCGATCCTCGCCCCCGAGGACCAACTCGGCTCCACCCGCCACTACTTGCGCGAACTGAACCGCTTCGGCATCACCAGCGCCATCGACGCCGCCGGCGGCTTCCAGAACTTCCCCGACAACTACGCGGCCGTCACCGAGCTGGCGGAGCGCGGCGAGTTGACCGTCCGTATCGCCTACCACCTGTTCCCGCAGACCGCCGGACAGGAACTCGACGACCTGCGCCGCTGGATCGGCATGGTCAGCCCGGGCGACGGCGACGAGTGGCTGCGGTGCAACGGCGCCGGTGAGAACCTCGCCTGGTCCCCGGCCGACTTCGAGAACTTCGCCGAACCCCGCCCCCAACTCACCGCCCGCGCAAGCCAGGACCTGGAGGCGGCGGCCCGGCTGCTGCTCGACAACGGCTGGGGCTTCCGCCTCCACGCCACCTACGACGAGACGATCCGCCAGGACCTCGACGTCTTCGAGAAGATCGCCGCGGACGGCGGATTCCCGGACGGGACACGGTGGTTGTTCGACCACGCCGAGACCGTCAGCCAGGAGAGCCTGGACCGGATCAAGGCCCTCGGCGGCGCCGTCTCCGTCCAGAACCGCATGATGTTCCAGGGCAAGGCCTTCATCGACCGCTACGGCGCCGAGCGCGCCGCGACCGCGCCTCCGATCCGCGCCATGCGCGACACCGGCCTGCTGGTCGCGGCCGGTACCGACGCCACCCGCGTCTCCAGCTACAACCCGTGGTTGTCGCTGTCCTGGCTGGTCACCGGCCGCACTGTCGGCGACATCCTCCTCTACCCGGCCGAGAACCGCGTGGACCGTTCCACCGCCCTGGAGATGTACACCACCGCGGGCGCCCACCTCACCGGCGAGGCCGATGTGAAGGGCACCATCACCGAGGGCAAGTACGGCGACCTGGCCGTCCTGTCCGCCGACTACTTCTCCGTCGCCGACGAGGACATCGACCGTATCGAGTCCCTGCTCACCGTGGCAGGCGGCAAGGTCGTGCACGCGGTCGGCGACTACGAGAACATCGCCGCCCCGCTCCCGGAGATCAGCCCGGCCTGGAGCCCGGTCGCCCGCTTCGGGGGCTTCCAGGCGGCGACAGGGGCGTCAGAGGCATCGGGCGCACGGCAGGCCCGCGCCTTCGTCGACGCCGCCGCCGACTCCGAGGAGCAGCGCGCCTGGCGTGACCGGCGCGGCGACCTCGACCGCGTCCCGCACCAGGTCGGCGGTGCGCTCGACCCGCTGGACGGCTGCTTCTGACCGGCCGCTGGACCGGTCCTACGGCAGTACCACCGAGGCTCCGGTTTTACGGCAGCTTGGTGGCCCGACCGCCACTGAGCTGCCGTACCTTCTTCTCGACCGCACCCCTTGCCCCGGGAGCCACAGCATGAACGCGAAGACGACGTCGGGGACCGGCTCGCGGTCCGCCTCCGCCTGGGCGCCGCTGGCCCGACCGGTGTTCCGGGCCCTGTGGATCGCCCAGTTCGTGTCGAACATCGGCACCTGGATGCAGACGGTCGGCGCGCAGTGGCTGCTGCTCGGGCACGGGGCGACCATGGTGACGCTGGTCCAGACGGCGTCGAGCCTGCCGATCGTGCTGCTGGCGCTGCCCTCGGGTGTCCTCGCGGACCGGTTCGACCGGCGCGGGCTGCTGCTGGTGGCGCAGGTCGCGATGTTCGCCGTGTCAACAGTGCTGACCGTGCTGGCCTTCGCGGACGCGCTGTCCGCCGTACCCCTGCTCGCTCTCACCTTCCTCCTCGGCTGCGGGACCGCCCTGATGGGGCCGTCGTGGCAGGCCATCCAGCCGGAACTGGTGGAGCGGGAGCAGCTCGGGCAGGCGTCCGCGCTGGGCGCGGTGAACATGAACCTCGCGCGTGCGGTGGGTCCGGCGCTCGGCGGTGTCGTGGTCGCGGCGGCCGGCGCGGGCTGGGTGTTCGGCTTCAACGCGGTGTCATTTCTCGGGATCGCCGCCGTACTGGTGCTGTGGCACCGCCCGAGGACCACCGTCCCCGCCGCCGAGCAGGAACGGCTGTTGACCGCGC
The DNA here is from genome assembly GCF_040655155.1 of Streptomyces sp. NPDC050508. Classification (NCBI taxonomy): domain Bacteria; kingdom Bacillati; phylum Actinomycetota; class Actinomycetes; order Kitasatosporales; family Streptomycetaceae; genus Streptomyces; species Streptomyces sp. NPDC050508. The sequence goes on from NZ_JBFAJJ010000004.1 coordinate 348,896, forward strand.
TGTACGCGGGCCGCCGCTACGTTTGGAACGCTCCAGGCATCCGCCGCGTCCTGCTGCGCACCGCCCTGTTCATCCCCGGCGCGGCGGCACTGTGGTCGCTGCTCCCCCTCATCGCCGCCGACTCGCTCGGACTGGGGTCGGGCGGCTACGGCCTGCTGCTCGGCGCGGTCGGGATCGGCGCGGTGGCGGGCGCGTTCGCACTGCCGTGGCTGCGCCAACACCTGGGCATCAACGGCATCTTGGCCGCCGGCGCCATGATGTTCGCCCTCGTCCTGCTGGTCCTCGCGACCGTGCACGTCACCTGGGTCGCGGTCCTCGTCCTGCTGCCCGCGGGAGTGGCCTGGATCGGGGTGCTCTCCACGCTCAACGCGGCGATGCAGACCCGGCTGCCAGGTTGGGTCCGGGCCCGCGGACTCGCCGTCTACCTGCTGGTCTTCCAGGGCGGCCAGGCCCTCGCCGCCCCGCTCTGGGGCGCCCTGGTCCAGTGGCTGGGCCTGACCCCCGCCCTCCTCACGGGCACCGCCGTCATGCTGCTGAGCGCACTCACCCTCTACCGGTGGCGGCTCTACGGCATGGAGGGCATCGACCCCACACTCTCCGACCACTGGCCCACCCCGCCCCTGGTCTTCGTCCCCGGCCCCTCCGACGGACCCGTGTTGGTGTCCGTCGTCTACCGCGTCGCACCGGACGACAGGGCAGCGTTCATCAAGGCCATGGACCGCGTCGCCCACTCCCGCCGCCGGACCGGCGCGCTCACCTGGGGCCTCTTCCAGGACGGCAACGAACCCGGCCGGTTCATCGAGAACTACCTGGTCGGCTCCTGGGCCGAACACCTCGCCCAGCACCACAGCCGACTCAGCACCACCGACCGCGGCTTCGAGGACCGCGCCCGCGCCCTGCTCCTGCCCGGCACCGCCCCCGAAGTGACCCACGCCTTCGACGCCGCCGTTGGACCGGTCCTGCCCACCTCGGAGAAAACTTCCTGAAGACCTGAAGGTGGGTGCCGGACACCCAGGAGAGACGTGGCCTGGTTACCCCCGCGCGGGAACGCGACCGTGGAGCCATGAACACGAACGCAGCACCGCACCCCTTCGTCGGTATGTGGGTGACGGCGGACGGCCACATCCGGCAGGAACTCCTCCCGAACGGCCGCTACGACGAGGCCCGAGGGAACCGGCCGAGCGCCTACACCGGCAGCTACACCGTCACCGGCAACCACATCGACTACGTCGACGACACCGGCTTCACCGCCACCGGTGACGTCCGGGACGGCGTGCTCTTCCACGAGCACCTCGTCCTGTACCGCGCGTAACCCGGTACGGGCATGGACAGCCTCGAACTGATCGTCGTCGTCGCGGTCGCGGTCCTGCTCATGGGCCGGCTGTCGAGGCGCACCGGCCTGAGCGAACCCCTGCTGCTGCTCGCCGTGGGTGCTGTCGTGGGGCTGACACCGTCCTTCGCGTCGTTCTCGCTGCCCCCGGACGTCGTCCTGTTCCTCTTCCTGCCCGCGCTGCTGTACTGGGAGGCGCTGACCTCCTCGGTGCGGGAGATCCGCAACAACTTCCGCAGCATCGCGCTGCAGTCCACCGGGCTGGTCCTCGCCACCGCCGTGGCCGTCGCCGCCGTGGCCCACGCACTGGGCTACGGCTGGCCGATCGCCTTCGTCCTCGGCGCCGTCCTGGCTCCGACGGACGCGGCGGCCGTCGCCACGGTCGCCAGGGCCATGCCGCGCCGCATCTTGACCGTGCTGCGCACCGAGAGCCTCCTGAACGACGGGACCGCGCTGGTGCTGCTCGCCGTGACCATCGACGTCGTCACCGACGAGCACCCCTTCTCCTGGTCCGGCACGGCACTCGCCTTCGTCGAGTCCTACGCCGGCGGCATCCTGATCGGCGCCGCGGTCGCCCTCCTCCTGATCCCGGTCAGGCGACGGCTGCCCGAGCCGCTGCTGCACAGCGTGCTGAGCGTCGCGACCCCCTTCCTCGCCTATCTGCCCGCCGAACTCCTCCATGTGTCCGGTGTGTTGGCGGTCGTCGTCTGCGGTCTGGTGTCCGCCTGGTTCGGGCCGCGCGTCATCGGTTCCGAGGCCCGTATCCAGGCCGTCGCCTTCTGGGAGGTGGCCAGTTACCTGCTCAACGGCGCCCTGTTCGTCCTCGTCGGCATCCAACTGCCCGCCGCAGTGCGGGCGTTGACCTCCGTCTCGCTCCTGCGGGCGACGATCGCCGGCCTCGCCGTGAGCGTCGCCGTGCTCGGGACCCGGCTGCTCTGGTTCTACTCGGTGCCCTATCTGGTCAGGCTCCTGGACCGGCGCCCCCAGCAGCGGGACCGCCGTATCACCGCCCCGCAACGGCTGCCGCTGGCCTGGGCGGGGATGCGCGGCGCGATCTCGCTGGCGGCGGCGTCGACCGTGCCCGCGACGACCAGCGAGGGGCATCTCGTCGGGCAGCGTGACGCCGTCGTGTTCCTCACCACGGTCGTCATCGTCGTCACCCTCACGTTCCTCGGCCCCACCCTGCCGGCCATGGTCCGCCGGGCCCGCTTCCCGGCCGACGAGGACAAGAGTGCCGAACTCACCCTCGCCCGCTGCCGGTTGAGCGGCGCCGCACTGCAGGCCCTGCCCGAGCTGGCCGAGCGCTTCGGGGTGCCCGAGGAGGACACCCTGCGCATGATCCAGGACATCGAGGACCGTACGGCCCCCGCACCCGGCTCCGCGCACCGCCGCGAGAGCCTACGACGCCTCCGACTCGCCCTGCTCCAGATCGAACGCGACACCCTCACCGACCTGCGGGACAGCGGCCGTATCGACGACATCGTCCTGCGCAGCGTGCAGGAAGTCCTCGACGTGGAGGAGGTCCGCCTCGGCAGGCCCTGAACCGAATCCCGCACTCGAAGCCAACTCGACATCGTCTCGACCCGCCCGAAAGGGGCCCCTCATGAACCCCCGTGACACCACCGGCGCCGCTGTCCTCGAACAACTCCGCCGCCAGTCCGCCGATCCGCGCCGACGCATCCTCTTCACCGGCGCGACCATCGTCACGATGGACCCGGAACTCGGCATCCTCCAGGGTGACTTGCTCGTCGAGGGCGACTCCATCGCCGCGATCGGGCCGGGCCTGGACGCGGACGGCGCGGTGCTCGTCGACGCCTCCGGCACCATCCTTGCCCCCGGCCTCGTCGACACCCACCGGCACGCCTGGGAGACGCAGTTGCGCCGGATCATGCCCGACGTCGACGACCTCGGCGGCTATGTGACGGCCACCCTCGCCGGCTACGCCACCGTCTACCGGCCGGAGGACATGTACATCGGCACCAGACTGGCGGCGCTGACCGCGCTCGACAGCGGCATCACCACCATGCTCGACTTCTCGCACAACTCCCGTACCCGCGAGCACTCCGACGCCGCGATCGAAGCCCTCCGCGACACCGGTATCCGTGGCGTCCACGCGTCCATGGGCCCGCACTTCGGGGACTGGGACCGCCAGTGGCCGGCCGACCTGAAGCGCCTCAGGAACCAGTACTTCAGCAGCGACGACCAACTCCTCACGCTGCGCCTGGCGACCCTGGCCACCGACGAGATCGCCGGACCCGCCCTCGCCTACGGCCCCGAACTCGCCCGCACCGCCGCCGACTTGGGTATCGGTGTCAGCGTCGACGCGGTCTTCGGCGCCTCCGGGTCGGAGGCCGTGCTGTCCTGGGCCGAGCACGGCATCCTCGGCCCCGACGTCACCCTGATCCACTCCACTGGTCTGACCGTCGAGGCCTGGAAAGCGATGGGGGCGTCCGGTACGACGGTCGCACTGGCCCCCACCTCGGACGCGCAGATCGGCCTGGAGACGGCGATCCCCGCGGTGGACGAGGCGCTCGCCGTCGGCATCCGTCCCGGCCTGAGCATCGATGTCGAAGTCGCCCTCGCCAGCGACCTGTTCACCCAGATGCGGGCCCTGCTCGCGATCCAGCGGATGCGCGCGATCAACGCCGCCTACGGCACCGATGGCGAGCTCTCCCGCATCACCACGCACGACGTCCTCGACTTCGCCACCCTCCAGGGCGCCCGGACCAACGGTCTCGGTGACGTCACCGGCTCCCTCACCCCCGGCAAGAAGGCCGACCTGCTGGTCGTGCAGGCCGAGGATCTCAACAACATGCCCCTCAACGACCCCATCGGCACACTGGTGTTGGGCTCCGACGCCCGCAACATCACCGCCGTGTTCGTCAACGGGCAGCCGCGTAAGTGGGACGGCCGCGTGCTCGACGTGAACCTTGCCGAACTGCGTGCCGAGGTCAGCGCCTCCCGCGACCACGTGCTCAACACACCTGTGAAGTAAGGATGGTTGGACGCGGCGGGCACCCGAACCCGAGGGTGCCCGCCGCATCAGTGCCGTGGGTGGATCAGATGGATCGGGGGATCAGGCGGGTCAGTTGGAGAACCAGGGGTTCCCGCCGCCCAGCGACCACACCGACACCTTGGTGACGCCGAGGCCCTTGAGGACCGCGAGCTTGCGGTCCATGGCGACGCTGTCGACGTAGTCGTAGAGGACGCCGCCGGAGGTCCAGCGGATCTCGCCGGAGGAGGCGTCCCGGCGGCTCTCTGTGGTCGCAGGGTTGGACGAGAAGCCGGGGCTCTTCTTCATGTCGCTGAACTGGATGTTGCCCGTCACGGAGTTGAGGTCGCACGGGTCGGGTGCGCTGTAGCCGTAGGAGGGCACGCCGATGATCAGGCGGTTCGGGTCGGGGACCTTGCTCTGCGCGTACTTGGTGACCTTCTTCAGCCAGTCGTAGGGGCTGATCGGCAGGCAGCGGGCGCCGGCGGCGGTGTCGAACTCCTCGTCGTACGCCATGATCACCAGGTCGTCGACGCCGGTGGCGGCCACGGCCGCGTAGTCGTAGAACGAGGCGTCCTCGGTCATCGCCGGTGCGTCGACCTGGAGGCGCTTGCCCTTCGCGTGCAGGGCGGTGGCCAACTGGCCGAGGAACGTCTTGTAGTTGGTGAAGTCGGCGGCGCTCCAGGACCAGTAGTCCTCCAGGTCGACGTCGACGCCGCTGAGCCCGGCGTCGCTGACGAGGGAGGTGACCTTCGAAACGGCCGCCGTACGCCTGCTGTTGCTGCTGACCAAGGCGTGGACGTCGGCGGTGGTCATGCCGGAGAGCGTCGGGTACTGGTACGTGGAGTGTGCCTTGAGGTCGGCGACGTTGGCCGCGCTGTAGGTGTTGCAGGTCCCGTTGGCGGTGGTCTCCAGGGTCACCGAGCCGTCGCCGTTGACCGACCAGTACTCGGGGTTGAGGGCGCCGTTCTTCACCCGGTTGTCGGCGTACTCGCTCTTGGCGGTGCAGGTGGAGTCGCCGTTCGAGCCGGGGTAGAGCCAGGTCTGCAGTTGGACGCCCGAGGTGGCGGACGGGGTGGCGCCGGCCGGGACCGAGGCCGTACAGGCGAGCAGCGTGGTGACCGTACAGGCCACGACGCCGCTCACGGTGAGTGCATGGCGGAACATGAGCGGTCCTTTCGGTGGGGGGCGTGCGGGATCGCCGCGTCGGCCGGAGGGCCGGCGCGGTGGACTGGGGGATGAGGGTGGCTAGTTGCTCCAGTAGGGGTCGAAGACCAGGGTGTCGGCGCCGGGGACGGTGGTGGCCGCCGACCAGGAGCCGTCGACGACGCGTCCGCCGTCCGGCCGGCCCGCCAACGACAGCCTGGTGAAGATGCGGTAGCGGTCGCCCCGGTAGACGGAGCGGGTGAACTCCACGACCCGGCCGCCGGCATCCCTGGCCGCCCGTTCGAAGAGCAGGGCGGGGGTGTGCACGGACACGCCGAGGAGTTCGGCCTCCCACTCGTCGACCACGGTCGGTTCGATGCTCTGCGCGGCGTCGGTCAGCAGGATCTCGTAACGGCGGCCCAGCAGGCGGTAGAAGGAGTCGGTCTCCAGGTCGCGGGCGGTCAGTCCGGGGACCAGTGCGTGCGGGACGTGCAGCGTCTCCACACACATCGGGTCACCGTCCACCGTGCGCAGCCGGATGATCCGCAGGATCTGCTCACTGGGCGCGATGCCCAGCCGGCGGCCGATCCTGGGCCCCGCGGCGACGGTCTTGAAGTCCAGGGTGCGGCTGGCCCAGGTCCCGTCCACGCCGCCGACACCCAGGCCCTGCGCCTGCCCGGGGGAGCCGCTGAGGTGCTGGGCGACCTTGGCCCGGGCGACGAACACACCGCGGCCGTGCTCCCGCACCAGCAGGCCGTCGCGGACGAAGTCGTCGACCACCGCCCGCAGGGTGGGCCGGGACACGCCGAGTTCCTCGCACAGCTGCCGTTCGCCGGGGAGGGGGCGTCCGGTCCCGGTCTCCTCGACGAGGTCGAGGAGGTGGGTGCGGATGCGTTCCCGCTTCTCCCAACGGCTCTCACCGCTGACCATGCCTACCAACTTTCCTTACCAGTGGTCCATCTTGAGTTGCCGCAATATAACGGTTTGATGCCTTACCTCCAGCGACTTTCTTGCCATGGCTTCCCTTGACAGTGACCAAATGGTGCCCCAACATGTGGCCACTGGTCAATAAGTGGTAAGCGAATTCGCCGGAGGTTCCATGTCCGAGTCCCGTGGCGGACCCGTCACCCGCACCACCCGCCGCCCCCGCCGCACCGCCCGCCGTACCGTCGCCACGTCGCTGATCGCGGCCACGGCCCTGCTGGCCGCAGCATGCACCACCGGCGGCGCCGCGTCGAAGGCGGACACCGGCGCCGACGACACCACGCCCGTCACCATCACCTTCTGGCACGGCCTCAGCTCCCCGCACGAGATCGCCTCGGTCGACGCCGTGCTGGCCAAGTTCCACAAGAAATACCCCTACATCACCGTCAAGGCCGTCGCCGCGCAGACCGACGACAAGGTCAACCAGGCCATCCGCGGCGGAACCGCCCCCGACGTGGCGTCCTCGTTCAACGCCGCGAACGTCGGCGGCTGGTGTACCAGTGGAGCGTTCCAAGACCTCACGCCGGACATCAAGGCCGACCACGTGGACATGTCCCAGATCCCGAAGGCCGTCCAGTCGTACACCGCCTTCGGCGGCAAGCGCTGCACCATGCCCTGGCTCGCGGACACCTTCGGCCTGTACTACAACAAGAAGCTGTTCGCCCAGGCCGGGATAACCTCCCCGCCCAAGACCATGTCCGAACTGGCCGCCGACACCAAGAAGTTGACCACCTTCAACGCGGACGGCTCGATCAAGACCGCCGGGTTCATGCCCTACCTGGGCGCCTACCAGATGCTCACCGAGCACCTGGTACCCAGCTGGGGCGGCAAGTGGCTCACCGCCGACGGCGAGTCCAACGTCGGCGGCGATCCCGCCTTCGCGCAGGCGCTGACCTGGCAGAAGAGCCTGCTCGACTGGTTCGGCGCGAAGAAGCTGGTCACGTTCAAGGCGGGCATGGGGGACGAGTTCTCCGCCCAGAACGCCTTCGAGACCGGCAAGTTGGCCATGATGGTGGACGGCGAGTGGCGCAACTCGTTCATCAAGACCGACAAGTCGAACGTCGACTACGGCACCGCGGTCGTACCGGCCGCCGACGGCAAGTCCCAATATTACGGCGCCGGTTACGTCGGCGGCAACGTGATCGGCATGCCGCGCGGCGCCAAACACCCGGGCGCCGCCTGGAAGTTGATCAAGTTCCTCACCACCGACACCGACGCGCTGACCACGCTGGCCGACGCTATCGGCAACGTCCCCACCACCAAGGCGGCCCTCGCTTCACCCTCGCTGGGGCTCTCCAAGGACCCGCACTTCGCGCCGTTCCTCCAGGTCTTCAAGAACCCGCTCACCACCACCACGCCGGCGAGCGCCGACGGCGGCTCCTACCTCACCAACTTCGGTCACTTCGTGGAGAAGTGGCAGAGCGGCTCCGTGACCGACCTGAAGGCCGGACTGGACGCGGTCGACAAGCAGAACAACGCCGCGCTCAAGCTGGGGCAGTGACCGTCATGGCCACTCACCAAGTCGCTCAACTGCCGCTCACCAGCGCCCCGTTGCGGGCCAGGCTGCGCCGCAACCGGCTGCGCGTCCTGCTCTTCCTGGCACCCGGTCTCGTCGGCTTCGCCGTCTTTCTCGTCTACCCGCTGGTGATGACGGTCTGGCTGTCCTTCACCAACTCGAACATGATCTCCCAGGCCCAGTTCGTGGGCCTGCGGAACTACCGCTACCTGCTCGACGGCGACCCGCAGATCTGGCACGCGATCCGCAACACCGGCTGGCTCGTGGCTGTCATGGTCCCGGCACAGGTGCTCTTCGCCCTCGGCGTGGCCATGGTCACCGCCCGCCTCAAGGCCGGAGCGAGCGTCTTCCGCACCCTGTTCTACCTGCCCGCGCTGGCCCCGCCGGTCGCCGCGACCGTCGCCTTCGTCTGCATGTTCAACCCCAACTCCGGGCCGGTGAACCGGATCCTGGGCCTGCTGGGCATCCACGGCCCGCTGTGGTTCAACTCGCCCGGCTGGTCCAAACCCGCCCTGACCCTGCTCGCCCTGTGGGGCAGCGGCACGATGATGGTCATCTTCCTGGCGGCACTCCTCGAAGTACCCGCCGAACTGTACGAGGCCGCCGAACTCGACGGCGCCGGTCCCTGGCACCGCTTCCGCTACGTCACGCTGCCGACGATCTCCCCGGTCGTCCTCTTCGCGACCGTCACCGGGGTCATCGCCGGACTCCAGTACTTCACCCAGGCGATGGTCGCCTCGCAGGTCGCCAACGGCAACATCCAGCCCCTGCCCGGCTATCCGGACGGCTCCACCCTCACCTTCCCCCAGCAGCTCTACATCGCTGGCTTCAACCAGTTCCACGCGGGCTACGCCTGCGCCCTCGCCGTGGTGCTCTTCGTGGTGTCGATGGCCTTCACCGTCGTCCTGCTCCGCCGCGCCTCCGGTTTCGACATCGAGGAGTCACCGCGATGACGTACGACGCCGAGATCCTCCGCACCGAGGAGCCGCCGCGATGACGACCACCTACGCCCCGGCACCCGCCCGACAGACCCGCGCCGCCTCGCCCCACCGCGCCGCGCGCGGCCGGGCCGGCCGCCGCAGGACCCTGGTCTGGATCGCCGAACACGCCGTCGCCGTCGGCCTGGCCTGCGCCTTCATCGGCCCGATCGTGTTCATCTTCCTGACCTCCGTCATGTCCGACGGCCAGTCCCTCACCACCAGCCTGTGGCCCCACCACTGGCAGTGGTCCAACTACCGCACGGTCTTCACCACCGCACCGGTCGGCACCTGGCTGGTCAACACCGTGCTGTACGCGGTCGCCGCCACCGCCGCCACCCTGCTCTCCAGCGTCCCCATCGCCTACGCGCTGGCCCGCCTCCGCTTCAGGGGCCGCAACGTGGCGTTCCTCTGCGTCATCACCATGATGATGCTGCCGCCCCAAGTCCTGGTCATCCCCATGTACTTGATGTGGGCCAGGCTCCATCTCACCGGCACCATCTGGCCGTTGGTCCTCCCGTCCCTCTTCGGGGACGCCTTCTCGGTGTTCCTGCTCCGGCAGTTCCTGCTCACCGTCCCCGAGGACTACCTCAACGCGGCCCGCATCGACGGCTGCGGCGAACTCCGCGTCCTCACCCGGGTGGTGCTGCCGATGATGCGCCCCGCGCTCGTCGCGGTCGGCCTCTTCTCCTTCTTCAACGCCTGGAACGACTACTACGGCCCCCTCATCTACACCGGCGAGACGCCCGCCCACTGGACCCTGGCCCTGGGCCTGGCCACCTTCAAGACCTCCCATGCGGTGCAGTGGAACCTCACCATGGCGGCGACCCTCATCGCGATGGCGCCGGTGATCATCGTCTTCTTCTTCGCGCAAAAGGCCTTCATCGAGGGCGTCACACTGACAGGAGTCAAAGGTTGAAGATCACCGTTGTCGGTGGCGGATCCACGTACACCCCCGAACTGGTCGACGGATTCGCCCGGTTGGGACTCCCCGTCACCGAGATCGCCCTGGTCGACCCCGACCCGGAGCGGCTCGCGGTCATCGCCCCGTTCGCCCGCCGCATCCTGGCCCGCCAGGGCAGCCCCGCGAAAATCACCACCACCGCCGACCCGGACGCGGGCATCGACGGCACCGACGCCGTCCTGTTCCAACTCCGCATAGGCGGCCAGGCCGCCCGGCACGTCGACGAGACCTTCCCGCACGAGTGCGGCTGCATCGGCCAGGAGACCACCGGCGCAGGCGGGTTGGCCAAAGCCCTGCGCACCGTACCGGTCGTCCTCGACCTCGCCGAACGGGTCGCCAAGCGCGCACCGAACGCCTGGATCGTCGACTTCACCAACCCCGTCGGCATCGTCACCCGCGCCCTACTGGACGCCGGCCACAAGGCAGTTGGCCTCTGCAACGTCGCCATCGGCTTCCAACGCACCTTCGCCGACTGGCTGGGCGTCGACCACGAGCGGATCGCCCTGGACCACGTCGGCCTCAACCACCTCACCTGGGAACGGGCGGTGCGGCTCGACGGCGTGGACGTCCTCCCGCGCATCCTCGACGAACACGGCCAGGCTCTGGCGGACCGCCTGCGCATGCCGCTCGACGTGGTCCGCAGGCTGGGCGTGGTCCCCTCCTACTACCTGCGCTACTTCTACGCCCACGACGAGGTCCTCCGCGAGCAACTCACCGAGCCCTCCCGCGCCGAACAAGTCGCGGGCATGGAGGGCGAGTTGCTGAAGATGTACGCCGACCCGGCCCTGACGGAGAAGCCCGCCCTGCTGGACAAGCGCGGCGGCGCCTACTACTCCGAGGCGGCCGTCCAGTTGGTGCACGCCCTCACTGCCGACACCGGTGACGTCCGCGTCGCCAACGTCCGCAACAACGGCACCCTGCCCTTCCTCCCCGACGACGCCGTCATCGAGGTCCCGTCCCGCATCGACGCGCACGGTGCAACTCCCTTGCCCGTCACGGCCGTAGAACCCCTCTTCGCCGGACTCGTCGCGCATGTGACGGCCTACGAGGAACTGGCCCTGGAAGCAGCCCTGCACGGCGGCGTCGACCGGGTCGCCACGGCGCTGCTGGCGCATCCGCTCATCGGCCAGGTCTCGGTCGCCGAGGAGTTGGCGGCGAAGCTCGTCGCCGCCAACCGCGAACATCTGTGGTGGGCGTGATGAGTTCAGGTCTGCTGCTGGCCGTCGACGGCGGCAACTCCAAGACGGATGTTGCCGTGTTGAGGACGGACGGCACGATCCTGGGCCGCGCGAGGGGCGGCGGATTCCGTCCGCAGGCGGTCGGCGTCGACGCGGCGATGGACGTACTCGCGGCCTTGCGCGCCGAGGCGATGGCGTCGGCAGGTGTGGCGGCCGACGTCGAGGTGGACGGCATTACGGCCTTCCTCGCCGGAGCCGATCTGCCGCACGAGATCAAGGCGTTGCGCGAGGCCGTCGGCGCCCGCCGCTGGGCGGTCACCCAGCGCGTCGACAACGACTCCTACGCCGTCCTGCGCGCCGGCGCCAGCCGCCCCTGGGGCGTCGGCGTGGTCTGCGGCACCGGCATCAACTGCGTCGGCGTCGCCCCCGACGGCCGTACCACCGGCTTCGCCGCGCTCGGCCGGATCTCGGGGGACTGGGGCGGCGGCATCGACGTAGGGACGTCGGCGCTGTGGCACGCGGCGCGGGCGGAGGACGGCCGCGGCCCGCGAACAGCCCTTCGCGCGGCGGTGATCGACCACTTCGCCCTGCCCACGATCGCCGACGTCACCGCCGCCCTGCACAACGGCGACCTGCCCGCACTCCGCCTGAGCGAACTCTGCCCGGCGGTCTTCACGGCCCGCGACGAAGGCGACGAGATCGCGGCCGAACTGGTCGAACGCCTCGCGGCGGAGATAGCGAGAATGGCGCTGACAGTCCTGTGCCGCCTGCAACTCGCCGTCGCCCCGGACCCCGAAGTGGTCCTGGGCGGAAGCGTGTTGGCCGCCGGCCACCGCGCCCTCCTGGACGACGTCGAACACCGCCTCACCAGGGCGGTGCCGAGTGTCCGCCCGGTGGTGTGCACGGACCCGCCCTTGCTCGGCGCGGCCCTGGCCGCCCTGGACCTGCATCCGCGAGCGGACCCTGGGGCGGAGGTCCGGTTGCGTGCCGGGTTCCGGGGGAGTGGCGGCCAGTGATCCGCTACGACCAAGCGCGCGGCCCGAGCCGCATCGCATACCCCGCATGGTGCAGCTCCTCGCCCCGGAACTCGCCGAAGGCCCAGAAGCCGAGGTCGTCCAGGTAGTCGATGCGGTCGCCGTCGATCCAGTACTGGCCCTCGTAGGCGTGCGGGCGGCCACCCTGGGTCTCGTCGTAGCGGCCGGTGGCGGTCAACTCCTGGTGCAGGAAGTCGTTCCTGTCGATCCAGACGCCGACGCGCGGGCTGCCGGTCAGGTCCTGGGCGGCCGGGATGCCCGCCTCGGGCGCGGTGGCACGGCAGGGGGCGTCCGTGCCCGACCAGAGGACAGGCTTCCCGGCCGTCACCAGGGCGCGGACCTCTTCCGGCCGGGTCAGCAGTATGGCCACCGCGCCCGCCACGTCCGGGGCTAGTGCGTCGGGTACGACGAGCAGGTCGCCCGTGTTGCCCGGCGTCAACGTCGCGACGTACTCCGAGCGGTGGCCGCGCCCGCCGACGAGGGCGATCGTGTCCACCACGGCCGGGACCACGGTCATGCCCGTGCAGTCGACGACGATGGTGTTGTCGTCCGCCGTGATCGGAACCCTGCGGGGCGCTGACGTCCTGCTGGTCGGTGCCCTGTTGGTGGGCGTCGGCCCGGGCATTGTCACGGCGGCGGTGCTGTACGGCAAGCCTGGTCGCGCCCTTGGAACGCAACCAGGCTGCCGTTCACCCAGGTGTCAGGCACCCACCCTGCGTTCAGCCCGTGGCGGCCGTGAGTGCGCCGAGCGCGCTGGCCTGCGTACGCCAGTCGGTCTGGTTCGGGCTGGTGCCCGCCCAGCGTTCACCGAGGGCGTTGAGGGTGGACCGGTCCAACGCCCACAGGGTGTCGGCCTGTTTCTGGATGTACGTCCGGTAGCTGGTCGAGCCGGTCGCCTGCGCCAGGTCGGCGAAGTTCCACATGAAGATGCCCTTGAACTGCTTCTGGTTGTCGTCGCAGGACGCCGAGCCGACGTCGCAGGACTCGGTCAGCACTCCGCCGACGGTCAGCTGCGAACTGCTCATCGCGGCATCCGCCAGCGTCCGCGCCGTGGTCAGCATCGAGCTGTCGCCGGTCGTCTTCCACAGCTCCGTGAAAGCGCCGATGGCCAGACCCTGGTTGTAACTCCACACGGTGGAACCGTTGTTGGCGCAGGACGAGGAGAGCCCGTCGTTCACCAGCCCTGAGGAGTTGATCATCCCGCTGGCCCTGTACCAGGCCGCCGAGGTCTTCGCCCGCTGCAGCCAGACCGTGTCACCGGCGATGCGCTGGTGCAGCGCGGTGGTCAGCCACAGGTACTGCCCGTTCGTCACCGCGTTCTTGTAGGTTCGCTCACGGTCCCACCACACACCGCCGCCGCAGGTACTGGTGTCCCAGTACTGCTGGACGTAATTGGCAATGGTGACGGCCTCGTTGAGGTAACGCGCGTCGTGTGTGTAGTCGTACGCGTCGATCCACGCGATCGCCCACCAGCCCGAGTCGTCGATCGACCGGCTGATGAAGTCGCCCTCGATCGCGTCCGAACTCCGCGTCCCGGCCGGGAAGACGCCCTTGTTCTGGTCGAAGGTGCGGGCGATGATCCAGTCGTAGTCGTGGGTGCCGGTCGTCTTCGCGACGTCGATGACGGAAGTGAGGGTGGCCGCCGAGTTCCACCAACTGCTGGGCCACCAGCCGTTGTAGGGGTCGTACGACGACATCAGCGCGTCCGCCGCGGCACGCGCCCTGGTCGGCACCGGCCGGTACCACGCCGTGCAGCTGCCCTCGTTGTGGCTCGCCTCCCGACCGCAGGCGCGAACCGCCCCGCCGTAGAGGAGACCGCGCGGATCGCGGGTCGCGTACATCGCGGTACGGGTCGTGGTCGCTCCGGACGGGGTGCTCGTACGGCCGAGGGAGGAACCGTCCGGCCAGGTCGAGCCGCCGTCCCAGGAACGGTCCAACCAGATCTCGTCACCGGCGCCACCGGTGTCGATGCTCGCCCACGCCATCGCGTTCTTCTGGTCGACGTGGAGCCGAATCGTGCGGCCGTAGAGGGTGGTTGAGGGTATCGGCTGGTCGTCGCCCGCCGCCTGGCCGGCGCTCGTGCCGTCGCAGACGGTGTCGCAGGCCGTCGGGTAGACCCAGTTCGTGCAGCCGACGCCGGCCGCGTCGCCACAGGCGCGGACGAGGCCGCGCTTGTGGTTGCGCGGGTCGGTGATGTTGTACATCAGCGTCCTGGTACCGGTCCATGTGCTCGGGATGCTCGCCTTGCCGAGCAGGCCGTCCCAGGTGGCGCCGCCGTCCCAGGACCGGTCCAACCACACCGCGTCGCCGCTCGTGCCGTTGTCGATGCTGGCCCACGCCATGTCGTCCGCGTCGGACACATGGAGCCGGACGACCCGTCCGTTGAGCGTCTTGTCCGGCACTGGAAACGTTTCCTGTTTCGCCTGCGACGGGTCGAGCGTGTCGCAGGCCAGGACACACACCTGGGGGGCGGCGGACGCCGGCGTCGCGGCCGGGACCAGCGCCACGAACGCGAGAGCGGCCGTCAGTAGAAAACTGAGGAACCGCGGTCTGGCAACGCGTACTCTGACAACGATGTCGAAGCTACGTAGGGACACCGGAACTCGCCTCGATTTCACGATGGGGGGGGGACGCCGGTTGTGAATGGATTCAGCTCTGGATCAATGGTCCATACCTCTACCGTCCTCGACGCAGTGAACCGGCTTGGTGCGACCCTGTCAATGTCGCAAGGCGCGCTTTTTTCGAGGGAGTTGACGGCTGCCGAGATGGGTTGACACCCGCGCTCTCGGCGCCCATCATCGGTGCGAACTTTGGCGAGTCATCTCGCGCACCCGTCGCTCCTCAAACTCCAGGCTTCCGTGATCGCTCGACTTGAATCGATTCACTCGCCTGGTTGTCCAGTTGTGCGGCTGGTTCCCCCACCGATCCGGGAGGCACTCATGCGCCGTCGCAGGCCAGCGCTGAACCGAAAGCCCAGACCAGGGCGCCTAGTTGGGCTCACCGTGGTGGTGGCCGCCGCGCTGGCCGTGACCCCGGCCCTGTCCGCCGGGGCGGCGCCGACGGCTGCGACGCCCGCTCCCAAGGCGGCGCTTGACGCCGTGAACTACTCGCCGACCTCGCGCACCCTCAAGCCGACCGCCGTCTACCGCACCTCCGGCAGCGTCGCGAACCCGACGAACGTCCTCAACGGGCAGGCGACACGGATCTCCGGCTCGCAGTCGGCCATCACGCTCGACTTCGGGAAGGAGGTCGGCGGCTTGGTAACGTTGTCATTCGGCAGCACCAGCTCCAGCGGGCAGCGCGTCGGCCTGGCCTTCAGCGAGTCGTCCCTGTACGTGGGCACCAACAGCGACCGCAGCAGCGGCCGCGACGGCGAGGACGGCGCCCTCTACGCCACGCCCTCCGCCAACGGCACGTACACCGTGCCCACCGCCCAACTCCGGGGCGGATTCCGCTACTTGACCGTCTTCCTCGACAGTTCGGGCTGGGTGGACCTCAACGGCGTCAGCCTCAACTTCACCGCGGCCCCGGGGAAGTCCAACCCGGCCGACTACCCCAACTACTTCACCTCCAGCGACGACCTGCTCAACCGCATCTGGTACGCCGGGGCGTACACCGTGCAGTTGAACACCATCGCCTCCAACCAGGGCCGCGCCTGGCCCCCGCCCTCCTCGGCCTGGGACAACAGCGCCACCGTCGGCGTGGGCGACTCCGTCCTGGTCGACGGCGCGAAGCGCGACCGTACGGTGTGGCCCGGCGACATGGGCATCGCCGTCCCCACGCAGTACGCGTACTCCAACGACCTCACCTCGACCCGCAACGCGCTCACCACGATGTACAACGCGCAGTCGTCGGCGGGTGAAATCCCTTGGTCCGGGCCGCCGTTCAACCTCACCGGCTCGGACACGTACCACACGTGGACCCTGTTGGGGACGTCCACGTACTACACGTACACCGCCGACCGGTCGTGGCTGGACTCCGAATGGGCCAACTACAAGCGCGGGATGACTTTCATCACGAACAAGATCGACGGCAACAACCTCCTCGACGTGACCCGCACCCAGGACTGGGCCCGGGTCGGCCAGGGCGGTGAGAACATCTCCGCCAACGCGCTGCTGTACGGCGCCCTCAAGGGCGGCGCCACCCTTGCCACGGTCGAGGGCGACAGCGCCCTTGCGGCGAGCTGGAACAGCAAGGCCGCCGCGATCAAGACCGCGGCCAACTCCCTGCTGTGGGAGGCCTCCAAGGGCATGTACAAGGACAACCCCAGCAGCGGTCTGTATCCGCAGGACGGCAACTCCCTAGCCGTCTGGTACGGGTTGAGCGACTCCACCGCCAAGTCGAAGAGCATCATCACGGGGCTCGGCAACAACTGGGGCATCTACGGCCCCACCACCCCCGAATGGGGCGGCAACGTCTCGCCGTTCGCCGGTGGCATGGAGCTGAACGCCCGCTTCACCGCCAACGACGACTTCACCGCACTGGACCAGATCCGCCGGACCTGGGGCCACATGCTCGACAGCGACATCGGGACCAAGAGCACGTTCTGGGAGGGCATCCAGTCCGACGGCGGCCTGGCGTACGGCGGTTCGTTCATGAGCCTCGCGCACGGCTGGTCCACGGCGCCCACCTCCACGCTCACCTTCGACGTGCTCGGCACCGCCCCCGAGTCGGCGACCGGCGCCTACCGCTTCGTCCCGCACCCCGGCGACCTGACCAGTGCCCAAGGCCGCATCACCACACCGCAGGGCGCCATCAACGCGTCCTGGTCCCGCAACCCGTCGGCCGGCACCTACTCGGCCACCCTCTCCAGCCCGTCCGGCAGCACCGGCCGTATCGGCGTCCCGAAGCTGGGCGGCAACATCACGGTGACCGTGAACGGCGCGACCGTCTGGAGCAACGGAACCTTCACGCCCACCTCCGGCATCACCGGCGGCAGCCAGGACGACACCTACGTCTACCTCACCGGCGTCGCCCCCGGCAGCTACACCGTCTCCGCCAGCGGCCTCGGCAACCCGTCGGCGCCCACCGAACCCGGCACCGGCGCCCTGCGCGCGGGCTACACCCGGTGCGCCGGCGAGGGCGGCACCTGCTCCTTCAGCGGCACCCGCTCGGTGGCCTACGGCGCCGGGACGTACACGTACAAGACCGTGACCAGCAGCACCGCTTGCTCGAACGACTCCTTCGGCGGCGACCCGGCGGCCAACCTCGTCAAGTCCTGCTACGTCGCCGACGCGGGCGGCCCGCCCGGATACACCGCATGCGCGGCCGAGGGCGGTACCTGCTCCGTGCCCGGCTACAACCGTGACGTCGCCTACGGTGCCAACGGCAACTTCGTCCACCAGGTCACCAACGGCTCCGTGGACTGTTCCAACGCCCACTTCGGCGATCCCATCGACGGCGTCGCCAAGTCCTGCTACCTGCCGCCCGCAGGCGCTCCGGCCGGTGGCTGGACCAAGTGCGCCGACCAGAACGGCACTTGCTCCGCCGCGGCGGGACAGCCGGTGACGTACGGCGCCTACGGAGCGTTCACCACGGCCACCGCCACCGGCGACACCGCGTGCACCGACGCCACGTTCGGCGACCCGATCCCCAACGAGTCGAAGGCCTGCTACACCGCCACCGGCGGCCCGGTCGGCTACGCCGGCAACTGCTCTGCAGAAGGCGGCACTTGTGGCTTCAGCGGACAGCAGACCGTCGCCTACGGCGCCCGGGGTCGCTTCCTCTACAAGGCGTTCAGCGGCGGCGCGAGCTGCACGACGGCGGCCTTCGGTTCCGACCCGCTGCCCAACGTGAGCAAGTCCTGCTACCTCACGTCCTGAGCGGCCCCACGCACCCGGCAGCCTCCACTCCCCGCGTGACCGGGGGCTGCCGGATCACTCGGGATGGGTCACTGCCTCCTTCTGCAGGTGCACCGCGGCCAGCAGGCTCAGTCGCGGTTCCGCCTTGCGTAGCGCCCGTACCGCGGCGACCGAGCCGAGGTCCCCGGTGAACCCGGTCTCCGCCAGCCGGGACCGTACCCAACGGGCGCGCAATTGACCTTCGTTGGCGGCGGCTGTGGACTCGACGAGCGCGGTGGCGCGGTCCAGGCCGGGGCGCTCCTCGGGGGAGGCCCCGGCGACTGCCTGCTGCAGGGCCGCAGCGATCACGTCGGCGTCCCGGATGGTCAGCACGAAGGTGTTCTTCTTGCTCAGTCCCGTGATTCCAGTCATGGGGCTCAGCCTGACCGTCATGTCCCGTGCGCGCCAAGCGACTTGAGCAGGCTCAGAGGCTCGGCTACGCGTCCTCGTCCCGCGCCGTCAGCGCGAAGGCCAGCAACGCCGTCGTGGTGAAGTCCAGCGAAGGCTCCACCGTCTGCCAGGCACCCACGTCGTCCACGTACCGCGAGCCCTTGCCGTCGAAGTCGGTCCAGGCTCCCGACGGCGGGGCGGCGGTGCACTTCTTCATGGTCGGGAAGCCGTTCAAGTCGGCCAGTTTTTCCGCCGCGTTGGGGCCGTTGACCACCGCGCCCCGCAGGATCGCACCCTTCCCGTCGTGGCTGCCACGGAGGTTGGCCAACTGGTGTTCCGGGCAGTGCGGGTAGACCTCACCCGCGCCGATCACGAAGCTCGTTCCCCACGGATTGGCGCCGAGCGCCCAGCCCCGCTGCCGGCCGGCGAAGGCCGCGTAGCGGGTGTCCCCGGTGGCCTTGGCGTAGAGGCGGGCGGTGGCCACCAGCCCGAAGGTGTGCGGTACGGCGTCGAAGTCGTTGTAGACGGCGCCCGCTCCGAACGGGTCGTGCCCGGCGTGATCGACACCCTCCTCCAACTGGCGGCGCAGGTCCTTGTTCAGGTCCCCGGCCCCGACTCCGTTGCTGCGCGCACCGTCCAGAGCGGTGGCCAGGTCGACGTGGGCGAGGGCGCTGACGTCCGCGACGTTGAGGGTGCCCTTGACGTCGGAGTCCAGGTAGGCGCGGGCCGAGCGGGCCGCGTCGGCCGTCCAGTCGCTTTCCCGGTCGTCACCCAAGTCCCGCGCGGCAAGCGCCAGTTCGGCACCGGCGAACTCCATGTCGTCCTGCCAGGAGTCCTCGGGATAGAAGGCGCTCGGGAAGGCCGTGACGAGCGGCTTGTCGGGGTCGTGGTCGGTGTCGGCCAGGTCGTAGACGGCGGCGGCCTTCTCCAGCCACTCCCGCGCCCGGTCCGGGGCGGAGTCGGCCGTGCGCTGCGCGGCGAGGGCGAACACCGCGGCCACCCGCCCCGCCAGACTCGGCGTGATCGGCTCGCCCGGCTCGTTCGCGCGGAACACCGGCCGGTGTTTGATCGTGTAGTCCGGGTCACCGGGCGACACGTCGAGCCGGTCGTCGGCCTCCGGCAGCCGCCACACGTCGTGGTCCGTCCGTACGGCGTCGTTGCCCGCGCCGATGCCGACCTGGGCGTAGAGCGTCTCGCTGTCCCCGTCCCACATCTTGTCCACCCACTCCAGCCCGTGCTCGGCCTCGGCGGACAGCGTCTTCATGTCCGACAAGTCCCGCTCGGCGAGCAGGAGTTCGGCGGTCGAGTAGGAGGTGGTGCCGGTGAACTTGAGGAAGTCGCCCGCGTCGAACCAGCCGCCCGCGACATCGACCTTCACGCCGGTCGGGATCAGGTGCTCATCGAGCAGTTCCTCACCCGCCGCGTCGTAGTGCGGGTCGGCGTAGACGGTCGCGTCCTCGTCGGCGAGATGGGAGGGCCCGTGGGACAACGTGCCGCGAACCACGTCGGCCCCGTCGCGCTGCGCCTGCAGGAAGCGCACGTTGTCCCGGACGAGCGGGGTCATCAGCTCGCTCGCGTCGGCGATCCGGAAGGCGGGGGAGCGGCCAGCCGCGCTGCCGGACAGGACGATGCGGTAGGTGCCGGGCTTGTCCAGCGCGGAGAGGTCGACGATCCGCACGGAGGGGAACTTGGCGTTCCAGTGGCCGGTGACGGCACCGAGCCGGCCCGCCGTGACCACCTTGTCCTTCCCGTCGACGACCTTGAAGCGCGCCCCCGCGAGCGCCTTCGTGGGCCCCATGACGTACGCCTGTTTCGTCTCGCCGCGCACATAGCCGACCTGGTCGACCCGGACGGCCACATTGGCGGCGGACGGTGCGGCGGCCTCGCCGTAGACATTCAGGCCGACGAGCACGGCGATGCTCACGGCGGTGGTGGTGACCAGGACGACAGGGCTGCGCAATGCGTTCATGCGCCCACGGTGCCGGGACCTTCATGAGATGAAGATGAGGGCGGTGGGGGCACGTCCGTCGGCAGCCGCAGCTCGGCGAGCAGGCCGCCGCCGGGAGCGTCCGTGAGGCGGGCGGTGCCGTGGTGCAGACCGGCGACCCAGCGGACGATGGCGAGGCCCGCGCCGGTTCCTGGACCGGTCCTTGTGACACCACGTGCGAACACGCGTTCCCGGTCCGCGAGCGGTACACCGTCCCCGTGGTCGCGGACCGTGACCAGCCCCGGCGCCACGCTGACCTCCACCGGCGAACCGGCCGGGCCGCCGTGCCGCTGGGCGTTCTCCACCAGGTTCCGTACCGCCTGCGCCAGCAGGTCAGGGTCGCCGAGCACCACCACCGGCTCGGACGTCACCGTGACGCTGCCGTGGTCCGGCAGCTCCTCTACCGTGGTCTCCACCAGCTGGTCCAGCCGTAGCGGTACCAGCTCGACCCGCTGCGCACCCGACTCCAGCCGGGCCCTGGCGAGCAGCCCGGTGACCAGCCGGCTCAGCCGGTCCACCAGCCGTAGCGCCTCGTCGGACGAACCACCCCGCTCCACCACCAGCCGCAAGGTCGCCAGCGGCGTCCGCAACTCGTGCGCGGCCTCGGCCAGGAACTGCTCCTGCTGGCCAAGGCCGCGCAGCGCGGGCCGCATGGCCCGCCCGGACAGGAGGTGTCCTACGGCCGCCGCGCAGCAGACCAGTGCCGTGCAGCCGAGGGCCAGCCAGCGCACCAGGAGGTCGTGATCGCGTTCGCTGCGCGCCAGTTCCGTGCCGACCAGTACGGCCGCCCCGATCCGGTCGTCGTCCCAGACCGGCGCCGCCGCCCACCGCAGTCGCCCGCCCTTGGCGGCGGAGGCGCTGACTTGGACCGTTCCCTGCTCGTCCAGGACGCTGTGCCAGATCTCGTCCAGCTGGTCCTTGTCGGGCAGCGACGAACGCCCGGGTACGACGTTCCGTACCGTCGGTGTCTTCCCGGGCGTCGCCTGGAGCACCGCCAACACCTGGGCGCCCTGGGCGAGTTCGTCCTCGCGGAGCGGCTCCAGGTGCAGTACGCCCGCGTCGAACCAGACCGCCCGCGAGAGCCCCGCCGCGCGGCTGCCGACCTCGTGGTCGAGGCCGGAGCGGCGGGACGCGGAGTCGATGCGGATGGCGACCACGGCGAGTACGACGAGACAGGCCGCGGTCGTCGAGGCGAACAGGAGGGTCATCAGGCGGCGGGTGCGCCGCAGCCGGGCGACGGCGGGCGAGGTGTCGCGGCGGCTCACGCCTCGCCGCCCAGCCGGTAGCCGACACCACGCACCGTCGCGATCGGGTCGGGCGGTCCCAGGCGCCTGCGCAACTGGCCGATCAGGACGTCCACCACGTTGGACATCGGCTCGCTCGCCTCGTCCCAGCAGCTCTCGATCAGCTCGCTGCGGGTGACGACCTCGCCCGCGCGCAGCATCAGCAGTTCGAGCACCGCGAACTCCTTGGCCGAGAGGCTGAGCAGCACCCCGGCCCGGGTCACCCGGCGCCGCGGCAGGTCCAGCTCCAGGTCACCCGCCCGCAGGACGGACGGCCGCGAGGGCCGCTCCCTGCGGCACAACGCCCTTACCCGTACGACCAGTTCGGCGAAGGCGAACGGCTTCACCAGGTAGTCGTCCGCCCCGTGCTCGAAGCCGGCCACCCGGTCGCTGACCGCGTCCAGCGCCGTCAGCAGCAGAAAGGGCAGCACCGATCCCGCCGCGCGCTGTGCGGCGAGCAGCGTGAGGGAGTCGCCGTCCGGGACCGAGCGGTCGGCCACGACACAGTCGTAGCGATTGACGGAGAGTTTGAGATCCGCCTCGGCCAGCGTGCACGCGAGGTCCACCGCGAACCCCGCGTCCCGCAGCCGAGCAGCGACGACGGGCCCCAGCTCGGGGTCGTCCTCCAAGACCATTACGCGCATGGCCCGGAGCTTAGGCGACGGCGTGCCGCGCACCCGGACGCTGTACGCCGAGTGCGCGGCCCGCCGCCCTGGGTGCTCAACTGCTGGGCACGGTGTCCTCGAACGTGGTGCCCGCGCCGCGGTACGCCGCGACCTTGGCGGCCACCTGCGCCGGTGTGAGGACCTGGTCCTTGACGTGCAGGACGTAGTCGACCTGCTCGTCGTAGGACCGCGCGGTGGAGCTGGTCAGGCCGCCGAAGTCGATCAGCCACTGGTTGAAGTTGATCGACATCGGCCGCTCCGGCAGGTAAGCGGCGTCATGGGTGCCGAAGAGCTGGCCGTCGATGTAGTACTTGATGTTGTTGTTGTCGATGGTCAGCACCAGGTCGTGCCAGCCGTTGTAGCTCTGCCGGCCCTCGGTGTGCTGGTTGACCGCGATCCACGGGTCGGGCTGGTAGGTCTCCCAGGACGTCGTGTAGAGGATGTTGGAGGTCTCGCCCCAGCCGCCGTTGGGGAGGTACTCGAAGTCGTACTCGGAGTAGTCGTCCGCCATCGGGGCCGTGAGGTCGTTGATGGTGAAGAACGTCTGCACGAGGTGGTCGCCGTCCGGACCGGACCTGGGCGCGTCGTTGAACTTGACCCGGGCCGCGTAGGTGCCGTTCTTGAACTTCCGTGTGTTGGTGACGACTTCGGTCTGCTTGGTGCTCTCGCCGGTGCCCGCCGTCGACGTCTCCAGGTTCATCACGGAGTTGCCGCTCGTGCTGGCGAAGGTGACGTTCTCGGGTGCCCAGGTGGCGCCTGAGACACCGGGACCGCCGGAGGTGGAGCGGACGCTCCAGCCGTGCGCCGAGATCTTCGGGTCGTTGTAGGCGCTGTAGTTGAAGTCGTCGAACAGCGTGGCGCCGGTGGCCGGGGGATCGGTCGGCGGGTCGGTGGGCGGGTCCGTCGGGTCGTTGCCCGCGGGCGCCTGACCCCACAGGGTGGCACCGGCCAGCTGCGCGGTGACCTTCGACCAGTCGGCGTACGACGTCTGGGAGGCGCCGAAGGAGTAGTCGTCGCTCTGGTTCAGCGACTGCCACGTCGACTGGTAGAACCGCAGCTGCATGTCACCGGTGTCGGCGCCGGGCGCGAGGGTGCCCGCGCCGGAGGTGAAGCCGATCTCCAGGTAACGGTCGGCCGTGGCGGTCGGGTTGGCGAGTGTGCCGAAGGTGCCGGTGACGTTGGCACAGCCCTTGACGGCCCAGGAACAGGCGAAGCGGTAACTCGCGCTCGCCGAGTCCGCCTTGAAGTAGTAGCGGAGCTTGACGTTCGCCAACTGCACAGTGCTGGAGCCGGTGTTCTTCACCTTGAACCAGGGTTCGGACTGGTCGGCGGTGGCTCCCGTGGCGCTCGTACGGTACTGGACGCTCAGTCCGTCGCCCGCCGCGCTCGCGGTGGACGGCATGGCGGTCAGCGCGGCGGCGCCCATGGCCACCGCGACGGCGACGGACGCGGCGGCGCGCAGCCTGTTCTTCGCGAATCTCATTGTTGTGCCTCTCCAGAAGGTGGGGTGATTCCGGAACGGGACAGGGTCGGGGGTGGTTCGGGACAGGTCAGGGGAGGTAAGGGACGGATCAGGGGCGGTACTTGACGCCGAGCGCGTCGAGTCGGGCCGTGTGCTCGGCGAGCCGGGAACGGAAGTCGGCCCACTCGGTCGCACCGCTCCAGGCCCGGTCGGCGAGGGCGCACAGGCGTGGGTAGGTGAGGTACTCGATGCGCTCGGGCGTCGTGACGAACTCGGTCCACAACTGGGCCTGGGTCCCCAACACCCGCTCGGCGGCGGCCCGTTCGGCGTCCTCGGGTACGGGCGCGTGGTCGTGGACGGCACGCAGGTCGACCACGCCTCCCGGCTGGGCCGCAGGCTCGTGCGGGTCCTCGGACTGGGCGTAGTCGAGGTAGGTCGCCCGGTGGTAGGCGCTGATCACGGGGTGGCCGCGGCGGGCAGCCGTCAGGGTGTGCGCCGCGTCGCGCCAGGTCATCACCGTGAAGTCCAGGGGCAGTTCGGCGCCGGTCTCGGCCCAGCCGACCGGGCGGCGCCCGTGCCGGACGAGGAAGTCGCCGATCCGCCCGAGGAACCAGCCGTGCAGCTCCGCGGGGCTCGATAGGCCCTGCGCCACGGCCCGTTCGCGTGCGGCGACGCTGTGCGTCCACTCGGCGGTGGGGCACTCCTCGCCGCCGACATGGATGTACGGCGAGGGGAAGACGTCCATGACCTCGTCGAGGACGGTACGGCAGAAGTCGAGGACCTCGTCGTGGACACCGAGGACGGTGTCGCACACACCCCACCGGGTCCAGACGTCGAGGGTGCGCTCCGGGTTGTTGCCCAGTTCGGGATAGGCGGCGAGGACGGCACGGACATGCCCTGGCATCTCTATCTCCGGCATGACGGTGACTCCGCGAGCGGCCGCATAGGTCACCAGGTCGGCGAGTTCGGCCCGCGTGTACGAGCCGCCGTGCGGGACCCCGTCGTACAAGTCGCCCCCGGCGGGGCCCTGTTGGGACTCGGCGCGGTGGCCGCCGATCTCGGTGAGCTTCGGGTAGGCGGACACCGGCATGCGCCAGCCCTGGTCGTCCGTGAGATGCAGATGGAACACGCCGATCTTGTGCAGGGCCAACAGGTCGACGTACCGACGCAGATAGGAGACGGGCTGGAAGTGCCGGGCCACGTCCAGCATCGCGCCGCGCCAGGGGTGACGGGGGAGGTCGGTGATCTCGACGCACGGCAGCAGCCACGCCGCACCGCGCTGCGGGTACTCCGACAGGGCCTGCGGGGGCAGGAGTTGACGGACCGTCTGGATGCCGCGCAGCAGACCGGTGAGGTGCGCGGCGCGCAGCAGTACGGCGTGCGGGGAGACCGTGAGCCCGTACCCCTCCTCGCCTAGGCCGGCCAACCCGGGGTCGAGCGTCAGGGCGAACTGCCCGTCGGGGGAGGCCGGTAGCGGCAGCCCGGTCGCGGGGGCGAGCAGGGTGCGCAGCAGGTCCGCGGCCGGTTCGGCGCCCGCCCCGATGTGCAGGGATGTGTCGGCATCGAGCGTGAACTGCCCCGGCCGGACTGCCGACTTGGTGGGACGGGGGACGAGGGTGTGCACGGAACGCAGTGCGGGCATGGATCGTCTCCGGGACGGGGGCGTGTGGGGGTGGTGCGGAAGGTCAGCCCTTGACCGCGCCGGCCGCGAAGCCGGAGGTGACATGGCGCTGGAGCAGCAGGAACACCACAAGTGCGGGGGCGGCGAAGAGAGTTGACGCCGCCATGGTGGCGCCCCAGTCGGTGCCGAAGACGTTCTGGAACGAGGACAGCCACACCGGCAGCGTGCGGTGGTCCTGCTGCTTGATGATCAGGAAGTTGGCGTACGTGAACTCGTTCCACGCCGTGATGTAGCCGAACAGCGAGGTGGCCATCAGACCCGGCGCGAGGAGCGGGAACGCCACCCGCCGGAACGCGCCGAACCGGGTGCAGCCGTCGACCTGCGCGGCCTCCTCCAGCTCCGGCGGGATCGTGCCGATGAAGCCGCGCAGCACGATGATCGTGAACGGCAGCGTCATCATGAAGTAGACGAGCGTCAGCGTCGGCAGCCGGTCCAGCATGTCGGTGTCCCGGGAGATGATGTACACCGGGATGATCAGCGACTCCCAGGGCGCCATCTGCGCGACGAACACCATCAGCATGAACTGCCGGCGCCCCTTCCACTTCATCCGGGCGACCGCGTAGGCCGAGCCGAGCGCGATGACGAGGGCGAGCAGGACCGCGCTCAGCGTGACGAGGAGACTGTTGCGCCAGAACAGTCCGAAACCGGCGGCGCCGACGGCGGTACGGAAGTGGTCGAGCGTCCAACTCTCGGGAACGAAGCGGGGGTTGTCGGACTGGATGTCACGGGTCGGGGTGAACGCGGTCGCGACCATCCAGTACACCGGGAACAGACAGACCACGACCGTGACGACGGCGGCGATGTTCAGGGGCAGACGGCGGATCCGGGGCCGGGTGGTGCTCATGCGAGCTCGTCCTCCTGGCGGAACATCTGACGGAAGTAGAAGACCAGCACGCCCGACATCAGCATGACGGTGACCATGGAGGCCGCCGAACCGAGGTCGTAGCGCTGGCTCGACAGGGCGGTCTGCACCGCGTACACGGGCAGGATCGTGGTGGCGTCACCAGGCCCGCCGTTGGTCATCACCCAGATCTGCACGAACGCCTTGAACGTCCAGATCACTTCGAGCGAGAACACCAGCAGGAAGATCGGCCGGACCATCGGGAAGGTGACCGAGCGGAAGATCCGCGGTCCCGACGCCCCGTCGAGCCGCGCCGACTCGTACAACTCGGTGGGGACGGTGGTGAGCGCCGAGTACAGGGTGATCGCCGCGAAGGGCACGGACTGCCACACGATGAGGACGACCACGATCGCGAAGGCGGCCGGGCCGTGCGCGAACCAGGGATAGCGGTCGAAGGACTCGAAGCCCAGCTTCGTCAGCACCGCGTTGACGATCCCGAACTCCGAGTGGAACAGCCACTGGAAGACGGTGGTCGCCGAGATCACCGGCATCGCCCAGGTCAGCACGAGCGCACTGAGCACCGTGGTCCGCCCGAACCGGCCGAGCCGCTCGACCATGAGCGCGACCAGCGTGGACAGCGTCATGATCAGTACGACGTTGATCGCCATGAAGAGGAAGGTGCGCCGCACGACCTCCCAGAAGTGACTGTCGCCCAGCAGCGTCCCGTAGTTCTTGAACCCGACGAACCGCGCGTGCCCCAGGATGAGTTGGCGCAGCCCGAAGTCCTGCATGGAGATCACCACGGCACGGACCAGCGGGTACACGAGCAGATAGAGCGTGCCCAGGACAGCGGGCGCGATCAGGACGTACGGCCAGATCCCGCGACCGGCGGACTTCGACGGGCGGCGCGCTCCCGGTCCGGTGGAGCGCCGGGGCGGGTCGGTACCGAGTGGGGGACGGGGGGCGGTCTGCTCTCGGACGGCCGACACGGCGCTCCTCCTTCCGGTGCGTGGACGGTTCAGGAGCCGGAGTTCATCGCCGCGGTGATGGCGTCGGACGCGGTGGCGGCCTTCTTCTGGATGTCGCCCCCGGTGAGCACGGCCGTCATGTAGTCCTTGATCGGGTTCTTCGCCTCTACGGCGGCCCAGCCCGGGGTGTTGGGCGTCGCGTGGCCCTCGGCGGCGCCGACCGCCATGGCCGCGGCACCCGGGTCGGAGGCGACCGCGGAGGCCAGGGTGGTCTTGTTCGGGACGTAGCTCATGGCGAGCGCGAGCTTCTTCTGCCAGGCGTCGCCGGTGAGTTCCTTGACGAAGGTGTAGGCCGCGCCCTGCTTGGTGGACGCCGTCGGGATGACCAGGTCGGAGCCGCCGGTGAAGACTGCGCCGGGGGTGGCGGCGGTCTTGCCCGGGATCGGGAAGAAGCCCAACTTGCCCTTCAGTGCCGGGTTGTCCTGGACGACGACGTTGGCACCGCCCGGGGTCGAGATGACCTGGGCGACCTTCCCCTTGGCCATGACGTCGGCCTGCGGCGGGTTGGCCTCGTCGGAGTCCTTGGGGCCCTTGCCGAGGGCCTGGAGCTTCTCGTAGAACTGCATGCCGCGGATCGCCTCGGGCGTGTCCAGCGCGCCCTTCCACTTGCCGCCGGACTGGGTGGCGAGGTCGCCGCCCTCGTCCCAGACGAAGCCCGCGAGGGTGTACCAACTCTGCCCGGGCAGGTAAATGCCCTGTGTACCACCGGAGTTGAGCCTCTTGGTGGCGGCGACCCACTGGTCACGCGTCTTGATGGTGGACGCGTCGATGCCGGCCTGCTTGAAGAGGTCGGTGCGGTAGATGACGACGCGGTTGGCGGCGTAGTACGGAATGCCGTACTGCTTGCCGTCGTAGGCGCCCGGCTCCGCGAGGCCCTTGAGCCAGCTCTTCCCGCCTAGGTCGTCGACCTTGCCGCTGAGGTCGAGCAGCCCCCCGCTCTGCGCGAACTGGGCGACCTGGGTGTTGCCGGTCTCGATGACGTCCGGTGCGTCGTTGCTGGCCAGGGCGGCCGTGACCTTCTCGCCGATCCCGTCCCACTCCTGGATCTGCACCTTGACCTTGATGTCCGGGTGGGCGGTCTCGAAGCCCTTTACGAACTCGTTCTGGAACTGGGCCGAGACACTGTCCCGCATCAGCCAGACGTCGATGGTGGTGCTCCCGCCGGAGCTGGAGTCGGAGGTATCGGAAGAGCTACTGCAGGCACTCAGCCCGGCCGTCATCACGAGCACGGACACGCCGGCGAACATACGGAGCTGCACGGTTCACCCCTGGAGGACATGAACTGACCACCTGACCAGTGAAGCCCACTGGACAGCTCACCTCTCGATGTGGGGATGAAGGTGGCATAGACCAATGCACGCGTCAACCCCTCCTGCTGCGAAGGGATTTGGCGCGTATATCGGTCGGGATGCGGATGATCAACGCCGGGTGGTGGTTACACTTCCCTGGTCAAGAGGGCGACTGCGGACGACCGCTGGTCAACTGGTCAACTGGTTGACCCGGGATTCCGCGCATGAGGGAGTGCGACATGAAGGCCGACGCGCCAGGTGCGGTGCTCAAACGGGAGCGGGTCCGCGACTTCATCCTCGACCTCGTCGAGTCGCAGCACCCGGGGGACGCGATTCCCTCCGAGCGTGCCCTCTGTGCCCAACTGGGCGTGTCCCGGCCGACGTTGCGCGCGGCGGTCGACGAACTCGTTGCCGCGGGGCTGCTGGTGCGGGAGCACGGCCGCGGCATGTTCGTGGCACCGGCGAAGATCACCCAGGAACTCGTCTCCGGCCAGCAGACCATGACGGCGCCTCAGGCCTCCGGGACCTGGTCGAGTCGCCTGCTGGAGTTCACCACCATCCCGGCCGGCGCCCGCGTGGGCCGCAGGCTGCGCCTCTCGCCCGCCGCCGAGATCGTGTACGTGGCACGGCTGCGCCTGGTCGACGGCGCGCCGATGGCCATCGAGCACCTGCACATCAGGGCCGACCTCGTACCCACCCTGTCCGCCCAGGAGTTGGAGGCCGGTGACCTGTACGAGCACCTCCGGGAACAGCACGGTGTGCACGTCCAGGAGGCGGTCCAGGCGATCGAGCCGACCGTCGTCACGCGAGCCGAGGCCGAACTCCTCGACGTCCCCGAACTCTCCCCGGCCCTGCTCTTCGAACGCCTCACCTCGGACACGACAGGCCGGCCCGTCGAGTACGTCCACTCGATCTACCGCGGCGACCGCTACCGCATCGTCTCCCGCCTCACCCTCGGTCCCTCGGTCACGGCCCCCTCGACGCCCCTCGGCCACCACCCCGGCATCCCCCCGGGCGACTTCGCCCACCGCGACACGATCGCGTCGTCCACGCGGGGGGACATCCAGTCGGCACCGTGAACTACCGCCTGATGCCCCGTACTTACAGCTCGCCGGGCCTGCCGTACCGGTAGAAGAACGGGCCGTCGAGTTGGCCCGCCAGTGCGCGGGTCAGGCCGGAGCTGTCCTCCAGGAGGCGGGCGCCCGGGGTGAGGTCGCCGATGTAGAGGGGGTCGAAGCCGGCGTCGGTGATGAGGCGGGCCGTGATGTCCTTCGCGTCCGGTTCGGCGGCGTACAGGTTGCTCGGGGTCACTCGCTGGGTGCCGATCCGGTCGTACGCGGAGGCGAAGACCGTGTTGAACGACTTCGCGGTCGGGCCCCCGATGATCGACTTGACCTGGTGGGAGAGGGAGGGAAAGGCCGCGTCGCGTTCCGTGTAGAGGTTGGTCGCGTC
The DNA here is from genome assembly GCF_040655155.1 of Streptomyces sp. NPDC050508. Classification (NCBI taxonomy): domain Bacteria; kingdom Bacillati; phylum Actinomycetota; class Actinomycetes; order Kitasatosporales; family Streptomycetaceae; genus Streptomyces; species Streptomyces sp. NPDC050508. The sequence continues at coordinate 378,935 of NZ_JBFAJJ010000004.1, forward strand.
GATGGTCACCTGGCCGTCCAGGCCGGTCACGCCACGGAGTGCCTCGGCGATGAGGTTGCCGGGGACTGCCACGACCACCACGTCCGCGTCCGAGGCGTCGCCTCCGTCGCGGCCCAGTGTCCGGACCTCGTGTCCGGCCTTCTCCCACAGGCGGGCCAGGCCGCCGCCGACGTGTCCTCGTCCGATCACCGTGATGTTCATGTCGGGCCTCCGCATGCCTGGAGCTACGTGACATCGTTGACGTATCAACAAAACAGCATGCATGTTGTCGTGTCAACCAATGGCGTCGGGGTGGCGGAGAGTCGGCACCCGGCCGGCCCTTCCCCACCCCGACGGGACGGTTCTCAGACGGCCTGCGCGGTGGGCAGGACGGTGATCTCGGTGAGGTTGACGTGGCGCGGCACGGCGGCCATGAAGGCGACGGTCTCGGCGATGTCGGCGCTCCGGAGGACGTCGATGTCGTGGATGAGGTCGGCCATCAGCTTCGACGCGTCGGGGTCGCTGACGTGGTCGGGGAGCTCGGTGTCGACCATGCCGGGCTCGATCGTGGCCACGCGGACCATCTTCGGACCGAGTTCGACCCGCAGCAGCCGGGTGAGATGGCTGATGTAGGCCTTGGTGCCGGAGTAGATCGAGAACTTCGCCAGGATGCGGGTGGCCGCGATCGACGAGGTGTTGATCAGGTCGGCCGGCCTGCCCGCGGCGGCGGAGTCGGTCAGGTGGGGGAGGAACGCGGCGATGACGTTCATCAGCCCGCTGATGTTGAGGTCGATCTGGCGCTGCCGGTCGTCGACCTTCAACTCCTCGATACCGGAGATGAGTTGGACACCGGCGTTGTTGAACACCAGGTCGGCCTTGCCGAAGCGCCCGTCGACCTGATCGGCCGCGGCCTGCACGGCGGCACGGTCGGTGACGTCGACGGCCAGGGCGAGCGCGGTGCCGCCGGCCGCCTCGATGTTCTTGACCAGGCTGTCGAGACGCTCCTTGCGACGGGCCAACACGACCACGGTGGCGCCGAGTTCGGCGAGGCGTTCGGCGGTCCCGGCACCCATGCCGCTGGAGGCGCCGGAGACGACGGCGACACGACCGGCCAGGGGGGTTCCGGTGAGCAGGGCAGCAGACATCACAAAACCTCGATCTCGTTGCAGGGGAGGGTGTTTGACGAACTGTCAGGCGGTGGCGTCGTCGTGCGCGGTGGCCGCGGACTTCTCGCGCCACGGGGCCAGGTCGTCCTGCACCTGCCGGTACTTGACCTCCAGCCGCTCCAGGGTGTCGCGCCCGAGGTAGAGATGCGTGGGCAGCTTCTCGGTGCCGGCGACCTCGACGATGAGCGCCGCGCCCCGGACCGGGTCGCCGAGCTGCGCGTGGTTGGCCCGGTCGATCCAGTCAAGCGTCACATGGGCGGGGGTGTCGTCGTACTCGGCGATACGGTTCGCGGCCACCGACAGGGAGCTGGAGTCGAGGAAGTCGGTGCGGAAGACGCCTGGTTCGACCACCATCGACTGGATCCCGAACGGCGCCATCTCGGCGGAGAGCGCCTCGCTGATGCCGGCCACCGCGAACTTCGACGCGGAGTACAGGCTGACCCCGGGCTCGCCCTCGAAACCCGAGCGGGAGCCGATGTGCACGAGCCTGCCCGAGCCCTGCCCGCGCATGACGGGCAGGACGGCGCGGGTGACGTTGATCAGGCCGAACACGTTCAGGTCGAACAGTGAGCGGGCCTCCGCGTCGGTGATCTCCTCCAGCGCGCCGAGCAGACCGCGGCCCGCGTTGTTCACCAGGACGTCGATACCGCCGAACCGCTCCACGGCGGCCTCGACCGCCCGCGGGATGCTGTCGTTGTCCGTGACGTCCAGGGCGACCGCGAAGACCTGCTCGGACTTCTTCAGATCGTCCGGCACCCGCTCCGGATTCCGTACGGCGACCACGACATCGTTACCGTCTGCCAGCGCGGCCCGGGCGATTTCCGCGCCGATTCCGCGGGAGGCGCCGGTGACAAACCACGTAGCCATGGGAAAAACCTCTTTCGTCGATTCCCCGTGCGGGGGGATTTTCTGTTGACGTGAATGAGTCTGTTCCTCCGCGCCGGAGCTATGAAGGCAGCGGTTTTCCTGGGAGTCCCACACCCAGGAACGGGCGGCGACCCGCAAAGTCGGTGACATGTCAACAAGCTGGTACGGTGACGGCATGTCCGAACCCCGATGGCTCACCCCCGACCAGTCCGAAGTCTGGGCGAAGTACCGGAGGTTGCGCCGCGAACTGCAACGGGCCCAGGACCAGCAGTTGCAGCGGGATTCAGGCCTTTCGGCGGCGGACTACGCCCTCTTGGCGCCCCTGTCGGAGTCCGCCGACGGTGTGCTGCGGGCGCGGGAGCTCGGCGCCGAGGTCGGCTGGGAGCGCAGCCGGCTGTCCCACCAGATCAGCCGTATGGAGAAGCGCGGTCTCGTCACTCGCGAGGCCTGCGCCGACGACGCCCGCGGCTCCATGGTGCGGCTGACGGAGAAGGGCCGGGAGGCGATCGAGGCCGCCGCGCCCGCGCATGCGGACAATGTGCGGCGGCTTGTTTTCGATCCGCTGACACCCGACGAGATACGTCTTTTCGGCGATGTTCTGGACCGAATTCTGGGTGCAGTCCGGAGAGAAATCCGGTAATCGATCGGGCTTTTACTGGGCGCCGTGTGCCGGATTCTCCCGGTGCGGCACCTCGGGTGCGCTGAGCGAGCCCAGCAGGGCCAGGCCGTCCGCGGAGGGAGAGCCCGGCTCCGCCTGCAGAATGATGAGCTGCTGCCCCGGCGCACTGCGGATGGTGAGGGCCTCGTGCCGCAACTCCAGGTCCCCCACCACGGAATGGCGCAGCTGCTTGACCTCGTAGGGCGGCACCCGGGTGTACTCACGCGCCCACAGGGAGCGGAACTCGCCACTGCGCACCGAGAGTTCACCGACGAGCTCCAGGATGCGGGGATCCTCGGGGGTGCTCGCGGCGGTCTGCTGGAGATCGGCGACGGCGCGGTGCTTGGCCCGCTCCGCGTTCCGGTAGAACGTCCTCGCCGCGGGGTCCAGGAAGAGCATGCGCAGCACGTTGTCGTGCTGGGCGAAGTCACGGTAGAGGGCGTCGGCCAGGACGTTGGCGGCCAGCAGGTCCTGGGCGCGGCCGATGATGAAGGCCGGCGTCCTGGTCCAGCTCTCGATCAGCTGCCGCAGATGCGGGCGGACCCGCTCGACCCGGGAGGGCGACTTCGTACGACGGGCCGTGGGCCGCGCCAGCCGGAACAGCTCGCGCCGGTCCACCTCCCCGAGCCGCAGCACACGGGCCACGGCCTCCAACACCCGCACGGAGGGGCCGAGTTCACGGCCCTGCTCAAGTCGGCTGTAGTAGCTCGGGCTGACCCCCGCGAGCGCCGCGACCTCCTCGCGCCGCAGTCCGGGCACCCTTCGGCGGCCGGAGCCGGGCAGTCCCGCGTCGGTGGGGCTGACGCGTGCCCTGTGGGAGCGGAGGAACCCACCCAGCCCTTCAACCGGGTCGAGGCGCGTGTCGTTGTCCATATCGTCGAGGCTAGGCGGAAAACGTCCGGAGAAGCCCTGTCGACGGTGGGTGCATCGCACCCAGGACCACGGCTCCCCGGGTGATCCGGGTGGTCGAACGGCGGCGAATCACGCTGTGTGAAGAGCGGGGAACCTGATGCAATGGTGGATGACCGGACCTTCTCAACCGCCGGAAAGCATTTAGTCTTGCGGCATGAGCAATGGGACCCCTTTGGGAGATTTCCTCCGGGCCCGCCGCGAGGCCCTCAAGCCCCAGGACGTCGGTCTGCCGGAGTACGGCCGACGCCGGGTGCCGGGACTGCGCAGGGAGGAAGTCGCGCTGCTCGCCGGAGTCAGCTCCGACTACTACATCAGGCTGGAGCAGGGGCGCGAGAACAGCCCGTCCCCGCAGGTCCTGGAAGCCGTGGCGCAGGCACTGAAGCTGGACGCGGAGTCCGCCGACCACCTCAACCGCCTCTGCCTGACGCCCTCGCAGCGCCCGCACGACCGGGGCGAGGCGGACGTCGGCCTGCAGTTGCTGCAGCTGATGGACGGCTGGGAGCACACCCCGGCCTTCGTTCTCGGCCCGGCCCTCGACATCCTCGCGGGCAACTCCCTTGCCACGGCCCTGCACAGCGGATTCGACGGGTTCGACAACCTCGCCCGCATGGTGTTCGTCGACCCGGCGGGACGCGAGTTCTACCAGGAATGGGAGCGCGCCGCGCATTCCTGTGTCGCCGAACTCCGGGCCGCGTTCGGCCACGATCCCGAATCCCCCCGTATCGCCGAGGTGGTTGAGGAACTCTCCGCGGCCAGCGAGGAGTTCGCCGGCATCTGGCAACTCCACGACGTCAAGAGCAAGTCCCAGGAAGGGAAACACCTCAGGCACCCGGACGTCGGCGACCTCCACATCGCGTTCGCCGCCTTCACGGTCAACGGCGCCCCGCATCAGCAACTGGTCGTCTATCAAGCCGAACCGGCCAGCCCGACGGCAGCCGCCTTCGAGACACTGAGGGCACTGGCCACCGAGCCGAAGAGGGCCCGGGCGAACGCGACCACGTAACCGGCCCGACCGTCGACCTGAAGAACCGGATGACCAAGTGGCAGTACCTTCTCCGAGCCCGTGGATCCTCTGGACACTGGAGACTCGACCATGCCCCGAGCAGTGAAGTTCTCGCGCTACGGCGGCCCGGAGGTGCTGGAGGTCGTCGAGGTGCCGCGACCGAAGCCGGGCCCCGGGGAGGTGCTCGTCCGGGTGGTCGTCGCCGGGGTCAATCCCGGCGAGGCCGGCATCCGGCAGGGCGTCTTCGCGGACATGTGGCCGGCCGTCTTCCCTGAAGGCCAGGGCAACGACTTCGCCGGCTGGGTCGCCGAACTCGGCGACGGCGTAAGCGAGTTCGCCGTCGGCGACGAGGTCATCGGCTACCTCCCCCGGGCCGCGCAGGCCGACTACGTCGTCTCGCCCGCCGACCTCCTCACCCCCAAGCCCGCCGACATCAGCTGGGAAGCCGCAGCGCCCCTGTCCGCGGTCGGGGTGACGGCGTGGGCCGCCGTGGACGCCGTAGCACCGGCGGCCGGGGACACCGTCGTGGTGTCCGCCGCGGCCGGCGGGGTCGGCTCCCTCGCCGTGCAGCTGGCCCGGCTGCGGGGCGCGACCGTCATCGGCACCGCCGGACCGCACAACGCCGACTACCTGCGCTCGCTCGGTGTCGTCCCCGTCGAGCACGGCCCCGGCCTCGCCGACCGGCTGAAGGCCGCGGCACCCGACGGGATCGACGCCTTCGTCGACACCTTCGGGCAGGGCAACGTCGACACCGCCCTCGCGCTCGGCGTGGCCCCGCAGCGCATCAACACCCTCGCCGACGGCCGGGCCGTCGCCCGCTACGGCGTACGCCACAAGGCCCAGGAAGACGCGTTCTCCCCGCGGCTGGTCGCCGAACTGGCCGCCCTGGTCTCCAAGGGGCAGCTCACCGTCACCGTCAGCGAGGTGTATCCGCTGGAACAGGTCCAGGAGGCCTACCGGCAGGTGCAGCGGCGGCACACGCGCGGAAAGATCGTGCTCAGCCTGGTCCCGCCCGACGAACGCCCCGCACCGGCCGCCGAACCCAGCACCCCCTGACTCCTCACCGCATTCCACGGAGGACCCCATGCCCGTACGTCGTATCGGCCTCGTCGTCCACCAGGGACGCGCGACCGCCCTGGACGCGGCACGCGCCGTGCACACCTGGAGCGAGGCACACGGCGTCCGCTGCACGGAGATCGACGTCTGGGCCAAGGACCACCACCGCCGTGCCGGACGCGAGGAGGCCGAGGCCGCGGGCAACCCCGACCTCGTCGTCACCCTCGGCGGCGACGGCACCTTCCTGCGCGGCGCCCGCATCGCCGTCAAGAGCGGAGCCGACGTGCTCGGCGTCGACCTCGGCAAGGTCGGCTTCCTCACCGAGGTCCCGGCCTGCGACATCGGCGACGCCCTCGACGCCGTACACGAGGGGCGGGCCACCGTGGAGGAGCGCATGACGCTGACCATGCGTGCCTCCCGCCCGCTGGACATCCCCGAGGAGATGGAGGCCCTGCTGCGCTACGGCCGCGGTCCCGCCCTGCCGCCGCCGCAGGTCCGGCCGGAGACCACGGAAGGGGGTGGCTGGGGCTGCGCGTTGGACGTCACCGCGCTCAACGACGTCGTACTGGAGAAACTCGCCCGCGACCGGCAGGTCGGCGTCGGCGTCTACCTGGCCGGCCGACTGCTGGCGACCTACTCGGCCGACGCGCTCGCCGTCGCCACCCCGACCGGCTCCACGGCCTACAGCTTCGCCGCCGGCGGACCCGTCCTCTCGCCCCACATGGACGCCGTCGTCTTCACGCCGATCGCCCCGCACATGACGTTCAACCGCAGCGTGATCGCCGCCCCCGACGAGCCGGTCGGCCTGCGCGTCCTGCCCCACTCCGGCCAGGCCATCGTCACCGTCGACGGCCAACTCCGCGGCGTCCTCGACCCCGGCGACTGGATCGGCGTCTTCCGAGCCCCCCAGCGCGTTCGCCTCGTCCGCCTCCGCCCGACGGATTTCTACGGCAGGCTGCGCGACCGGTTCCGGCTCACGGACGCCCCCGCCAACGCCCAGGACGGCCCCTCGGAACCGTTCTTCCGCCCGGACACCCCGGTCCCGCCGGACCTCGCCGGGATGCGCCTGCCGCCGGCCCCCGAGTAGCTCACACGGGAAGACTGACGGTGAAGACCGTGCCGGTGCCGACCGTGCTGGCCACCGTCACCGTCCCGCCGTGCGCCTCAGTGAGCCGGCGGACGATGGCCAGGCCCAGACCGCTGCCGCCGGTCCGCCGGCTGCGGGACTTCTCGGCACGCCAGAAGCGGTCGAAGACCCGGGGCAGATCCTCGGCGGGGATACCGGTACCGGTGTCGGCGACCTCGATCGTCACCAGGTCCCCGACCCGGCGGGCCCGCAGGGTGACACTGCCGCCGGGCGGGGTGTGCCGCAGCGCGTTGGACACCAGGTTGCCGACGACCTGCCGCAGCCGTACCGGGTCGCCGCACAGCTCGGGATCGCCTTCGGTGCGGGTGGTGAGGGCCACGCCCGCGGTCCCGGCGCGGCCGTGGTGGACGGTGGCGACCTGGTCGAGCAGCTCGCGTACGCGGAGGGGTTCGGGGTGGATCCGCAGCTGGCCCGCGTCGGCCTCCGCGAGGTCCTGCAGGTCGTCGACGATGTGCTGGAGCAGCAGCGCCTCTTCGAGGAGGGAGTCGACGAGAGCCTGGTCGGAGGTGGCGATGCCGTCCTGGACGGCTTCCAGCCAGCTGCGGATGGTGCTGAGCGGGGTGCGCAGTTCGTGCGCGACATCGCTGACCATGGCCTTGCGCTGGCCCTCCAGACGTTCGCGGCGCTCGGAGAGGTCGTTGAAGGCGGCGGCGAGATAGCCGATCTCGTCGTTGGTGGTCACCGGCACCCGCTGGTGTTCCGCCACGGGACGGCGGGCGGCGTCGGCCAGTGCGCGCAGCGGCCTGACAAGGCGGGTGCCGACGACGACGGTGACGGCCACGGTGACCAGCAGCACCAGCCCGGCGACACCGGCGACGCGCGCCGTGTTGGCCGACGAGAAGTGGAAGGCGGGGGCGCGCGTCGATCCCGCCGGGGTGGCGACGAACAGCAGCGCGGCCGGTGCCACATAGGGCGTGAGCTGGTCGCGGCGGGCGGTGTCCAGGCAGGTCTGCGCGGGCGGGCCGCCGTAGACGATGACGAAGTCGATGCCGAACTTCACGGGCTCCAGGTGCTGGAGCCGCAGACAACTGTTGACCATGGTGATGAGCCGGGCCAGCGGCTCGCGTTCGGTCGGCATGGGAAAGTCGAGCCCGGCCAGGCCGCATCCGCGGTCCCTGGCGGTTCCGTCCAGGGCGCTGTTGGTGAGTTTGACGGAGGGGCGACCGCTGGGCCCGAGGACGAGTGCGGCGCCGCTGCCCGTGCCGCCCAGGCAGGCGAGGAGTTTCTTCGCCCGGCCGGACAAGGTCTCGCGCTCGGTGGCGGTCAGCCGGTAGGGGCCGACGGCGCGGGGGTCGATGCGGTTGGCCCCGGCGCTCGGCAGCAGCGCCGGGTCGGTGCGCAGCGGGTCGACGACCGCCGACGCCCTGGTGGGGAGGGCGGTGGCGGCGGTGGACGAGGTGGCGAGGGTACGGCGGCTCTGGGTGGTCAGCGTGATGCGGCGGCCGGTGAGTTCGGCGAGGCGGCGCAGGGTGGGGGTGACGCCGTTCCAGTTCGGATGGACGGCGGCGTAGCCGACCAGCGTGTCGTAGATGTCGGTGTCGGAGGACAGGAGTTGGCCCTGTTCCTGCTGGATGGCGCTGCTGGTGGTGCGCGCCGCCAGCCAGGCGGTGGCCGCGACCGAGCACACGGCGATCATCACGGAGGTGGCCAGCAGCCGGACCAACAGGCTTCTGTGCAGGGGGACTTTGGCCCGGACGCGCGCCCCGGCCTTCGTGCCGCTGCCTTCCGTAGCTTCCAACTCCGGTTCAGCGCGCACGGCTGCCGTCGACGAGCTTGTAACCGACGCCGTACACCGTCTGCAGATAGGCCGGTTGCCGGGGGACCGCCTCTATCTTCTTGCGCAGGTTGAGGATGTGCACGTCGATCGTGCGCTCGGTGATGTAGCGGTCGAACCCCCGTGTCAGGGCGAGCAGTTGGCGGCGGGTGAAGACCCGTTCCGGTTCGGCGGCCATCGCCGCGAGGATCTCGAACTCCCCGGGTGTGCACACCACTTGGCGCCCGTCGAGGTCGACGGTGCGACGGACCGGGTCGATGCTGATCGCGCCGATCCGCTGCACGGGATCGTCAGGCCCGGACGTGCCGCGCGTCCGCCGTAGCAGGGTACGGATCCGGGCCATCAACTCCCGGGGGCTGTACGGCTTCGTCATGTAGTCGTCGGCGCCCAGGTCGAGGCCGAGCAGGAGGTCCTCCTCCGTGCTGCGCGCGGTCAGCATCAGCACCGGCACCTCGCACTCCCGGCGCAGCACACGGCACACGTCCAGACCGTCGACCAGGGGCATCATGACGTCGAGGACGAGCAGATCCGGCTGCCTTCGTCGCACCTCGTCGATGGCCGCGCGCCCGTCGTGGACGACCAGGGAGGAGTGGCCCTCGCGTTCCAGATAACGGCGGATCACCTCGGCCTGTTTGACGTCGTCCTCGGCCACCAGGACATATGCGCTCACGCGGCTCACCCTAAGGTCACGGCCGCGACACCAGACAGGAGTCTGACGGTGGCCTGACAGGATCTTCATATCCTCCGGCCACGGTGCCGCCATGTCGAACCTCACGCATCGAAGCCGGTCCGCCGTCCTCGCGGGCCTCGGCGCGGCAGCGGCGCTCGCCCTCCTCGCGGCCTGCGGCGGCGACGGAGACACCGCGTCCAAGAACAAGGGCGTCGCCTCGATCGACAGCCCGAGCGCGAGCGGCACGGCGGCGTCGGTGAGTGCCGCCGCCGAGTCGGGCCGTCCCCAACTGCGGGTGGACACCACCGAAGCGGAGCGGGGGCGGCTGTACCAGATCTGGACCGACTGTCTGCACGACCACGGTGTCCCCGCCGCGCACAAGCCGGGCTCGACGGCATGGTCCCTCTCCGGAGACATCAAGAAGTACCCCGCCGCCACCAGCGCGTGTCTCTCCAAGCGGCCGATCGAGCCACCCGAGGAGGACCCGGCGACGAACCCTCACTACATGGACGACTTCCGCACGTACATCCGGTGCCTCAACGCCGGCGGCCTGAAGGTCACGGGGCTGTCCGACGGCTCCGGCTGGAACTACGACGGCACCCCGACCCTGAGCCAGTCCGAGCAGGACAAGCTCGACCGGAAGTGCACGCTGAAGGCGTACCGGTGAGCGGGAAACGGCGGCTGAAGATCGGGGCCGTGGCGCTGGCCGGCGTCACGGCGACCGCGCTCGGCGTCACCGTATGGCAGGACGGGACCGCGAAACCGAGCACTACGGCCACCGCTGCGGCACGGGTCGGCACCGCGACGGTGACCAGGACCGACCTGTCCGACGCCCAGACCCTGAGCGGAACCCTCGGCTACAGCAGGGCGGCACCGGTCAAGGGCGCCAGGGCCGGACTCGTCACCTGGCTGCCCGCCCCCGGAGCAACGGTCTCCCGGGGCCGCACCCTGTACAAGGTCGACAACGTCCCGGTACCGGTGTTCTACGGCGCCACGCCCCTCTACCGCACGCTGAACGCGCGGGGCACCACCGGACCCGACGTGCGGGTGATCGCCGACAACCTCAAGAAGCTCGGCTACGACATCGGAGTCCAGCCGGGGGCAGGGACCTGGGTCACTCAGCACCCGGCCGCCACGGACCCGACCGCCACCGGCACGTCCGACAAGCCGGACGGTACGGCCGCCCCCTCCGCGAGCGCCGCCCCCACTCCCACGCCCACCGCGACCGCGGTCGAGGTCAAGGAGGGCGACGGGGTGCTCACCGCCGATCTCACCGCCGCGATCAGGCGCTGGCAGACCCACGTCGGGATGCCCGCCACCGGGGTCCTGGGCATCGGCGACGTCACGGTGCAGACCGGTGCGGTCCGGGTCGGTGCGGTGCAGGCCCAGACCGGCGACGACGCCACCGAGAGCCTGATGACGGTCAGTTCCACCACCAAGAAGGTGTCCGTACCGATGGACGCGACGCAGGTCGGCACGGTGTCCCGGGGCGACCGGGTGACGGTCACCCTGCCCGACAACTCCACGGTCAAGGGCACCGTCGAGGTGGTCGGCGCCACCGCCTCCACCGACAACTCCCAGGGCGACAGCGGCGGTTCGGCCCCCGCCCAGCTCACGGTCACCGTCTCGGTGCGCGACACCGGGGCGGTACGGAGACTGACCTCCGCACCGGTGCAGGTGGCGTTCACCTCGGAGAGCCACAAGGGTGTGCTCGCCGTACCGGTCGGCGCGCTGCTGGCGCTGAGCGAGGGCGGATACGCCGTCCAGCTTCCCGGCGGCCGGCTGATCGCGGTGAGGACCGGGATGTTCGCCAAGGGGCTGGTGGAGGTCAGCGGCACCGGCGTCGCGGCCGGGACGAAGGTGGTGACCACCTCGTGAGGAGCCGACCGGTACTGGCCGTGATCGACGCGAGTATGGCGTACCCGGGCGGAGTGAAGGCCCTGGACGGTGTCTCGCTCGCCATCGAGGAGGGCGAACTCCTCGCCATCGTCGGCCCGTCCGGGTCCGGCAAGTCGACCCTGCTCAACATCATGGGCACCTTGGACCGGCCGACCAGCGGCACCGTGGAGATCGACGGCCACGACGTCGCCACGCTCTCCGACCGTAGGCTCTCCGCACTGCGCGGACGCCGACTCGGCTTCGTCTTCCAGCAGTTCCACCTCACCGACGGACTGACCGCCACCGAGAACGTCGCAACAGGGCTGCTCTACGCCGGAGTTCCGCGCCGGCAGCGCCAACCGCTGGCCCGCGAGGCGCTGGCCCGGGTCGGCCTCGCGCGCCGCGCCGGGCATCTGCCCCATCAGCTCTCCGGCGGCGAACGCCAACGCGTGGCCATCGCCCGCGCGCTGGTCAACCGCCCGGCCCTCGTGCTCGCGGACGAACCCACCGGCGCCCTGGACACCGCCAACGGCCGTGCCGTACTGGAGCTGTTGACCACGCTGAACGCCGAGGGCACCACCATCGCGATCATCACCCACGACCGGGACATCGCCCAAAGGCTGCCCCGCAGGGTGGAGATCCTCGACGGCCGGCTCGTCGCCGACACCCTCGCCCTCCGTACGGACACCTCCACCGACACCCCTGGGGAACCCCGGCCATGACCACCACACTCGACCGGCCCGCCGTCCGAGCCGTCGGCGACACCAAACCGGTGCGACTGGCCCCGCTGGACATCCTGCGCCTCGGCCTGCTCGGCATCCACACCCGCAAGGTGCGGGCGGCGCTGTCCGCGCTGGGCATCTCGATCGGCATCGCCACGATGATCGTGGTGACCGGGATCCCGGCGTCCAGCCAGAAGGCGCTGATGAACCAGCTCTCCGCACTGGGCACCAACATGCTCCAAGCCGTACCGATGCCCAACCAGACCCCGCCGGTGGAACTCCCGCCCCAGTCCGTGGACATGGTCCGCCGGATCGGTCCGGTCACGGTGGCCAGCGCGGTCGCCAACACCCACGCCGAGGTGTTCCGCAACGACCACGTCGACGCCGACGACTACGCGGGCCTCACCGTCCTGGCGAGCAGGACGAACCTGCTGAAGGCGATCAACGCCGAGGTCCAGTCCGGGCGTTACCTCAGCGCGAGCACCGAGAAGTTCCCCACGGCCGTCCTCGGGTCGGTCGCCGCCACGCGGATGGGAGTGGCGAAGGTGGTGCCGGGACAGCCCGCGCCGCAGATCTACGTCAACCACCGTTGGTTCACGGTCATCGGCGTCCTCGCCCGGACCCCGCTCTCGCCCGACATCGACCGCTCGGTCCTGGTCGGCTGGGACGCGGCACGCACCCAGCTGAACTTCACCGGCCATCCCACCGTGATCTACGTCAAGGCGAGGGAGGACGACATGGACGCGGTCCGCAGCGTCCTCGCCCCGACCATCTATCCCGAAGTGCCCGGCCTGGTGCAGGTCAGCCGCCCGTCCGACGCCCTCGCCGCGAAGCGCGCCACCGAGACGACGTTCTCCGCGCTCTTCCTCGGTCTCGCCGGAGTCGCCCTGCTGGTGGGCGGTATCGGCGTGGCCAACACCATGGTCATCTCCGTCCTCGAACGCCGCCGCGAGATAGGCCTACGGCGGGCACTGGGCGCCAACAGAGGGCAGATCCGGGGCCAGTTCCTCACCGAGTCCGTGGCCCTGTCCTGCCTCGGCGGCCTGGCCGGCACCGTACTGGGAGTCCTGGCGACCGTCGGCTACGCGACCTACCAGGGCTGGCCCCCGGTCATCCCGCTCCCGGCGCTGGCCGGCGGCTTCGGCGGAGCGGTCCTGATCGGCATGGCGGCCGGTGTCTACCCCTCCATCAGGGCCTCCCGCCTCACCCCGACGGAGGCACTGGCGACAGCCTGACCGGTCCGTCCCGCCGGCCCGCCCCCGCACGTACGCACGAGTTTCACATGGGCGCCACCAGACCCTTCCCTGACGTTTGTTGCTCTTGGAACACTCGCACCGCGCGCATTTCGCCATGTTCCGGCCGGCCGCGCGTCAGGATGAGAGGTGCCTCACCCATGTCCGAAGTCAATCGACGTCGCTTTCTCCAACTCGCGGGTGCCACCACGGCCTTCACGGCACTGTCGAACAGCATCGAGCGTGCCGCCGCGCTCCCCGCGAACCACCGTTCCGGGAGCATCGAGGACGTCGAGCACATCGTCGTCCTGATGCAGGAGAACCGGTCCTTCGACCACTACTTCGGCTCGCTCAGAGGCGTCCGGGGCTTCGGCGACCCGCGTCCGGTCGTGACCCGGCAGGACGGCAAACCGGTCTGGTACCAGTCGGACGGCACGAAGGACATCCTCCCGTTCCGCCCCGAGGCCGACGACCTGGGCCTGCAGTTCATCCAGGACCTCCCGCACGGCTGGAACGACGGGCACGCCGCGTTCGACGGCGGCAAGTACGACAAGTGGGTGCCGTCCAAGGGCTCCACGACGATGGCGTACCTGACCCGCGAGGACATCCCGTTCCACTACGCGCTCGCCGACTCCTTCACCATCTGCGACGCCTACCACTGCTCGTTCATCGGCTCCACCGACCCCAACCGCTATTACATGTGGACGGGTTACACCGGCAACGACGGCGTCGGCGGCGGCCCGGTCCTCGGCAACGACGAGGCCGGCTACAGCTGGACGACGTACCCCGAGCGTCTCGAAAAGGCCGGTGTCTCCTGGAAGATCTACCAGGACGTCGGCGACGGCCTCGACGCGAGCGGTAGTTGGGGCTGGATCCAGGACGCCTACCGCGGCAACTACGGCGACAACTCGCTCCTCTACTTCAAGCAGTTCCAGAACGCCAAGCCCGGCGACCCGCTCTACGACAAGGCCCGCACCGGCACCGACGCCACCAAGGGCGAGGGCTTCTTCGACCGGCTGAAGGCCGACGTCAAGGGCGGCACGCTGCCGAAGATCTCCTGGGTCGTCGCCCCCGAGGCCTTCACCGAGCACCCCAACTGGCCCGCGAACTACGGCGCTTGGTACGTCTCCCAGGTCCTGGACGCGCTGACCTCCGACCCGAAGGTGTGGGCGAAGACGGCCCTGTTCATCACCTACGACGAGAACGACGGCTTCTTCGACCACCTGCTCCCGCCGTTCGCGCCGGGCTCGGCCGCGCAGGGCAAGTCGACCGTCGACGTCGGCCCCGACCTCTTCAAGGGCGACGCCAGTCACCCGGCCGGTCCCTACGGGCTGGGCCAGCGGGTGCCGATGATCGTCGTCTCGCCCTGGAGCAAGGGCGGTTACGTCTGCTCGGAGACCTTCGACCACACCTCGGTCATCCGGTTCATGGAGACCCGCTTCGGCGTCCACGAGCCCAACATCTCGCCCTGGCGGCGCGCGATCTGCGGCGACCTGACCACCGCCTTCGACTTCTCCCACAAGGACGTCAAGAAGGTCCCGCTCCCGGCCACCGACGGCTACCAGCCGCCGGACAAGAACCGTCACCCCGACTACGTGCCGACCCCGCCCGCCAACCCGGCGCTGCCCAAGCAGGAACCCGGACTGCGCCCGGCCCGGCCGCTCAAGTACGCCGCCACGGTGGACGGTTCGGCGGACACGGCGGCCGGGAAGTTCACGCTCACCTTCGCCTCCGGCGCGAAGGCCGGCGCCAACTTCCTGGTCACCTCCGCCAACCGCACGGACGGGCCCTGGAGTTACACCACCGAGGCCGGCAAGACCGTCTCGGACGCCTGGAACTCGGCGTACTCGAACGGCTCGTACGACCTGACCGTGCACGGACCGAACGGCTTCCTGCGCGTCTTCAAGGGCCCCGGCAAGACCGCCGGACCTGAGGTCACCGCCCGCAGCTGCGGCGACGACGTGGAGCTGACCTTCACCAACAAGGGCTCCGGGACAGTGCAGTTGAAGGTCGCCAACGGCTACGGCGGCCGGGCCCAGACCTTCAAGGTACGGGCGGGCGCCACCGTACGGCACACCTTCGACCTGGGCGCGAGCAAGCGGTGGTACGACCTGACGGTCACCTCCGACGGCGACGCGACGTTCCTGCGGCGATTCGCCGGACATGTCGAGAACGGCCGGCCGGGGGTCAGCGACCCGGCGATCATCACCGTCTGAGGGGCTTTGTGAGACCGGTTGTTTTCCGGGGCACTCGCGGTAGTGTGCCCCGGTGACCACGCATTCGAACACACCTGCAGGCTGGTACCCGGATCCGCACGGAGCGCCCCAGACCCTCCGGTACTGGGACGGCGCGAAGTGGACCGAGCACACCAACGCGGACCAGCAGGGCCAGGCCGCCCAGCAGCAGCCGCAGGCCGTGCCGCAGCAGCAGGCCGGGCCGGATCCGCGGGCCCAGCGCCAGGTGCAGCAGCAGGTTCAGCAGCAGGCCGGGGTCGCCGGTGGCGGCCCCGGCGGCGGCAGCCTGTTCAGCGAGCCGGTCCTCGTGGTGAACCAGAAGGCCAAGCTGATCGAGCTGACCAACGAGTACACGGTCATGGACCAGAACGGCAATCTGATCGGCTCGGTCACCGAGATCGGCCAGAGCGCGCTGAAGAAGGCCCTGCGCTTCGTCTCCAGCCTCGATCAGTACATGACCCACAAGCTGGAGATCCGCGACGCGCACGGGCAGCCGCAGTTGGTGCTGACCCGGCCCGCGAAGTTCATCAAGTCCAAGGTGATCGTGTCCCGTCCGGACGGCTCGCCGGTGGGCGAGATCGTGCAGCAGAACATGATCGGGAAGATCAACTTCGCGCTGACCGCGAACGGTCAGCAGATCGGCGCGATCAAGGCGGAGAACTGGCGGGCCTGGAACTTCGCGATCGTCGACCACGCGGACAACGAGGTCGCCCGGATCACCAAGACCTGGGAAGGTCTCGCCAAGACGATGTTCACGACCGCGGACAACTACGTCCTGCAGATCCACTACCAGCTGCCCGAGCCGCTGTTGAGCCTGGTGGTGGCGACGGCCCTGACCGTCGACACCGCGCTCAAGCAGGACTCGCGCGGCCTGGGCTGATCCCGCTCAGAGCGCGGTGAGGTGCCCCGGCGCGGACTTCCGGTCCGGCTGCCGGGGCAGCAACGCCGGTTCGGCCGAAGCCGATTGAGGCTCCAGCGCCAGCACGGCGGCCACGGGATGATCGTGGTCGTCGTACTCGTGCAGCAGCGGTACGGCGGGTGTCACCCGGGTCAGCAGGACCACACCCCAGGACGCGATGCCGGCCCCCGTCAGCGCGAGGAGTATCCCGGCCGCGCCACCCTGGAGGCGTTCGCCCAGCAGCGCGAGGCCGATCGCCGCGGCGGCCACCGGGTTCGCCAGGGTCACCACCGCGAGCGGAGCACCGAGACCGCCCCGGTAGGCGGTCTGCGAGAGCAGCAGCCCGCCCGCCGCGAACACCGCGACCAGCAGCGCGACTCCGACCACCTGTGCGCTGAGCAGCGGGCCCGAGCGGTCCGTCGCCGCGACCGTCACGGTCTGCGTGAGCGCCGAGGCCACACCCGAAGCGACGCCGGACGCCGAAGCGTGCCGTAGACCGGGCCGGGCACCGCGCCGTGCGAGCAGGCCGATCAGTGCGGACGTCGCGCCCGCGACCGCCAACGCCTGGGGGACGGTGAGTACTTGGTCGGGCTGCGGGCCCGACGCCGTGACCAGCAGGGCCGACAGGCCGAGCAGGGTGAGCGCGGTGCCGCGCCACTCGACCGTGGTGACCCGTCGCCCGGCGACCCGCGCGCCCATCGGCACAGCCGCGACGAGAGTGAGCGCGCCGAGCGGCTGTACGACCGTCAGCGGGCCGTACTTGAGAGCCACGACGTGCAGCAGCGCGGCCGACGCGTTCAGGACGACCGTCCACCACCACGATCCGGTGGCGAGCAGCCGGAGCATGCCCGCGTCGGAGTTCCGGGACGCCAGGCGTTCCTGGGCCACGGCCGCCGCCGCGTAGGCGACGGCCGAGAACAGGGACAGGACGACGGCGACGAGCGTGGCGTTCATCGGCCCGCTCCGACGAGAACCGGCTGTTCTTCGGGGACGAGTCGGGGCTGGCCGCGGCCGGCGGTCGTCGCCGTCCGGTGCGGGGGGTGGATCAGCGCGAGGGCGATGCCGAGCATGGCGGTGGCCACGATCGCGTCGAGCCAGTAGTGGTTCGCCGTGCCCACGATCACGATCAGGGTGACCAGCGGGTGCAGCAGCCACAGCCAGCGCCAGCGTGAGCGGGTCGCCACGATCAGGCCGACCGCCACCATCAGCGCCCAGCCGAAGTGCAGCGAGGGCATCGCCGCGAACTGGTTCGAGAGGTGGTCGCTGGACGGCGGGCCGTACACGGAGGGGCCGTAGACCTTGGCGGTGTCGACCAGGCCCGTCGCGGCCAGCATGCGCGGGGGTGCGAGGGGGAACACGAAGGGCAGCACCAGGGCGGCCGAGGTGACCGTCGCCAGGACGCGGCGGGCCCAGACGTAGTGCGCCGGGCGCCGCAGGTACAGCCAGACCAGGAAGGCCACGGTGGCCGGAAAGTGGACGGTCGCGTAGAAGGTGTTCGCGATGTGTACGAAGGTGTCGTCGTGCAGCAGCACCGACTGCACCGAGCCCTCGCCGGGGAGATGCAGGGTCCGCTCCAGGTCCCACACGCGCCGGGCGTTGTGCAGGGCCTCACCGGTGTGGCCCGTCGCCAGCTGGCGGCCGAACTTGTAGACGAGGAAGAGCCCTGCGACGAGCAGGAGCTCACGGACGAGCGGAGGCCGCGCTATCGCGCCGGTCTCCTGCTCTGCAGGCTCGGTTCGGGCATTCATCCCCCGGCCCCTTCGCTGACGGTGGTGCGTGTGGTGGTGCTGGCTGGGTTTGTGACCCTTCCGGCGGACCGAACTCATCGGTACGAGTCCGTTCCGATACGACAGTGTACCGATACGCGCGTGTACCGATACGGCAGAGTACCGGTACACTGGCGTATCGATAGCGAAACGAGACACACTGGAGAGGCGGCCCCGGGGCCGCGGACCGAGCGAGGAGAAGAGCCATGACGTCGCAGGCTGAGGACGGACCGGACACGGTCGCCGCCTCGCGCCGCTCCAAGATCACGCCCGAGCGTGAGCGGGAGTTCTTCGACGCCGTGCTCGAACAGATCCGGGAATGCGGCTACGACTCCGTCAGCATGGAGGGCGTCGCCACCAGCACCCGGTGCAGCAAGTCCACGCTGTACCGGCAGTGGGGGACCAAGCCCCAGTTCGTCGCGGCCGCACTGCGGGCCAACCGCCGGGTGCACTTCACCGGCATCGACACCGGATCACTCGCCGAGGACCTGCGGCAGGCCGCGCGGGCGGCTGGTGCCTGGTCGGCGAAGGACACCAAGCTCGTCTCGGCCCTCGGCCACGCCGTCATCCAGGACAGCGAACTCGCCCAGGCGGTCCGTGAGGCGCTCGTCCATCCCGAGATCGCCGCGCTGGAGGACATCCTGCGCCGCGGCGTCGAACGCGGCGAGATCGCGGCCGACCATCCGGCACTGCCGTACGTCCCGGCCCAGATCTTCGGCGTCCTGCGGGCCAGGCCCGTCCTGGAGGGCTGTTACGCCGACCCCGACTACTTGGTCAGATTCGTGGAGGCCGCGGTGCTGCCGGCACTGGGCCTGTCCGGCGGATCAGGTCGCAGTGAAGCAACGGCGACTGGACAGCCGACGTGAGCGGGGTCTGGTGCGTGCAGCTGCAAGGCGGAGGAGGGAGTCATGGCGGAGCCATGGCGAGTGACGACAACGCGGCAGATGTGCGTGCCAGACCCCGCGTCTGCGGCATGATCCGCCGGGGAGGCCCCAGGTCTCACTGAGAACCAGGCCGCCGTCCGTGGGATGACTGGACGGTGACCTGCTCGCGCCGCACCGTGGGGACGGGGGCGGCGCGCACCCCCCGGCCGGGTGGGGTTCCTCTTGAGCGGAGAGGATCCCCACCCGGCCGACCGGTGTGCGGGGAGGGTCAGATCGTCTGGCCGTCGCCGCCGCCCGAGGCCACCTTGATGCCCGAGGTGATCTCGTCGATGACGGACTGCTTCTGGCCGACGTCGACGCCGAAGCGGACCACGACGATCTGCTGGGCGCTGGCCGGCGACGGGAACGCGAGCGACTCGACGTAGCCGTCGGCGCCCTTGCTGGTGACCGCCTTCCAGCGGACCAGGTAGCCCTTCTGCCCGGCGACGGTCACGGCCTTGGAGGCCAGCACCTCGTGCGAGGTGATGCTGCCGTAGGTCGTGCCGCCGTAGGACTCCTTGGCGTTGGCGGCGATGTCCGCCTTCGCGACCGCCTCGGCCGTGCTGCCCTTGGTGCCCAGCACCACTGCGGGAGCCGAGTACGCCCCGCCGTTGGTGCAGGACTTGGAGGTGTCGCCGGGGCACTTGTACGAGTCGTTCGACGTGACCTGCGCGCCACCCTGGATGACCTGGCCGTACCAGTCGGCCGGCACGGGGAGGCTGATGCCGTCGAGCGAGTCGGTCACGTTGCCGCCGGCCGCGACCTTCGGCTGCGCGGACTGGCTGGGGGCGGGCGTCGCACCACCCGTACCACCGGAACCACCCGTGCCACCCGAACCGCCGAAGGGATCGCTCTGGCCGCCGGTACCACCGGAACCGCCGGTACCGCCCTGCCCCTCCGTGCCGCCCTGGCCGCCGAAGCCGCCCTGTCCGTTCGGTGCCTGCTGATTACCGGCCTGGTTGCCGTTCCCGCTGTCGTTGCCGGACAGCGCGTAGGCGCCGACACCGATGGCCGTGAGGACCGCCACCGCCACCGCCACGGCTATGCCCGTGCGCAGATTGCGGCGCGGCGCGGCCGGGGGCACGGCGGGATACGCCGGGTACGCCCCGCCGTACGCCGGCTCCGTGGGGGGACCCCATTCGGCGGCCGACCCGGCGGGGCGGGTCCGGTCCGTCCATGCCTTGCCGTCCCACCAGCGCTCGGCGGTGGGACCGTCATTCGTCTGCCCGGGATCGGGGTACCACCCGGGGGGAGTCACCTGCGTCATGTACCTACCGTATGAGGCGTCGGTGAAAGCGGGATGAGAGGATCCGGCCCGAATCGGTGGACGGCGTGGAACGGCGGTCGGGGAGCGGACCGTTCTTCGGCGCCGCAACCGCGGGCGGGAGGGCGGTCATCGCGGCGCCCGTCCGCCTCCGGCACAGGGACGCCCCCGCAGTACGGTCCCCCTCTTCCGCTCACCCCAACACGAGCCGTACGGGCCCCCGTTCGGCCGCCGGAGGCAACCGCAGTCCCCGTCGCCCCGGCGTCAGTGACCCGAGCATGCTCGGATGCCGGGCGCCGGTGCTCGTCGGCACGGTGCCCGGCAGGCCGTGTGCCGTGAGGAAGCCGAGGACGGCGAAGGCGTACGCCTCCTTTGCGGCGGACGGCAGGCCCAGTTCGTCCGAGGTGCGCAGCGGGACGCCCGGCAGCTCGGCGGCGAGCAGGGCCATCAGGACCGGGTTGCGGATGCCGCCGCCCGAGACGACGACCTCCGTCGCGGCCACCGACCGCACGGCGTCCGCGACCGTACGCGCCGTGAGCAGGGTGAGGGTCGCGATGACGTCCTCGGCCGGCAGGGTGCCCAAGCCGGCCAACGCGTCCTGCAGATAGCCGAGGTGGAACAACTCCTTGCCGGTCGTCTTCGGCGCGGGCAGCGCGTAGTACGGCTCGCCCGACAGCCGTTGCAACAGCGGCTCGTGGACCGTTCCACGGGCCGCGAGGGCGCCCTCCGCGTCGTAGGCGAGACGTCCGCCGCTGAACCCCCGTGCCGCCCCGTCGATCAGTGCGCACGCCGGTCCCGTGTCGAAGGCCGTGCCGTCGGGGGCGGTGAGGTTGGCGATCCCGCCGAGGTTCAGCGCGACCGGTGTGCCGGAACGGCCGCGCAGCCACAGCAGGTCGACCAGGCTGACCAGCGGCGCGCCCTGGCCCCCGGCGGCGATGTCGCGCGGCCGGAAGTCGGCGACCACGGGCAGCCCGGTCGCCTCCGCGATCCAGGCGGGCTGCCCCAGTTGCAGCGTGCCGTGCACCGCGCCGTCCGCCACCCAGTGGTAGACGGTCTGCCCGTGCGAGGCCACCAACTCGGCCCGCCCGTCGCACAGTTCGCCGTTCGCGCGGACGGCCGCCGCGGCGAACGCCTGCCCGATCAGGGTGTCCAGCCGGCACACCTCGGCCAGCGTGGTGGCCGCCGGTGGCAGCGCCGCCGCGAGCGCCTCCCGCAACTCCTCGTCGTACGGCGCGCTCACCATCCCGAGCGGCTCCAGTACGACACTGTCACCGACGAGGCTCAGCCCGGCCGCCGCCGCGTCGATCGCGTCGTACGACGTCCCGGACATCAGCCCGATCACCCGCATCCGCTTCCTCCCAACTCGCCTGTCCCGCAGGGCTTCTGGACACCGCCAGCGCGAGCACGCTCACCGCGCAGGCCGCCGCCGCGTAGTACGCGGGGATGTCCGCGTTCCCGGTCCGCTCGACGCTCCCAGTGATGATGAGCCCGGCACAGCCCGAGAAGACGGCATTGGACAGGGCGTAGGCGAGTCCCAGACCGGTGTGGCGCACACTCGTCGGGAACATCTCCGAGAGCATCGCCGGGCCGGGCCCCGCCATCAGCCCCACCACCGCACCCGCACCGAACACCCACGCACCCTTCACCGTGGTCGAAGTCCCGTCGTCCTGAAGGAGGTTGAGCAACGGCACGGACAGCGCCACCACCAGCGCGGCCCCCGTCAGCATCACCGGCCGCCGACCCACCCGGTCGCTCAGCAGGCCCGCCGGAAGGATGCTGACCGCGAAACCCACGTTGGCCAGGACCGTGGCCAGCAGCGCCTGCCGGAAGCTCGCGTCCAGCGTGTGCTGCAGATACGACGGCAGCACCACGAGGAAGGTGTAACCGGCCGCCGCCCACCCCATCACCCGCCCGGCGCCCAGCGCGACGGCCGCACGGACCTCACGCGCGGGCGGCACCTCCCGTGCCGGACCACTCCGGAACGCCGGCGTCTCCTCCAGCCGCAGCCGGAGCCACAGCGCGCCGAGCCCCATCGGCAGCGTCAGCAGGAACGCCAACCGCCAGCCCCAGTCGCCCAGTTGACCGGCGTCGAGCACGGTCGCCAGCAGCGCTGCGACCCCCGCCCCGCCCAACAGCCCCAGCGCCACCGTGAACGACTGCCACGCCCCGTACAGCCCCCGCCGCCCCGGCGGCGCGAACTCCGTCAGCACCGCCACCGCGCCCCCGAACTCCCCACCCGCGGACAGTCCCTGAACAACCCTCAGAAACGTGAGCAGCCAGGGCGCGACAGCACCGGCCGTCGCATACGTCGGCAGCACGCCGATCAGCGTCGTCGCGACGGTCATCAGCGCGATCACCAGGATCAGCACCGGACGCCGTCCCACCCGGTCACCGAGCCGGCCGAACACGGCGGCGCCGACCGGCCGGAAGAAGAACGCCAGCGCGAACGACGCGTACGTCCGCACCAGCCCCTCGCCGGCACCGCCGCCCTCCGGGGTGAAGAACCGCTCCGCGATCACCGTCGCGAAGTAGCCGTAGACACCGAACTCGTACCACTCGATGAAGTTGCCCACCGACCCGGCTACCAGAGCCCGTACGGCAGGCCTGTCCGAGACGGGTCGGGATTGATCGGAAAACACCTTCATTTCAACGCCTCTTGACCGTTCGTCATGTCCACAAACCCTGTCGGCGGGCCCTTGTCACCCGATGCGGCCACAGCTGCCCGGACCGGCCTCCACTTCGGCATCCGGACGGCTACGCTCAAGGTCCGTACGTCGTTCGGGCTACTCGGGGAGGAATCGGGATGACGGAGGAACGGCCTCCGGAGGCCACCTCGGCCTCCCTGTGGGAGCGAGACGAGGAGGTCGCCGGTGTGGCGCAGGCGATCGACGCGCTGTGCGCGGACCAGTCGTCCTCGGGCAGCCTGCTGGTCGTCCGCGGCGAGGCGGGATTCGGCAAGACCGCACTCCTCGCGGAGACCCGCCGCATCGCCGAGGCCCGCAACTGCACGGTCTGGCAGGCCCGCGGCGGCGAGACCCTCAAGTCCGTCCCCTTCAACGTCGTACGGCAGTTGCTGCAGCCCGCCCTGGTCTCGCTGATGCCCGAGGAGGCACGCGAGTACCTCGGCGACTGGTACGATATCGCCGGCCCCGCACTCGGCGTCACCGAACCGGGCGAGCGACAGGCCGACCCGCAGGGCGTGTGCGACGGCCTGGTCGCCGCCGTACGCAGGCTCGCCAAACGGGAGTGGCCCCTGGTCCTGCTGATCGACGACGCCCACTGGGCCGACCAGGAGACCCTGCGCTGGCTCTCCGCGTTCACCGAACGCCTCGACGACCTGTCCGTCCTCGTCGTGGTCGCCCGTCGGCCCGGCGAGGCCAGTGACGAGAGCGCCCGCCACCTGGACGCCATCGCCGGCTTCGCCGGCCACGCCATCACCAACCTGAGCGCGCTGACCCCGGAGGCGACCGCCGGCCTCACCCGCGCCACCGTCGGCCCGCAGGCCGACGCCCCGTTCTGCCGCGAGGTGTGGGCGGTCACCGGCGGCAACCCGTACGAGACCGTCGAACTCCTCGCCAAGGTGCTGGACAGCCAACTCGATCCGATCGAGGCCTCGGCCGCCGAACTGCGCGCCCTGAACCGCTCCTCGCGCGGCGGCGGCCTTGTCGCCCGCCTGGACGGGCTGGGCACCGAGGCCACCCGGTTCGCCTGGGCCGCGGCCATCCTCGGCACCGGCATCTCCGTCGAGCTGGTCGCCAGGCTCGCCACCATGGGCCGCGACGACGCGGCCCGCTGCGCCGAGTTGCTCCGCAGCGCCCGTATCCTCACGGCGCCGGACCCCGCCGCGTCCCAAGCCGGCGCCGGTGACCTGGAGTTCGTGCACCCGCTGATCGCCAGCGCCGTCTACAAGTCCATCCCGGACGGCACGCGTACGGCGATGCACGGCATCGCCGCCCAGGTCGTCACCGACTCCGGGCGCGGCGCCGCGTCCGCCTCACGGCACCTCCTCCAGGTGCACCCGGACGACGACCAGGAACTCGTCGAGCAGCTGCGCGAGGCAGCCCGCGAGCACCTCTCCATCGGCGCCCCGGACGCCGCCCGCCGCTGTCTGGAGCGGGCCCTCCTGGAGCCGCCGCTCGCCGAGATCCACGCGAGCGTGCTCTACGAACTCGGCTGCGCCACGCTGCTGACCGCGCCCGCTGTCACCATCGGCCATCTGCAGACCGCGCTCGCCATGCCGGGCCTCGACGGCCACGCACGCGTGGACGCCGTCATCCGGCTGTCCCAGGCCCTGCTCCACAACGACCAGCTGGAGGAGGGCATCCGCACCGTGGAGGCGGAGGCCGCCCGGCACGAACCGGGCGCCGCCAGGATGCGGCTGCAGGCCGTGCAGTACATGTGGGAGGGCATCCACGCGGGCGAGGCCATCTCGCCGGGACGATCCGAGCGCCTCGCCGATCTCGCCGCCATCTGCACCGGCCGCGACAACTCCGAGCGGGCCCTGATGATCCTGCGCGGCTTCGACGCCCTGACGCACGGCGAGAGCGCCGAGGAGGTCGTGGACCTGTCCGACCGCGCCCTCGTCAACGGCCGCCTGCCACCGGGGCTCGGCTGGACCGACACCGAGTGGGGCCTCGAACTGCCGCTGTTGCTGGCGACCGTGTACGTGTTCACGGACCGGCTGGACCGGGCGGAGAGCCTGTATTCGGAAGCTGTGGGCGCCTACGAGAGCGCGGGCTGGAGCGGCGGCCACCTCGCTCTGGCCAAGGCGTACGTCGGGGTCGGGCACCGCAGGCGTGGCCGGTTGCGGGAGGCGGAGGTCTCCCTGCGTGAGGCGCTGCGCCTCGCCGAACGAGTCGGTCGCGGACTGCCTCTGTACTGGACGGCGATCTGCAACCTCGTCGACACGTTGCTCGCCCGGGGCCATGTGGACGAGGCCTGGGAGACTGCCGAGCAATACGGCTTCACCCCACCGTACCCGTCGCCCATCGTGTTGCCGGACCCCCGCTGCGTGCGCGGCCGGCTGCTGATCGCCGTCGGCCGCACCGAGGACGGCATCAACGAACTGGAGCAGGCCGCGAAGGCGGCGGCCGTTCGCGGCCACCACAACCCGGTGATGGTCCCGTGGGCCCTCGACCTCGCCAGGGCCCTCGCCACCCAGGACCCGACCCGCGCCGCCCAACTCGCCTCCGACGCCCGCCGCCAGGCCGAACACTTCGGCACGGACACCGCCATCGGCGAGGCCCTGCGGTGTGCTGCCGCGCTGGAAACGGGACAGCGCGCGGTACGGCTCGCCGCGCAGGCCGTCGCCTACCTGGAGTCCTCGCCCTGCCAGTACGAACACGCGGCGGCGCGGGTCGAGTACGGCATCGCGGCGAGGTCGGTGTCCGAGATCAACAGGGGCTTGACGCTGGCGCGTTCGTGCGGAGCGGATGGACTGGTCGCGCAGGCGCGGGAGGTGTTGGAGACGGGGAGGGGGCTGCGGTGAGTTGTTCTTCGTCTGCGGGTTCGTCGTGGCTGGTCGCGCCGTTCCCCGCGCCCCTTCGGGGCGCCTACAGCGCCAGTAGTTGTTCAGTGACCGTCGCCAGTCGCTTCCTCACCTCGGGATCGTAGGTCGCCTCGTGCGCCCGCGAGGGACTCGTGCCGTCGAAATAGCCGCCCGTGCCCAAGTCCCTTGTAGCCAGGGCCAGTACACCCGGCGCACCGTCGGCCACGGAGTTCCAGGGCGTGATGCCACCCTCCCGCACCATCGCCGTGTCCATGTACGTCGCCGGGTGCAGCACGTTCACCGAGATGCCGGTGCCCGTCAACTCCTCGGCGAGCGTGAACGTATGGGCGGCCAGCGCGAACTTGCTGCGGCAGTACGCGGAGACGCCGCTGTAGCCGCGGGTCAGCTCGGGGTCGTCGAAGTCGAGGGGTTCCTGCCCGGCCGAGCCGACGTTGACGATCCGGGACGGGGCGCCCGCACGGAGCGCCGGCAACAGGGCACGGGTCAGGGCGACCGGCGCCAAGTAGTTGACCGCCAGCCGCAGTTCGTGCCCGTCGACGCTCAGCTCACGGCCTGAACCACGTGAACCCCCGCCCACGCCCGCGTTGTTGATCAGCACGTCGAGCCGGGGATGCGCGGCCGCGACCCGGTCGCCCAGCTCCCGCACCTGCGCCAACGAGGCCAGATCGGCGACGAACCCCTCGGCCGTGCCCTCGGTGCGCAGCTCGTCGACGAGCCGCCCGGTGCGGCCCGGGTCACGCCCGTGCGCGAGGACGAGGTGCCCGGAGCGGACCAGTTCGAAGGCGAGGTACCGGCCGAGACCGGAGGTGGCACCGGTGATCAGAACAGTGGACATGCCTCCAGCCTAGGCACGGCGGGACACGGGACGGAGGCACGAACGAGGTGCTGCTGAAGCTACGACTGCCAGGGTCACCCTTCTTCTTCCGCCAGCACTCGCTGCGCCACCGCGAACGCCGAGTTCGCCGCAGGCACCCCGCAGTACACGGCACTCTGCAGCAGTACGGCGCCGATCTCCTCCGGCGTGAGCCCGTTGCGGCGCGCCGCGCGCACGTGCATGGCGAGCTCGTCGTAGTGCCCGTGCGCGATCAACGCGGTGAGCGTGATCATGCTGCGCTCGCGGCGCGTCAGCGTTGGATCGGTCCAGATCTCGCCCCACGCGTACCGCGAGATGAAGTCCTGGAAGCGGGCGGTGAAGGGGGTCTGCCGGGACTGCGCCCGGTCCACGTGCTCGTCGCCGAGCACCTCCCGCCGTACCTCCATCCCACGCTTGGCACCCCCGTCCAGGTGCGCGCGCAGCGCGGTGAGGACGGCCTCCGGGCACTGCGCGGGGGCCAGATGGGAAGCACCCGGGATCTCCACGAGGGCCGAGCCCGGCACGGCGTCGGCGATCTCCCGCAGCTGGGCGGGCGGGGTCGCCGGATCCTCGCGGCCGGCGATCACCAGTGTCCGCGCGCCGATATCGGGGAGCCGCTCACGCAGGTCGTACGCGGCCAGCGCGTCACAGCACGCGGCATACGCGTCCGGGTCGGCGTCGCGCTGGTCGGCCACCAGCTCCGGGACGGTGAACCCGGGTGTGAACCAACGGGAGTCGGCGCTCTCGACGAGCCAGGCGAGCCCCTCGCTGCGTACCCGTGCGGCCCGTTCCTCCCACGGCTTCGACCCGTTGAAGTGCGCCGAGGAGCAGATGACGGCGAGCGACGAGACCCGTTCGGGGTGATGCACGGCGAGGTGCAGACCGACCGCGCCCCCCAACGACACACCCGCGTAGGCGAATTGCTCGATCCCGAGGGAGTCGGCGAGCGCCAGCACCAGGTCGGCGAGGTCGCCCACGGTGGCCCCGGGACCGATCAGACCGGCCGCCGAACCGCCGTGCCCAGGCAGATCCCAGCGGATCACCCGGTGGGTGATGGACAGTTCGGGCGCGACCTTGTCCCACAGGGCGTACGACGTACCCAGCGAGGGACCGAGCAGCAGCGGGGGAGCGGAATCGGGCCCCTCGGCACGGAAGTTGAGAAGTGTCTCGGTCAACGTCGCTCCAGCGCACGGTCGGTGAGGGCTCCGGCGGAACCCGTGTAACGGGCGGGGTCGGTCAGCGCGGAGAGGTCGAGATCCTTCAACTCCGGCTCCTCGGCGAGCAGTTCGGCCAGTGGACGGCCCTCTGTGTACGTCCGCCGGGCAACCTCAGTGAGCAGCTCCTTCGCCCGGTCCCTGCCCAGCAGCGGTGCCAGTTCGGCCGACAGCCGCTCGGAGACGATCAACCCATGGGTGAGACCCAGGTGTTCACGCATCACGTCCGGGTGCACCCGCAGTCCTTCGGTCAGCTCGGCGGCATCGCGCGCTGCCCCGCCGACCAGCCGCAGCAGCTCCCGCAGCGGCTCCCACTCGGCATGCCAGGCCCCGGCCGGCCGCTCGTCCTCGGCGACCAGCGAGCCGTAGAGGACGGCCGCGAGCTGCGGTGCCCGTCGCGCGGCGGCGGTGATCAGGGTGGACCGTACGGGATTCGCCTTGTGCGGCATGGCCGACGAACCCCCGCCGCTGCCCTCCGAGACCTCGGCGATCTCCGTACGGCACAGGACGAGTACGTCGGCGGCGACCTTGCCGAGCGCGCCCGCCGCGAAGGCCAGGCACCCGGCGAGATCGGCGATCGGCGTCCGCAACGTGTGCCAGGGCAACAGCGGTGCCGTCAGGCCGAGTTCACCGGCGTACGTGTCCGGCAGGGCGAGCGCGTCCTCCGCGCCGTACGCCGTGAAGGCGGCCAACGTGCCTGCCGCGCCCCCGAGTTGGGCGGGCAGCCCGTCCCGTACGACACGCACCCGATCCCGCGCGTCGAGCACCAGCGACCGCCACCCGGCGGCCTTCAGCCCGAAGGTCGTCGGTACGGCGTGCTGGGTGAGTGTCCGGCCCGGCATCGCGGTGTCGCGGTGGTCGGCGGCCAGTCGGGAGAGCGCGTGTTCCGTGCGGGCCAGGTCGGTCAGGACCAGGTCCAGGGTGCGGGACGCGACCAGCATCGTCGCCGTGTCCATGATGTCCTGGCTGGTCGCGCCCCGGTGGACGTACGGGCCGTACTCCTCGCCGACCGCCTTCGTCAGATCCGCGACCAGTGGAATCACCGGGTTCCCGCCGCCGCGCGCCCGCTCCGCGAGGGACCGTACGTCGAAGCGGTCCACGTCGGCCGCGGCCGTCACCGCCGTCGCCGCCTCGGCGGGCGCGAGACCCAGCGTGGCCTGGGCACGGGTGAGCGCGGCCTCCGCGTCGAGCAGGGCCCGTAGATACGCGGTGTCGCTCGTCGCGGACGCGGCGGGGGAGCCGGCCCACCCGGGGGCGAGCAGGCCGGTGTCCGACGGGTCGGCAGCTGTCACTGGAACTCCAGGAAGACCGTTTCGCCTTCGCCCTGAAGGCGGATGTCGAAACGGTATGTGCCCCTGCCGTCGTCCTGCGCGATCAACGTGCCGCGCCGCGCCGCGTCCAGCCCGGACAGCAGCGGGTCCGCGGCGAGCACGGCCTCGTCGCCGGGCAGGTAGATCCGGGTGAAGAGGTGCACCAGCAGCCCGCGCGCGAAGACGCACGCGCTCAGGTAGGGGGCGTTCTGGCCGCGTGCGCCCGGCCGTAGCGTCCGCGCGTACCAGTGGCCGTTGGCGTCGGTCTGGATGCGGCCCCAGCCGGTGAACTCCACGCCGTTGCGGCCGAGATAGCCGCCGCTGGCCGGGTCGCGCCGGATCGAGCCGTCGGTCGTGGAGAGGTTGCCCTCGGGGTCGGGCCCCCACAGCTCGACGAAGGCGTCCGGCAGCGGCTTGCCCTCGCCGTCGTAGACGTACCCCTGGACGGTGATCGTGTCCGGGTGTCCGACGGGCGCGATGTCACCGCCGCCGGGGAACGGCAGCGCGTAGCCGTAGAAGGGGCCGACCGTGTGCGAAGGGGTCGGCAGCACGGACTCCGGGCGGCTCGTGTCGATCTTCGTCATGGTGGGTCAGCGTCCTTCTTCGATCCAGGTGGCATGCGGGCCGTCGAGCACGATGTCCCAGTGGTAGCCCATCGAGAACTCGGGCACCGACAGGCTGTGGTCGTACGTCGCGACGAGCCGCTGCCGGGCCGCGTCGTCCGTCACCGACTGGATGATCGGGTCGTACGGGAACAGCGGATCGCTCGGGAAGTACATCTGCGTGACCAGCCGCTGCGTGAACGCCGTGCCGAACATCGAGAAGTGGATGTGCGCCGGGCGCCAGGCGTTGACGTGGTTGCGCCAGGGGTAGGGGCCCGGCTGGACGGTGGTGAAGTGGTAGTTGCCCTCGTTGTCGGTCAACGTGCGGCCTACGCCCGTGAAGTTGGGGTCCAGCGGGGCGTCGTGCTGCTCGCGCTGGTGCGCGTAGCGGCCGGCCGAGTTCGCCTGCCAGATCTCCACCAGCTGGCCGCGGATCGGCCGCCCGGACCGGTCCAACAGCCGCCCGGAGACGGTGATCCGCTCGCCGATCGGCTCCCCGTTGTGCTGCCGGGTCAGGTCGTTGTCGATCTCCGTGATGTCCCGCTCGCCGAACGCGGGCGAGGCCAGCTCCACCAACTCCGGGTCCTTCGACACGTCGATGGTGACCGGCGGCTGTTTCGGGTGGCGGAGCAGCGAGGAACGGTACGGCGCGTAGTCGCGGCGCGGGTGGTGCTCGACCGGCGCACCGTCGGCGACCCCCTTCTCGTACGTCGCGTGCTCGGCCGCTATTTCGAGGTCGATGTCGTGCTGGGTGAGAGCCATGGGGGTTCCTACCGTTCGAGGACGAGGGCGAGGCCCTGGCCCACGCCGATGCAGAGGGTGGCGACTCCAACTCCCGTGCCCTTGCGGGCGAGTTGGTGGGCGACGGTGCCGGCGAGCCGGGCACCGGAGGCGCCGAGGGGGTGGCCCAGCGCGATGGCACCGCCCTGGGGGTTGAGGATCGCGGGGTCGAACTCGGGCCATTCGGCGACACATCCGAGCACCTGCGCGGCGAAGGCCTCGTTCAGTTCGAGGACTGACAGGTCGTCAAATCCCTTGCCTGCTTTGGCGAGTGCGCGGTTGACGGCTTCGACGGGGGCGAGTCCGAAGTACTGCGGGTCGAGCGCGTTCACGCCGGTGGCGGACATACGGGCGAGGGGCTGGCGGCCGGTGGCCTTCAGGCCTTCCTCGTCCACCAACAACAGTGCTGCGGCACCGTCGTTGAGCGGGGACGCGTTGCCTGCGGTCACCGTTCCGTTCTCGGTGCGGAAGGACGGCTTGAGCCTGGCCATGGCCGCGAGGGAGGCGTCCGGTCGTACGCATTCGTCGGCGGCGAAAGCGACCGGGTCGCCCTTGCGCTGTGGGACCGGGACGGGGGCGATCTCGCCGTCGAAGAGACCCGCGGCCTGCGCGTCGGCCGCTTTCTGGTGACTGGCGAGCGCGAACTCGTCCTGCTGCTCGCGGCCGATCTTGTGCTTGTCGGCGATCAACTCCGCGCTCTCGCCGAGCGGGATGGTCCACTCCGGGTTCATGGCCGGGTTGGTCATGCGCCAGCCGAGCGTGGTCGAGTACAGCTCGGTGTGCCCGGCGGGGAACGGCCGGTCCGACTTGGGCAGGACGTACGGCGCCCGTGTCATCGACTCCACCCCGCCGGCCACGGCGATCGACGCGTCGCCGACGGCGATGGCGCGAGCCGCCTGGATGACCGCTTCGAGACCGGAGGCGCACAGGCGGTTGACCGTCACTCCCGGCACCGAGGTGGGCAGGCCGGCCAGGAGGCCGGCCATGCGGGCGACGTTGCGGTTCTCCTCGCCGGCACCGTTGGCGTTGCCGAAGTACACGTCCTCGATCCGGGAGGGGTCCAAGTCGGGCGTGCGGGCGAGGAGTTCACGGATGGCGTGGGCGGCGAGGTCGTCGGGGCGGACAGAGGCGAGACCTCCGCTGTACTTCCCGAACGGGGTGCGGACGGCGTCGACGATGTAAACCGTGTTCACAGCAGGCCTTCCGTGACGGTGAGTTTCGCGTCGGTCTTGGCGACGATCTCCTCGACGCCCACACCGGGCGCGGTCTCGATCAACACGAGACCCTCGGGTGACACGTCGATCACGCCGAGATCGGTGATGACTCGGTTCACACACGCTTTGCCTGTGAGCGGCAGCGCGCACTCCTGGAGGATCTTCGGGGAGCCGTCCTTCGCCACATGCGTCATGACGACGATGACCGTGCGGGCGCCGTGGACGAGGTCCATCGCCCCGCCGATCCCGGTGATCATTTTCCCCGGGATCGCCCAGTTCGCCAGGTCGCCCCCGGCCGACACCTGCATCGCGCCCAGCACGGCGACATCGATGTGCCCGCCCCGGATCATCCCGAAGGAGAGCGAGGAGTCGAAGAAGGAGGCACCCGGCAGGACCGTCACGGTCTCCTTGCCGGCGTTGATGAGATCCGGGTCGACCTGGTCCTCGGTCGGATACGGGCCGGTGCCCAGGATGCCGTTCTCCGACTCCAGGATGACCTCGACGCCCGGGGGGAGGTAGTTGGGGATCAGGGTCGGCAGACCGATGCCGAGATTGACGTACTGCCCGTCCTGAAGTTCGCGCGCCGCACGCGCGGCCATCTCTTCCCGTGTCCAGGCCATCAGCCGCTCACCGTCACCGTTCGCTGCTCGATCCGCTTGTCGGCGGCCAGTTCGGGGGTGAGGGCCACCACCCGCTGCACGAAGATCCCCGGCAGGTGCACCGCGTCCGGGTCGATCTCGCCGGGCTCCACCAGCTCCTCCACCTCGGCGATCGTCACCCGGCCCGCCATCGCCGCGAGGGGGTTGAAGTTCCGGGTCGACTTGTTGAAGACCAGGTTTCCGTGCCGGTCACCCTTCGCGGCCCGCACCAGCGCGAAGTCGGTACGGATACCGCGCTCCAGCACGTACTCGGTGCCGTCGAACTCCCGTACCTCCTTCGGCGGCGAGGCGAGAGAGACGCCGCCCGAGCCGTCGTAGCGCCACGGCAGTCCGCCCTCCGCGACCTGCGTGCCGACCCCTGCCGGTGTGTAGAAGGCGGGAATCCCCGCACCGCCCGCGCGCAACCGCTCCGCGAGGGTGCCCTGGGGGATCATCTCGACCTCCAGTTCCCCGGCCAGGTACTGGCGCGCGAACTCCTTGTTCGCGCCGATGTAGGAGCCGGTCACCCGCGCGATCCGTCCGGCGGCCAGCAGCACGGCGAGACCGGACTCCATCGCCCCGCAGTTGTTGGAGACCACACCCAGACCGTCGACCCCGCGCTCGTAGAGGGCCTGGATCAGTACGTTGGGGACACCGCTCAGCCCGAAACCGCCGACCGCGAGTGTCGCTCCGTCCGGCACATCAGCCACAGCCTCCAGGGCTGTGGCGACCACCTTGTCCATCCGTGAAGCTCCGTCCCGTTCGAGCGCCCGGTCAGCAGTTCATCAGGGCACTGAGCATTTCGGTGAAGTTTCCTTCACGCTGTCACTGTGGCAGCCCCGCGTCAAGGCCCAGGAGAAGGGCGAGGTCAGCTCGGTGCACAGGGCTGGACTCGGCCGTAGGGCCTCCCGGTATCGTTCAGTGCACGGATGAATATGACTTCGGGAGGGCACATGGCCGCGGTGGACCTCACCACCCACCCCGGGCACCTCGCCCGGCGACTGCAGCAGGCGCACTATCTGCTGTGGAACACGATGGTCTCCGAGGAGATCACCTCGCCGCAGTTCGCGGTGCTCAACGCGCTCGTCGACGAGCCGGGGCTCGACCAGCGCACGGTGGGGGAGCGGGTGGGCCTGGACCGGTCCACCATCGCCGAGGTGATCAGCCGGCTGAGCCGCCGCGGGCTCCTCGACAAGGTGCGCGATCCGCAGGACGGCCGCCGTTTCCTGCTGTGCCTCACCGACGACGGCATCCGCACCCACCGCAAACTGATCGTGCGCACGGCCCGGATGAACCAGGTCTTCCTGGCCCCCCTCTCCGCCGCGGAACAGACCGTCTTCTTCGACCTCATCCAACGGGTCTCGGACGCGGCGGAGGGGCTCCGCAATCCCACGGAGCCCCTCGCTGCCCAGGGTTAGGCCTTCGCCGCCGAGCGTCATGCCTTCGCGAACACCACCCAGACCTGGCCCTTCGCGAAGTTCACCGGTGTTCCGTCCGAAGCGGTGAACGCGGTTCCGTCCGTGGCCTTCTGCCGTTTCCAGTCGACGCTGTACGTACGGCCGTCACGCAGGACGTCCGCCTTCCCCGAGCCGACCGTCTCGGTGTACGGCGTGTTGTTGCCGAGGACGTCGTGGTACTTGGACTTGCGGATCTTCACGTACTGGATGACGACAGTGGCCGGGGCCACCCGCTTGCCGTCGGTCGTCACGGTGGGCGTGCCGTCCTCGGTGACCAGCCAGCGGTGCTTGCTCCCGGACCAGGTGAACGTGAAGCGGGCCGCCGGATAGCGCACGGTGCGGGCGGCCGTGGCCGTGCCGCCCGCGGGGGCCGTGCCGTAGTGGAAGCCGGTCGTCAGGGCCGCCGCGCCCGGGGCGGAGGAGAGCAGCTTGTTCGGGCGGAGGTAGAGGTTGTGCGGGGCGGACTTGTCGACACCCCGGTAGTAGGCGCTGGACACCTCGTCCGGAGAGGCCGAGCGCAGCGGCGCCTTGGCGATCAGCGGCAGCAGTTTGTGCTGGGCCCCGGAGAACGCGAGCGTCGGGTCGTCGAACTGGCGCAGCAGTTCCAGGTCGGAGACGCGGGCGCTGCGCACCGGTCCGACGGACTTGGGCAGCTTGGTGGCGAACACCGCCATCAGCCGGCTCAGTCCGCCCTCGACCTGCTCTGCGTACACGATGTCCGCAGAGTCCAGACCCGTCTGCGGACGGGCCGCGGGCACATTGTCGATCTTCACCGCGAGGAGCGGACCGGCGGCGGGGGCGACCGTGCCGCCGCTGCTGCTCGGGCTCTGCGTCGGGGACTGGCTCTGTCCGCGCCCGTCGTCGACGGGGCCGCCGTGCCGTGCCGTGCAGCCGACCGCCAGGGAGGCCGTCATCGTGGCGGCCAGCAGCGCCGCTCTCGTCACGCCGCGCCGCCGAGGCGTTCTTCGTCCCATGCCCACCGTTGCCACCAAGTCTGTGTTTTCGATTGTGCTCTTATAAGTTCATTGATGGCCATACCCGCTCGGTTGTGTTTGTGCGCGCTGATTGCGCCGATCGGCCCACCACGAGATGCGGAGGGGGTCAGTCCGGCGTATCCCGCGGGCCGAGGATCTCCGCGAGGTCGTAGCGGACGGGCTCCTCCAACTGTGCGTAGGTGCAGCTCTCGGGCGTCCGGTCCGGGCGCCAGCGGCGGAAACGCGCCGTGTGCCGGAAGCGTGCGCCGTTCTCCATGTGGTCGTACGCCACCTCGGCCACCCGCTCCGGCCTGAGCGGCACCCAGGAGAGGTCCTTCTTGCCCGACCAGCGGCTCGGCGCCCCCGGCAGCCGGGCCGTCTCGTGGGCGGCCTCCTCCGCCCAGGCCGCCCAGGGATGTCCCGTCGGGTCGTCCATGCGCAGCGGCGCCAGCTCGTCGATGAGTTCGGCGCGGCGCTTCATGGTGAAGGCGGCGGACACCCCCACGTGCTGCAGGGCGCCGTGATCGTCGTAGAGGCCGAGAAGGAGCGAGCCCACGACGGGGCCGCTCTTGTGGAGGCGGTAGCCCGCGACGACGGCATCAGCGGTCCGCTCGTGCTTGATCTTGAACATCGCGCGCTCGTCCTGGCGGTAGCGCAGGTCCAGCGGCTTGGCGACGACACCGTCGAGCCCGGCCCCCTCGTACTGCTCGAACCACCGCTGCGCCACCTCGATGTCGGTCGTCGCGGGCGCCAGATGCACGGGTGCGGTCGCGTCGCCCAGCGCCCGGGCCAGGAGCGCCCTGCGGTCGCCCAGCTCCATGTCCAGCAGGGACTCGTCGGCCAGGGCCAGCAGGTCGAAGGCCACGAACGAGGCCGGAGTCCGCTCGGCCAGCGTCCGCACCCGCGAGTCGGCCGGATGGATGCGCTCCGTCAGCGCGTCGAAGTCGAGCCGCCCGTCCCTCGCGATCACGATCTCCCCGTCCAGCACACACCGCTGCGGCACGCGTACCTTCAGCGCCTCGACCAGCTCGGGAAAGTACCTGGTCAGCGGCTTTCCGGTACGACTGCCCAGCTCGACCTCCGTGCCGTCACGGAACACGATCGCCCGGAAGCCGTCCCACTTCGCCTCGTAGTGCATGCCCGGCGGAATCCTCGCCACCGACTTGGCGAGCAT
Organism: Streptomyces sp. NPDC050508; assembly: GCF_040655155.1. NCBI lineage: Bacteria > Bacillati > Actinomycetota > Actinomycetes > Kitasatosporales > Streptomycetaceae > Streptomyces > Streptomyces sp. NPDC050508. The sequence continues at coordinate 414,809 of NZ_JBFAJJ010000004.1, forward strand.
CGGCTTCACGGGCGGCATCACCGGCAGATCCATGCCCTCGATTCTGCTCTCGTGCGCCGCTTGTCGCCCGGTGTGCGAGCTTTGTGCGGCGGGCCTACCGTGGCTCGCATGGGCGAAGCGGTGGAACTGGAGGCGGGCGGCCGGACCGTACGGCTGTCCAGTCCCGACAAGATCTTCTTCCCGGAGCGGGGCTTCACCAAGCTGGACCTCGCCCGGTACTACATCGCGGTCGGCCCCGGAATCCTCCGCGCCCTGCGAGACCGCCCCACCACCCTGGAGCGCTATCCGGACGGCGTCGAGGGCGAGAACTTCTTCCAGAAGCGGGCGCCCAAGAACATGCCCGACTGGATCCCGACCGCCCACATCACCTTCCCCAGCGGGCGCAGCGCCGACGAGATGTGCCCCACCGAGGAGGCCGCCGTCCTGTGGGCCGCCCAGTACGGGACGCTCACCTTCCACCCGTGGCCCGTGCGCCGTGACGACGTCGACAGCCCCGACGAGCTCCGTATCGACCTCGACCCGCAGCCCGGCACCGACTACGACGACGCGGTCCGCGCCGCCCACGAACTGCGCGCCGTACTCGACGAGTTCGGCGGCCTGAAGGGCTTCCCGAAGACCTCCGGCGGGCGCGGCCTGCACGTCTTCGTACCCATCGAGCCGCGCTGGACCTTCACCCAGGTCCGCCGCGCGGCCATTGCCGTCGGACGTGAACTGGAACGCCGGATGCCCGACCGGGTGACGATCAAGTGGTGGAAGGAGGAGCGCGGCGAGCGCATCTTCGTCGACTACAACCAGACCGCCCGCGACCGCACCATCGCCTCCGCCTACTCCGTACGACCCCGCCCGCACGCCCCCGTCTCGGCACCCCTGCGCTGGGACGAGGTCGATACCGCGCACCCCCGCGACTTCGACCTGGCGACCATGCCGGCCCGCTTCGCCGAACTCGGCGATGTGCACGCCGACATGGACGACCACCGCTTCTCCCTCGACGCCCTCCTCGAACTCGCCCGCCGCGACGAACACGACCACGGACTCGGTGATCTGCCGTACCCGCCGGAGTACCCGAAGATGCCGGGGGAGCCGAAGCGGGTGCAGCCGAGCCGGGCGAAGAAGGACCCTGCTCCCGCCCCTGCTCCTGACTCCGCCGCCGGCCCCGACTCCGACGCACCATGAGCGAATGACTCGCCTACTGACACGAAGCGACCTCGGTGGCCTGTTGGAACCCTCGGCCTGCCTCGCCGCGCTGCGCGACGGCTTCCTCGCCACGGGGGCCGCGTCGGCGATCCCGGGCCAACGGGTGCGCACCGACCTGCCGTTCCCCGGTACGGCCACCGCCCTGCTGCCCGGACTGCTGCCCGGGATCGAGGCCTACACGGTGAAGGTCAACGCCAAGTTCCCCGGCGCGCGGCCCGCGTTGAGAGGGGTGCTCTGTCTGCACAGCGGCAGGGACGGCACGTTGCTCGCCCTGCTGGACTCGGCGACAGTGACCGCGTGGCGTACCGGACTGGCGGCGGCGCTCGGCACCCATGTCCTGGCGGGAGCGGCGGAGGGCGCGGTGGTGGGGGTGATCGGCGCCGGGGCGCAGGCCGAGTTGATGGTGCGGGGGCTGGGCGCGCTGCGGTCCCACGGCGAACTCGTCGTCCACGACACGGACTTCGACCGCGCGGCCGAGTTCGCCGAGCGCCACGGCGGCCGGGTGCTGGGCTCGGCGACGGAGATCGCCTCGGCCGCCGACATCGTCCTGCTGGCGACCTGGTCCCGCACACCGCTGCTGTCCCTCGCGGACACCCGGAAGGGACAGCACTTCACGAGCCTGGGCGCCGACGAGCCCGGCAAACGGGAACTCGCCGACGACCTGCTCGGCGCGGCACTCGTCGTCGTGGACGACCGCCAACTGGTCGCGTCCGTGGGCGCTTTGGAGCCGACGGACATCGACGCGACACTCGGCGACGTACTGCGCGGGGACCACCCGGGACGGACGGACCCCACCTCCCGTTCCGTCTACGCCCCCGTCGGGCTGCCGTGGCAGGACCTGGCGCTCGCCTGGCTGGCGTACGAGCGGGCGGAGCGGGACGGGATCGGGCGGCGGGTGGATCTGCTGGGGTGAGTGACGGGGGCGGTCGAGTTCGAGGAGGCCACCCAGTCTTGGGAGCGCTCTCACCATCGGGTTCGGCCGCGGCTATCCTGATCCGCATCGTCGAGGAGGGGCCCAGAAGTGACCGAGACAGCACCGCGTCCCACGCTGGAGGCCGTGGCCGCGCGGGCGGGGGTGTCGCGGGCCACCGTGTCCAGGGTGGTCAACGGCGGGGACGGGGTACGGGAATCGCTCGTCGAGCGCGTCCGGCAGGCCGTGGAGGAACTCGGGTACGTCCCCAACCAGGCGGCCCGCAGCCTGGTGACGAGGCGGCACGACGCCATCGCCGTGGTGATCGCCGAACCGGAGACCCGCGTCTTCGCCGACCCCTTCTTCGCCATGCAACTCAGGGGTATCAGCAAGGAGTTGACGTCCCACGACTCCCAACTCGTGCTGCTGCTGACGGAAGGACGCGCCGACCACGCCCGCGTCGGCCGCTATCTCGCCGGCGGCCATGTGGACGGCGCGCTCGTCTTCTCGCTGCATCTCGACGACCCGCTGCCCGGGCTGATCCAACGGGCCGGTGTCCCGACGGTGTTCGGCGGCCGGCCCTCCTGGAGCGAGGGGACACGCGCGTCCGGACCCACGGTGTACGTCGACTGCGACAACCGGGGCGGCGCCCGTGAGGCCGTACGGCACCTCGTCGGGCTCGGCCGGACCCGGATCGCGCACATCACCGGCGCCCTCGACCAGACGTCCGCGGTGGACCGGCTCGACGGGTTCCGGGACGTCATGGTCGACGTCGACCCCCGGCTGATCGTGGAGAGCGACTTCACGCCGGGCGGCGGCGAGCGCGCGATGCGGGAACTCCTCGACCGCTGCCCCGACGTGGACGCCGTGTTCGCCGCCAACGACCTCACCGCCTACGGCGCCATGAAGGTGCTGCGCGAGGAGGGGCTGCGGGTGCCCGAGGACGTGGCCGTGATCGGCTTCGACGACATGCTCCCGGTCGCCGAGCAGACCGAGCCGCCGCTCACGACGGTCCGCCAGGACATCGAGGAGATGGGCCGGTTGATGGCCCGCCTGCTGCTGCGCGGCCTCGACCCCCGGGGGGTCCGGGACGGCATCGGAGGCGCGCCGTCCAGCGTGATCCTGCCGACCACACTGATCCACCGCGCCTCCGCGTAAGCCTGGTCCCGGCGCAGGAGCCGCGTCAGCCCTGCGGCGGCTCGCTCTTGATGACCGCGAAACGGGCGCCGTGCGGATCGGTGAGCTGGGCCATGCGGCCGACGCCCTCCATGGTCGCGGCGGGCACGGCGACCCCGCCGCCCGTCTCCTGCGCCTTGGCCACGGTCGCGTCCACGTCGGCGACCTCGAAGTACGCCAGCCAGTACGCCCCCGAGGGCGCGCCCGTCGGATCGACGTCGAGCGGGACGACACCGCCGAACATCGCGTCCTCCCCGCCCTCGGCCGGGTTGAGGCAGGTGTAGTCGCCGCCGGGGAAGGGCACGGCCGAAGTCTCCAGGCCCAGCGTCGCGTTGTAGAACGCGGCGGCCGCGGCGATGTCGGGTGTGTACAACTCCACCCAGGTCAGCGATCCGGGGACGCCCGCGACGTCGACACCCTTGGTCCGCCCCGGCTGCCAGACGCCGAACGCAGCGCCCGCCGGGTCCCTGAGGACCGCCATGTGTCCCTCGCCCATCACGTCCATGGGCTGGAACAGGACCGCGCCGTGCGCCTGCTCCACCGCCTTGGCCGTGGCCTCCGCGTCCGGGCTCTGGAAGTACACGGACCAGGCGGACGCGTCGTGCTCCGGGGGCAGTGGCATGCCGCCGGCGACTGTTTTGCCGTCGAGTTGGAAGAAGCCGTAGCCGCCGGCCTCGGGTCCCGCCGACTGGAACTGCCAGCCGAAGAGTCCGCCGTAGAAGGAGATGGCGCTGTCGATGTCGGGCGAGCCGACATCCAGCCAGTTCGGAGCGCCGTTGACGAAACGGGTGGTGAGCATCATTGCCCTCCTTGTTGAAGGGTCCCGTTCTCTGCACTGCCGAGTCTTGCACCGCCCACTGACAATCGCTGCCGCAGTGCCGCGGCGGAGCGGGGACACGGCGGCGGTTACCCTCGGTGACGGCTGAAGTTCTCCGTGTTTTCATGCGGTTCCGCGCGCCGCCGTGCGCCGGTGCCGGGCGCGGGGCCATCATCGGGGCGGCCGGAGGCCTCGGAGCGCGGCGTTGATCGGGCGTTGATCGAACGTTTTTCGCCGGGCGGCACGATCCTGGCCATGCACATCGACACGATCACCTCGCCCGACCTGGACTGGCAGCAGGAGGCGTTGTGCGCGCAGACCGGGGCGGACTTCTTCTTCCCCGAGCCCGGGAGCTCCGTGAGGGAAGCGAAGCGGATCTGCGGCATGTGCCCGATCCGCTCGGCCTGTCTGGAGTACGCCCTCGACAACGACGAGCGCTTCGGCGTGTGGGGCGGTCTCTCGGAGAAGGAACGCCTGGAGATCAGGCGCACCAACTCCCGCTGAACGGGGTCGGCTCAGCCGCGCCGGCACCGCCCAGCAGGCGGTGCCGGTCCGCCTTGGTGACCGTCTGCCGGTCAGGCGCTCGCGCGGGCCGCCATGCGGGCCTTGCGGGTCGCCAGCTTCTCGTCGAACTTCGAGGCCTCGGAGTCCAGGCCGCCCATGTACAGGCCGATCTCCTCCTGGGCCTGCTGGCCCTCGGGGCCGAGACCGTCGATCTCCATGACCTTCAGGAAGCGCAGCACGGGCTGGATGACGTCGTCGTGGTGGATGCGCAGGTTGTAGACCTCGCCGATGGCCATCTGGGCGGCGAACCGCTCGAAGCCGGGCATGCCGTGACCGGGCATCCGGAAGTTGACGAGGACGTCGCGCACGGCCTGCATGGTGAGGTCGGGGGCGAGCTCGAACGCGGCCTTCAGGAGGTTGCGGTAGAAGACCATGTGGAGGTTCTCGTCGGTCGCGATACGGGCCAGCATGCGGTCGCAGACCGGGTCGCCCGACTGGTGGCCGGTGTTGCGGTGCGAGACGCGCGTGGCCAGCTCCTGGAACGCGACGTACGCGACGGAGTGCAGCATCGAGTGCCGGTTGTCCGACTCGAAGCCCTCGCTCATGTGCTGCATGCGGAAGGCTTCCAGCTTGTCCGGGTCGACCGCGCGCGAGGCGAGCAGGTAGTCCCGCATCACGATGCCGTGCCGGCCTTCCTCGGCCGTCCAGCGGTGCACCCAGGTGCCCCAGGCGCCGTCCCGGCCGAAGAGCGAGGCGATCTCGTGGTGGTAGCTGGGGAGGTTGTCCTCCGTAAGGAGGTTCACGACGAGGGCGATGCGGCCGATCTCGGTGACCTTGGACTGCTCCTTGCCCCAGGCCTCGCCGTCCTCGAAGAAGCCGGGGAAGTTCCGGGCGTCGCTCCACGGCACGTACTCGTGCGGCATCCAGTCCTTGGTGACCTTGAGGTGCCGGTTGAGCTCCGTCTCGACGACTTCCTCCAACGCGTACAGCAGCTTGGCGTCGGTCCAGACTGCGGGGCTGCCGAGGTGCGGTGAAGTGATCGTCACGGGGACTCCAGGGGGACGTGGTGCAAAACTGAACAAACCGGCGAGCGGTGCCGGGGTCTGTGCAACTTACGGAATCGTAGGCTACGAAACCGTAGGTTACGAGACCGTAGGTTAAGGGCGCTGTAAAGATCGCTGTTCAGGCCGTATTCCCGGGAAATCCCGAACAGTGCGAGGACCGCAGGTCCCGGCGCCGAACGGGTGGTTCGATCACCCGGTCAGGCGTACAGGTCCCGGAGCCTGACCGAGAGGCACGTCACACATCCTTCGAGCTTCTCGAACTCGCTGATGTCCACCACGACCGGCTCGTAGCCGAGATCGCCGAGCAGGTCGGCCGTCTTGGGCGCGCTCGCCGCCATCAGCAGCTTGTCGCCGCCGAGCAGCACCACATGCGCACCGGCCTCCTCGGGCACCGACAGGAAACGCGGGAACAGCGAGGGCCGGTCCACCTTCGGGATGTGCCCGAGCACCGTTCCGTCGGGCAGCGCGGTGACCGCCGACTTCAGATGCAGCACCTTGCTCACGGGCACCGTCACCACACGCGCCCCGAGCGGCTCGAACACGGCCCGCAGCTGCTGGATGCCGGCCGCGTTCGTACGACCGCCCCGGCCGACGTAGATCGTGTCGTCGACCTTGAGCACGTCACCGCCCTCCAGGGTGCCGGGCTCCCAGATCCAGTTCACCGAGCAGCCCAGCCGGGCCACCGCCTCCTCGACCCCGCCGGTCTCCTCGCGCCGGGAGTCGGCGCCGGGACGGGTGATCAGCGCCACGTTCTTGTAGATGACCACCGCGTCCTCGACGAACACGGAGTCGGGGCAGTCGTCGGCCGCGTCCACCTCGATCGTCTCCCAGCCGTGCACCCGGAGCGTCTGGACGTACGCCTCCCACTGCTCGACGGCTTGCTCGACGTCGACCTTCTCCCGCTCGATGTGCGTGACCAGCCCCTCGGCCAGGAGCGGGCTGGGGCGGCGGACGAGGGCCTTCTGGCTGGGCACGAGCGGGACTCCGTATCGGCGGGATCGTTTCGGCGCTGGTGTCACGGCACCGGTTGGCCATCATGCGTCACCCGTCCGTGCCGACAAAACCCCTGCCGTGAGGATGTGGCCCTCCTGAGATGCGCGCGAGGGACCTCAGGCCGGGTCGGCGACCTCCTCCGGTGTGATCGTCCGCAGCTCCCCGTCCAGCAGCAGCCAGCGCGTGATGCCGATCGATTCGAGGAACGGCAGGTCGTGACTGGCCACGATCAACGCCCCTTCGTACGACTCCAGCGCCGTGGTGAGCTGCCGCACGCTCGCCATGTCGAGGTTGTTCGTCGGCTCGTCCAGCATCAGCAGCTGCGGGGCTGGCTCCGCCAGCATCAGCGCGGCCAGCGCCGCCCGGAAGCGTTCGCCGCCGGACAGGGTCGCCGCCTTCTGGTCGGCGCGGGCACCCCGGAACAGGAAGCGCGCCAGCCGCGCCCGGACCCGGTTGTTGGTGGCGCCCGGTGCGAACCGGGCCACGTTCTCGACCACGGTCAGCTCACCGTCGAGCACGTCGAGCCGCTGCGGCAGGAAGCGCAGCGGGACATGTGTCACCGCCTCGCCCGACACCGGCTCCAGCTCCCCGGCGATCGTGCGCAGCAGGGTCGTCTTGCCCGCGCCGTTGCGCCCGATCAGCGCGATCCGCTCCGGCCCGCGCAGATCGAGGCCGCCGCCCACCCGCGCGCCGTACGCGAGTTCCAGGTCCAGGAGGGTCAGGACCTGACGACCCGGTGGTACGGCCGTGTACGGCAGGTCGACGCGGATCTCGTCGTCGTCCCGTACGGCCTCCACCGCCTCGTCGAGCCGTTCCCTCGCCTCGGCCAGCCGCTCCTCGTGCAGGATGCGGTGCTTGCCGGCGGACTCCTGCGCGGACCGCCTGCGCGCGCCCATGACGATCTTCGGCTCGCGCTTCTGCTCGAACATCTTCTGTCCGTACTTCTTGCGGCGGGCCAACTTGACCTGGGCGTCGGACAGTTCGCGTTTCTGTTTGCGGAAGTCCGCCTCGGCGACGCGCACCATCCGTTCGGCGGCGTCCTGTTCGGTGCTGAGGGCCTCCTCGTAGGCGGAGTAGTTGCCGCCGTACCAGGTGATCTCGCCGGAGCGCAGGTCGGCGATCTGGTCGACGAGGTCGAGGAGTTCGCGGTCGTGGCTGACCACGATCATCACTCCCGGCCAGGACGCGACGGCCGAGTACAGCCGCCTGCGCGCGTACAGGTCGAGGTTGTTGGTCGGTTCGTCGAGGAGCAGGACGTCCGGCCTGCTGAGCAACAGCGCGGCCAGCCGCAGCAGTACCGACTCGCCGCCCGACACCTCGCCGATGGTGCGGTCCAAGTCGATGTGCCCGAGCCCGAGTTCACCGAGTGTGGCGAGCGCGCGCTCTTCCACGTCCCAGTCGTCGCCGAGTGTCTCGAAGTGCTCCTCGGCCGCGTCACCGGCCTCGATGGCGTGCAGGGCGGCGCGTTGAGCGGCGATGCCGAGTGTCTCGTCGACGCGCAGGGCGGTGTCGAGTGTGACGTTCTGCGGGAGGTAGCCGACCTCGCCCGCGACCCGCACAGTGCCGTCGGCCGGGGCGAGTTGGCCTGCGATGAGCTTCAACAGGGTTGATTTCCCTGATCCGTTGACGCCGACGAGCCCGGTTCTGCCGGGTCCGAAGGCGGCGTCCAGGTCCTCGAAGACCGAGGTGCCGTCGGCCCACGCGAAGGAGAGGGACGTACAGGTGACGGAGGTATGCATGAGGGCCTCGCGGTTGCTTGATGCGGTCATGGGCGGACGCGTATCGAGACACCGCGAGGCGGGAGAGTGGTCCCGGGGCAGAGGGGAAAGGCCCTGTTCCGGAGGACGGCTCGGACGCCGAGGTCGTACACGGCGGACACACCTCAGGGGTGTGTGACGCGGTGTCTCAGAACCTCAGACGAGCAACGTCCTACTCCGATCGACGGCAACAGAAGCAAGGGCAACGCTACGAACGGTCTCGGGGGGCTGTCAACGCATTAAACGGCAGCCCGCGCCCCTCACGCCGATGTCGGATTCCTGCCAGCCAGGGCGCGCCCGCGGCTGCTTGAGTGGGGCGTATGACGAACCAGAACACCCTCCGTGACCGGGCTCTGGCCTTCCGCGCGCTGCATGTGCCGGGGCGTCCGCTCGTCCTCCCGAACGCTTGGGACGCCGCGAGCGCCCGCATCGTCGAGGACGCGGGCGCGTCCGCCGTGGCGACCACCAGCGCGGGGCTCGCCTGGGCCCTCGGCGTCCCGGACGGGGACCAGTTGGACCGCGAGCGGGCCCTGGAGGCGCTCGTCCGCATCACCGCGACCGTCGCCGTACCGGTGAGCGCCGACATCGAGAGCGGCTTCGCGAAGGATCCGGAGGGCGTCGCCGACACGGTCCGCGCGGTGCTCGCCGCGGGCGCGGTGGGGGTGAACATCGAGGACGCGCTCTACGGCGGTGAGGGCGTCCTGCGGCCCGTCGTCGAGCAGGTCGAGCGCATTGCCGCCGCTCGTGCGGCCGCCGACGCGGAGGGCGTGCCGCTGTTCATCAACGCCCGCATCGACACGTATCTGCGGGGAGCCGGGGGAGTGGACGCGACCCTGGAGCGGGCCGCCGCGTTCCGGGCCGCGGGCGCCGACGGCATCTTCGTCCCCGGGGCCGTCGAGCCGGGGACGGTCAAGGAACTCGCCGACGGGATCGACGCGCCGCTCAATGTGCTGGTCGGCCCCGGCGCACCGCCGGTCGCCGAACTGGCCGCGCTGGGCGTCGCGCGCGTGAGCGCGGGCTCCAGCGTCGCGCTGGCCGCGTACGCCGTGGTCCGCCGTGCCGCGCGGGAGCTGCTGGACACGGGTACCTACGGCGCGCAGACGGGAGGGCTCGGCTACGGCGAGCTCAACTCCCTGCTGGCGCGGGGGAACTAGCTCAGCAGGCGTCCCGCATCAGCTCGGCGAGGTCGTGGTCGAGGTCGAGCTGGAGGTGTTCGAGACCGACGGGCACCAGCTCGCCGGTGGCCTGCAGGAAGCGGCGCACCTCGGACGAGTGGACATGCACGACGGCGGTGCCCTCGGGGGCGTGGAACTCCAGGACGGTGCGGTCGAAGCCGTACGGCCGCACCCGCACGTCGCCATGGCCCTCGGCGCCGTGCAGACCGGCCGCGAGGAGTTCCCGGGCGAAGGTCCAGCAGACCTCGACGCCCTCCAGGGTGGCCGGCGCCGGGAAGGTCATCCGGACGGCGAAGGGGTCCCGTCGGTCGTAGTGCAGGGTGGCGGGAATGCTCGGCATCCGCGGTGCGGCGGCGACGAGACGGGCCTCTACGGGCTGCTCGATGACGATGGACAACGCCTTGCTCCCTTGTGTGACGGCGGTGCGGACTGCTTGACGACCGGACGGACTCCCGAAAAGACTCCGGAACGGACCCCCGAGTGGATGGGTCCGCACTGGAAGAGACGTCGGAACCACCCCATCCGTGCACACCGATTTCGAGTGACCTCTGTCACCGCCGCCCATATGCGCTCATGGTGGGCATTGGCATCTGGACGGCCCCGGGGGAGTGGGCTAGCTTCGCCCGCCATGAGGCGCATGGGGAAGACGCGACAGGTGGGACGTACGTACCGCAGGCTGGCGGCTGGGGTGATGTGCGGGGCGGCGCTGGCGGTGCTGACCGCCGTACCGGCGCAGGCGCGGGACACGGCGTACCGGGCTCCGCACTGGGAGCTCAAGGACAGCGGGGCCGCGGAGGTGCGGTTCCGGGGGCTGTCGGCCGTGAGCCGGAACACCGCGTGGGTGGCCGGGACCGCGGGCACGGTGCTGCGCACCACCGACGGCGGGGCGAGCTGGCGGAACGTCTCGCCGCCCGGCGCGGCCGACCTGCAGTTCCGGGACATCGAGGCGTTCGACGCGCGGCGCGCGGTGGTGCTGGCGATCGGGGAGGGGGAGGCGTCCCGCGTCTACCGCACCGACGACGCGGGGGCGACCTGGACGGAGTCCTTCCGCAACACCGACGCGAACGCCTTCTACGACTGCATGACTTTCTTCGACAGCCGGCACGGCCTCGCGATGAGCGACCCGGTGGACGGCAGGTTCCGCATCCTGTCGACCGGCGACGGCGGCCGTTCCTGGAAGGTGCTGCCCAACACCGGGATGCCGGCCGCGCTCGACGGCGAGGCGGGGTTCGCGGCGAGCGGCCAGTGTCTGGTGAGTTCCGGGCCGAGGGATGTCTGGCTGGCCACCGGCGGGGGTGCACGCGCGCGTGTCCTGCACTCCGCCGACCGAGGCCTCACCTGGACGGCGACCGACACGCCCGTCCCGGCCGGTGACCCCGCGCGCGGAGTGTTCGCTCTCGCCTTCCGCGACCGTACGCACGGCCTCGCGGTCGGCGGCGACTACACCGCCGGCCGGCCGTCACCGCTGGCGGCGGCCGTGACCGGAGACGGCGGTCGCACCTGGCACTCCGCCACGATCCCGCCGCCCGCCTACCGCTCCGGCGTCACCTGGCTGCCCCGCAGCCGCACCACCGCCCTCGCGGTCGGCCCCACGGGCACCGACCTCACGACCGACGCCGGCCGCACCTGGAAGACGGTCGACACCGGCTCGTACGACACCGTGGACTGCGCGGCCGACCTGGGCTGCTGGGCCGCGGGGGAGAAGGGGCGCGTGGCGCGGTTGGAGGACTGAGGAGGCAGGGGGAGGGGGCGGGGGCCATCATTGTCCCCGCCGTTTTTCGCGTTCCGCAAGATCCCCGTACGCTCGGCACCACGATGACGACCGTACGTATTCCCGCGGGCTGGCCCGCGACCGAGGAGCAAGCCCGCGCCGTCCAGGACGAGTTGCGGGAACGGGTGGTGACCGACGAACCGGGGCCGCCGCCAAGGGCGGGGCACGTCACCGGAGTTGACGTCGCCTACGACGACGAGCGGGACGTGGTGGTGGCCGCGGCGGTCGTGCTGGACGCGGCGACACTGAATGTCGTCGCCGAGGCCACGGCCGTCGGCCGGGTCTCCTTCCCGTACGTGCCGGGTCTGCTCGCCTTCCGTGAAATCCCCACGGTGCTGGCCGCGTTGGAAGCCCTGCCCTGCCCGCCGGGCCTGGTCGTGTGCGACGGCTACGGCCTCGCCCACCCCCGCCGCTTCGGCCTCGCGAGCCACCTGGGCGTCCTCACCGGCCTGCCCACGATCGGCGTCGCCAAGAACCCCTTCACCTTCACCTACGACGACCCGGGCACCCCGCGCGGCTCCGCGTCCCCGCTCCGTGCGGACGCCGACGAGGTCGGCCGCGCGCTGCGCACCCGGGACGCGGTGAAGCCGGTGTTCGTCTCCGTGGGGCACCGGGTGACCCTTGACAACGCCTGCGCCCACACCCTCGCGTTGACCCCGCGGTACCGCCTCCCGGAGACCACGCGCAGGGCGGACGCGCTGTGCCGGCGGGCGCTGCGCGAGGCGACCGCCTGAGTGTCTGTGGCGGGTCGTGTTCTGAGTACCTGATCTGAGTACGTGTACGGATGTGGCCGGGTCCGGATGATCGGCAGGCTGTGCCGCATGACAACGCACCGTTCCCCCAAGCCCGTTGCCCACCCGAGCCAGCCCGTCGAGCGCGCCGTGACCATCGCGCTCGTCCTGTCCGTGGCGGCGGGCCTCGCCTGGATAGGCGGCATGATCTACACGCTGTGGCCGTGAGGTCGGGGGCGGCGGTGCGGGAAACGGTCGAGCCCCACCCCGCAAGTAGCGGTGTGGGGCTCGGACTTGAGCGCCGGGCAGGCCTTGCACCTGCATCTCCCCGCAGGAAGCGGGACGTCTTTCCTTGGACCACCAACGCGCGACCAGACTCCGGGAATTCCGGCGACCGGCTCAAGATCCAGGATAGCGCACACTGTGGAGCTCCTTGAACTCCCCGATCAGTGCGCCCAGTTCACGGTGCGGGCCGCGATGGTGATCCAGTCGGTGTTCGGCGTCTCCATGTAGTCCATGGAGTCCATCGTGACCCGCGGCTCCGACACGCTCACCGGCTCGCCGCCACCCGGAACGTGATGCCGGCGGTGCGGAGCCGTTCGATGAGGGCGTCGCCCATCGCCACCGCCGTCGTCACCTGCCCTGCTGTCGGCGGGAGTTCGTCGAGGGCGAGGGAGAGGGCCGCTTCGGCGAACATCTTCGCCGTCTCGTCGTAGCCGGGGTCGCCGCCCGCGACCTCCGTGAAGACCCGTCGGCCGCCGCCCTCGCCCACGAACTTCACGGAGAACCAGCTCTTCGCGCGCTTCTCCGGGCTCGGCCCGTCGCCCGGCTTGAGGCGGTCCGACAACCAGCGCCGGGCGGGCGGGAGTTGGGCGGCCGTGGCCAGTGCGCCGACCGCCGTGATCCCGCCGAGGGCCACGGGGAGGTGTCGTACGGCCGCGTAGTGGCGGTAGCGGAAGTCGGGGCCGTAGCGGTCCAGGGCCTTCGCGGATCGTCGGACGACCTGCGGGTCGATGGTCGGCAGGGGCACCGCCCAGGAGCCGATCTCCCCGGCGAACCGCGGTGCCCCCATGGGCGCGTCGGCCCGGCGGCCCACCAGCCGTGGTTCGTGGCGGCGCCGCTCCCGGGCCGCGGACAGCACATGCCGGCCGCGCCCGAGCTGGGTCAGTGCCGTGGCGAACGTACCGCCGGAGAACATCGCGTCGGCGGTCACGAAGCCGTCCACCGTCAGGGGCACCCCTTCCGGCAGCTGCTGGACGGTGAAGTACGCGCCCAGGTCGTGCGGAACCGAGTCGAAGCCCGCGGAGTGCACCAGCCTTGCGCCGGTCTCACGCGCGCGTGCGTCGTGGCGGACGTACGTCAGGTCGACGAACTCCGGCTCACCGCTGAGGTCGAGATAGTCGGTGCCGGTGTCCGCGCAGGCGGCGACGAGGTCCTCGCCGTAGCTGACGTACGGGCCGACCGTCGTGGCCACCACGCGCGCGTGCTCGGCGAGTTCGCGCAGGGAGGCCGGGTCGGACACGTCGGCCCGCAGGACGCCCACCGCCGTGCCGCCGGGCAGTCGTTCGCGCAGCCGCTTCAGTTTCAGCTCGTCCCGGCCGGCGATCGCCCAGCGCAGGCCCACGGGTGCGTGCGCGGCGAGGTACTCCGCGGTGAGCACGCCTACGAAGCCCGTGGCTCCGAAGAGCACGATGTCGTAGGGACGGTCTGTCCTGTTCAGCCTGCTCATGACACTCCTGGGTCCCGCAGCCCGCGCCGCTGTCGGTGGCTGAGGCTAGCGTGAAGAGTGCGGTGCCCGACGACGAGCCCGGAGGTATCAGGTGGCCGTGCCCAGGAACGCCCTGAAGAAGTGGGCGAAAGTACGCGAGTTCGCCCTCGGGCCGCCGGGCTGCTGTGCGACGGGGTGGAGGCGGAGCCGGACGCGGCCGGTCGCGGTTGACGGCGGGTAACTTGGCTAAGCGCTTGCTCGCCCAGGCCTTGTGTCGAGTGGAACACGTTCTTAGCATCATCGGTGTTACATCAGTTGTGTCACATGTGGGGGCTGGATGACAGCGGCAACGACGCCCGGGCACGGCCCGCTCTCCGGCGTGCGCGTGATCGAGCTGGCCGGGATCGGCCCCGGCCCCTTCGCGGCCATGCTCCTCGCAGACCTCGGCGCCGACGTCGTCCGCGTCGACCGGCCCGGCGGCGTCGCACTCGGCGTCAACCCGGAGTACGACATCACCAACCGCAACAAGCGCTCGGTCCTCGTCGACCTGAAGGCGCCGGACGGCCCCGCGCGCGTGCTCGACCTGGTCGAACGCGCCGACATCCTGATCGAGGGCAACCGCCCCGGCGTCACCGAGCGCCTCGGCGTGGGCCCCGGGCCCTGCCACGCCCGCAACCCCCGGCTCGTCTACGGCCGGATGACCGGCTGGGGCCAGGACGGCCCCCTCGCCCAGCGCGCCGGGCACGACATCGCGTACATCGCGCTCACCGGCACCCTCGGCATGATCGGCAGCCCCGGAGAGCCCCCGCCCGCCCCCGCCAACCTGCTCGGCGACTACGCGGGCGGCTCGCTCTACCTCGTCGTCGGCGTCCTCGCCGCCCTGCACCACGCGCGCGTGACAGGCACCGGCCAGGTCGTCGACGCGGCCATCGTCGACGGCACCGCCCACCTCTCCGCGATGATCCACGGCATGCTCGCCGCCGGCGGCTGGCAGGACCGGCGCGCCGCCAACCTCCTCGACGGCGGCTGCCCGTACTACGGCACCTACGAGACCGCCGACGGGAAGCACATGGCGGTGGGCGCCCTGGAGCCGCAGTTCTACGACGAGTTCGTGGACCTGCTCGGCCTCGCGGACTTCGCCGACGCCCGCCGGGACTGGACCCGCTGGGGCGAGCTGCGCGAGGCGGTCGCGGCCCGCTTCCGGAGCCGTACGCGAGACGAGTGGACCGCCGTCTTCGCGGGCACGGACGCGTGCGTGGCGCCCGTGCTGTCGCTGCGCGAGGCCCCGCACCATCCGCACCTCGCCGCGCGCGGGACGTTCACCGAGCACGGCGGGATCACCCAACCCGCCCCCGCACCCCGGTTCTCCGCGACGCCCACCTCGGTGCGCGGCGGGCCCGCCCGGCCCGGCGCGGACGCCTACGAGGTGGCCCGGGACTGGGATCTCCCCGGACTTCTCGACGCCGTTGACGACCCTCAGCCAGGAAACCCCTCGGCGAGTCTTTGAACACCCTCATCGAAAGGCTTGGCAGTGAGCACCGAAGCGTATGTCTACGACGCGATCCGCACCCCGCGTGGGCGCGGCAAGGCCAACGGATCCCTGCACGGGACGAAGCCCATCGACCTGGTCGTCGGACTCATCCACGAACTCCGTGACCGCTTCCCGGACCTGAACCCGGCCGCGATCGACGACATCGTGCTCGGTGTCGTCGGCCCGGTCGGCGACCAGGGTTCCGACATCGCCCGGATCGCGGCCGTGGCCGCCGGACTGCCGGACACGGTGGCCGGCGTACAGGAGAACCGCTTCTGTGCCTCGGGTCTGGAGGCCGTCAACATGGCCGCCGCCAAGGTGCGTTCGGGCTGGGAGGACCTCGTCCTCGCCGGTGGCGTCGAGTCCATGTCACGGGTGCCGATGGCCTCGGACGGCGGCGCCTGGTTCAACGACCCGATGACGAACCTAGCCGTCAACTTCGTGCCCCAGGGCATCGGCGCCGACCTGATCGCCACCATCGAGGGATTCTCGCGGCGCGATGTGGACGAGTACGCGGCGCTCTCGCAGGAGCGGGCGGCCACCGCCTGGAAGGAGGGCCGCTTCGAGCGGTCCGTCGTCCCGGTCCGCGACCGCAGCGGTCTCGTCGTCCTCGACCAAGACGAGCACCTGCGGCCCGGTACCACCGCCGACTCCCTCGCCCGGCTGAAGCCGTCTTTCGCGGACATCGGCGAACTCGGCGGCTTCGACGCCGTGGCCCTGCAGAAGTACCACTGGGTGGAGAAGATCGACCACGTCCACCACGCGGGCAACTCCTCCGGCATCGTCGACGGCGCCTCGCTCGTCGCCATCGGCTCGAAGGAGGTCGGCGACCGCTACGGCCTCACCCCGCGCGCGCGGATCGTCTCCGCCGCCGTCTCCGGCTCCGAGCCGACCATCATGCTCACCGGGCCCGCGCCCGCCACCCGCAAGGCCCTCGCCAAGGCCGGGCTGACCATCGACGACATCGACCTCGTCGAGATCAACGAGGCCTTCGCCGCGGTCGTCCTGCGCTTCGTGCGGGACATGGGCCTGTCCCTGGACAAGGTCAACGTCAACGGCGGCGCCATCGCGCTCGGCCATCCGCTCGGCGCCACCGGCGCGATCATCCTCGGCACGCTCGTCGACGAACTGGAGCGCCAGGACAAGCGCTACGGCCTCGCCACGCTGTGCGTCGGCGGCGGCATGGGCATCGCGACGATCGTCGAGCGCCTCTGAAGACCCCGGCGGCCATCGGAGATCGCTGCTGCGAGCAGGGATTTCCGCGGCCACCCGAGGCTTCCGCGGCGACCAGAGACTTCTACGGAGAACCCCTCATGACCGAGAGCACCACCATCCGCTGGGAACAGGACGACACCGGCGTCGTCACCCTCGTCCTCGACGACCCCGACCAGTCCGCGAACACCATGAACGCGGCCTTCCGCGATTCCCTCGCCGCCATCACCGAGCGCCTGGAGGCCGAGCAGGACTCCATCCGCGGCATCATCGTCACCTCCGCCAAGAAGACGTTCTTCGCGGGCGGCGACCTGCGCGACCTCATCCGCGTCACCCCGGACACCGCGCAGGAGTTGCTCGACGGCGGTCTCGCGATCAAGCGCAACCTGCGCCGTATCGAGACCCTCGGCAAGCCGGTCGTCGCCGCGATCAACGGCGCGGCCCTGGGCGGCGGTTACGAACTCGCCCTCGCCTGCCACCACCGGGTCGCCCTCGACGCGCCCGGCTCGAAGATCGGCTGCCCCGAGGTCACCCTCGGCCTGCTCCCCGGAGGCGGCGGAGTCGTCCGTACGGTACGGCTGTTGGGCATCACCGACGCGCTGCTGAAGGTGCTGCTTCAGGGCACCCAGTACAGTCCGCGCCGCGCCCAGGAGAACGGCCTCGTCCACGAAGTGGCCGCCACCCCGGACGAGTTGATCGCCAAGGCCCGCGCCTTCATCGACGCCAACCCGCAGTCGCAGCAGCCCTGGGACAAGCCCGGCTACCGCATCCCGGGCGGCACCCCGGCCAACCCCAAGTTCGCGGCCAACCTGCCCGCCTTCCCGGCCTCCCTGCGCAAGCAGACCAACGGTGCGCCCTACCCGGCCCCGCGCAACATCCTCGCCGCCGCCGTCGAGGGCGCCCAGGTCGACTTCGAGACCGCGCAGGTCATCGAGGCCCGCTACTTCGTGGAGCTGGCGGCAGGGCAGACCTCGAAGAACATGATCCAGGCGTTCTTCTTCGACCTCCAGGCCGTCAACTCCGGTGCCAACCGCCCCAAGGGCATCGCATCGCGCCCGGTCCGCAAGGTCGCCGTCCTCGGCGCCGGGATGATGGGCGCCGGCATCGCCTACTCGTGCGCCCGCGCGGGCATCGACGTCGTCCTGAAGGACGTGACCGCGGAGGCGGCGACCAAGGGCAAGGCCTACTCCGAGAAGCTCTGCGCCAAGGCCGTCTCCCGCGGACGTACGACCCAGGAGAAGGCGGACGCGCTGCTCGCCCGCATCACCCCCACCGCCGACCCGCACCAACTCGCGGGCTGCGACGCGGTGATCGAGGCCGTCTTCGAGGACACCTCGCTCAAGCACAAGGTGTTCCAGGAGATCCAGCACATCGTCGAACCCGACGCGCTGCTCTGCTCCAACACCTCCACCCTCCCCATCACCGCCCTCGCCGAAGGCGTCGAGCGACAGGTCGACTTCATCGGGCTGCACTTCTTCTCGCCGGTCGACAAGATGCCCCTCGTCGAGATCATCAGGGGCGAGCGCACCGGCGACGAGGCCCTTGCCCGCGCCTTCGACCTGGTCCGGCAGATCAAGAAGACGCCGATCGTCGTCAACGACTCGCGCGGCTTCTTCACCTCACGCGTGATCGGCCAGTTCATCAACGAGGGCGTCGCGATGGTCGGCGAGGGCATCGAACCCGCGTCTATCGAGCAGGCCGCCGCGCAGGCCGGCTACCCGGCCAAGGTCCTTTCCCTGATGGACGAGTTGACGCTCACCCTCCCGCGCAAGATCCGCAACGAGTCCAAGCGGGCCGTCGAGGAAGCGGGCGGCACCTGGCCGGGGCACCCCGCCGAGGCCGTCATCGACCGCATGGTCGACGAGTTCGGCCGCACCGGCCGCAGCGGCGGCGCTGGCTTCTACGACTACGGCGACGACGGCAAGCGCGCCGGGCTGTGGCCGGGCCTGCGCGAGCACTTCACGCATGAGGGCGCCGAGATCCCCTTCGTGGACATGCAGGAACGCATGCTCTTCTCCGAGGCGCTCGACACGGTCAAGCTCCTTGAGGAAGGCGTGTTGACGTCCGTCGCCGACGCCAACATCGGGTCCATCTTCGGGATCGGCTTCCCCGGTTGGACCGGCGGTGTCCTCCAGTACATCAACGGCTACGAGGGCGGCCTGCCCGGCTTCGTGGCACGCGCGCGTGCGCTCGCCGAGCGCTACGGGGAGCGGTTCACGCCGCCCGCGCTGCTCGTAGAGAAGGCCGAGAAGGGGCTGCGGTTCACCGACGCGCGCTGACGTATCGCTGAGCGACACGCTGCCCTTGCCCTCGGGGGACGGGACCCCGACGCTGACCGGCGAACCGGTCACCGGTCCTGTCCCCCGAGGAGCCCCCATGGGTCACCGTCCCGCCCTCGCCTTCCTCGACATCCTGCGCGGCGAGGGCGTGGACCGGATCTTCGGCAACCCCGGCACCACCGAACTCCCGTTCCTGGCCGCCCTGTCGGCGACCGAGGACGCCCCCGAGTACGTCCTCGGCGTCCACGAGGGCGCCGTCGTCTCCATGGCCGACGGCTACGCGCGCGGTACCGGCCGCCCCGCCTTCGTCAGCCTGCACATCGCCGCCGGACTCGCCAACGGCCTCATCGGCCTCCTCAACGCCCGCCGTTCACGCACCCCGCTCGTCGTCACGGCCGGCCAGCAGGACCGCCGCCACCTCCAGCAGGACCCCATGCTCTCCGGCGACCTGCTCGGCCTCGCGACCCCCGCGGTGAAGGCGACGTACGACATCCAGCACGCCCGCGACCTGCCCCTCGCCCTGCGCCGCGCCTTCGCCCTTTCCCAACGGCCGCCTGCCGGGCCGGTGTTCCTGTCCCTCCCCATGGACCTGCTCGCCGAGGACACCGAGATCGAGGTCCCCGCCCGCACCGCATCGCCCAGGCCGACTCCCGCCGCCGGACTCGACCGGGCTGCCGTATTGCTCGGCCGCGCCGCGCGCCCCGTGATCGTCGCCGGGGACGGAGTGGGCCGCGAGGACGCGGTGGCCGAGCTCGTCCGCACGGCGGAGGCCTGCGGCGCGACCGTCCACCACCAGCCGATGGCCGACTGCCTCAACTTCCCTGCCACGCACCCCCTTTACGCCGGGATGCTGCCACCCCGCCACGACGCGATCCGGGCCGCCCTCGCCTCGTACGACACCGTCCTGATCGTCGGAGCCCACGCCTTCACGCCCCACCACTACAGCCCCGGGCCCGCCCTGCCGCCCGGTATCACCGTCGTCCAACTCGACTCGGACGCCGACGAGGTCGGCCGCAACTTCCCCGCCGACCTCGGGCTCGTCGGCTCGCTCGCACCCTCGCTCCAGCGGCTCGCCGAACTGCTGCGTGAGCAGGTGCCCGACCACACCGCCAAGGCCCGCATGCTGCGCGCCGGCGAACGGCACACCGCCGAACGCAACCGCGCCGAGTCCGCGGCCCGCGCCGCCTACTCGGCGGCACCGCTCGCACCCTGGGCCGCCGCTCACGCCGTCGCGCGAGGTCTGCCGCCGGACGCCGTGGTCGTCGAAGAGGCCATCACCGTGGGCCTGTTGCTCCGTCGGCTGCTACGCCTCGACCGCCCCGGCAGCTACACCCACACCGTCGGCGGCGGACTGGGCTGGGGCATCGGCGCCGCCGTCGGCCGCTCGCTCGCCGAACCCCGGCGGCCGGTCGTCTCGGTCCTCGGGGACGGCTGCGCACTGTTCGGACTCCAGGGCCTGTGGAGCGCGGCGCGGCAGCAAGTGCCGGTGCTGTTCGTGGTGATGGGCAACGGCAGTTACCGCACGCTTCAGGACACCTACGGGGCCATGGGCGGCCGGGGTGTCTGCCCCGGCACCGAACTGGGGGCACTGGACTTCACGCGGGCGGCACAATTCTTCGGGGTCGACGCGGTGCGGGCGGACAGCGCGGAACACCTGGGGGAACTGGTCGCCGGGGTGGGCGAGTTGTCCCGCCCGATGCTGGTGGACGTACCGCTGCGGACGTCGTGACGCGGCGACCTCGTGGAGGTACCGCTTCGGTTGCGGTTCCTGACTCACCGTCACCCACACCTTGTCACCCGCGCCCGCGAGCGACCACCATCGGTCCATGACGGACGGGCCGCTGCCGAAGTCGGTGCTCGCACGCGGGGTGTTGCTGCTCCGCGCCTGCGGCGACGCCGGGACCGCGCTCTCCCTCGCCGAACTGGCCCTGCGCACAGGGCTGCCCAAGCCCACGGCGCACCGGTTGATCGGCGAACTGGTCCGTCTCGGCCTGGTGGACCGCACCGCCGAGGGCAGTTACCGCATCGGGCTCGCTCTCTTCGTCCTCGGCCAATCGTCGCCTTCCGTACGGGAGTTGCGGGACGTGGCGCTGCCCTACCTGGGAGATCTGCACGAGGCGACCCACGAGAACGTGCACCTGGCCGTCCCGGACGGCACCGACACCCTCTTCCTGGAGAAGATCACCGGCCACCGCGCCACCCCGATCGTCTCCCGCACCGGAGGCCGCCTCCCCGCCCACTGCACCGCCACCGGCAAGGTCTTCCTCGCCCAGGACCCACGCCCGCCCCACCGCACCCTGCCCCGCCTCACGCCGCGCACCCTGGTCCTCCCCGGCCAGCTCGCCCGCGACCTCGCCCGCACCCGGGCCCGCGGCTACGGCGTCAACCTGGAGGAGGCCGAGATCGGCATCTCCGCCGTTGCGGCCCCCGTCTACGCCCATGACTTCGGCCCCCGCCCGATCGCCGCGATCTCCGTCACGGGCGGTACGCGCCGCTTGGACGTGGACCGCATCGGGGCACGGCTGTGCGCGGCGGCGCGGGCGATCACGCGGAGCCTGTCAGTCTGACGCCCGCGGAGCCTGTCACTCTGACGCCGCCACCTCCGGCCGCTGCATCGCCACCGCCAGCCCGTGCTCCGTCAACCGCTCTCCACGCACCTCCTCGGTGACCCGCCCGCGCACGAACACCAGCACCCGGTCACAGATCTCCGTCAGCTCCGCGAGGTCGGTCGACGCGACCAGGACGGCCGCACCGCCCGCCGCCAACTCGCCCACGATGCGGTGCATTTCGGCGCGTACGCCGACGTCGACACCCCGGGTCGGATCGTCCAGGACGACGATCTTCGGTTCGGTCGCCAGCCACTTGGCGAAGACGACCTTCTGCTGGTTGCCGCCGGACAACCGGGCGACCTGGTCGTACGGCCCGCCGCGCAGCCGCAGCCGCCCGGTCAACTCGGCCGTGCGGCGCACCAGTTCGGAGCGGGCGGGGGCGATCCCGCCCCGGCCCAGCGCCAGCCAGCTGACCGCCGTGGTGTTCTCCCACACCGTACGGTCCACCATCAGCCCGTACCGTTTGCGATCGCTCGGCACAAAGGCGACGCCCGCGCGCACCGCGCCTCGCAACGAGCGCGGCAGACCCCGGCCGCCGACATCGACCCGGCCCGAGGAGATCGCCGTACGCCCGCACACGACCGCCAACGCGTCGAGATGGCCCGCCCCTTGCAGCCCGGCGACCCCGACCACCTCACCCGCCCGCACGGTGAAGGTCACGTCGGTCAGCCGCCCGTCCACGTTCACCTCGGACAGCACCACGGGCGGCGGCCGGTCGGCGGCCAAGGACCGGGCCCGGCGCGGTGGTTGCTCCGGCCGGCCGCCCAGCATCGCCGACACCAGTTCCGGCACATCGACCTCGGCCCGCTCCGCACCCGCCAGCGCGACCCGCCCGTCCCGCAGCACCGTCACGCGCTGCGCGAAGCGCATCACCTCGTCCAGGAAGTGGGAGACGTACAGGACGGCGATGCCCCGGTCCGTCAGCGTGCGCAGGACGCCTTCGAGGCGGTCGACGGCGGCGGCAGGGAGTGCCGACGTGGGCTCGTCGAGGATCAGCAGCTTGGGGCGTCGTAGCAGAGCCCGGGCGATCTCCGTCAACTGCTGATCCGCGAGGGGGAGTTCGCCCAGTTCGGTGCGGGGGTCCACTTCCAGGCCGAGTTCGGCGAGGACCGGCCGGGCCGCTCGGTCCATGGCGCTCCGGTCCAACAGGCCCAGACGCAGGGGCGGGTGGTGCGGGAAGAGGTTCTCGCGCACGGTGAGGTCCGGGAAGAGGCTCAACTCCTGGGAGACGACGGCGATCCGGGCGTCCCTGGCCGACCGCACCGTCCCCGCGTCCGCGGCCAGCGTCCCCGACAGGATGCGCACCAGCGTGGACTTCCCGGCACCGTTCTCACCGACCAGCGCGTGCACCTCGCCACCGCGCAGCCGGATCGACGCGCCGTCCAACGCCCGTACCCCGCCGTAGGACTTGACCAGCTCCTCCGCCACGAGGATGTCGTCGTGAGCCATCTCAGCGCGCGTCCTTCAAGGGCTTGAGGTTGGCCGCCTGGTCGCCGAGCAGCTTGTCGATCGTCGGCTTGTACCAGTCGTACGCCGCCTGCGCCGACTTCTGCCGGGCGATGATCTCGTCGATGTTCGAGGAGTCGACGACCCCGCCGGGGGACAGGAACCAACCGTCCGGCAGCTTGCCCTTCTTGTCGCGCACGGCCGCGATCAGCATCGCCGTGGACAGATAGCCCTTCAGGAAGTGCTGCGGGTCGATGGTGACGAAGTTGGAGCCGTCCTTCACGGCGTCCAGAGTCTTCGGGTCGACGTCGAAGCCGGCCGTCAGCCACTTGCCGTTCTCCGCCTTCTTGATCTTGGCGAGGTTGTAACTGTCGGCGTCACCGACACCGAGGAAGGCCAGCGCGTCCGGGTGCGCGTTCACCTGCGCCGACCAGGAGCTGTAGTTCTGGCCGGGATCGCTGTACGTCTGGAAGGGGCCGAGGATCTTGACGCCGGGCGCCTCCTTCTTGAACGTGTCGGAGATCCCCTTCGCGCGGTTGTCGAGCACGGGCGTCCCCGGGTTGGGCACTCCGATCACGACCTGCCCCTTCGGGTTGCTGCCGAGCCGCTTCAGCGCCTCCTTCGCCATCAGCTCGCCGAGCGCGTAATTGTCGTTGCCCACATAGAAGTTGACCTTGCTGCCGTCGGTGGGGGAGGTGTCCAGGGCGACGATCGGGACGCCCTGGTCGACGGCGCGTGCGGCGGGCCGGGTGAAGATCGGCGGATCGAGGTTCTCCAGCACGATGCCGTCCTTGGCGACGGCGGTGAGGTTCTGGAACAGCTGCACCTCGGCGGGCCCGTCCGTGTTGGGCGGCCCTACGGCCTTGAAGTCGACCTTCCCCGCGTGGCTCGCCGCGCTCTGCGCGCCCAGCACCATCTCGTGGGCGAAGTTCAGGGAGATGTTGGCGACCGAAATCCCCATCTCCAGCTTGCCGTTCTTGCCGCCGGAGCCTCCGCCGCTGCCGCAGCCTGCGGTGGCCAGCAGGACCAGGGCGCCGAGCGCCGCGGACCAGGTACGCGAACGGGAGTGCATCACGGCCTCCAAAAGGCTGGACCACAGGGGGACTTGACCACGGGGGACATGGACGACGGGGGAGGACTTCACCTGCGACGGCGTCCGGTGCGGCGCAGCGCGCTGTCGGCCGCGACGGCGACGAGGATCACCCCGCCGGTCGCGAACGACGTCCAGTTGATGGGCACTTCGAAGAACACCAGGCCGGAGGCGACGACCGACAGAATCATCGCCCCGGCCACCGCGCCGACCACCGAGCCGCGGCCCCCGGCCAGCGGAGTGCCGCCGATGATGCACGCGGCGATCGCCTGCAACTCGTAGCCCTGGCCCAGAGTCGGATCGCCGGCGCCGTAGAACGCGAGCGCGAGCGAGGCGGCGCAGGCCGTGGTCAGGCCGGACAGGGCCAGCGCCTGGATACGGGTGCGGACGACCGGGATGCCGCTGAACGCGGCGGCGTCGGGGTTGGACCCGATCGCCCGCACCCGGGCCCCGAAGCGCGTCCGGGACAGCACGACCGACAGCACGACGATCACGGCGAGCAGCACCCACAGCGCGAACGGCACCCCGCCCGGATCACCGCCCGCGAACGTGAAGAACGAGTCGTTCAGCGGGAGATCGGTGATCTGCTTGCCGTCCGCCAACGCCAGCCCCACACCCCGGAAGAGCATCAACGTGCCCAGCGTGACGATGAACGACGGCAGCGCCAGCAGCGTCGTCACCAGCGCGTTGAACACCCCCAGCACGATCCCGGTGACGAGCATCACCGGCACCGCCAGCCAGGGCGCGGTGCCGTCCCGGATCAACAACGCCCCGACTACCAGGCACATCGCGTAGGTCCCGCCCACGGACAGATCGACCTCGCGCATCGACAGCGCGAAGACCATGCCGCACGCCATCAGCGAGATGTAGACGGAGTTGTGGGCGGTGGAGAGGAGGTTGTTCGTGCCGAGGAAGTCCGGGTAGGGGATGCCGATTCCGGCGATCAGCAACCCCAGCACGAGCAGCACACCGAACTCGTCCCGGACCCACCGACGCGGCACCGGCTCCAACCCAAGCGCAGACGGCGTGAGTCGACGCCACCAGCGCGTCAACCGGCCCTGCCCGCCGCCCTGTTCGCGGGCGCGCTCGGCGTCGTCCACGGCACGCTCGGTCTCGGTCATCGGGCACGGCTCCCGTACGGCTGGTGCTGGGGTCGTCACGCAGGGTGGGCCCACCGGGCGTGAGCGGCAACCGAGGCGTTTCAGCGAGTGGAATGTGCTCTTGCCGGACGCCTGACGGGTCGTCACACTCGCCCCATGGAGACGCGTACCGCCCTGGTGACCGGAGCGGCACAGGGCCTCGGACAGGAGTTCGCCGTCGCGCTCGCCGGGCGCGGCTACCGGGTCGCCGGACTCGACCTCGTCCCGCAGCCGGAGACCGCCGAAAAGGTCCTGGACTACGTGGAGTTGATCGGCGACGTCACCGACGAGGACCAGATCCAGGGGGCGTTGGAACACGTCATCGACCGGTTCGGCACCCTGCACGTCCTGGTCAACAACGCCGGCGTCTACCCGGCACGCCCCTTCGAGGAGATCACACCCGAGGAGTGGCGCCGGGTCATGCGCGTCAACCTGGAGGCGCCGTTCCTGCTGACCCGCGCCGCCCTGCCGTATCTGAAGGCCGCCGGCCGGGGCCGTATCGTCAACATCGTCTCGGCGGCCGTCCTCACCGCACCGCCCACGATGGTGCCGTACGTCGCCTCGAAGATGGGCCTCATCGGCTTCACCAGGTCACTCGCCGCGGCGCTCGGACCGTACGACATCACCGTCAACGCGATCGCGCCCAGCATGGTGCGCACCGCGACGGCCGAGCGGACGGTCGGCGCGGACGGCGGCTTCGAGCACGTACGGGACCAGCAGGTGGTGCCAAGGACACAGCGGCCGTGCGACCTCGTCTCGACCCTGCTGTACGTGGTCGACGAGGGCAGCGGATTCCTGACCGGGCAGACGCTGAACGTGTCGGGCGGCTCAGCCTTCCTCTGACTCCCGCAACTCCTCCGACTCCTCCGGCTCCTTGAGCCACTCGCGGAGTTCCTCGCGCAGCGACCGCTGAAAGGCCGTCAGGAGGGCCTGCACCACGAGGGGTTGCATGTGCGCGGACAGCGACTTCACGTCCTGGGCCGCACGTTGGGAGACCTCCCCGCGGAACACCTGCGACAACTCGTGGGCCGCCGCACGGGAGTGCTCGATCAGTACGTTCCGCGACGCGAGGATCGCCTCCTGCGACACCGGTACGTCGAGCAGTCGCACGCCGAGCCGCAGCAGACCGGAGTCGACACGGTACGAGGCACCGTCGAGCCCGACCACGTTC
The DNA here is from genome assembly GCF_040655155.1 of Streptomyces sp. NPDC050508. Taxonomy (NCBI): domain Bacteria; kingdom Bacillati; phylum Actinomycetota; class Actinomycetes; order Kitasatosporales; family Streptomycetaceae; genus Streptomyces; species Streptomyces sp. NPDC050508. Next base: position 441,086 of record NZ_JBFAJJ010000004.1, read on the forward strand.
ATCGCGACGAGCCGCTCCACGTCCTCCTCGCTCAGCGCCCGGCCCGCCCGCCGGTCCAATTCCCGCCGGTCCAGGGTCTCCGTGCCGTCCGGCGCCCACGACGCCACCACCGCACGGTGGATCGCGAGGTCGTGCGCGCTGAGGTCAGGCGGCAACTGCTCCAGATAGCGCTCGATCGCGGCCAGCGTCATGCCCTGGTGCTGCAACTCCTCGATCAGCGCGAGCCGGGACAGGTGTTCCTGCCCGTAGTGCCCGACCCGCCGCGCTCCGATCACCGGCGGCGGAAGCAGCCCCTTGGTGCCGTAGAACCGGACTGTGCGGACCGTGGTACCGGCCCGCGCCGCGAGTTCGTCGATCGTGAGCGTCGGCTCCCCGGTGTCGGTCGTCATGTGCAGCAGTATCGCTGTCTCACCAACACTGTGAAACCACCGGAAGGCCGTTGTCAGTGGTGCCGCCTACGGTGGATGCCATGTCGGGGATCAACTATGTCCGGGGTGACGCGACCGTTCCGTCGGTCAAGGGCGTCAAGGTGATCGCGCATGTCTGCAACGACATCGGGGGCTGGGGAAGGGCTTCGTGCGTGTGGGTCGCCAACATGATCGGCCAGCGCGGGATACGCACGGGCAGCAAGGGCGTCCCCGTGCGCTACGAGGCGATCGACACGGCCCTGTCGCACCTGGCCGACAGGGCCGCCGAACTCGACGCCTCCGTCCACCTGCCCCGCATAGGGTGCGGCCTCGCGGGCGGCAAGTGGTCACGGGTCGAACCGCTCATCACCGAGCGGCTGGTGCGGCGGGGGATCGCGGTGACGGTGTACGACCACGGAGACTGAGAGGGAGGTTCATGAGCCGCCACGCCCACGCGGCCGGGAGAGCGCCCCTTTAGGGGCGCGGGGAACTGCGCGACCAGCCACCACGGACCCGCAGCCCCCACACCACCGAACCCGGCAGACGCTCAGTGCACGTCGTTCGTAGCCGCGATCTTCTTCCAAGACTTCGGCTGCACCGGAGCCACACCCGCACCGGCCCTCGCGATCGACGCGCTCCGCGCCGCCGGAGCCGCCGGCTTCGTGGGCTGGAACAGCCACGTGTCGAAGAGCGCGGAAAGCGACTTCCCCGACACCTGCTCGGCGTAAGCCCGGAAGTCCGCGACAGACGCGTTGCCGTACGCGTGCTCCTTCGGCCACCCCTTCAGAACGGCGAAGAACGCATCGTCACCGATCTCGTTCCGCAACGCCTGGATGGCCAACGCGCCCCGGTCGTAGACCGGAAGCTCGAACTGGTTCTCCGGACCGGGGTCACCCGGCGCGATCGTCCAGAACGCGTCGTCCGCCGGGTGCGAGGCGTAGACGTAGTCGGCGAGTTGCTGTGTCGTGCCCTCGCCCTCGTGCTCGGACCACAGCCACTGCGCGTACCGCGCGAAGCCCTCGTTGATCCAGATGTCCTTCCAGCCCTTCAGCGACACGTCGTCGCCGTACCACTGGTGCGCCAACTCATGTACGACGACAGAGGTGTTGGCGCCGTTCGCGAACTGCTTCTGGCTGTAGTAGACGCGAGTCTGGGTCTCCAGCGCATACCCGGTGGTCGTGTTGGGCACGTACCCGCCGGCGCTGCTGAAGGGATACGGCCCGAAGTAGCCGCTCAGCCAGTCGACGATCTCCCCGGTGCGTTCGACGCTCGCCCGCGCGGAGCCGTCGTTGTCGCCGAGATCCTTGCTGTACGCGTTGATGACAGGGACGCCACCCTCCGAGGTGCTGGTCGTGATGTCGAACTTGCCGAGCGCGAGCGTGGCCAGATAGGTGGCCTGCGGCTTGTTCTGGCGCCAGTTGTAGCGGGTCCAGCCGAGCTGCGAACTCGTCGACTGGAGCGTGCCGTTGGAGATGGCCTGGGTGCCGTTGGGCACCGCCACCGACACGTCGTAGGTCGCCTTGTCGCTCGGGTGGTCGTTGCTCGGGAACCACCACCACGCGGACTCGGGCTCGTCCGCCGCGACCGCGCCGTCCGGGGTGCGGTGCCAGGTGTTGAAGCCGTACGCGCTCTTCGTGGACGGCACCCCGCTGTAGCGGACCACGACCGTGATCGGCGTGCCCTTCGGCAGCAGAGTCTTCGGGGTGATCTCCAGCTCGTGCTGGCCGGAGGTCGCGAACGTCGCCGCGGCGCCGTTGACCCGGATCTCGCTCACGTCCAGCAGAAAGTCGAGGTTGAAGCGGGACAGATCCTGCGTGGTCTTCGCGAGGATCGTCGCTGTGCCCGCCAACTCGTCCGTCGCGGGCTGGTATTGAAGCCTGAGGTCGTAGTGCGAGACGTCGTATCCGCCGTTGCCGTAGAACGGGTAATAGGGGTCTCCGATGCCCGGAGCGCCGGGGGAGTAGCTTGCCGCCGATGCCGGGATCGCCAGCAGGACGGAGGCTGCCGCGAGTGCGCCCGGCGCGATGAGTCTGCGGTGCACGAGAACTCCAAGTCGTAGGGCTCCACGAGAAGCCGGGGAGCCGTGGGGGTCCACGAAGTCTGTACGGAGCCTATTCACCCCCTGTGTTCCCACGCCTGTCCACGGCACCTCCTGTCACACGATCGCCATTCGGCCGTCACGAGCCGCCGAGTGCCCCTTCCTGCACGGGAGTTGACCGATGTACCGTCCGCGCATGCCGAAACGCACGCGCTTCACGATCTGGAGATCGCTCGCGACGGCGGCCATTGCCGCCCTCCTGGCCACCTTCCTCACCCCGGCAGTGGCCCAGAGCGCCCCGCAGGAAAGCCAACCCGTCTACTCCTACGCGAACGCCATCCGCGAGGCCGTCTGGGTGGACACCGGACTCGACGGCGACGGAGACGGGAAGGCGGACCGGGTGGCCGTCGACATCGTCCGGCCGAGCGAACCCGCCCGACAGGGCCGAAAAGTACCCGTCATCATGGACGCCAGCCCCTACTACTCCTGCTGCGGACGCGGCAACGAGAGCCAGCTGAAGACGTACGACGCGAGCGGCAACGTTGTCCAGATGCCGCTGTTCTACGACAACTACTTCGTGCCCCGCGGCTACGCCTTCGTCGGCGTCGACCTCGCCGGCACCAACCGCTCCGACGGCTGCGTCGACGTCGGCGGTCGCTCCGACATCCAGTCCGCGAAGGCCGTCGTCGACTGGCTGAACGGACGCGCGAAGGCGTACACCACCCGCACCGGAAACGTCTCCTCGCAAGCGAGTTGGACCAACGGCAAGACCGGAATGATCGGCAAGAGCTGGGACGGCACCATCGCCAACGGCGTCGCCGCCACCGGCGTGAAGGGCCTGAAGACGATCGTCCCGATCAGCGCCATCTCCTCCTGGTACGACTACTACTTCGCCAAGGGCGCCCCGCTCTACGACTCCGGCCCCGACTGGCTGTCCAACGTGGTCGAGAGCGCCGACGCGCAGGCCAAGTGCGCCGCCGTCCAGCAGAGGATCGTCGACGGGGCTCCGCGCACCGGCGACTGGACGCCGTTCTGGACCGAACGCGACTACGTGAAGGACGCGAGCAAGGTCAGGGCCAGTGTGTTCCTCGTGCACGGCATGCAGGACCTCAACGTCCGCACCAAGAACTTCGGCCAGTGGTGGGACGCCCTCGCCAAGAACGGCGTCGACCGCAAGATCTGGCTCTCCCAGACCGGCCACGTCGACCCCTTCGACTACCGGCGCGGCGCCTGGGTCGACACCCTGCACCGCTGGTTCGACCACGAACTCCTCGGCTACGACAACGGAATCGACCGGCAGCCGATGGCCGACGTCGAGCGCCACCCGGACCAGTGGGTGACGTCGGCGACCTGGCCGCCGAGCGGCACCGCGACCACCACCCTCCACCCGGCGCAGGGCACACAGGCGGGCGTCGGCACCCTCGGCCTCGGCACGGGCGCGGGCACCGAGACGTTCACGGACAACCCGCAGGAGAGCGAGACGGACTGGGCAGCCGCGATCGACAAGTCGACTGCGGACAAGGCCGGTTTCGTCACCGGGCCCCTCACCAAAGACCTGCGGCTGTCGGGTTCCTCGAAGGTGACGATCACCGCGACGCCCACCACGTCCACGGCCCATCTCTCCGCCGTCCTGGTGGACTTGGGCCCCGACACCATCCGTGACTACGCCGACTCGGCCGAAGGCATCACCACGCTCACCAACCGCACCTGCTGGGGCGACAGCACGGCGGGCGACAGCGCCTGCTTCCTGGCAACTCAGGCCAAGACGACGGCAGTCGACTACACCGTCTTCAGCCGCGGCTGGGCCGACCTCGGCAACTACGCCTCCGACCTCAAGGGCGTACCGCTCACCCCGGGCAAGGCGTACACCATCACCCTCGACCTGGCCGCGACCGACCATGTCGTCCCGGCGGGCCACCGCCTCGCCCTGATCGTCGCGGGCACGGACAAGGACCTCATCGACCCGCCGTCCACGACCCCGACCCTCAGCCTGAACCTGTCCCGCACCTCGGCCCAACTCCCGCTCGTCGGCGGTGCGTCGGCGTTCGCGAAGGCCACGGCGGGCAGCAGGTCCACGACACCCACGGCCGAGACCCTCGACGGCGTACGCGCACCGCGCACCGCGCAGCGGGTCCCCGGCAACTGATCACCGGCTCCGGGTGGGGCGGCGGCGCGAGTGCGCTCCGCCGCCCCACCCCGAGCACGCCGATCGCCGACATCTCGTACAGGACTCGGCCGGAGCTTGCGCCGGCGATCGGTCAGGCCACCCCCGCCAGCGCCGCCGCCTCCCGCGCGCACCCCCACGCCGCCGTTATCCCCGCGCCACCGTGACCGTAGTTGTGCACCAACACCCGCCCGTCGCGCCGTACTTCACGCTCCAGGCGCACCGAGGGCCGCGTCGGCCGCAACCCCACCCGGTGCTCCAGCACCCGCGCCCCGGCGATCTCCGGCCGGATCGCCGCGCACCGGGCGATGATCGCCTCGGCGGTCGCGGGGTCGGGTGTCATCGACCAGGCGTCCTCCTCGGCCGTACCGCCGAGGATCAGCCCACCCGGCTGCGGGAGGAAGTACGTGGACGTGTCCGCCGCGTGGTTGACCGACGTCAGCCATGTCGTGATCCCCGGGTTCTCCACGATGACCAGCTGACCGCGCACGGGCCGCATCAGGGGATCCGGCACCAGGTCCAGGGAGTCCAGCCCCGTGCAGTTGACCACGACGGCCGCCGGAACCTCCCAGAGATCCGTCACCGACCGCTCCTCAACCGTCCCGCCCGCTTTCAGGAACCGCTCCCGCAGCCACGGCAGATGGGTCGACATGTCGATCAGCGGCAACCGCGCCCACAGCCCGCCGCCCGCGTACTCCTCGGCCCGCGCCGCCCGCAGCCCCGGCACCCGGGCCGCCCACGGCCCCAGCTCGTCCAGCCGCGTCTCACCCTGTACACCCTCGACCATGCGTACGCCCGTCTCCTCGGGCCACGCCGCCAACTCCTCGTACACGACGAGCGATTGGAGCGCCCACTCGCCGACGAGCGCCTCCGGCTCTATTCGGTACGGCCACCACAGCCCGCCCGCAACCGCCGAGGTCGTCAGCTCGACGGGCTCCCGCGTCCACACCCGGACACGGGCGCCGCGCTCGGCCAGCACGACGGCCGTCGTCAACCCGATGATGCCCCCGCCGACCACGATCACTTCGCCACGCCCGTTGCTCTCCATGCCGGGACGTTAGCGGAATATGTCATGCAGTGCTCATATGTCCATCGCTCTGGGGATACTCACACCATGTCTGCCGAATACGCGACCTTCGGCCTGGCACCGGCGATGCGTGCCGGTGAAGTCCTGGCGGACGGTGGCTACCAGGTGCACCGCGACTTCGTCGACTTCATCGTCGACGGACGTCCGCTGCTGTTCCAGCTCACCGACCTCGACGCCGTCTCCCCACTCGCCTCCGACGTCCCACCCGCGATCTTCACCGCACAGGTCCGCAGCCTCCTCCTGGAGGCGGACGCACCGCTGGAGGGCGGACGCCACATCATCTACGGCTGCCCCGAGTGCGCGGACCTGGCCTGCGGCGCCGTCACCGCAGTCATCCAGCGGGACGGCACCGACTACATCTGGCGGGACTTCGCCTGGCAGACCGACGGGCACGCCGACCTGGAGCGCAACGGCTACCACGGCATTGGGCCCTTCCGCTTCGCCGGAGCCGAGTACCGCGCGGCACTCGACTCCCTCATCGACAGCGCCGAGACCCCGGCCGCCAAACGCCGCGTCCTGCTGATCGGCGCCCGCGTCGCCGTCCTGGCCAAGCTCGCCGCAGCCCTCCGCGCCATCGGCATCGGCGCCGACATCACCGGCGACGCTACCCACGTCCCCGCCGACGAACTGCGCGGCTACGGCGCCGTGGCCTTCGGCCGGGCCGTCACCCAGGAGGAGCGTGCCGCTGTACGGGCCGCCTTCGACCGCGCCGGGGTGGAGGTGGCCCACGTCGACGGCCTCGCCCCCATCGTCCCGCTCCTCGTCGCCCAGATCGAGCACGCCCTGGACCGCCGCCCCGCCGAGCAGCACCGCCTGACCCGCCTGGTCGCCGCCGACGGCGAGGCGGGCATCGAGGTCACCTCCCCGTGCCGGGTGCGCGTGACGGCGTACCGTCTCGACCGCCTCTACCGCAGCCACACCCAGGAGGTCTTCGACGGCGTCCTGGAACCCGGCCGCCACCGCATCGCCCTGGACGCGAAGGCGGTGAAGGGCGAGTCCTTCGTCGTGGCCCGCACCACGGGGAGCGTGCTGGTGGAGGCGATGGCGCGCTGAATACCGCGGCGCGGGCGGGGAAGGGGACCGATTAGGATCGGCGGTCTGATGACTGCCACTCTCGTCGCCAAGAATCTCGCCGCCGGACACGGCGACCGCGCCCTCTTCACCGGGCTCGACCTCGTCGTCGCCCCCGGCGATGTGATCGGTCTTGTCGGTGCCAACGGCGCGGGCAAGTCCACCCTGCTCCGGATGCTCGCCGGGCTGCTGGCCCCCGAGGAGGGCGAGCTGCGTCTCTCCCCGCCGGCCGCGACCGTAGGACACCTCCCGCAGGAGCCGGAGCGGCGCCCGGGCGAGAGCGTGCGCGAGTTCCTGGCGCGCCGCACGGGAGTCGCCGAGGCGCAACGCACGATGGACGAGGCCACCCAGGCACTGGTGGACGGCGCTCCCGGCGCCGACGACGCCTACTCGACGAGCCTGGAACGCTGGCTCGACCTCGGCGGCGCCGACCTCGACGAGCGAGCCGAGGAGATCGCCGACACCCTCGGCCTGGCGATCGACCTCGACCAGCCGATGACGTCCCTGTCCGGCGGCCAGGCGGCGAGAGCGGGCCTGGCTTCGCTGCTGCTCTCCCGCTACGACGTCTTCCTGCTCGACGAGCCCACCAACGACCTGGACCTCGACGGCCTGGAGCGCCTCGAACGCTTCGTCTCCGGCCTGCGCGCCGGCACGGTCGTCGTGTCGCACGACCGGGAGTTCCTCACCCGCACGGTCACCAAGGTCCTCGAACTCGACCTGGCCCAGGGGGAGATCAACCTCTACGGCGGCGGCTACGAGGCCTACCTGGAGGAACGGGACGTGGCCCGCCGGCACGCCCGCGACGACTTCGAGGAGTACGCCGACAAGCGCTCCGCGCTCCAGGACCGCGCGCAGATGCAGCGCGGCTGGATGGACAAGGGCGTCAAGAACGCCCGCCGCAAGGCGAACAACGACAACGACAAGATCGGCCGCAAGTTCCGCAGCGAGGCCAGCGAGAAGCAGGCGGCGAAGGCCCGCCAGACCCAGCGCATGATCGAACGCCTCGATGTCGTCGAGGAGCCCCGCAAGGAGTGGGAACTGCGCATGGAGATCGCGTCCGCGCCCCGCTCCGGCGCGGTCGTCGCGACCCTGCGGGACGCGGAGGTACGGCGGGGCGACTTCAGCTTCGGCCCCGTGTCCCTGCAGATCGACTGGGCGGACCGGGTCGCCGTGACCGGCGCGAACGGCGCGGGCAAGTCGACCCTCCTGGGCGCGCTGCTCGGCCGTATCCCATTGGACGCGGGACAGGTTTCGCTCGGCTCGGGTGTCCTGGTCGGCGAGGTCGACCAGGCCCGGCAGCTGTTCCACGGCACGGAGTCCCTGCTCGACGCGTTCTGCGCGGCGGTACCGGACACCGAGCCCGCCGAAGTCCGCACACTGCTGGCCAAGTTCGGGCTCAAGGCGCACCACGTGATGCGTCCGGCGGGGACCCTGTCCCCGGGTGAGCGAACCCGTTCTGCGCTGGCCCTTCTCCAAGGCCGCGGGGTGAACCTCCTGGTCCTGGACGAGCCGACGAACCACCTGGACCTGCCGGCAATTGAGCAGTTGGAGTCGGCGCTCGATGCCTACGAGGGCACGCTGTTGTTGGTCACGCATGACCGCCGGATGCTGGACGCGGTGCAGGTGACGCGGCGGTTGGGGGTGGCGGACGGGAAGGTGACGGAGCAACGCTAGAGACCGCGCTCGGCTTCCTTCGCCGCCCGCTCCACCCGGTCCCGGTGCTCCGCCCACCAACTCGCGTCGCCGGGGGCCATGTTGTCGCCCCCGGCCCGCTGTCCCACCGACCCGTCGACGAGTTCTCGTACGACATCGGCGTGGCCGACGTGCCGGGATGTTTCGTAGATCATGTGGACGAGCGTGCGGTGCAGGGTGATGTCGTTGCCCCGCTCACCGGGAATCCGGCCGACCGTGTCCAGCGGCAGCGCCTCGATCGTCGCGTCCGAGTGCGCGCACACCCGCCGGTAGTCCCCGACGATCTGCTCACGCGTCTCGCCCGGCGTCGCCCACAGATCCGCGTTCGGCTCGGCGTCCCCCGCGATCCACAACTCCGGCGCGTCGACCGGCCGCCCGAACACCGTCCCGAAGTAGAACGCCTCGGCCCCGGCCAGATGCTTGACCAGCCCCAGCAGATTGGTACCGGTCGGCGTCATCGGCCGCCGGATGTCGTACTCCGACAGCCCTTCGAGCTTCCACAACAGTGCGTCACGGGAGTCCTGCAGAAAGACGCGCAGGTCGGCTTTGAAGTCCGGTGAGATCATGCCCCCAGTCTGTCGGCGAGATGATCGACGTCCACCCATTTTCGCTGCTCAGCGTTCATACCCCAGGGGCGCGGGGCTGAGTCGATATGCGGCTCCGCCGCGTGGGCGCGACCAGCCCCCACCGGCCCGCAGCTCCCCACCACCTGACCGGCGAAGCCGTCAGCGCTTGCCCTTCCTCCCCGGGTCCAACAATCCCGCCTTCCGCAGAGCATCAGCCATCGCACTGTTACCCGGCGGCGGAGCCGCCTGCCGCGACCCACCACCCTGGCCGCCCTGCCGCTGCTGCTGGCGCTGCTGAGGAGGACGCCCTCCGCTCCGCTGCCCGCGCTGGGCACCCCCACCCTGCTGTCCCCGCTCCCCGCCGGAGGCCGCCGCCTCGTCGTCCAGCCGCAGCGTCAGCGAGATCCGCTTGCGCGGGATGTCGACGTCGAGGACCTTCACCTTGACGATGTCACCCGGCTTCACCACGTCCCGCGGATCCTTGACGAACGTCTTCGACAGCGCGGAGACATGCGCAAGACCGTCCTGGTGGACACCGACGTCGATGAACGCCCCGAACGCGGCGACGTTCGTGACGACACCCTCCAGGACCATCCCGGGCGCCAGGTCGGAGATCTTCTCGACGCCGTCCTTGAAGGTGGCCGTCTTGAACGCGGGCCGCGGGTCGCGCCCCGGCTTCTCCAGCTCCTTCAGGATGTCGGTCACCGTCGGCAGACCGAACGTCTCGTCCACGAACTCGGTCGGCTTCAGCGAGCGCAGCACCGACGTGTTGCCGATCAGCGAGGCCACCTCGCTGCCCGCCGTCTTCACCATCCGCCGCACCACCGGGTACGCCTCGGGGTGCACGCTGGACGAGTCGAGCGGGTCGTCGCCACCCCGGATGCGGAGGAAGCCCGCACACTGCTCGTACGCCTTCGGGCCGAGCCGAGCGACGTTCTTCAGCTGGGTGCGCGACTTGAACGGGCCGTTGGCGTCACGGTGCGACACGATGTTCTCGGCGAGGCCGGAGGTGATGCCGGAGACGCGTGAAAGCAGCGGCGCGGAGGCCGTGTTGACGTCGACACCGACGCCGTTCACACAGTCCTCGACCACCGCGTCCAGCGAACGCGACAGCTTCACCTCGGACAGGTCGTGCTGGTACTGGCCGACACCGATCGACTTGGGGTCGATCTTCACCAACTCCGCAAGAGGGTCCTGGAGTCGGCGCGCGATGGAGACGGCTCCGCGCAACGACACGTCCATGTCGGGCAGTTCCGCCGAGGCGAACGCGGACGCCGAGTACACGGACGCGCCGGCCTCGGACACCATCACCTTGGTGAGGTTCAACTCCGGGTGCTTGGTGATGAGTTCACCGGCGAGCTTGTCGGTCTCGCGGGACGCCGTGCCGTTGCCGATCGCGACCAGCTCGACCGAGTGCTGGGCGGAGAGGCGGGCCAGCTTGGCGAGGGCGTCGTCCCACTTGTTGGCCGGGACGTGCGGGTAGATCACGTCCGTGGCCACGACCTTGCCGGTGGCGTCGACGACGGCGACCTTCACCCCCGTACGGAAACCGGGGTCGAGGCCCAGCGTCGCGCGCGTGCCGGCCGGGGCGGCGAGCAGCAGGTCACGCAGGTTCGAGGCGAAGACGTTGACCGCCTCGTCCTCGGCCGCCGTGCGCAACCGCAGCCGCAGGTCGATGCCGAGGTGCACGAGAATGCGGGTGCGCCAGGCCCAACGGACCGTGTCCTGAAGCCACTTGTCGCCGGGCCGGCCGCGGTCGAGGACCTGGAAGCGGTGGGCGACCATCCCCTCGTAGGAAGAAGGCCCCTCGGTGGCCTCCTCGGGCTCCAGGACGAGATCGAGGACGTCCTCCTTCTCGCCGCGCAGCATCGCGAGGATGCGGTGCGAGGGCAGCGCGGTGAACGGCTCAGAGAAGTCGAAGTAGTCGGCGAACTTGGCGCCCGCCTCCTCCTTGCCGTCCCGCACCTTCGCGGCGAGGCGCCCGCGCCCCCACATCCGCTCACGCAGCTCGCCGATCAGGTCGGCGTCCTCGGAGAACCGCTCGGTGAGGATCGCCCGGGCACCGTCCAGGGCGGCCTGTGGATCGGCGACACCCTTGTCGGCGTCGACGAACGCGGCAGCCGCGGCCAGCGGTTCCACGGACGGGTCGCCCAACAGCCCCTCCGCGAGCGGCTCCAGGCCGGCCTCACGCGCGATCTGGGCCTTCGTCCGCCGCTTGGGCTTGAAGGGCAGGTAGATGTCCTCAAGGCGCGCCTTGGTCTCGGCGGCCCGGATCTGCGCCTCCAACTCCTCGGTGAGCTTGCCCTGCTCACGCACCGATTCGAGGATCGCGGTCCGCCGCTCCTCCAGCTCCCGCAGATAACGCAACCGTTCCTCAAGCGTGCGCAGCTGCGCATCGTCGAGCATCTCGGTCGCTTCCTTGCGGTAGCGGGCGATGAAGGGCACCGTCGAACCGCCGTCGAGCAGCTCGACGGCAGCCTTCACCTGCCGCTCCCGTACGCCGAGCTCCTCGGCGATCCTGCCTTCGATGGACCCTACGAGGGGTGTCGTCACGCCCGTACCGCCTTCTCCACTGAGGTTGCGCGGCAATTGTGGCAGGTGACACCGACAGTCGGGGATCAGGGCGCTGTCCTGCGGGTCCGATCCCTAGGCCTTGCCGACCAGATCCCGCGGAAACGCCCCGGCGGCGAGTGCGCGCCGCGCGAAGCCGGTCGCCAATTCGGTCAGTCGTACGACGCCTTCGGCCCCCAGGTGCTGGTACGGCGCCCGGTCCAGCCGGTCGGTCTCCGCCTCGATCCCGGCGCGCAGCGCGATGCCCGCCTCCGTCAACTCGCCGTCCCCGTCGAGCAGCCCGCGCTCCCGGAGTCGTCCCGATGCGGCGTCCCACTCCTCCTGGTTCCATCCGCGCGTGCCGAACACCCACTTCGGGGTCATGCCCTTGCCGGTCGCGGTGTGGGTGACCACGGCCTCCAGACCGTCGAGTTCGGCGGACATCAGGACGGCCAGATGACCGTCGCCGCGGTGCTCGCGCAGCAGCGTGGCCGCGTGGAAGTACGCCAGATGCGGCTCATCGGGGACCGGCAGATCGGCGTAGGCGGCATACAGGGGCCGGGCGGAGCGTGTGCACGCCTCGGCGGCCCGCAGGGCCAGCCGTGCCGCCTCGGCCATCTCCTCCGACGCCACCACGTCGTCGCCCAGCAGGCGGCGCAGGGTGGCGTCGACGGCACGCGCGCGTGCGTGCAGGACCTGCTCCGGGGAGACGGTCTCCCACACGGCGGGTACATGTCGGGCCACGAGTTCGTACTTGTAGTTGTAGAAGGTCGCCGTCACCGTGCCAGGACCGACCGGTCCCATCGCCGCCGCGCGTACGGCGAAGTTGACGGCCTTGGAGTCCCTGACTCCGAGAGCCGACAGTTCCCGCCCCAGGTCGGGCGAGAAGTAGAGCGTGGCGTGCAGGGAGTTGAGCGCGTTGTGGCAGCGGCGCCCGGCACGGGGATCGACGGCGGCAGTAGTCATGACGACCACGTTACCGACTGGTCGGTACGGTCTCCAGGGGTGGGCACGGGATGGCAGGAAAGGTGGGGTGCCCGTCATTGCGGCCGTCACGAGGAACGCGAAGAATCGACGGCACGCGAACCGTGCTGGTGGTCCTGTTCGACGACGTCCAGAGCCTCGACGTCACCGGCCCCGGGGACCTGTCGCATCCGTACGGCCTCCCTGGACGGCGGCCCGGGGACCCGCGCCCCGGACCCGCGCGTGACCGACTGGCTGCGCGCGTACGGGCCGCGCGCCGAGCGGCTGGTCTCCGTGTGCACCGGGGCGATCCTGCTCGCCGAGGCGGGCCTCCTGGACTGTCGCCGGGCCACCACCTGCTGGGCGTACTGCGCCAAACTCGCCCGCGACCACCCCACCGTGACGGTCGACCCCGACCCGATCTACGTCCGTGACGGGCCCGTCTCCACCGCGGCCGATGTCTCCTCCGGCATCGACATGGGCCTCACCCTGCTCGGCCGGATCGCGGGCGACGAACACGCCCAGGTCATACACCTGTTGACCGAGTACGACCCGCAGCCGCCCTACGACGCGGGGTCCCCGCAGAAGGCGCCCGCGCACCTCGTCGAGAGGTTCCGCGCGAGCAGCCGCTTCATCCTGACGTAGTTTCTGACGCACTCCCTGATGCAGTCCAGGTGAAGCGCGGCGCGCGGCGCTCCAGGAACGCGGCGACGCCCTCCGCGGTGTCGCCGCTGCCGCGCACCTGCTCCGCCCAGTAACCGTCCCTGTCCGTACGCCCGTCGGCGAACTCCTTCGCCGCGGCCTGCGTCAACTGCGAGCGGGACACCAGCACCCGGGTGAACTCCGTGACCCGCTTGACGAGTTCGCCCTCGGGCAGCAGCTCGTCGACGAACCCGGTGCGCAGCGCCCGCTCCGCGTCGATCAACTCGCCCGAGAACAGCAGGTACTTGGCGGCCCCCGGACCCACCAGCGACACCAACCGCCGGGTGGCGGACGCCGGATACACGATCCCGAGCTTCGCCGGAGTCACCCCGAACAGCGCGCCCTCCTCGGCGAACCGCAGATCACAGGCCGCCGCCAACTGCGCACCGCCGCCCACGCAATGCCCCCGGATCGCAGCCAACGTCGGCTTCGGGAACGCCGCGAGAGCCTCCTCCGCGAGCACCGACAGCCCCTGCGCCTCACTCGCCGACTCCCGCAGCGTCGAGATGTCGGCCCCGGCGCAGAACGTCCCGCCCTCACCGGTCAGCACGAGCGCCCGTACGGCCGGATCGGCGGCCAGCGCGTCGAGCAGCGGCGGCAGCGAACGCCACATCTCGGCGGTCATCGCGTTGCGCTTGCCGGGGTGGTGGACGACGACGGTAGCGACCGAGTCGGTGACGTCGTGCAGCAGGTGGGGCTCCATGCGCCGGATGCTACGTACAACCGGAAGAGTTCGCGAAGTCGGCACGATCGGAACACGAGCGGTCCGACAGACGACCATATCGTGCGGAAGTGGTCGGAAGACGCCCGATACCTGCTGACTTCTGTTCAGGCGTCCGGGGTGGCGCGGGTCGGTGCCAACACTCGTCGTGTGGTGACAATCGAGCGCAAGGGTGGCGACCGGACGATGGAGAACCACGGGCGAGGGTCAGCCCCACGCCCAGAAGGCGGCAGAGACGATCCCCCGGATCCCGTCCCCGCCCCCGCCCCGCCGGACCCGCTGCCGTACGAAGGAGTCTGGCGGTTCACCGCCTCCGCCGTCGACGCCTCCGTCCCGCAGGCGCGACACGCCGTACGGGACCTGCTCTTCCGGCAGGGCGTGCCCCTCTCGGACGACCTGCTGCAGGGGCTGTTGCTGATCGTCTCCGAGCTGGTCACCAACGTGGTCCGGCACGCGGTGCTGCTGTCGCCGACCCTCGCCGTGGAGATCGCCGTCGGAGCCGAGTGGGTGCGGGTGTCCGTCGAGGACAACCACCCCTACCGCCCGACCGCCCTGGTGGCCGACCACGACGAGACCGGCGGTCGGGGACTGCTCCTGGTACGCGAGGTGACCCGGGAGGCGGGCGGCGTCTGCGACGTCGAGCACACGGCGAGCGGCGGCAAGGTGATCTGGGCCGCCCTGCCGCTCAAACCCGCGCAGGTGACGTAGCCGAGGAGGTCACCAGCCCGCGGACGGGCCCGTCAGCTCCCTGACCGCCGGACGGGCCGCGTCCAGGACCGTCATGAACCAGGACGAGAAGGTGTCCTTCGCGTGCCGCTCCGCCAGCTCGGCGGGGGTCACGAAAGCGGTCGTACCCACCTCCTCCGGGTCCGGCCGCAGCGGCGACTGCACCATGCCGACGAAGAGGTGGTTGTACTCCTGCTCCACCAGGCCCGAGTCCGGGTCCGGGTGGTTGTAGCGGACCGTGCCCGCCTCGGCGAGCAGCGACGGGGACACCCCCAGCTCCTCGTACGTCCGTCGGGCCGCCGCCGCGAAGGGCGCCTCGCCCGGGTAGGGGTGGCCGCAGCAGGTGTTGGACCACACGCCGGGGGAGTGGTACTTGCCGAGCGCCCGCTGCTGGAGCAGCAGCCGGCCCTGCTCGTCGAAGAGGAAGACGGAGAAGGCGCGGTGCAGCCGCCCCGGCGGCTGATGGGCGGCGAGCTTCTCCGCGGTGCCGATCGTCACGCCGTTCTCGTCGACCAGTTCGAGCAAGATCGCTTCAGCGTTGCCGTTCGACGAGTTGTGCGTCGCGGTGGCAGGTGTGATCGGCATACCCATCCTTCACTTCGGTCTACGAGCCAAGTCTGCCGTACGGATCCGGCACTCCCGGCAGTTCATCGTGCCCGGCGCGGCGACGGTGGAACCGTCCGGGGGGTGGGGCTGTGGCAGTGAGGACGCGGGTGCGCGCCGGACGGCTGCGTTCCGTCGAAGTCGATCGATTTCTGTCGATTTCCGTCAGTGCGGAAGCCGTACGGGAACCTCATGAAGCCGTACGGGAATCTCGTGCGAACGTCAGTGGCACAGCTTCGCCTCGTGCTCCGCATGCCCGCCGGGCTCCAGCTGGAAGGTGCAGTGCTCCACGTCGAAGTGGTCGCCGAGGCAGCCCTGGAGTTCGTGGAGGATCTTCTCGTTGCCGATGGCGTTCAGCACGTCCGAGCGGACGACGACGTGTGCGGAGAGTACCGGCATGCCCGAGGTGATCGTCCACGCGTGCAGATCGTGGACGTCCTCGACCCCGTCCAGGGCCAGGATGTGGGCGCGGACATCCTGCATGTCGACATCCTTGGGGGCCGACTCCAGCAGGACGTCGAGGGTCTCGCGCAGCAGCTTCAGGGTGCGCGGGACGATCATCAGGCCGATGGCGAGCGAGGCGATCGGGTCGGCGGCCTGCCGGCCCGTCGTCAGGATCACCACGGCGGAGATGATCACCGCGAGGGAGCCCAGCGCGTCGGCGGCGACCTCCAGGAACGCGCCGCGCACGTTCAGGCTCTCCTTCTGGCCGCGCACCAGCAGCGTGAGGGAGATCATGTTCGCGACCAGGCCGATCAGACCGAACACGACGGTCAGCCCGCCCTCGGTGTCGGCGGGCGTGACGAACCGCTGGACCGCCTCGTACAGGACGTATCCGCCGACGCCGAGCAGCAGCAGACAGTTGGCGAGCGCGGCGAGGATCTCCGCGCGGGCGTAACCGAAGGTGCGGTTGCCGGTTGCCGGGCGGTTCGCGAAGTGGATCGCGAGCAGCGCCATGCCGAGGCCCAGCGCGTCCGTCGCCATGTGGGCCGCGTCCGCGATGAGCGCGAGGGAGTCCGCGAGCAGCCCGCCGACGACCTCGACCACCATCACGGTGAGCGTGATCCCCAGCGCGACCCGCAGCCTGCCCCGGTACGCGGCCGCCGCCGTACCGGTGACAGGAGCGCCGTGCGAGTGCCCGTGGTCGTGCCCTGCCCCCATGGAAAGCCGCCCTCCTGATCGCTGCCGGAGACCCCAGTGAACTACGGGTGGGGGGTATCGGGCAACGCGGCACTGAACACCGTTGTCATATGCCCTGACCTGCGCAAACGAACGACGATTCAGGAGGGTGCCGGGATCAGTGCCCGTGGTGCAACTGCCACCCGCGCCACGCCGACTCGACCATCTCCCGCACCCCACGCCGAGCCGTCCACCCGAGTTCTACGGCGGCCCGCTCGGCGGAGGCGACGGCCCGCGGCGCGTCCCCGGGACGCCGCCCCTCGACGA
Organism: Streptomyces sp. NPDC050508; assembly: GCF_040655155.1. Taxonomy (NCBI): domain Bacteria; kingdom Bacillati; phylum Actinomycetota; class Actinomycetes; order Kitasatosporales; family Streptomycetaceae; genus Streptomyces; species Streptomyces sp. NPDC050508. The sequence goes on from NZ_JBFAJJ010000004.1 coordinate 457,822, forward strand.
CGGCCGGCCGCCGGTCCCCGGTGACCTCACCGATCACCGTGACCAGCTCACGGACCGAAACCCCTTCCCCGCGGCCGATGTTCACGGTCAGGTCGCCCCTCGCGTTCCCGTCGGCCAGCCGCCGGGCCGCCGCCAGATGCGCCTCGGCGAGGTCGGCGACATGGATGTAGTCGCGGATGCAGGTGCCGTCGGGCGTCGGATAGTCGTCGCCGAAGATCCGCGGGGCCCCGTCGCGGGTGAGCCGGTCGAAGACCATCGGGACGATGTTGAAGACTCCGGTGTCGGCCAGTTCCGGCGCCGCCGCGCCCGCCACGTTGAAGTAGCGCAGGCACACCGTCTTGATGCCGTGCGCCGCGCCCGCCGCCCGGACCAGCCACTCGCCGGTGAGCTTGGTCTCGCCGTACGGGTTCACCGGCGCGCACGGGGTGTCCTCCGTGATCAGGTCCACGCCCGGGTCGCCGTAGACCGCCGCCGAGGACGAGAACACGAACCGCTTGATGCCCGCGCCGGCCACCGCGTCCAGGAGGGTCGCGAGGCCGCCCACGTTCTCCCGGTAGTAGCGCGTCGGCTGTGCCACGGACTCGGCGACCTGCTTGCGCGCCGCGAGATGGACGACCCCCGTCACCTCGTGCTCGGCGAACACCCGCTTCAGCAGGCCGCCGTCCAGCGAGGAGCCGTGGACGAGCGCGACGTCCGCCGGAAGGCGTGCGGGATTCCCCGCCGAGAGATCGTCGAGGGCGACGACGCGCTCCCCGGCGTCCGCCATCGCCCGTGCCACATGGGCCCCGATGTATCCGGCTCCGCCGGTGATCAGCCATGTCATGGGCATTCACCCTATGCCGATCCGGAGAGGGCCTCCGCAATGTCCCGCGATGCCCGGTCTGGCGGGTGCGGTTTGTCGGCCGGGCCCCGAATCCCTGATGATGATCTCGGCGGAGGCGCTGTCAGACCGTGTTGATCAGGCCATGAACGGCCGGTGAACACGGGCTTGAGAGCATCCGATAGCCTCTGCCGACATGCCGCCCGGGTGCCACCCGTTGGGCGCCACCACCATGCACATGACCGGCGCCCGAGCGTCGGCACCCAGGGAGTGAGTTCGGTTGTCGACCGCCATCCTCACCGGTCAGCCGGTCCCCGGATCGTCGATCGAGAACGATCTGCGCTCGCTCGGCTTCGACGTCCGGATCGCCGCTGACACCACCGAGGCGGAAACGCTCCTGGCGGCGGTCCCCGGCGACCGACGCGTCGCCGTCGTGGACGCCCGCTTCGTGGGCCACCTGCACGCGCTGCGCCTCGGCCTCACCGACCCCCGCTTCCCGCTCGCCGCGGTACCGGGCGCCGTGACCGCCCAGCCCGCAGGCCGCCAGGCGCTGACCCGCGCGGTCGCCCGCGAGAACTCGGCGAGCACCGGCACGACGCTCCTCGACAACCTCGCCGACCGCATCGTCACCGCGCTCGACGCCGACGGCTGCGACGTGTACCGCCCCGAGCTGGGCAGCCTCGTCGCCACGGTCCCCGCCGACGCGCAGGCCGGCAGCGAGGCACGGCAGGCCGTCGCCGCCGTCGACGACGAGGCCGTACGCCTGAAGTCGGCCGTGAAGTCCCGCGACGGCTTCTTCACCACCCACTTCATCAGCCCGTACTCCCGCTACATCGCGCGCTGGTGCGCCCGCCGCGGCCTCACCCCGAACCAGGTCACCACCGCCTCGCTGCTCACCGCGATCATCGCGGCGGGCTGCGCGGCCACCGGCACCCGCGTCGGATTCGTCGCGGCCGGGGTGCTGCTCCTCTTCTCCTTCGTCCTCGACTGCGTCGACGGACAGATCGCCCGCTACGCCCTCCAGTACTCCACGCTCGGCGCCTGGCTCGACGCCACCTTCGACCGCGCCAAGGAGTACGCCTACTACGCCGGCCTCGCGCTGGGGGCGGCCCGCGGCGGCGACGACGTATGGGCGCTCGCGCTCGGCGCGATGATCCTGCAGACCTGCCGGCACGTCGTGGACTTCTCCTTCAACGAGGCCAACCACGACGCCACCGCCAACACCAGCCCCACCGCCGCCCTCTCCGACAAGCTCGACAGCGTCGGCTGGACGGTCTGGGTGCGCCGGATGATAGTCCTGCCCATCGGCGAACGATGGGCGATGATCGCCGTCCTCACGGCAGTGACCACACCCCGGATCACCTTCTACGTCCTCCTCGTCGGCTGCGCCTTCGCGGCGACGTACACGACGGCGGGCCGGGTGCTGCGCTCGCTGACCCGCAAGGCGACCCGGACGGACCGCGCGGCGCGGGCACTGGCGGACCTCGCGGACAGCGGGCCGATCGCCTCGTTCGTGGCCCGGGTGAACCCCGCCCGCCTCGGCGCACCGCTCCTGATCGCGCTCGCTGGTACGGCTGTCCTCGCCGTGTCCCTCTTCTCCGGCGTCACCTGGGCCCCCGTGGCGGGCGCCTTCGTCTACGCGATCACCGCCGGCCAGGCCTTGTCCCGCCCCCTCAAGGGCTCCCTCGACTGGCTGGTCCCCCCGCTCTTCCGGGCGGCCGAATACTGCACGGTCCTGATCCTCGCGGCCAAAGCGGAGGTGAACGGAGCGCTTCCTGCGGCTTTCGGCCTGGTGGCCGCCGTCGCCTACCATCACTACGACACGGTGTACCGCATCCGCGGCAATGCCGGGGCGCCCCCGGCCTGGCTGGTGCGCGCCACCGGGGGGCACGAAGGACGGACGCTGCTCGTCACCGTTCTCGCCGCCGCGCTCACCGCGTCGCAGTTCACGGTCGCGCTCACGGTCCTCGCCGTGGCCGTGGCCCTGCTGGTGCTCGTCGAGAGCATCCGCTTCTGGGTGTCCGCAGGGGCGCCCGCCGTACACGATGAAGGAGAACCCGCATGATCGGCCTCGTGCTGGCGGCCGGCGCCGGACGGCGTCTGCGCCCCTACACCGACAGCCTTCCCAAGGCTCTGGTGCCGGTGGGGCCCGCGGGCATAGAGGGCGAACCGACGGTCCTGGACCTGACGCTCGGCAACTTCGCCGAGATCGGTCTGACCGAGGTCGCGATCATCGTCGGCTACCGCAAGGAAGCCGTGTACGAGCGCAAGGCGGCCCTTGAGCAGAAGTACGGCCTCAAGCTGACCCTCATCGACAACGACAAGGCCGAGGAGTGGAACAACGCCTACTCCCTGTGGTGCGGACGTGACGCCCTCAAGGACGGCGTGATCCTCGCCAACGGCGACACCGTCCACCCGGTCTCCGTCGAGCACACGCTGCTCGCCGCCCGCGGCGACGGCAAGCGGATCATCCTCGCGCTGGACACCGTCAAGTCCCTTGCGGACGAGGAGATGAAGGTCGTCGTCGACCCCGCCAAGGGCATGACGAAGATCACCAAGCTGATGGATCCCGCCGAGGCCACCGGTGAGTACATCGGCGTCACCCTCATCGAGGGCGACGCCATGTCCGAGCTGGCCGACGCACTCAAGACCGTGTGGGAGACCGACCCGCAGCAGTTCTACGAGCACGGCTACCAGGAGCTCGTGAACCGCGGCTTCCGGATCGACGTGGCCCCGATCGGCGACGTCAAGTGGGTCGAGATCGACAACCACGACGATCTGGCCAAGGGGCGGGAGATCGCGTGCCTGTACTGACCCGGCTGATCCCCTCGCCCGTCGTCGTCGACATCCGCCCGGGTGCCCTCGACGACCTGGCCTGCGTCCTCGCCGACCAGCGCATCTCGCACTCCGGCCGGCTCGCGGTCGCGGTCAGCGGGGGCTCCGGCGCCCGGCTGCGCGCCCGCCTCGAACCCAGCCTGCCCGGCGCCACCTGGTACGAGGTCGGCGGCGGCACCCTCGACGACGCGATCGAACTGGCCGGCGAGATGAAGGCCGGTCACTACGACGCGGTCGTCGGCCTCGGCGGCGGCAAGATCATCGACTGCGCCAAGTTCGCCGCGGCACGCATCGGCCTGCCCCTGGTCGCCGTACCGACGAACCTCGCGCACGACGGCCTGTGCTCGCCGGTCGCCACCCTCGACAACGACGCGGGCCGCGGCTCCTACGGCGTGCCGAACCCGATCGCGGTCGTCATCGACCTGGACGTCATCCGCGAGGCACCGGTTCGCTTCGTGCGGGCGGGCATCGGGGACGCGATCTCCAACATCTCCGCGATCGCGGACTGGGAACTCGCCAACCGCGTCACCGGCGAGAAGATCGACGGTCTCGCCGCGGCCATGGCCCGGCAGGCCGGCGAGGCCGTACTGCGGCACCCGGGCGGGGTCGGCGACAACGCCTTCCTCCAGGTGCTCGCCGAGGCGCTCGTCCTCAGCGGCATCGCCATGTCGGTGTCGGGCGACTCACGCCCGTCCTCCGGCGCCTGCCACGAGATCAACCACGCCTTCGACCTGCTCTTCCCCAAACGCGCCGCCGCCCACGGCGAGCAGTGCGGACTGGGCGCGGCCTTCGCGATGTACCTGCGCGGAGCCCACGAGGAATCGGCGTACATGGCCGAGGTGTTGCGCCGGCACGGACTGCCGGTGCTGCCCGAGGAGATCGGCTTCACGGTGGACGAGTTCGTCCGCGCGGTGGAGTTCGCTCCGGAGACCCGCCCCGGCCGCTACACGATCCTCGAACACCTCGACCTGAAAACCGACCAGATCAAGGACATCTACGCCGACTATGTCAAGGCCATCGGTAGCTGAACTCCGTCCCGTCGTCCACCCCGCAGGGGTGAAGGACCGGCGCAGCGGTGAGCACTGGATGGGACGCCTCTACATGCGTGAGGTGTCCCTGCGGGTGGACCGCTACCTGGTGAACACCAGGGTCTCGCCCAACCAGCTCACGTACCTGATGACCGTCTTCGGCGTGCTCGCCGCCCCGGCGCTGCTGGTGCCGGGGATCACGGGCGCGGTCCTCGGCGTGGTGTGCGTCCAGATGTACCTGCTGCTGGACTGCGTCGACGGCGAGATCGCCCGCTGGCGCAAGCAGTACTCCCTCGCCGGGGTCTACCTCGACCGGGTCGGCGCCTACCTCACCGACGCGGCCGTGCTCGTCGGCTTCGGGCTGCGCGCCGCCGACCTGTGGGGCAGCGGCCGTATCGACTGGCTGTGGGCCTTCCTCGGCACGCTGGCCGCGCTCGGCGCGATCCTGATCAAGGCCGAGACCGACCTGGTGGGGGTCGCCCGCCACCAGACCGGCAAGGCACCGGTCCAGGAGTCGGCGGCCGAGATGCGGTCCTCCGGGATGGCGCTGGCCCGCCGGGCCGCCGCCGCCTTCAAGTTCCACCGGTTGATCCTCGGCATCGAGGCGTCCCTGCTGATCCTGGTCCTCGCGATCGTGGACCAGATGCGCGGCGACCTGTTCTACTCGCGGCTCGGAGTCGCCGTACTGGCCGGCATCGCGCTGCTGCAGACCCTGCTGCACCTCGTGTCGATCCTCGCGTCGAGCAGGCTGAAGTGAGCGGCATGAAGGTCGGCGCGGTGATCATCACCATGGGCAACCGCCCCGACGAACTACGGGCGTTGCTCGACTCGGTCGCCAAGCAGGACGGCGACCGGGTCGAGGCGGTCGTCGTCGGCAACGGCTCGCCCGTCCCGGACGTCCCCGAAGGCGTCCGGACCATAGAACTGCCCGAGAACCTCGGCATCCCCGGTGGCCGCAACGTCGGCCTGGAGGGCTTCGGGCCGGGCGGTCGCGATGTCGACATAGTGATGTTCCTCGACGACGACGGGCTCCTCGCCCAGCACGACACCGCCGAGCTGTGCCGGCAGGCCTTCGCCGCCGACCCCCGCCTCGGCATCATCAGCTTCCGCATCGCCGACCCGGAGACCGGGGTCACCCAGCGCCGCCACGTCCCGCGACTGCGGGCCTCCGACCCGATGCGCTCCTCCCGGGTCACCACCTTCCTCGGCGGCGCCAACGCCGTCCGCACGAAGGTCTTCGCCGAGGTCGGCGGACTCCCGGACGAGTTCTTCTACGCCCACGAGGAGACCGACCTCGCGTGGCGGGCCCTCGACGCGGGCTGGATGATCGACTACCGGTCCGACATGGTCCTGTACCACCCGACGACCGCGCCCTCACGGCACGCGGTCTACCACCGCATGGTCGCCCGCAACCGGGTCTGGCTGGCCCGCCGCAACCTCCCCGCGCCCCTCGTCCCCGTCTACCTCGGGGTATGGCTGCTGCTCACCCTCCTGCGCCGCCCCTCGCGCCCGGCCCTGCATGCCTGGTTCGGCGGGTTCAAGGAGGGCTGGACCACTCCGTGCGGACCGCGCAGGCCCATGAAGTGGCGTACGGTGTGGCGGCTGACCCGCCTGGGCCGTCCCCCCGTGATCTGACAGACAAGTTCGAAGGTGCGGACCGCGCGCCGGGCGCGCGGACGCCCCGGGAATGTGCCCGTCGGCGGATACGTGTCGCGTCCTGTAGCACAATTCCGTAAGACGAACACAAGACAGTCGTAAGACGAATCCGAAGATGAAGGCATCCACCCTTGAGTGAGACAACGCATGACGGCGGAGTCGCGGTGAGCCCGCGGCCGTCGCCCGACGAGGGCCTCACGGCGGCACAGCTCGCCGCCAAGTACGGGCTGACCGTGAGCGGTGCCCGCCCCGGACTCGCCGAGTACGTCCGCCAGCTCTGGGGACGCCGCCACTTCATCCTCGCCTTCTCCCAGGCGAAGCTGACGGCCCAGTACAGCCAGGCGAAGCTCGGCCAGCTCTGGCAGGTGGCCACGCCGCTGCTGAACGCGGCCGTGTACTTCTTCATCTTCGGCGTCATCCTGAAGGCCAGCCGGGGCATGTCCCGCGACGTGTACATCCCGTTCCTGGTCACGGGCGTCTTCGTGTTCACCTTCACGCAGAGCTCGATCATGGCGGGCGTCCGCGCGATCTCCGGCAACCTCGGCCTGGTGCGCGCACTGCACTTCCCGCGCGCCTCGCTGCCGATCTCCTTCGCGCTCCAGCAGCTCCAGCAGCTGCTGTTCTCGATGATCGTGCTGTTCATCATCGTCGTCGGCTTCGGCAGCTACCCCAGCCTGTCCTGGCTGCTGATCGTCCCGGTCCTGGTGCTGCAGTTCCTGTTCAACACCGGGCTCGCGCTGATCGTGGCGCGGATGGGCGCCAAGACCCCGGACCTCGCCCAGCTGATGCCGTTCATCCTGCGCACCTGGATGTACACGTCGGGCGTCATGTTCTCCATCAGCAAGATGATGGAGGGCCGCTCCGAGCTGTTCGTCCGCTTCCTCCAGGTGAACCCGGCAGCCATCTACATGGACCTGATGCGCTTCGCGCTCATCGACGGCTACGGCGCGTCGAACCTGCCCCCGCACGTCTGGGCCATCGCCTCCTTCTGGGCCGTGGTCCTGTTCGTCGGAGGTTTCGTGTACTTCTGGAAGGCGGAGGAGCGGTACGGCCGTGGCTGAGCAGAATCTTGAGCAGACCCTTCAGCAGACCCCTGCGGACCTGATCCCCACCGTCATCGCGGACGAGCTGCACATCGTCTACCGCGTCCACGGCGCCAAGACCGGCAAGGGCAGCGCCACTTCCGCCCTCAGCCGCATAGTCAAGCGCGGCGAGGAGCGCGGTGTGCGCAAGGTGCACGCCGTCAAGGGCGTCTCCTTCGTCGCCTACCGCGGCGAGGCCGTCGGCCTGATCGGCTCGAACGGCTCCGGCAAGTCGACCCTGCTGCGCGCCATCGCCGGCCTGCTCCCCGCGGAGAAGGGCCGTGTCTACACCAACGGCCAGCCCTCGCTGCTCGGCGTGAACGCGGCCCTGATGAACGACCTCACCGGCGAGCGGAACGTCATCCTGGGCGGGCTCGCCATGGGCATGACCCGCGAGCAGGTCAGGGAGCGCTACCAGGACATCGTCGACTTCTCCGGTATCAACGAGAAGGGCGACTTCATCACCCTCCCGATGCGCACCTACTCCTCCGGAATGGCGGCCCGCCTGCGCTTCTCCATCGCCGCCGCCAAGGACCACGACGTCCTGATGATCGACGAGGCGCTGGCCACCGGCGACCGCAAGTTCCAGGTCCGCTCGGAGGAGCGCATCCGGGAGCTGCGCAAGTCCGCGGGCACGGTGTTTCTGGTCAGTCACAACAACAAGTCGATCCGCGACACCTGCGACCGGGTGCTGTGGCTGGAACGCGGCGAACTGCGGATGGACGGCCCGACCGAAGAAGTACTCAAGGAGTACGAGAAGTTCACGGGCAAGTAGTCCACTCGCACAGGGGCGCAAAAGCCCAGAACGCTTCCCAGGGCCCCGCCGGAACTGTTCCGGCGGGGCCCTGCGTCTGCAAAGGAAACGTCAACTCGGCGCCGCCGAAGGAATCTTGACGCCAATCGGTGTGTTGTTGTGATGTGCAGGACACCCCGAGGAAGCTCGCTGCGTTGTACAACGTAAGCTGTACCGGTGCCGAATAGCGGCAAGTGGGGCGATAATGCGCGACAGCCTTCTGCGGGTATCTGTGCGGACGACTGGGCGGCGTGTCCGAAATAGTGTGTATTGGGTCGGCAGTGTAGAACGGGAGATGTGACGGCAATGGCTACGGAAACTCCCCAGCTCACCGAAGCATGTGCCGTCCCCGCCCCTGGCAGTGAACGGTGACGGGAACCGGCACCGCCGCCACCGGTGATCCGGAGCGCGGCACACTCGACAAGGCCGCGGGTGAGAACTTCCCCGTGGCGCCTTTCTTCCTGCCCAAGGCCTGGCGCACCGACCTCATGGCGGTGTACGGATTCGCCCGCCTCGTAGACGACATCGGCGACGGTGACCTGGCCCCCGGCGGCGCCGACGCCAGGCTGCTCGGTGTGTCGCCCGCGGAGGCCGAGGACCGTCTGCTCCTCCTCGACGCCTTCGAGGCCGATCTGCACCGCGTCTTCGACGGCACCCCGGGCCACCCCCTGCTGCGCCGCCTCCAGCCGACCGTCCGCCGGTGCGCGCTTACCCCGGAGCCCTTCCTCGGCCTGATCGCGGCGAACCGCCAGGACCAGCTCGTCACGCGCTACGAGACCTACGACGATCTCCTCGCCTACTGCGAACTGTCCGCCAACCCCGTCGGCCGCCTCGTTCTAGGCGTCACCGGCACCGAGACCCCCGAGCGGGTCCGGCACTCCGACGCGATCTGTACCGCACTTCAGATCGTCGAACACCTGCAGGACGTCGCCGAGGACCTCGGCCGCGACCGCATCTACCTGCCCGCCCAGGACATGAAGCGCTTTCACGTCCAGGAAGCGGATCTCGCCACGCCCTCCGCGGGCGCATCGGTGCGCGCACTGGTTGCATACGAAGCAGAACGCGCCCGCGATCTCCTGAATGAAGGCGCCCCCCTGGTGGGTAGCGTCCACGGCAGGTTGAAGCTGCTGCTCGCGGGGTTCGTGGCGGGGGGAAGGGCGGCGATCCGAGCGATCGTCGCCGCCGAATACGACGTACTTCCCGGCCCGCCCAAGCCCGGCAAGATCCAGTTGCTGCGCGAGGTGGGCGTGACTCTGCGAGGAGAGGGGTGATCCGCAGCGTGGAGTCTGCACCGCACATGTCCGCACCGGTACTCGCCGCCTACAGCTACTGCGAGGCCGTCACCGGACAGCAGGCACGTAACTTCGCGTACGGCATCAGACTGCTGCCGACGCCCAAGCGCCGCGCGATGTCGGCGCTGTACGCGTTCTCCCGGCGTGTCGACGACATCGGCGACGGCACGCTGGCGACCGACGTGAAGTCGGCGCGCCTGGAGGACACCCGAGCGCTGCTCACCCGGGTTCGCGAAGGCAAGGTCGAGGAGGACGACACCGACCCGGTGGCGGTCGCTCTCGCCCACGCCTCCGATGCCTTCCCGATCCCGCTCGACGGCCTGGATGAGCTGATCGACGGCGTCCTGATGGACGTACAGGGCGAGACCTACGAGACCTGGGACGACCTGAAGGTCTACTGCCGGTGTGTCGCGGGGGCGATCGGGCGGCTCTCGCTCGGTGTGTTCGGCACCGAGGCGGGGGCGCGCGGCGCCGAGCGCGCCTCGGAGTACGCCGACACGCTTGGACTGGCCCTCCAGCTCACCAACATCCTGAGAGACGTCCGCGAGGACGCCGAGGGCGGCCGTACCTATCTGCCCGCCGACGACCTCGCGAAATTCGGGTGCTCGGCCGGGTTCAACGGGCCGACCCCACCGGAGGGCTCCGACTTCGCGGGTCTCGTGCACTTCGAGGTGCGACGGGCCCGCACCCTTTTCGCCGAGGGCTACCGGCTGCTCCCCATGCTCGACCGCCGCAGCGGCGCCTGTGTCGCCGCCATGGCCGGCATCTACCGCCGCCTCCTGGACCGCATCGAGCGCGAGCCGGAGGCCGTACTGCGCGGCCGGGTCTCGCTGCCCGGCCGCGAGAAGGCCTACGTCGCCGTGCGCGGCCTGTCCGGTCTGGACACCCGGCACGTCACGCGAAGGACCCTCAGGAGGCGCACCTGATGGACAAAGTGGGCCAAGGTGATGTCACCGGAGGAATGCGGCACGCAACCCTCCGGTGTGAAGTGGCGTCCCTGACTGCAACGACCTGCCACGGCGGGTACGCAGGGGGGAGTGCACGATGAGCGACGGGACGCAGCCCGACGGGCTGCCCGCCGATCCACCGGCGGGACGGACCGTACGGCATGCCGTCGTGGTCGGCGGCGGGCTCGCCGGCATCACCACCGCACTCGCGCTCGCCGACGCCGGAGTCCGCGTCACCCTCCTCGAAGGCCGACCGCGCCTGGGCGGGCTCGCCTTCTCCTTCCAGCGCGGCGAACTCACCGTGGACAACGGACAGCACGTGTATCTGCGCTGCTGCACCGCCTACCGCTGGTTCCTCGACCGCATCGAGGGCGCGGCGCTGGCTCCGCTGCAGGATCGTCTCGACGTGCCCGTACTCGACGCGAACCGCCCCGAGGGGCGACGGCTCGGCAGACTGCGGCGCGACGCGCTGCCCGTGCCCCTGCATCTGGGGCGCAGCCTCGCGACGTACCCGCATCTCTCGTTCGCCGAGCGCGCCAAAGTGGGCCGTGCCGCACTCGCCCTCAAAGGGCTCGACCTCGCCGATCCGGCCCTGGACGCGCAGAACTTCGGCAGTTGGCTGACCGCGCACGGTCAGTCGGCGCGTGCCGTCGAGGCACTGTGGGACCTGGTGGGGGTCGCCACCCTCAACGCGGTAGCGGGCGATTCCTCGCTGGCGCTGGCCGCGATGGTGTTCAAGACCGGTCTGCTCTCCGACCCGGGCGCGGCCGACATCGGCTGGGCTCACGTCCCGCTGGGCGAACTGCACGACCGGCTCGCCCGCAAGGCGCTCGACTCCGCGGGCGTGCGCACCGAAGTCCGTACACGCGTCACCTCCGTCTCTACAGACGAGAACGGGCGCTGGACCGTTCAGGTTCCCGGCGAGAATCTCGTCGCCGACGCCGTCGTGCTCGCCGTACCGCAGCGCGAGGCCCACGAACTGTTGCCCGACGGCGCCCTCGACGACCCCGGGCGGCTGCTCGCGATCGACACCGCGCCGATCCTCAACATCCATGTCGTCTACGACCGCAAGGTGCTCGCCCGGCCGTTCTTCGCGGCTCTCGGCACGCCCGTGCAGTGGGTGTTCGACCGGACCGACGCGTCCGGGCTGAAGGACGGCCAGTACCTGGCGCTGTCCCAGTCCGCCGTGCACGACGAGATCGACGAGCCCGTGGCCGCGCTGCGGGAGCGCTACCTCCCCGAGCTGGAGCGGCTGCTGCCCGGTGCGCGCGGCGCCGAGGTGAAGGACTTCTTCGTGACCAGGGAGCGCACCGCGACGTTCGCTCCCGCCCCCGGCGTCGGACGGCTGCGGCCCGGCGCCCGCACCAAGGCCCCCGGCCTGTACCTGGCCGGAGCGTGGACCGCCACAGGGTGGCCCGCGACCATGGAGAGTGCGGTCCGCAGTGGGGTGAGCGCGGCGGACGCCGCACTCGCTGCCCTGGGCCGGCCCCGCCCCCGTCACCTCTTCGAAGTCGAGGAGGCGGCGTGATGCTCGATCAGCAGGCGGCAGGCGACCCCCGCACCCCCGGTACCGCAACAAGAGGAGAGACTGTGCCCACTGTGCCCCCGGCCGAGACGGCTGCCGACGCGGTGGACGTGTCCGCGCTCCTGGAGCGCGGCCGGACCCTTGCCACACCGGTACTGCGGGCGGCCGTGGACCGCCTGGCTCCCCCCATGGACACCGTTTCCGCCTACCACTTCGGCTGGATCGACGCCGAGGGCAACCCGGCGGCCGGCGACGGCGGCAAGGCCGTACGCCCCGCGCTCGCCGTGCTCTCCGCGGAGGTCACCGGCGCCTCCCCCGAGACCGGCATCCCCGGCGCCGTGGCCGTCGAACTGGTCCACAACTTCTCGCTGCTGCACGACGACCTGATGGACGGCGACGAACAGCGCCGGCACCGCGACACCGTCTGGAAGGTGCACGGCCCCGCGCAGGCCATCCTTGTCGGCGACGCCCTGTTCGCGCTCGCCAACGAGGTCCTGCTGGAGCTCGGCACCGTCGAGGCCGGCCGCGCCACCCGCCGCCTCACCACCGCGACCCGCGCCCTCATCGACGGACAGGCGCAGGACATCTCCTACGAGCACCGCGACCGCGTCAGCGTCGAGGAGTGCCTGGAGATGGAGGGCAACAAGACCGGTGCCCTGCTCGCCTGCGCCTCCTCCATCGGGGCCGTGCTCGGCGGTGCGGACGACCGCACCGCCGACGTCCTGGAGAAGTACGGCCACCACCTCGGCCTGGCCTTCCAGGCCGTCGACGACCTCCTCGGCATCTGGGGCGACCCGGAGGCCACCGGCAAGCAGGCCTGGAGCGATCTGCGCCAGCGCAAGAAGTCCCTGCCCGTGGTGGCGGCGCTCGCGGCGGGCGGACCCGCCTCGGACCGGCTCGGCGAGATCCTCGCCGCCGACGCCAAGAGCAGCGACTTCGAGAACTTCTCCGAGGAGGAGTTCGCGGCCCGCGCCGCGCTCATCGAGGAGGCCGGCGGCCGCGAGTGGACCGCCGAAGAGGCACGCCGTCAGCACACCATCGCCATCGAGGCCCTCGACGCCATCGACATGCCCGACCGGGTTCGGGCGCAGTTCACGGCGCTCGCCGACTTCGTCGTCGTACGAAAGAGATGATCACTATCGGTCGAATAGCCCTCGCGTAGTCGCCGGCCGGTGCTGCGAACGAACGAGTACCGGCCGACGGCGGACCCACAGCAGAGACATGCCACTGCACGAAGGGGAAGCCATGACAGCGACGACCGACGGAAGCACCGGGGCCATGCCTCCCCGTGTTGCCGCGGCCAGCGAAACCGACATCAACACCCCCGTGGCGGCCGGGGTGCACGACGCCGCCGCACACGCGGTACAGCGCGCCACCGACTTCCTGCTCTCGCAGCAGGACGCCCAGGGCTGGTGGAAGGGCGACCTGGAGACGAACGTCACCATGGACGCCGAGGACCTGCTGCTCCGTCAGTTCCTGGGCATCCGCGAGGAGTCGACGACCCAGGCCGCCGCACTCTTCATCCGCGGCGAGCAGCGCGAGGACGGCGCCTGGGCCAGTTTCTACGGCGGCCCCGGCGAACTCTCCACCACCATCGAGGCGTACGTCGCCCTCCGCCTGGCCGGTGACACACCGGACGCCCCGCACATGGCGAAGGCGTCCGCGTGGGTCCGTGAGCGGGGCGGGATCGCCTCGGCCCGGGTCTTCACCCGGATCTGGCTCGCGCTGTTCGGCTGGTGGAAGTGGGACGACCTGCCCGAACTCCCGCCGGAACTCCTGTACTTCCCCACCTGGGCACCGCTCAACATCTACGACTTCGGATGCTGGGCCCGGCAGACCATCGTCCCGCTGACGGTCGTCTCCGCGAAGCGGCCGGTACGGCCCGCGCCCTTCCCGCTCGACGAACTCCACACCGACCCGGACAACCCGAACCCGGTCAAGCCCCTTGCCCCGGTGGTGAGTTGGGACGGCGCCTTCCAGCGGCTCGACAAGGCGCTGCACCTCTACCGCAAGGTCGCGCCGCGCAAGCTGCGCGGGGCGGCCATGAAGTCGGCCGCGCGCTGGATCATCGAGCGGCAGGAGAACGACGGCTGCTGGGGCGGCATCCAACCGCCGGCCGTGTACTCGGTGATCGCCCTGCACCTGCTCGGCTACGACCTCGAACACCCCGTGATGCGTGCGGGACTTGAGTCCCTTGACCGGTTCGCCGTCTGGCGCGAGGACGGGTCCCGGATGATCGAGGCCTGCCAGTCCCCGGTGTGGGACACCTGCCTCGCGACCATCGCGCTCGCCGACGCGGGCGTACCCGCCGACCATCCCCAACTGGTCAAGGCGGCCGACTGGATGCTCGGGGAGGAGATCGTCCGCCCTGGCGACTGGGCGGTCAAACGGCCCCAACTGCCGCCGGGCGGCTGGGCGTTCGAGTTCCACAACGACAACTACCCCGACATCGACGACACCGCCGAGGTCGTGCTCGCACTGCGCCGGGTCAGACATCACGACCCGGAGCGCCTGGACCGGGCCGCCGGACGCGCGGTCCGCTGGAACCTCGGAATGCAGTCGAAGAACGGCGGTTGGGGCGCCTTCGACGTCGACAACACCAGCCCCTTCCCCAACCGACTGCCGTTCTGCGACTTCGGCGAGGTCATCGACCCGCCGTCGGCGGACGTCACCGCGCACGTCGTCGAGATGCTCGCCGTCGAGGGCCTCGCCCACGACCCGCGCACCCGGCGCGGCATCGAGTGGCTGCTCGCCGAACAGGAGCCGGACGGCTCGTGGTTCGGCCGCTGGGGCGTCAACTACGTCTACGGCACAGGGTCCGTCGTACCGGCGCTCGCCGCGGCCGGGATCCCCGGCTCGCACCCGGCGATCCGGCGGGCGGTCACCTGGCTGGAGACCGTGCAGAACGACGACGGCGGCTGGGGCGAGGACCTGCGCTCCTACAAGTACGCCAAGGAATGGAGCGGCCGGGGCGCCTCCACCGCCTCGCAGACGGCCTGGGCACTGATGGCCCTGCTCGCGGCCGGGGAGCGGGACTCCAAGGCCGTGGAGCGTGGTGTCGAGTGGCTCGCCACGACCCAGCGGGAGGACGGGTCCTGGGACGAGCCCTACTTCACCGGCACGGGGTTCCCGTGGGACTTCTCCATCAACTACCACCTCTACCGGCAGGTCTTTCCGCTCACCGCGCTCGGGCGCTTCGTGCACGGAGAACCGTTCTCCCAGACCACGTTCTCTCCGACCAAGGGGGGCTGATGAGCACACAGCCCGCCGGGCCGCCGCTGCTGATCGCCTGCGCGCTCGGCATCGAGCACCTCGCCCTGCGCGCAGGCGACCGCTCCGGCGCCGGCGGGCCGGTCACCCTCCTCAAGACGGGGATGGGGCCCCAGGCGGCCGAGGAGGCCGTCACCCGGCGCCTCGCCGACCCGGCGCTGTCCGAGGCCGCCGTACTGGCCACGGGCTTCTGCGCCGGACTCGCCCCCGGCATGCACCCCGGCGACCTGGTGGTCGCCGAGGAGACCAGGGACCCGCGCGGAACCGTTCCGTGCGTCGGCACCGAGCTGCTCGTCAAGGAACTGGTGCGGGCCCTGCCCGGACGCACCGTCCACACCGGCCCCCTCGCCGGCTCCGATCACGTCGTCCGCGGACAGGAACGGTCGGATCTGCTCGCGACCGGCGCAATCGCGGTCGACATGGAGTCGGCGGCCACGCTGCTGAGCGCCGTGCGTACGGGCGTGCGCCCGGTTGCGGCCGTACGGGTGGTCGTGGACGCTCCTGAACATGAACTCGTCCGGATCGGCACGGTGCGCGGTGGAATATCAGCCTTCCGCGTTCTTCGATCCGTTCTTCCCGCTTTCTTCGAATGGCACCGTTCTTTGCTGCTCCCCCGGAGGTGAGCCAGATGGCCATGCCGCTGCGCCAGACCATCAAGGTCGCTACATATTTGGCCGAACAGAAGCTTCGCAAGCGGGACAAGTTCCCCCTGATCGTGGAGCTGGAACCGCTCTTCGCGTGCAACCTGAAGTGCGAGGGCTGCGGCAAGATCCAGCACCCGGCGGGCGTGCTCAAGCAGCGCATGCCGGTGGCGCAGGCCGTCGGGGCGGTGCTCGAATCCGGTGCGCCGATGGTGTCCATCGCGGGCGGCGAGCCCCTGATGCACCCTCAGATCGACGAGATCGTGCGGCAGTTGGTGGCGAAGAAGAAGTACGTCTTCCTCTGCACCAACGCCATGCTGCTGCGCAAGAAGCTCGACAAGTTCACGCCCTCGCCGTACTTCGCGTTCGCGGTGCACATCGACGGGCTGCGTGAGCGGCACGACGAGTCCGTCGCGAAGGAGGGAGTGTTCGACGAGGCGGTGGAGGCGATGAAGGAGGCCAAGAAGCGCGGCTTCCGGGTCACCACCAACTCGACCTTCTTCAACACGGACACCCCGCAGACCATCATCGAGGTGCTCAACTTCCTCAACGACGAGATCAAGGTCGACGAGATGATGATCTCGCCCGCCTACGCCTACGAGAAGGCGCCCGACCAGGAGCACTTCCTGGGTGTCACGCAGACCCACGAGCTGTTCAAGAAGGCCTTCGCGGGCGGCAACCGCAGGAAGTGGCGGCTCAACCACTCCCCGCTCTTCCTGGACTTCCTGGAGGGCAAGGTCGACTTCCCGTGCACGGCCTGGGCGATCCCGAACTACTCGCTCTTCGGCTGGCAGCGCCCCTGCTACCTGATGAGCGACGGGTACGTCCCGACGTACCGGGAGCTGATCGAGGACACCGACTGGGACAAGTACGGCCGCGGCAAGGACCCGCGCTGCGCCAACTGCATGGCGCACTGCGGCTACGAGCCCACCGCCGTCCTCGCCACCATGGGCTCCCTCAAGGAGTCCCTGCGGGCCATGCGCGAGACCGTCGCCGGAAACCGCGACTGACGTCATGACCGTCGTAGCCCTGGGCGTCCCCGAGATGCCGGTCCGGCCGATCGCCGAGCGACGTGTGTCGCGACGCATCCAGGTCGGATCGGTGGCGGTCGGGGGCGGGGCCCCCGTCTCGGTCCAGTCGATGACCACGACCCGTACGTCGGACATCGGCGCCACCCTCCAGCAGATCGCCGAACTCACCGCGTCCGGCTGCCAGATCGTCCGCGTCGCCTGCCCCACGCAGGACGACGCGGACGCGCTGGCGACCATCGCCCGCAAGTCGCAGATCCCGGTGATCGCGGACATCCACTTCCAGCCGAAGTACGTGTTCGCCGCAATCGAGGCCGGCTGCGCGGCAGTTCGCGTCAATCCGGGCAACATCAAGCAGTTCGACGACAAGGTCAAGGAGATCGCGCGGGCCGCGAAGGACCACGGCACGCCGATCCGCATCGGGGTCAACGCCGGTTCCCTGGACCGCCGTCTGCTCCAGAAGTACGGCAAGGCGACGCCCGAGGCGCTCGTC
Organism: Streptomyces sp. NPDC050508; assembly: GCF_040655155.1. Classification (NCBI taxonomy): domain Bacteria; kingdom Bacillati; phylum Actinomycetota; class Actinomycetes; order Kitasatosporales; family Streptomycetaceae; genus Streptomyces; species Streptomyces sp. NPDC050508. The sequence goes on from NZ_JBFAJJ010000004.1 coordinate 475,232, forward strand.
GAGTCGGCCCTCTGGGAGGCGTCCCTCTTCGAGGAGCACGGCTTCCACGACATCAAGATCTCCGTCAAGCACAACGACCCCGTGGTGATGGTCAACGCCTACCGGCAGCTCGCCGCGCAGAGCGACTATCCGCTGCACCTCGGGGTCACCGAGGCCGGGCCCGCGTTCCAGGGCACGATCAAGTCGGCGGTCGCCTTCGGGGCACTGCTCAGCGAGGGCATCGGCGACACGATCCGGGTGTCGCTGTCCGCCCCGCCGGTGGAGGAGGTCAAGGTCGGCCTCCAGATCCTGGAGTCGCTGAACCTCAAGCCCCGCCGGCTGGAGATCGTGTCGTGCCCGTCCTGCGGGCGCGCCCAGGTGGACGTCTACAAGCTCGCCGACGAGGTCACGGCGGGCCTGGAAGGCATGGAGGTCCCGCTGCGCGTCGCGGTCATGGGCTGCGTCGTCAACGGACCAGGCGAGGCGCGGGAGGCGGACCTGGGAGTCGCCTCCGGCAACGGCAAGGGCCAGATCTTCGTCAAGGGTGAGGTCATCAAGACCGTGCCCGAGTCGAAGATCGTGGAGACCCTCATCGAGGAGGCGATGAAGATCGCCGAACAGATGGAGCAGGACGGCGTCGCGGCGGGGGAGCCGGCCGTCACCGTGAGCTGAACCAGCACGGACCGAAGGGGGCCCGACGTGACGATCCTGGAGAACATCCGGCAACCACGCGACCTGAAGTCGCTGTCCGAGGCGGAACTCGGCGAACTGTCCGAAGAAATAAGGGAGTTCCTGGTCCACGCGGTGGCCAGGACCGGCGGACACCTCGGGCCCAACCTGGGCGTGGTGGAACTGACCATCGCGCTCCACCGGGTCTTCGAGTCCCCGACCGACCGCATCCTGTGGGACACCGGCCACCAGAGCTACGTCCACAAGATGTTGACGGGCCGTCAGGACTTCTCGAAGCTGCGCAGCAAGGGCGGCCTCTCCGGCTACCCCTCGCGCGAGGAGTCCGAGCACGACGTCATCGAGAACAGCCACGCCTCCACCGCGCTCGGCTGGGCCGACGGCCTCGCCAAGGCCCGCCAGGTGCAGGGCGAGAAGGGCCATGTCGTCGCGGTCATCGGCGACGGCGCGCTCACCGGCGGCATGGCCTGGGAGGCGCTGAACAACATCGCCGCCGCCAAGGACCGGCCGCTGATCATCGTCGTCAACGACAACGAGCGCTCCTACTCGCCCACCATCGGCGGGCTCGCCAACCACCTGGCCACCCTGCGCACGACCGACAGCTACGAGCAGGTCCTCGCCTGGGGCAAGAGCGTCCTGCTGCGCACCCCGGTCGTCGGCAACACCCTCTACGAGTCGCTGCACGGCGCGAAGAAGGGCTTCAAGGACGCGTTCGCGCCGCAGGGCATGTTCGAGGACCTGGGTCTCAAGTACGTAGGCCCGATCGACGGACACGACATCGGCGCCGTCGAGTCCGCACTGCGCCGCGCGAAACGCTTCCACGGCCCGGTCCTCGTCCACTGCCTCACGGAGAAGGGGCGCGGCTACGAACCCGCCCTCGCCCACGAGGAGGACCACTTCCACACCGTCGGCGTGATGGACCCGCTCACCTGCGAACCCCTCGTGCCCTCCAACGGCCCTTCCTGGACCAGTGTGTTCGGCGACGAGATCCTGCGCATCGGAGAGGAGCGGGAGGACGTCGTGGCGATCACGGCGGCCATGCTGCATCCGGTCGGCCTCGGCAAGTTCGCCGCGAAGTTCCCGGACCGGGTGTGGGACGTCGGCATCGCCGAACAGCACGCGGCCGTGTCGGCGGCGGGACTGGCGACCGGCGGACTGCATCCCGTCGTCGCCGTCTACGCCACCTTCCTCAACCGCGCCTTCGACCAACTCCTGATGGACGTGGCGTTGCACCGCTGCGGGGTGACGTTCGTCCTGGACCGCGCCGGAGTGACCGGAGTTGACGGAGCGTCACACAACGGCATGTGGGACATGTCCATCCTCCAGGTCGTGCCGGGTCTTCGCATCGCCGCGCCGCGTGACGCCGACCAACTCCGGGCCCAGCTACGGGAAGCGGTCGCCGTAGACGACGCGCCGACCCTGGTCCGCTTCCCGAAGGAGTCGGTCGGACCGGAGATCCCCGCGATCGACCGCGTGGGCGGCCTCGACGTCCTGCACCGAGGTGCTGAGACCCCCGAGGTGCTGCTCGTCGCCGTAGGAGTGATGGCGCCCGTCTGCCTCCAGGCCGCCGAACTCCTCGAAGCCCGAGGCATCAACTGCACGGTCGTGGACCCCCGTTGGGTCAAACCCGTCGACCCGGCGCTCCCCGGCCTCGCCGCCGAACACCGCCTCGTCGCCGTCGTCGAGGACAACAGCCGGGCCTCCGGCGTCGGCGCCGCGGTGGCGCTGGCGCTGGGGGACGCCGAAGTCGACGTCCCCGTACGGCGGTTCGGCATTCCGGAGCAGTTCCTCGCGCACGCCAAACGCGGCGAGGTGCTCGCCGACATCGGCCTCACACCCGTCGAGGTCGCCGGACGGATCAGCGCAAGCCTGGCGGTCAAGGACACGACCGACCACGCAGCCAAGGAGAAACCCGAATGACCAAGGAGTTCGACCTCACCGCGCTCTTGGCCGAGCGCGGAGCCGAGCGCTACGAGCTGCACGCCAAGTACCTCAACCACCAGCTCCCGCGCATGCTGCACACCATCGGCTTCGACAAGGTCTACGAGCGGGGCGAGGGCGCCTACTTCTGGGACGCGGAGGGCAACGACTACCTGGACATGCTCGCCGGGTTCGGGGTGATGGGCCTGGGCCGCCACCACCCCGTCGTCCGCAAGGCGCTGCACGACGTCCTCGACGCCCAGCTCGCCGACCTCACCCGCTTCGACTGCCAGCCGCTGCCCGGCCTCCTCGCCGAGAAGCTCCTCACCCACAGCCCGCACCTGGACCGGGTTTTCTTCGGCAACAGCGGTACGGAGGCGGTCGAGACCGCGCTCAAGTTCGCCCGCTACGCCACCGGGAAACCTCGCGTCCTGTACTGCGACCACGCCTTCCACGGCCTGACCACCGGCTCGCTCTCGGTCAACGGCGAGGACGGCTTCCGGGACGGCTTCGCCCCGCTGCTGCCCGACACGGCCGTGCCGCTCGGTGATCTCGACGCGCTGGCACGGGAGTTGAAGAAGGGTGACGTCGCCGCCCTCGTCGTCGAACCGATCCAGGGCAAGGGTGTGCATGAGGCCCCGCCCGGTTATCTGCGCGCCGCGCAGCAACTCCTGCACCAGCACAAGGCGTTGCTCATCGCCGACGAGGTACAGACCGGTCTCGGCCGGACCGGCGACTTCTACGCCTACCAGCACGAGGAGGGTGTGGAGCCGGATTTGGTGTGCGTGGCCAAGGCGTTGTCCGGCGGTTATGTGCCGGTCGGTGCGACCCTCGGCAAGGACTGGATCTTCAAGAAGGTCTACTCGTCCATGGACCGTGTCCTCGTCCACTCGGCGAGTTTCGGGTCCAACGCGCAGGCCATGGCGGCGGGCCTCGCCGTGCTGTCGGTCATGGAGAACGAGCAGATCGTCGCCAACGCCCGTGCCACCGGTGACCAGTTGAGGTCTCGGCTCACCGCGCTGGTCGACAAGTACGAGCTGCTCGCCGACGTCCGCGGCCGGGGCCTGATGATCGGCATCGAGTTCGGCAGGCCCAAGTCGCTGAAGCTGCGCAGCCGTTGGACCATGTTGCAGGCCGCGCGGAAGGGGCTCTTCGCGCAGATGGTGGTCGTACCGTTGCTCCAGCGGCACCGGATCCTCACCCAGGTCTCCGGCGACCACCTGGAGGTCATCAAGCTGATCCCGCCGCTGATCGTCGGCGAGCGTGAGGTGGACCGGTTCGTGGACTCCTTCACCGCCGTGATGGACGACGCGCACAGTGGCGGCGGTCTGATGTGGGACTTCAGCAAGACGCTGGTGAAGCAGGCGGTGGCCAACCGCTGAGCTGTCAGAGCCGAGGCTTTTGCCTCTGGGGCAAGAAATTTGCCGCAGAGGCAAAGGTCCGGCTGAATGGAGAGCATGAGCTCTCCCGAGACCGAGCCGGAACAGTCGGCCGGGCCGGTCGAAGACCTGCCGGCCACCGTCGCACCACAGCTCCGCGCCCTGCGCCGCCGCGCCTCCCTCACCCTGGAGGCCGCCGCCCGCTCGGCCGGACTCTCGCCCGCCCATCTCTCCCGGCTGGAGACCGGGCTGCGCCAGCCCTCGCTGCCGATGCTGCTCGCGCTCGCCCGCATCTACGGTACGACGGTCTCGGATCTGCTCGGTGAGACGGTCGCCGACCGGGACGCCGTCGTCCGCGCCGCCGACATGGAACCGACCCGTGCGGGCGGCTGGACGTACTGGCAGGCCGGCGCCCCCGGCCGCGGGATGCAGTCGCTGCGCGTGCGCATCCCGCACGGCTCCCAGGGCGACATCGTGCGCGTGCACCCCGGCGAGGAGTGGCTCTACGTCCTCAAGGGACGGCTGCGGCTGCGCCTCGGCGACACCGCGCACCTCCTCGCGCCGGGCGACAGCGCGCACTTCGACTCGCTCACCCCGCACCGGCTCGCCGCCGCCGACGAGACCGGCGTAGAGGTCCTGTTCGTCCACACCCTGCTGCAGAGCCCCACGGCCACCCTGTGCCTGGGCCCGATCACCGGAGAGACGCCATGAGCGGCAACAACATCGAGGACAAGTTCCCGCGCGCCCTGTGGGTACGGCTCATCATCTACATCGCCGTAGGCCACGTCTTCGCGGCTTTCATCTACCTGCTGTTCTCCGTGGGCGCCAAGTAGCCCGCCGCGGCGGCCTGTCGAGTCCGTTCAGTCGAGCAGGCGCTCGCGCAGCCGCTCCCGGATCTCCGGGGTGATCCCCAGCCCCTGTTCCAGATAGGCGTCCACGCTGCCCCAGGTCTCCTCGGCGGTCTCGAAGGCAGCCGTCAGATACTCGGCGCGGGCGTCGAAGAGAGGGCTGAGCAGTTCCATCACCTCGGGGGAGTAGCCCGCGGTGGAGGAGTTGCTGCGGCGCACCTTGTAGCGGCGGTGCTTGGCGTTCGACTCCAGGTAGTCGGCGAGGATCGCGTCGCGCTCCACCCCGAGGGCGAGGAGCGTCACGGCTATGGACAGGCCCGCGCGGTCCTTGCCCGCGGCGCAGTGCATCAGTACCGGGACACTGTCCTCCGCGAGCGAGCGCAGCACCTGGGAGTGCTCGGCGGTGCGCCGTGTGACGAGCGTGCGGTACGAGCTGATCATGCGGTCCGCGCCCTTGCCGTCCCCGAGGATCGAGCGGAGCTGGTCGATCTCGCCGTCACGAACCATCTTCCAGAACTCACCGCCGTCCGCCGGGTCGCTCAGCGGCAGATTCACATTCCGCACCCCGGGCAGCTCGACGTCCGGCCCTTCGAGCTTCTTGTCGGCCGCGTTGCGGAAGTCGAAGATCGTGTGCAGCCCGAGGGAGGCGAGGAACACCGCGTCCTCGTCGGTCGCGTGCGCCAGATGGCCGCTGCGGAACAGCACCCCGAACCGCACCCGCCGTCCGTCCACCGTCGGAAGCCCGCCCACGTCACGGAAGTTGCGCACTCCGGCCAGCTCCGGCTCGGTCGACGGCACCTGTTGCGTCACGGGGGCTCCTCCCACTCCGCCCCCCGACGCGGCTCATCAGCGGGCACGCTTCCGACGATACGACATCGGATTCCTGGGGCAATCAGTTGTCCACAGGCGTTGCCTCCGGGCCCCCGAGCCCTTGATGATGTTGGCGATTGATCGAGCCTGTTGGAATCTGTGAGGGACGTATGCCAGACATCGCCGAGAACGGCCGTACGTGGGTGCTGTCGGGCCCTACAAGCAGTTATGCCGTCCATCTCACCGAGAACGACGAGCTGCTCCATCTCCACTGGGGCCCCCGCATCGCACTCGCCGACGCCGAGGAACTCGCCGCCCGTCCGCTGCCCAGCGGCGCCTCCTTCGAGTCCCCGCTCGACGGACGCGAGGAGTACCCGGTCGAGGGCGGCCCCCGCTTCGTACGGCCCGCCCTGTCGGTGCGCACGGCCGAGCGGCGTGGCACGGAGTGGAGCTTCGACCGGTACGACACGGAGGGCGACGAGCTGCGGCTCCGCTTCCGCGACGCCGGACTGGCGATCACCCTGCACTACCGGATGCGCGGCGACGTCGTAGAGCGCTGGACGACCCTCGACAACGACGGGGCCGAGCCGCTGGAGCTGCTGCGCGCCGACTCCGCGACCTGGACGCTGCCCGACCGGGAGGACTGGCAGCTGTCGCATGTGCACGGGCGCTGGGCCGCCGAGTCGCGTCTGGTGCGCTCCTCCCTCACCTACGGTGAGAAGGTCATCGGCAGCAGGCGCGGCCACACCGGACACCAGCACCTGCCCTGGCTCGCGCTCGACACCGACGCGACCGAGGAGCGTGGCGAGGTCTACGGCTGTGCCCTCGGCTGGTCGGGGTCCTGGCGGATCGCCGTGGCCCAACTCCCGGACGCGCGCGTGCAGATCACCGGCGGCGCCGGGTACGACGACTCCGGGCTGCTGCTTCTGGAAGCGGGGGAGTCCTTCACGACGCCCGTCTTCGCGGGCCTGTGGAGCGAGAGCGGCTTCGGGGGCGCCAGCCGCACCTGGCACTCGTACCAGCGGACGTACGTCATCCCGGACGCGGACCAGGACCGTCCGGTGCTCTACAACTCCTGGGAGGCCACGCAGTTCGACATCTCCGAGGAACAGCAGGAGACCCTCGCGCAGCGTGCGGCGGCGGTCGGTGTCGAGCTGTTCGTGGTGGACGACGGCTGGTTCGGCGCCCGTACCAGCGACCGCGCCGGGCTCGGCGACTGGACCCCCAACCCGGACCGCTTCCCCGCCGGCCTCAAGCCGCTCGCCGACCGCGTGCACGCCCAGGGCATGCAGTTCGGCATCTGGGTCGAGCCCGAGATGATCAACCCGGACAGCGACCTGTACCGCGCGCACCCGGAGTGGGTGCAGTACCAGGAGGGGCGAAAGCGGACGGAGTTCCGCAATCAGCTCGTCCTCAACCTGGCCCGCGAGGACGTCCAGGAGTACCTCTGGGAGCAGCTCGACGGGCTCCTCTCCAGCGCCCCGATCGACTATGTGAAGTGGGACTTCAACCGCTGCTTCACGGACGCCGGCTGGCCCGGCGAGGCCTATCCGCAGCGCCTCTGGGTCGACCATGTGCGCGCTCTGTACGCCCTGTTGGACCGGCTGCGGGAGGCCCACCCCGGTGTGGCCTTCGAGTCCTGCTCGGGCGGCGGCGGCCGGATCGACCTCGGCATCATGAGCCGCACGGACCAGGTGTGGACCTCGGACAACACCGACCCGCTCGACCGGCTCGCCATCCAGCACGGCTTCAGCCAGATCCACCCCGCGCGCGTGATGGCCGCCTGGGTCACCGACAGCCCGAACAACCAGCTCAACGGCCGGGTCAGCAGCCTGCGCTTCCGGTTCGTGAGCGCCATGGCTGGGGTGCTCGGCGTGGGCGGCGACCTCTCGGAGTGGACCGAGGCGGAACTCGCCGAGGCCCGCGAGTGGGTCGCCCTCTACAAGGAGATCCGGCCGCTCGTGCAGCACGGCGACCTCTACCGGCTCCGCCCGCCGACGGGCGGACTGAGCGCCGTGCAGTACGTGCGCGGCGACGGGACCGTCGTCCTCGCCCTGCTCCAGGCACAGCACTACGGCGAGCCGGTACCGGCACTCCGGCTGCGCGGGCTCGACCCGACGGCGTCGTACGAATGCCTCGAAACGGGCGAAGTCCACCGGGGTGCGGTCCTGTTGCACCACGGGCTGCGTACCGGGCTGCGCGGTGACCTCGATGCGACGGTTCTCCGGCTGCGTCGCATCTGAGCCTTCTGCCCGAATTGCAGCCTTAGTTCCAACTCGCTCTGGAATAAAGGAACCTGAGGGGAACGTACGTGATCAGCGTCATATTCGTGACCGTGCGTCGTTCGTCATGTTCACGTAATTGACGTGCTTTTTCAGGGGTATTGAGGGATGGCGGCCCGGGGGAATTCACGGAGGGTGACGGTGAATTCCCGCAGGGGATCACAAGAAACACATAACCGTGGAACCTCTTGCTTGTCCCTTTGCGTCTTCCTCGCTTACGTTCGCCACCAATCCGGACGGACGCCCAATCCTGCCGCCGACCGGACTCCGCACACACCCACCCGTATGCGGCAGGAGCGGGGGACCCACAGGTAAGACGCCTGTTCCGGTCTCCGGAACGGGCTAGGGGTTAAGTCGCGACCAGCGCGCGGCCGGGCATCTCCAGCTCGCACCCGACAGCTCACCTCGCAGGCGCCGGAGAGGAATTCGTCATGCCCGCGAACGGTAAGCACCGCCGTCCGAAGTCCCAGCGCCTCAGCCGTTCGATAGCCGTAGCGGGAACTGGCGGCGCCGCGCTCGCCCTTCCGCTCATGGGGGCCGCCGGCGCCCATGCCGCACCTTCGACTTCCGCTCCGGAAAAGGCCGTTCAGTCCCTTCCGGCGACCGAGAAAACGGTCACCGCGAAGTCGACAGGGGTTACCACGTACTCGGTGAAGGCGGGCGATTATCTCGCGAAGATCGCCGAGGAGCAGGACGTCACCGGCGGCTGGAAGAAGATCTACCAGGACAACCGCGAGGCTATCGGCGGCAACCCGTCGCTGATCCACCCGGGCCTGAAGCTCGCCCTCGGCCAGAAGGCCGCGACGAGCACGACCAAGTCGTCCGGTTCCTCGTCCTCTTCGTCGTCCTCGTCCTCGTCGAAGGACACGTCGGCCGAGCAGAGCGCCGACACCACCAGCACCTCCTCCGGCTACGCCCTCCCCGTGACCGGCGCCACCATCGGAACCGGATACCGCGTCGCGGGCAGCATGTGGTCAAGCGGCTACCACACGGGCGTCGACTTCGTCGTCCCGACCGGGACCACCATCAAGGCGATAGCCGCGGGCACGGTCGTCTCGGCGGCGTACGACGGCGCCTACGGCAACGAGGTCGTGATCCGGCACGCGGACGGCGAGTACTCGCAGTACGCCCACATGTCGCAGCTGTCCGTCTCGGCCGGCCAGACCGTGACCGAGGGCCAGCAGATCGGCCTCTCCGGCGCGACCGGCAACGTCACCGGCCCGCACCTGCACTTCGAGATCCGGACCACGCCCTACTACGGCTCGGACGTGGACCCGGTCGCCTACCTCCGCTCGCACGGCGTCACCGTCGGCTGACACCGGAGCCCGGTGCGAAGCAGTTTCGCGGTCAACGCCCCTGATCAGGGGGTTATTCCGACTTTGGACAACCCTTTGCAAGTGGCTTATCTCACCGCCCGTCAACCCCTTAATACGATCGCGTAGGTCACACACCAGGGTGAATTATGGTTGCCGTGGCTAACGATTCGAAGAGTGACAACAGATCAGTGATCGGGTCGTACGTGGCGCTGGGGGACAGCTTCACCGAGGGCGTCGGCGACCCCGGGCCCGACGGGGCGATGGTCGGCTGGGCCGACCGGTTCGCGGTACTGCTCGCGGACCGGCGGCCCGAGGGCGACTTCGAGTACACCAACCTGGCCGTGCGCGGGAAACTGCTCGACCAGATCGTGGCCGACCAGCTCACCCGGGCCAAGGAGATCGGGCCCGACCTGGTCTCCCTGGCCGCGGGCGGCAACGACATCATCCGTCCGGGCACCGACCCCGACGAGGTCGCCGAGCGCTTCGAACGCGCGGTCGCCGACCTCACCGCCGCCGTCGGCACCGTCATGGTGACGACCGGCTTCGACACCCGCGGCGTGCCCGTGCTCAAGCATCTGCGCGGCAAGATCGCCACCTACAACGGACATGTGCGGGCCATCGCCGACCGATACGGCTGTCCGGTGCTCGACCTGTGGTCCCTGAAGACGGTCCAGGACCGGCGGGCCTGGGACGGCGACCGGCTCCACCTCTCTCCCGAGGGGCACACGCGCGTGGCGCTCCGCGCCGGCCAGGTCCTCGGCGTCGAGGTCCCGGCCGACCCGGACCAGCCCTGGCCCCCGCTCCCGCCGCGCGGCCCGCTCGACGTCCGGCGCGACGACGTGCACTGGGCGCGCGAGTACCTGGTGCCGTGGATCGGGCGCCGGTTGCGCGGCGAGTCCTCGGGCGACCACGTGGAGGCCAAGGGCGCGCTGTCGCCGGACGACATCAAGATGCGGATCGAGTCGGTGGCCTGACGGAGCGACGGGCGCGTCGCGCGAAAGGGTACGGACCCGGAGTTTGAGGTCGCCCGTGTCAGGCAGCGGTCAACGCCGCCCGCTCCAGACCGAGTTCGCGGGCGAGTGCCTCGTCGACCCACTCCAGCGCCCGCGCGCGCGACACCGCGCCCGCGTACGCCGTCATCTGTACGGCGAGGCCGTCGAGGAGGGCCGTGAGGCGCAGGGCCGCGGCGGCCGGGTCCGGGCAGTGGAACTCGCCCGCGCTCACTCCCTCGGCGACGACCTCGGCGATTGCCTGTTTCCACTGCCGGTCGAGATCGCGCGTGACGTCCAGGAGGGCGGGTTCGCGCAGTGCTGCCGCCCAGCCCTCGATCCACAGCCGCCAGCCCTTGGCCTGTCCGGTCGGCGCGTACCAGCGCACCGCGGCCCGCAGCCGGCGCAGCGCGGTCGTACGGCGTCCCAGCAGTCTGCGCAGATGCGCGAGGTCGTCCTCGGCGGCGAAGGTGAAGGCGGCGGCGACCAGTTTCTCCTTGGTGGAGAAGTGATAGAGCACCAGCGCGTTGCTCACCCCGAGCGCCGAGGCCACGTCGGCGATCCTGACCGCCGCGACACCTCGCGCCTCGATCTGCTCGACGGCGGCCCGCAGCAACTCCGCACGCCGCTCCGCCACGCTCAACCGCACTCTCGCCACGCGGTCACCCTAATCCGTCGCCGACAGGGGTGTTGTCCCGTACGTCACCGGTACCAGCCGAACCGTTCCGCGATGACCGGCAGCCGGTCCGCGACGATGGCGTGCGCAGCGGCGCGCGGTGTCGTGCCGTCGGCCTCCGCGCGGGCCAGCATCCGGTCGATCAGGGCGCGCATCGAACGCCGGGTGTGGGCGAACGCCTCGTCCGCGTCGGCGCCGATGTCGCCGAACAGGGTCCACCACCACCAGGCGTTCGTCCCGGAGTTCACGACCACGTCCGGCAGCACGACGACCCCGCGCGCGGAGAGCAGTTCCTCCGCCTCCGGCAGTACGGGCATGTTGGCCGCCTCCACGATCCAGCGGGCGGTGATCCCTTGCTGGTTCGTGGTGTCGATCGCGTACGACACCGCCGCCGGAACCAGTACCTCCGCCTCGGTGGACAGCCAGTCCTCGCCCGGGAGTTCGCGGTCGCCGGGGCGCAGCACGGCGCGGTCCACGGTGCCGTACGCGTCCCGCGCCGCGAGCAGTGCGTCCACGTCGAGCCCGGCCGGGTTCGCGATCGTGCCCTTGATGTCGGCGACGGCCACGACCGCAAGCCCCGCGCGCGTGAGGAACCGTGCCGTGGCCCCGCCCATGGTGCCCAGGCCCTGCACGGCGACCCGCGTCCCCGCGTACGGCACGTCCGCCCGGTCCAGCGCCGCGAGCACCGACTCGGCGACCCCGCAGCCGCCGACCAGCTCGTCGAGCCCGATGCCGTCCACCTCCACCGCGAAGGCGTCCGCGAGCCGCCGTCGCGCCGTCGCCTCGTCGTCGAGGAGCGGATACACGGCCTGGATCGACGACACGAGCCCCGCCTCCGCGGCGGCCCGGTCGACCAGGTCCTGGGTGAGCCCCAGATCCTCGCCCGTCGTCCAGAAGCTCTCGATGTACGGCCGCATGGCACGCAGGTAGCGCACGAGGAGGCCGTACGACACCGGGTCCTGGGGATCGCAGTCGATGCCGCCCTTGGCGCCGCCCAGAGGGATGTAACGGCCCTCGGGGTCGTAGTGCAGCGCCTCTTTCATGGTCATGCCGCGGGCGAGCCCCGCCACCTCGTCGAGGGTGCAGCCCGGGCGCATCCGCAGCCCGCCGCTGGACACACCGCGCACCAGCCGGTCGACGACCAGGAAGCCCTGGCGGCCGGTGACGTGGTCGGTCCAGGTGAGCGACATCAAGGGGGCGGTCATGGGGGCTCCTGGGGACGCCGGCCGTCAGGACAGGTACTGAACGGTGAGTCAGTATCGGAAGCGGTGTCGTGTCCTGTCAACGGAAGATCGAATCAGGCCCGCGGAGACGTGGAACTTTGGTCTTTCCTTGGAAAGCGGCCCTCGGGACGCCGATGCACCGGCGTTGTCACAGGCGTCGACCATAATGGAAAGCCTGACCGACTCCACCTGGAGGCATCGTGACCGGAATCCGTACCCTGAGCTCCGGGCTCCGCGCGCTGCAGCCCGCGGCCTTCGGCGCGGACCCGAGCGGCGAGCGCCTGGCGCGCATCCGCAGATCCCCCCACTTCAAGGACGGGGTCTTCCAGAACCCCGGGGGCAACACGAACGTCCGCCCGTCCGGCGGCACGATGCGCGAGATGGGCAAGTCCTACCTCGACAAGGAGCAGCGCGCCCGCCGCGCCCCCGACGGCACGCTGCCCGTCCACGCCACCACCCTCGCCGACCTGGCCAGGCCCGCCGCCACCGGGCTGCGGCTGACCTGGATGGGGCACTCCAGCGTGCTCGCGGAGATCGACGGCCACCGGGTGCTCTTCGACCCGGTCTGGGGCGAGCGCTGCTCCCCGTTCCCGTTCGCCGGACCCAAGCGGCTGCACCCGGTGCCCCTGCCGCTGGCCGCGCTCGGCCCGGTCGACGTCGTCGTCATCTCGCACGACCACTACGACCACCTGGACATGCCCACGATCAAGGCGCTGGTCGACACGGACACCCTGTTCGCCGTGCCGCTCGGCGTCGGCGCCCACCTGGAGCACTGGGGCGTCTCCGCCGACCGGCTGCGCGAGCTGGACTGGCACGAGGAGACCAAGGTCGGCGGCCTCACCCTGACCGCGACCCCGGCCCGCCACTTCTGCGGCCGGGGCCTGCGCAACACCCAGCACACGCTCTGGGCCTCCTGGGTCGTCGCCGGTGACGAGCACCGCATCTACCACAGCGGTGACACCGGCTACTTCGAGGGCTTCAAGGACATCGGTGCGGCGCACGGCCCGTTCGACGCCACGATGATCCAGATCGGCGCGTACAGCGAGTTCTGGCCCGACATCCACATGACGCCCGAGGAGGGCATGCGCGCCCACCTCGACCTCCAGGGCGGGCAGCCGCACGGGGTGCTGCTGCCGATCCACTGGGGCACGTTCAATCTGGCGCTGCACCCGTGGGCCGAGCCCGGAGAGTGGACCGCGGACGAGGCGGCAGCCGTGGGCCAGGCCGTCGCCACCCCCAGGCCGGGCGAGCCGTTCGAGCCGGGCGGCGACCTGACGACGGACCGTTGGTGGCAGCCCTTCGGGGGAACACTCACGCATCCCTGGCGGAGCCCCGAGCCGGTGGAGCCGAAGCCGACGGCGACTCCGGCGGAACTCGACCTGGCGAGCGAGCGCTGACAGGGCGACTTCCCTGAGCGGTACTGACGCGCGTTGACGGGGGCGACCGCCCCCTGATCGGTACCGCCTGGCGCTGACGGGGTCGCGGTTCGGCGTGGCCGCGCCCCCGCGGCAAGGGCCGGTCCGCGACGCTCAGTCGATGATCGCGGTGGCTTCGACCTCGACCAGATGATCGGGTACGTCCAGGGCCGCCACCCCGATCAGTGTGCCCGGCGCCATCGGCGTGATGCCCAGTTTCGCGGAGGCCCGGGCGACCCCCTCCAGGAACAGCGGCATCTTGTCGGGGGTCCAGTCGACGACGTAGACGGTCAGCTTCGCCACGTCGTCGAAGGACGCGCCGACCGCGGCCAGCGCGGTGCCGACGTTGAGGTAGCCGCGCTCGACCTGCGCGGCGAGATCGCCCTCGCCGACCGTGTTCCCCTCGGCGTCCCAGGCGACCTGCCCGGCGACGAAGACCAGCTTCGACCCCGTCGCGATCGACACCTGCCGGTACACCGGGATCTCCGGCAGTCCGCTGGGGTTCATCAGAGTGATGGCCATGTCGCGCACCTCGTTCTCGGTCACTTGTGGTTACTCGGGAACCGTAGGAGAGTTGCCGCTGACCTGGAAGAACGCACTTTTCCGTGACTGAGGAACCTTATGGTGACCAAGCAGTTCAGCGACTCGCCCGAGGACGCGGACCTCAGGCGCGCCGACTCCCTGGCGCGGGAGATCTTCTCCGACGTCGCCAACAAGTGGGCGTTCCTGATCATCGAGGCCCTCGGCGAAGGCACCCTGCGCTTCAGTGAGCTGCGGAACGCGATCGAGGGCATCAGTCACAAGATGCTCACCCAGAACCTACGCATGCTGGAGCGCAACGGCCTGGTCGAGCGCGACGTGCACCCCACCGTGCCACCGCGGGTCGACTACACCCTCACCGAGTCGGGCCAGGGCCTGCGGGCGACGGTCGACGCCATGTGCGGCTGGACCCACCGGTACCTCGGCGACATCGAGGCAGCCCGCCGCCGCTTCGACACCTGACGGTCGACACCCGACCATGGGCGGGCCGGAACACCTCAGCGCAGGGCACGGAGCCGGCGTACTCCCGCGTAGGTGCCCGCCGCGAGGGCGAGTGCCAGCAGGGGGAGTCCCATGAAGACCACGGGGTTCACCCAGTCCGGCACCAACTCGGTGCCCACGCTGTCCGACGTGACGCACTGCGAACTGACCGGCAACGTCATCCGCGTCACAACGTGATCGCCCTGTACGCCCTTTGCCGCGCACATCCTGGTCCGGGTCCAGGATGTAGAACCCCGACTGGTAGCCGATGGCAGGCCCGCCAGGCGAGCGCCACGGCCGCGGCCGCGAACGTGGACGGCGTCATGAACGGCGAGAAGACCAGTATCAGAAACAGAAGAGACGCCACTCCTGTCCGGACATCACCCGGACAAGGTCGGTTCCGCACGCTCCACCGACGGGCTCCGGCGGACACTGCCTGTGATGTGCCGGAGCCGCGGCGGAGGACGGCGGAACTCTCGGAAAGGGCTGCGGCGGCCCGGCCGCCGATCGCGGAACAGGTGAACGGCGGGGACGGGCCGCATCGAACTCCTCGGCCCGCGAAGCCCGTTCGTGACCGGTTCTGATCAGGGGCGATCGATTCTTTGTCCTTCCTCGGCATAAGAGTGCGGCGGTTATCGGTCTGTCGTACGAGGCCTCATACCAGAGCGGGACGCTCGCCGGGGGACTTTGTCAACTGCCCACCGCACCTGATGCGTTGGCGACTACTGTGAGTGTCCGTCGGGCGACGCAGGGCCGATTTTTTCGGCTCTCTCGACCGGCACCGCGATGGCGTATGCCCCAATCGCGCACCCCGCGCGAGCAAACAGGTCCGACGCACCAGTACGAGGACGACGATGTCTCAACTCCGTGCACCGGCCGCACGCGCAGACCGCCGTGAGGGCGGCCGGCACGGGCGACCGGCAGCCCGCCCCGTGCCCGCACTGCCCGAGACGCACATACGGCCCCAACTCCTGCGCCTCGCCGTGCTACCGCCCATCGCGGTCGCGCTGAGCGCCAGCGCGGCCGTCCTGTTCACCGTCCGCTCCACCGGAGCGCGGACCAGCCTCACCCTCTGGGGCGTCCTCGCCGGAGCCACCTCGGTGACGTGCGCGGGCATCCTGATCGCCGCCGTGGCCGCGGGCCGCGCCGCCAGTTCCGTCAGTGACCGCATCGGCGCCCTGCGCCGCAGCAGCGCGCGCGGCGAGGCCGACCTGCGTGACCTGGTCGAGGCGCTGCGCCGCGGCGAGGGCCCGCCCCAGCGCAAGCCGCGCAGTCGGCCCCCCGGGAACGCCGACGACTTCGACCTGCTCGCCGCCGACCTGGCACACGCGCACGACGGCGCCGTCACCGCCGTCGTGTCTGCCGCCCAGCTCTCCAGCCAGGCCGGCAGCGAACAGAAGGTCGAGGTCTTCGTGAACCTCGCCCGGCGCCTGCAGTCCCTCGTGCACCGGGAGATCTCCATCCTCGACGAGCTGGAGAACGAGATCGAGGACCCCGACCTGCTCAAGGGCCTCTTCCACGTCGACCACCTCGCCACCCGTATCCGCCGCCACGCCGAGAACCTCGCTGTCCTCGGCGGCGCCGTGTCCCGCAGACAGTGGAGCAATCCGGTCTCCATGACCGAGGTGCTGCGCTCCGCCATCGCCGAGGTCGAGCAGTACTCCCGCGTCAAACTCGTACCGCCGATCGACGGCACCCTGCGCGGCCACGCCGTCGCCGACGTGATCCACCTGCTGGCCGAACTCGTCGAGAACGCCACGGTGTTCTCCGCCCCGCACACCCAAGTGCTGCTCCGCGCCAACCTCGTCACCTCGGGCCTCGCCGTCGAGGTCGAGGACCGCGGACTCGGCATGCCCGTCGGCGAGCAGAGCCGCATGAACGCCCTGCTCACCGACCCCGACCAGGTCAACGTCGCCAGCCTGCTGGCCGACGGCCGCATCGGCCTGTTCGTGGTCTCCCAACTCGCCCGCCGCCACGGCATCCACGTCCGCCTGCAGACCAACATCTACGGCGGGGTCCAGGCCGTACTCGTGGTGCCACAGGCCCTGTTGGGCACGGCGCCGGGCGAGCTCGGGGCCATGGGGCAGCCGGACGACACGATGGGCGGGGGGCGTCCGCTCCTCCCTCCGCAGCAGTCACCGCAGGGCGGGGCACAGGGCGTGGCGCAAGGTGGGACCGAAGGTGGCCGACAGGCCGTCGGCCGACGGGGTGCACCGGCGTCGGTGCCTGCCGTGCCGGGGCGGCACCAGCGCGAGTCCGGGGCACCGGGGCGGCATCAGCGACGGGACTCCGTACCGCCCGCCGCACCGGGACCGAACGGCAGCGGACCGGTACCGCTGCCCGTGCGCGGCGCCCGCGCGGAACGGGCCAACCCGGCGGAGGCGGTGCCCGGCATCCGGCCCGACGACCGGCAGACCGTGGCGGCGAACACGACCACATCGCCCGCCCCACGAGGCGGCACGGTACGCGGCACCATGGGCAAGCCGCCCCAACTGCCGCGGCGTCGCGCCCAGGAACACATCGCACCCCAACTCCGCGACGGCCCGGCACCCCGTCAGGACTCCGAGCACCCCGCAGGCCACGACCCGGGCCTGATGGCGGCCTTCCAGCGCGGGATCGGCCTCGCAGAGGCACAGCAGCACATGGAGGCGGCGGACATGGCGGAGGGTGCCGACCTGGCGTCACCTCACATGGAGCCGCTCCACGTCGAAGCTCCGCACATGGAGCCGCTCCACAGGGAGGCTCCGCACACGGACGTGCCGCACATGGAGTCGGCCCACGTCGACTCGCTACAGGCACCGGCGGCGCATGCCGAGCCGCACCAGCTGGGGTCGGTCGATACGGGATCGGTCGACATGGGGTCGGCCCATATGGATACGGCCCACACGGCTGCCGCCCACACGGCGACAGACCACACGGAGTTCCCGCACACGAACGGAGTCCACACGGGCGGGGTCTACATGAGCCCGTCCTACACGGGCCCGACCCCGCTGGACCCGTCCCTCATGGAGCCATTCCACATGTCGGCAACGCACATGGGCTCCGACCATATGGACACCGCACCACGCCGCCACGACCCTCAACCCACGACACCGGACATCGGCACCGGCATCGCCACGGGTACCGGTACCGGCACAGCCCGCTCCGCCGCGGCCAACGGCACGGACCGCTTCCTGCTCGCCGACCGCACGTCGGCGGACCACATCTCCGCCGACCACACATCCGCAGACCACACAGAGATGCCGCCCCTCACCCTCGCCCCCCACATGGATGCGGCACCCATAGCCGAAGCGCACGCGCATGCGCCCGGCCACGACCTCACCGCCCGGCACGACGGGAGCGCATCAGCCGGATGACCACGCACGTCCCCACCCCCACGGTCACCACTCCCCGCACGCCCACGCCCACCCCCACCCGCGCTCCCGCAGACCTTCGTACCCCAAGGAGTCGATCCACCATGGCGAGCGATGCGCCGACCGGCCATGTATCCGATCTCGACTGGCTGATGAGCGGCCTCGTGCAGCGCGTACCGCACACCACCAGCGCGGTCCTGCTCTCCTGCGACGGGCTCGTGAAGTCGGTCCACGGCCTCGACCCCGACAGCGCCGACCACATGGCGGCCCTGGCCTCCGGCCTGTACTCCCTCGGCCGGAGCGCGGGCGTCCGCTTCGGTGACGGTGGAGACGTCCGGCAGGTCGTCGTCGAGCTCGACTCGACGCTGCTCTTCGTCACCACGGCAGGCTCCGGCACCTGTCTCGCCGTGCTCGCCGGCCGCGAGGCCGACGCGGCCGTCCTCGGCTACGAGATGGCGATGCTGGTCAAGAGCGTCCGCCCCTACCTCGTGACCGCTCCCCGGCAGCACGCCGTCGAATCCCCTGCGATGAGGCCTTGAGCGTGGCGACGGCCGGCGACGGGCCTTGGTTGGACGACGCGGCCGGACGTCTTGTGCGCCCCTTCACGGTCAGCAACGGCCGTACCCGGCCCTCCATCGCACTCGACCTCCTGTCGCAGGTGAGGGGCACCGGCGCCACCCCCCTCGGCTACCTCGGCCCGGAGCACGCGCAGGCGCTCGACCTGTGCCGCGCGCCCGTCTCGGTCGCCGAGGTCGCCGCCCACCTGAAGCTGCCGGCGGTGGTCACCAAGGTGCTGCTGTCGGACCTGGTCGACTGCGGGGCGCTGACCACCAAGCCACCCGAGTTCCACCACAACCCCACTGACCGGTCTCTTCTGGAGGCAGTGCTCGATGGACTACGACGACAGCTCTGACTACGAGAGCGGCCACGATCCCTTTCCCACCGCACTGAAGATCCTGGTGGCGGGCGGTTTCGGCGTCGGCAAGACGACCTTCGTCGGCGCGGTGAGCGAGATCGCGCCGCTCAGCACGGAGGAGCTGCTCACCACGGTCAGTGCCGCGACCGACGATCTCGAAGGCATCGAGAACAAGGTCGAGACGACCGTGGCGATGGACTTCGGCCGGATCACCCTCGACCCGGAACACGTGCTCTATCTGTTCGGTACGCCCGGACAGGAGCGGTTCTGGTTCATGTGGGACGAGCTGTCCGAAGGCGCGCTCGGCGCGGTCATCCTCGCCGACACCCGACGCCTGGAGGAGTGCTTCGCGGCCGTCGACTTCTTCGAGCAGCGCGGCCTCGGATTCATCGTCGCGATCAACGAGTTCGACGGCTCCCACCGCTACGACCCGGAGGAGGTGCGTGCCGCCATCGATCTCGATCCCGGGATCCCGGTCGTCCGCTGCGACGCGCGGATCTCCAGTTCCGGTGTCCAGACCCTGTTGACCCTCGTACGCCATCTCATCGCCCACGCTCCGGCGCATGCGCCGAGCCATGGCGCCCACATGTGATTCCCGCACACCGCCACGGAGTTCCTCTATGACGTACGTCCACAGGGACGGAGTAGGCCCATGAGCTACGACCCGCCGCGTCCGGCCGGTCGTCTGCTGCTCACGCCCGAGGACAAGGAGGCCCCCCAACGGACGAGACGGCTGCGCGGGTTGGGTCTGGGGGAGCATCCGGACCCGGCGCTCGACGCCTTCGCGGACCATCTCGCCGAGCTCACCGGGGCGCCGTACGCCATGGTCAACTTCATTGATCAGGACCGGCAGTTCTTCGCCGGTCTGCATACCCCGGGCAGTGTCGGACTGCCCAGGCCGACCTCGGGCGGGGAGCACGCCAAGCCCGAGGTGGGCCGGCAGTTGGCCCGCGACTATGGGTTCTGCCCCCATGTGGTGGTGCGACGTAAAGCGCTGGTTCTTGAGGATGTCTGCGACTATCCGCGGTTCGCGGGCAATCCGGTCGTGGACGAGTTCGGCATCCGTTCCTATCTGGGGGCGCCGCTCATCGACTCCACGGGGATGGTGCTGGGCACGGTGTGTGTCGTCGACACGGAGCCGCGGCCGTGGGGGAAGCCGGGCCTGGAGACGATCAAGTCGACGGCGGCGGAGCTGGTGGCCCGGCTGGAACTGCTGGGTGGTGAGTAGCCGACCGGTCGTATAATGACCGTATGGGTAGGACCAGTGATGCCGGAGAGAAGATCCTCGCCGCCGGGCGGTCGCTTTTCGAGGCGCGCGGTTACTCGGCGCTGGGGGTGGCCGAGATCTGCAGGGCGGCCGGGGTGCCGAAGGGCAGCTTCTACTACTTCTTCGAGTCGAAGGAGGCCCTCGCGCTCGCCGTCGTGGACGAGCACTGGGCGGACCAGCGGCGGGAGTGGACACGTGTCCTCGGCGGGGACGCCCAACCCCTGGAGCGGCTGCGGCAGTTGTTCGAGGAGACGGAGGCAGGGCTGCGCGCCGGACAGCAGGGCTGCGGCACTGTGATGGGCTGTCTGTTCGGCAACCTCAGCCTGGAGATGAGCAACCGGACCGAGGCCGTCCGCACCCGGCTTCAGGAGATCTTCGACGCCCAGGTCGAGATGGTCGACGCGGTCGTCGGCGAGGCCCGCGACCGCGGGGACGTCACCGTCACTGACACCCGGGAGGCGGCACGGTCCGTCGTCGCCCAGTTGGAGGGCCAGGTGATGTTCGCGAAGCTCTACAACAACACCGGGCGGCTGAGCCCCCTTTGGGCCAACTGCCGCGCCCTGCTCGGGGCCCGCGCCGCCTGATCAGCGACCGGCGGTCCGTACCTCCTGGTCCGGCACGGAGCGTCGTACCGCCACCGCGTGGTGCGGGGAGCCGATGCGCAGGACGGCGGCGGCCACGGCCGCGGCGAGGACCACCACGGCGGCCGGCAGCAGGGCCGGGCGGTAGCCGTGGTGCAGCAGCGGGGCGACGGCGAGCGGGCCGAGGATCTGGCCGACGGAGTAGCCGGCGGTCAGCAGGGCCACCGAGCGCGGGAACCGCAACTCGGCCCCCGCCGCCAGGGCGAGCGTGCTGACCCCGATGAAGGTCGCGCCGAACAGCACCGCGGAGACCAGGGCCGCCGCCACCCCGCCGACCAGCGCGGGCAGCGCGACGCCGACCGCCTGGATCATCAACGCCACCACGAGCAGCCCGGACCGCGACCAGCGGCGCCCGAGCCGCGCCCACAACGCGGAGGACGGTACGGCGGCCAGCCCGACGAGCACCCACGCGCCGCTGCCGATCCAGCCGGGGGAGCTCTGGCCGATCGCCGCGACCAGGAAGGTGCCGGCGACGATGTAGCCGACGCCCTCCAGGCTGTAGCTGACGAACAGGGCGCCGAACCAGGGGTCAACCGCCGTTCCAGGGGCGCCGGTTGAGGGCGCGACCGGCACCTCGGGCCGTAGATTCCATGCCGCGGCAGCGAGCGCCGTTGCCAGTGCGGCCTCCGCCCACCAGGCGGCCCGCCAGTCCGCGGCGGAGCGCAGGGCGAGGACCAGCAGGCCGGAGAGCGCGATGCCGGCGCCGACGCCGCCGAAGGCCCAACCGGGCAGGTGCGCCGGGTGGTTGCGCAGGTGGCCGAGGAGCGAGCTGACCGCGACCACGAAGATCAGCGCGCTCGCCACGCCGGCCAGCAGGCGCAGTGCGATCCACACCCCGGTGCTGTGGGTGGCCGGCATCGCGGTGAGGGTGCCGATCAGCAGGACGAGTGAGCCGCGCAGAACCGCGCGGGAGCGGACCAGGGCGGGGAGCAGGGTTCCGGCGAGAGCGCCGAGGAGGTAGCCGACGTAGTTGGCGGTGGCCAGTTGGGCGCCCGCGTCGGTGGAGAGCCCCGCCTGGGCGTGCATCAGCGGGAGGATCGGGGTGTACACGAAGCGGCCGACGCCCATGCCCGCGGCGAGGGCCGCGGCGACCCGTGCGACGTGGGTCCAGGGGGACAGCACGATGCCGTCCGCCCGGGGCGCGGGGACCGGGGCGTAGGGGCTCATGGTGATGAAATCCCTTGTGCCGGAGCCGAGTTGACGTGGTGTTACACCGAGCTGCCGGGGTCGTTCGGGTGCGGCTCCAGCGGGGTGACGGCGAACGTCATCCAGGCGTGCAGGGGCAGTGTGCCGAGCACCTTCTCGTGCAGTTCCTCCTCGTCGGAGGCGCGCCAGACGCCGACACTGCGCAGTTCACCGACCGGGCGCCACAGCCTGGCGAGGTGGCCGGTGGCGGCCAGTTCACGGGCGCGGACGGCCTCGGCGGCACGGCGCCGGTCGACCTCGTCCTGGGCAGTGCCCTCAGGGACGGTGGTGGTGATCTCGACCAGGAACTCTCGCAGCATGATCTCGCTCCGTTCGGGCCCGCCCGGCGGGACGACGAGGTGCCGGGTTTCCATGCCCTCATGGTGGCTCGGGACCGGCGCGGGCGCCACGACGGGCTTGCTCCCTGTTGAGAGGGACGGCCTCCCAGCCCGCGTAGCATGACGGGCGTGGAGCTGCGCCAACTCAGGTATTTCGTCGCCGTCGCCGAGGAACTCAACTTCGGCCGGGCCGCCGACCGCCTCCTGATCGCCGGCCCCTCCCTCTCCCAGCAGATCAAGGCCCTCGAACGCGACCTGGGCGTACGGCTCTTCGACCGCGACCGCCGCTCGGTCTCCCTCACCCCGGCCGGCGCCGCCCTGCTCCCGCACACCCGTGCCCTGCTGGAGCGGGCCGACGACCTCCAGCGCCGGGCCGGCCGGCTCGCGGGCTCGGAGGCGGTCCGGCTCGGCTACGTCAACTGGCTGCCCGGGGACCTGACTTCGCGCACCGCCGGAGTGGCCCAGGTGCACGTCGACGCGTGGGTCGCCCCCTCGCACACGCAGGCCGCCCGGGTCGCGGACGGCAGCCTCGACCTCGCCGTGTGCTGGGTGCGGGAGGAGGACCTGAAGCGGTACGGCCTCCGGGCTCGGCTGCTGGGTGCGGACCGGCTGTATGCGGTGAGCACAGGTATCGACGCCGGTGACGTGTGTGCCCGGGACACATCCGTCCTCCTCGACGACGACACCAATTCCTGGTCGTCCTGGAACGTCTACGCCGAGCAGCTGGCCCACGACACCGGGGCGCGCGCGGTGCTCATCTCCGACGGCGGGATCACCGGCCCCGCGTTCTTCGACCACGTCCGCCGCAGCCGCCGCCCGGTCGTCAACTCGCCCAAGGGGCAGACCACTTCACTGCCGTCCGACCTGGTGCGCCGCGAGATCGTCGGCCCGACCGTCCATTGGACCTGGTCGCTGGTGTGGCGTGAGGGCGAGACGCGTACGGCGGTCCTCGCCGCCGTGGACGCCCTCTGCGAAGGCGTCGGTGTCGACGACCTCGGACTCCGCGCCCCCGATGCCTGGCTGCCCGAGGGCGACCCGCACCGCTGACGTGGACTGGGAGGCCAGACCTCCCAGCAACAAGGATTCCGGTCCTGGGAAAACCCCTTCTGACCTTTGCTTTCACCTCTCCGGGTCGCCTACTTTCTCCAATAGGCGACCGGTCGGCTAGTAGAGATGATCGACCGGGAGCATTCAGCCACCACTTCGGAGAAGGTCGTCATGAGCTCTCAGAACCAGAAGGTCGCGATCGTCACCGGTGCCTCGCAGGGCATCGGAGCCGGCGTCGTCGACGCCTACCGCAAGCTCGGTTACGGCGTCGTCGCCACCTCGCGCACCATCGCCCCGGCCGACGACGCGGACATCCTGACCGTCCAGGGCGACATCGCCGACCCGGCCACCGCCGAGCGGGTCGTGGCCGCCGCGATCGAGCGGTTCGGCCGCATCGACACCGTGGTCAACAACGCGGGCGTCTTCGTCGCCAAGCCGTTCACCGACTACACGGCCGACGACTACGCGACCGTGATCGGCATCAACCTGACCGGGTTCTTCCGGATCACTCAGTTGGCCATCCCGCACATGCTCACCCAGGGCGGCGGCCACATCGTCAACGTCACCACCAGCCTGGTCGACAACGCGGACGCCCGCGTCCCCTCCGCCCTGGCCTCGCTGACCAAGGGCGGGCTGCAGTCCGCCACCAAGTCCCTCGCCATCGAGTACGCGACCCGCGGTATCCGCGCCAACGCCGTGTCGCCCGGCACCATCAAGACCCCGATGCACCCGGAGGAGACCCACATGGGCCTCGCCGCCCTGCATCCGGTCGGCCGGATGGGCGAGGTGAGCGACATCGTCGACGCCGTGGTGTTCTTGGAGAACGCCCCCTTCGTCACCGGTGAGATCCTGCACGTCGACGGCGGCATGAGCGCCGGTCACTGAGAAAGGTCGACGGACATGAACACCACGAACGACGACGAACTCGTCCTGCGCGGCGTCCTGGACCCCTGGAAAGCGGCCGTCGACGCCCACGAACCGGAGGAAGTGGCCCGGCTCTTCACCGAGGACGCGATCTTCCAGGGGCTGCACCCCTACGGCGTCGGCCGACCCGGCGTCGCCGAGTACTACGCCTCCCAGCCGCTCGGGATGAAGGCCGCCTACCGGATCCTGGAGACCCGGCGGTACGCCGACGACCTCGTACTCGGCTATCTGGACACGGAGTTCACGTTCACCGACCGGCCGCCGGTCGAGGTCAAGCTCGCCGTCCTGGTGAAGCGGCTGGCGGACGGCTGGTACATCGCCCACTACCAGGTGTCGCGGCTCGACGGGTGACGGGCGTGAAGGTGACAGGTGCGAAGGTGCCAGGTGTGAAGGAAAGCTGCGGCACGGCTTAAGAAAACCTCGATGGACCGGGGCGCTCCGGTGGGGCAGATTGCTAGCAGAATCCACCCCCACCCCTGGAACGGGCTCGTCCGGCATGCCCGGATCGTGCCCGGCCCCGGGACCTCACCCTCAGGAGCCGTAGCGTTGAAGGCGCTGGTCAAGGAGAAGGCGGAGCCCGGGCTGTGGCTCGCGGACGTGCCGGAGCCCGCCGTCGGACCCGGCGACGTACTGATCAAGGTCCTGCGGACCGGGATCTGCGGCACCGACCTGCACATCCGGTCCTGGGACGGCTGGGCGCGGCAGACGATCCGTACACCGCTGGTGCTCGGCCACGAGTTCGTGGGTGAGGTCGTGGACACCGGCCGCGATGTCGCCGACATCAAGGCCGGTGACCGAGTCAGCGGCGAGGGCCACCTCGTGTGCGGCAAGTGCCGCAACTGCCTTGCCGGGCGCCGCCACTTGTGCCGTGCCACGGTCGGGCTCGGCGTCGGCAGGGACGGGGCCTTCGCGGAGTACGTCGTGCTGCCCGCCGCGAATGTGTGGGTGCACCGCGTCCCCGTCGACCTCGATGTCGCCGCGATCTTCGACCCGTTCGGCAACGCCGTGCACACCGCGCTGTCGTTCCCGCTGGTCGGCGAGGACGTGCTGATCACCGGGGCGGGACCGATCGGCCTGATGGCAGCGGCAGTTGCCCGGCACGCCGGCGCGCGGAACGTCGTGGTCACCGATGTGAGCGAGGAGCGACTCGCCCTCGCCCGCAAGATCGGCGTCAGCCTCGCACTGAATGTGACGGATGCTCAGATCGCCGACGGACAGCGGGAGTTGGGACTCCGTGAGGGCTTCGACATCGGCCTGGAGATGTCAGGGCGCCCTGAGGCCATGCGCGACATGATCGCCAACATGACGCACGGCGGCCGGATCGCGATGCTGGGACTGCCCGCCCAGGAGTTCCCGGTCGACTGGTCCCGCATCGTCACCTCGATGCTGATCATCAAGGGCATCTACGGCCGTGAGATGTTCGAGACGTGGTATGCCATGTCGGTACTGCTGGAAGGCGGTCTGGACCTTGCGCCCGTGATCACCGGCCGGTACGGATACCGCGACTTCGAGGCGGCGTTCGCGGACGCGGCAAGTGGCCGCGGCGGCAAGGTCATTCTCGACTGGACCGCGTAACTCCCTTTCTGCGAAGGAACTTTAGGAGCTTCCCCCATGTTCGACTCCGTGCGCGACGACCTCCGCACCACCCTCGACGAGATCCGCGCCGCCGGACTCCACAAGCCCGAGCGCGTGATCGGCTCCCCGCAGTCCGCGACGGTGAACGTCACCGCGGGCGGCCGTCCCGGCGAGGTCCTCAACTTCTGCGCCAACAACTACCTCGGCCTTGCCGACCACCCCGAGGTCGTCGCCGCCGCCCACGAGGCCCTGGACCGCTGGGGCTACGGCATGGCCTCCGTGCGCTTCATCTGCGGAACCCAGGAGGTCCACAAGGAACTTGAGGCCCGCCTGGCCACGTTCCTCGGCCAGGAGGACACGATACTCTACTCCTCCTGCTTCGACGCCAACGGCGGTGTCTTCGAAACCCTGTTGGGCCCGGAGGACGCGGTGATCTCCGACGCCCTCAACCACGCGTCGATCATCGACGGCATCCGCCTCTCCAAGGCCCGCCGCCTCCGCTACGCCAACCGTGACATGGCCGATCTGGAACGGCAGTTGAAGGAGGCCGCGGGCGCCCGGCGCAAGCTGATCGTCACCGACGGCGTCTTCTCCATGGACGGCTACGTCGCACCCCTCCGCGACATCTGCGACCTCGCCGACCGCTACGACGCGATGGTCATGGTCGACGACTCCCACGCCGTCGGCTTCGTCGGCCCCGGCGGCCGGGGCACCCCGGAACTGCACGGCGTCATGGACCGCGTCGACATCATCACCGGCACGCTGGGCAAGGCCCTCGGCGGCGCCTCCGGCGGTTACGTCGCCGCCCGCGCCGAGATCGTCGCGCTGCTGCGCCAGCGCTCGCGGCCGTACCTCTTCTCGAACACCCTCGCCCCGGTGATCGCCGCGGCCTCGCTCAAGGTGCTCGACCTGCTGGAGTCCGCGGACGACCTGCGCGTCCAACTCGCCGAGAACACGGCCCTGTTCCGGCGCCGGATGACCGAGGAGGGCTTCGACGTCCTTCCCGGCGACCACGCCATCGCGCCCGTGATGATCGGCGACGCGGCGGTGGCGGGCCGGATGGCGGAGCTGCTGCTGGAGCGGGGTGTGTACGTGATCGGCTTCTCGTACCCGGTAGTGCCGCAGGGTCAGGCCCGTATCCGGGTCCAGCTGTCCGCCGCGCACTCGACACAGGACGTGAACCGGGCGGTCGACGCGTTCGTCGCGGCCCGCGCGGAGCTGGAGGGCTGAGCAGCTCCGACATATTGCGATAATCGGTCGCATGATCGAAGCGCGGCGGCTCCACATCCTCCGTGCGGTGGCCGACCACCGCACCGTGACGGCGGCAGCCGCCGCGCTGTACCTCACCCCCTCGGCGGTCTCCCAGCAGCTCGCCGCCCTGGAGCAGGAGACCGGCCACCGCCTGGTCGAGCGCGGCGCCAAGGGCGTACGGCTGACCCCGGCCGGCGAGATCCTGCTCAGCCACACCAACGTGGTCCTGGCCCAGCTGGAACGGGCCGAGGCGGAACTCGCCGCCTACAGCTCGGGCGCGGCCGGCACGGTCACCGTCGCCGCCTTCGCGACGGGCATCGCACAGGTCGTAGCACCCGCGGTGTCCCGTCTCGCACTCCTCGCGCCGGGCATCCGCCTGCGCGTCCAGGACGCCGAGGGCGACGCCAGCCTGCCGATGGTGCTCGACCGGCAGGTGGACGTCGCGGTCGCCGTCGAGTACCGCGGCGCCCCGCCCGCCGACGACCCGCGCCTGATCCATGTCCCGCTCTACGCCGAGCCGTTCGACGCCGTCGTCCCGGTCACCCACCGCCTCGCCGACGCCACCGAGATCCCCCTCGCCGAACTGGCCAAGGACTCGTGGATCGGCCCGTACCCCGGCAACCCCTGCCACGAGGTGGTCGTCCTGGCCTGCGAGAACGCCGGGTTCCGGCCCCGCCTCGAACACTCCTCGGACGACTTCCGCGCGGTGGTCGCCCTGGCGTCGGCCGACGCGGGCGTCGCCCTCGTCCCCCGCTCGGCGCTGAGCGGCATGGACCTGACGGGAGTCGTCGTCCGGCCCGTCGACGGGGTGGCGCCGACCCGCCGGGTCTTCGCGGCCGTACGACGCGGCACGAAGGAGCACCCACTGATCCGCCCGGTGCTGGACGCACTGGAAGAAGTGGCCCGGACGTAACCTCGCCGTTTCATATTCGGGATATCGTCCCAGATGTGATGCACGAAGAAGAGGCTCCGGACCCGGTGGACGCCCGCCTCGGCGCCCGCCTGGCCGAGCTGCGGGCCCAACACGGCTGGTCCCTCGGGGAGTTGGCGGAGCGCAGCGGAGTGAGCCGGTCGACGCTGTCCCGGGCCGAACGCGCCGAGACCAGCCCCACCGCCTCGCTCCTCAACCGCCTGTGCGGCGTCTACGGCCGGACCATGTCCCAACTCCTCAGCGAGGTGGAGGCCGAACCCGCCCTGCTGCTACGTGCCGCCGAGCAACCTGTGTGGGAGGACCGCACCTCCGGTTTCGTACGGCGGTCCGTGTCGCCCCCACACACCGGGCTGCGCGGCGAACTCGTCGAGGGGCGGCTCGCGGCGGGCGCCGACATCGCCTACGACCGGCCGCCCGTACCCGGACTGGAACAGCACATCTGGGTCCTCGAAGGCGCCCTCGGCGTGACGGCCCAGGACGCCGAGCACCACCTCGACACCGGCGACTGCCTGCGGCTGCGGGTGTGGGGGCCGACCCGCTTCCGGTGCCCGGGCCCCGACGACGTGCGCTACGTGCTGGCCGTGGTGCTGCCATGAAGGCGACGCGGCTGGACGCTCCCCAACTCCTCGCGATGGTCGACGAGTTGGCGGACCTGTTGACCGACACCGTCGACGACGGCGCCTCGGTCGGATTCCTCGCACCGCTCGACCGGACGGCAGCCGTCGCCTGGTGGCGCCGGCGTGCCGTCGGTGTGGCCGCCGGGCAGCTCGCCGTGTGGGCGGCGCTGAGCGGCGACCGGGTCGTCGGCACCGTGAGCCTGGCCTTCGCCGACAAGCCCAACAGCCGCCACCGCGCCGAACTGGTCAAGCTGATGGTGCACAGAGAGGCCAGGGGAGAGGGGCTCGGACGCCGGCTCCTGGCCCTCGCCGAGGACGCGGCCGTCGCCGCCGGCATCACCCTGCTCCACCTGGACACCGAGACCGACAGCCTCGCCGAGCACTTGTATCGCACAGCCGGCTGGACCCGGGCCGGCGTGATCCCCGACTACGCGGCGAGCCCGGCCGGGGTGCTGCGGCCGACGACGCTCTACTACAAGCACGTGGGGAAGGGCGCCGGGGCGGAGGTGGGGGCAGCCGCTCTCACCAGGTGATTGTCAGTGCCGGACGCTATGTTGCGTGTCATGCCGGATGCCGAAGACGTACGCCGAATCGCCCTCTCCCTCCCGGACACGACGGAGAAGATCGCCTGGAACATGCCCACGTTCCGGGTCGCCGGGAAGATGTTCGTCACAGTGCCCGAGGAGGAGACCTCCATCGCCGTGCGCTGCCCGAAGGAGGAGCGCGACGAACTGGTCCTGGCCGAGCCGGAGAAGTTCTGGGTCGCCGACCACGAGGCGGGCTTCGCCTGGGTCCGGGCCCGGCTCGCCGCGCTGGAGAGCGAGGACGAACTGCGCGACATCCTCACCGACTCCTGGCGCCAGGCGGCCCCGCCCCGACTCCTCGACTCCTACCCGGAGTTGGGCCCGCCGTCCGGCGACTGACAGCCGTCGGTGCCAACGGAGACGCTCTTTCGCCGGCAGGCGCCGACCTCAGCTCGACACCGCCATCCGTCCGCCTCCGACGAAGCCGCCGATCCGCTCGCGCAGCGTCCGGGCGTCGAGGCCGTGGGCGGACAGGTGCTCCGTGAGGGTGCCGTAGCGCCGCAGTTCGGCGCGTCCCACACCCAGGCCCAGCACACGGTGGGGCACGTCGGCGAGCGCGTCGCCAGCTGCGGCCGTCGAGGTGCCGGCCAGGTACGGCTCGACGAGGACGACGTCCGTCCCGGCCGTCCGCGTGGCACGGCGCAGCGCGGTCGCGTCGAAGGGCCGCACGGTCGTGGCGTACAGGACGGTGACGTCGAGGCCCTCCGTCGCGGTGAGTACGGCGTCGAGCATCGGCCCGACGGCGACGACCACACCGGAGCCGCCCTCGCGGACGGTCAGAAAACGCTCGCCGTCGACCGGGAGGCCCTCCGTGTTGGACTGGATGGACAGGCGTACGTACACCCTGTCGTCGCCTGCGGCGACCGCGTGCCGCAGCAGGGTCTCGGCCTCGTCCGGGTGGCCCGGCACATGGACGGTCCAGCCGTCGAGGGTGTCGAGGAGGGCCACATCGCTCGGAGCCATGTGCGTGAACCCGCCGGCGGGCCAGTCGAACGAGGCCGCCGCGCTCACCAGCACCGCGCCGACGTTCTGGTGCCCGAGGTCCAGCTTGACCTGCTCGAAGGGCCGCTCGACGAGGAAGCTGGCGAAGGTGTGCACGACCGGACGCATGCCGGTCAGGGCGAGCCCCGCGCCCGCCCCGACGAGGAGCTGCTCGCGGATGCCGACGTTGATCACCCGGTCGGGATGGCTGAGCTGTGCCTCCGCGAAGCCGTCCCGGCCGATCTCGGCGAGGACGACAGCGACCCGCGGATCCTCGTCGAGCAGCCGGGAGACGACCGGGGCAAAACGGTCACGCATGGTGTCCATGGAGAGGGAACCCTTCTTGAACTGATGCTGATGGTGGTGGTGAGGGAGGCGGGTGATCAGACGGACTTCGGCTCCACCCGGGCCACGACCACGTGCGGCCGGCCGGGGTGCGGCGCGGTGAAGGCGGCGTACAGCGCCTCGTGATCACGGCCGTCGACCGTCACCGCGGACCAGCCCGCGGCCTCGAAGCGGGCGGCGATGCCGCCGGGCCGGGCGTGACTGGCGGAGGAGTTGTCGACGACGACGGTGTGCAGCCGGTCCAGTCCGGCAGGCCCGGCGAAGGCGATGGCCTCGTGGTTGCTGCCCTCGTCCAGCTCGGCGTCCCCGACCAGCACCCAGACCCGCGGTTCGGCACGCCCCTGGGCCCGCAGCCCCAGTGCCGTCCCGACGGCGATCGGCAGCCCGTGCCCCAGCGACCCGCTGCCGATCTCGGCGCCCGGCACCAGCACCCGGTCGGGGTGGTGCCCGAGCGGCGAGTCGTACGAGCCGAAGCCCGGGAGCCACTCCACCGGGACGAACCCCTTGGCGGCCAGTACGGCGTAGTACGCCATCGGACCGTGCCCCTTGGAGAGCAGGAACCGGTCACGTTCGGGGTCGCCCATCCGCTCCGGGCCGACCCGCAGCACCCGGTCGTAGAGCACCCACAGCACGTCCAGCGTCGACGTCGCCGCCGGACCGTGCTTCTCGTCGCCGGTCATCAGCCCCATGAGGCGGGGCAGGTCGTCGTGCGTGTAGGTGCGGCTGTGTTCCGTGGTCGTCGTCATACGGACGATCGTGCAACCTCAACCAAACTTCAGGTCAAGTGTCGGAGAGGGGGGCGGTCGAAAGTCCGCCCCGAATAAAGGCGTGCGCGATCACTGACGCGAGTGCGGTATTGTTTCCATGCGCGTTCGGCCAGGGGAAACCCCAGGTCAGATGGGCAACGGGACGTGGCGCAGCTTGGTAGCGCACTTGACTGGGGGTCAAGGGGTCGCAGGTTCAAATCCTGTCGTCCCGACTCGATGGAGTCGCTGGTGAGGGGCGGTTTCGGAGGAATCCGAAACCGCCCCTTGATCATTGTTGGGGACCAGTTGGGGACCAGCGTGCCTTGACCGGTGTCAGCGGGTGAGGACAGCCGTCGCGGGAAGCGTGCGCGGGGCGCGCAGCACGCTGAGGTGTGCGGAGAGTGCCGTACCTGCGGCTGTGATCTTGTGGACGTCTGGGTGCAGGTAGCGCTGAGTGGTCGTCAGTGAACCGTGACCAGCGATCCTGCGCAGGACGTGGATGGGGACTCCGGCGTCCGCGAGCCAGGTCAGTCCGGTGTGGCGGAGATCGTGGCGGCGCAGGTGCTCGTAGCCGAGCTGGGTGACCACCTCGTCCCAGTGGGTCGCGTCGCGCAGGACCGCGGTGGAGATGCGTCCTCCGCGTGGGCCGGTGAACAGCCGCGCGTCGGGGGCAGGGCCGGCGGAGAGGATGCGCTGGGCCACGAGCGGGCGGATCTCCTCGATGATGGGAACCTTCCGGGCGCGCTTGCCCTTGGTGCCCTTGTCGGTCAGTCCGCCGGGCGCGGGCGTGGTCTGACGCCGCACCGTCCAGATCCACTGGCTGGTGTCGATGTCTCCGACGCGGCACCCGGAGACCTCTCCGATCCGGGCGGCGGTGCTCGCGGCGAACAGAACGACGTCGCCCCAGCCTCGGTACTGGTTGGAGGAGGCGGCCACGAGTGCCTCGGCCAGCTGGACGAGCGTGTCCCAGTCGGGCAGGGCGAGGGCCCGTGGGTCGCGGAGTTCGTCCTCGGCCTGCTTGTAGAGCTTCTGCCAGCCGCTGACGCGGGCGGGGTTGACCTTGATGATGCCGTCGCGGACCGCCTGCTCCATGACGCGGACCAGGACGGCGATGGTGTTCTTGACCGTGGAGCGACTGTGGTCGTCGACGATCCAGTTCTGCACGCTGCGGTCGACGACGCCGTTGGTGATCATCCGTACGGCGAGGTGGCCCAGGGCTGGGACCACGCGCATCCGCCATCCCGCGAGATACGGGTCGAGGGTCTTCAACTCCAGCCCGCGCAGGGCGAGATCCATGTTGGTGTCGCCGTATTCGGCGAGTTTCATGGTGGCGAGCGACGGGGACAGGCCGGCCTGCGCGGCGTCGATGATGTCCTGGAGCCACTCCTGAGCCTCGTCCTCGTCCGCCTTTCCCTCCGACAGGGACAGGCGTCGCTTCGTCGCCGGATCGAACCAGCGGACGCGCGCTCGGTAGGGATTGGGACGATCGGGCCGGTACTCGATGTCGGTGGAGAGCTTGACGCCGACCGGAACAATGGTCTTCTCGGCCATCAGGCTTCTCGGCGCGGGACGGTCCGGCGGCTGTGCAGCCATTCCTCGACGTCGAGCGCGCTGTACATGACGACGCGTTCCGAAACGGAGACGAACGGCGGGCCCTGCGGTGGCCGGGCGGTGCGCCACCGACGCAGAGTCGAGGCGTCCACGTGCAGACAGGAGGCGAGATCACTCGTCGAATACCAGGCGTTGGCCAGAAGGGACGAACGGCTGTCACCTTGGACGGAGACGGCCTGACTGGCTATGGAGTGCGCCGCGTGCTCCTTTTGCTTGCGTGGCTGATGGATTGTGGAATCTATTATCGGTTCGGGGGGCAAGTGCGGTGGATCTCCGGGCGGTATGGAGCACCAAACGGATACCGGAGAAGAACCTCCGGCGATGGATGACACCGCTCGCAAACGGAGAACAGGGGATTCCACCTCCGCAGCGGTGGTGAATCCTCGCTGATGGATCGATCCGCAGTGGTGCTCGGGGCAGACGTTGGACAACAATCGTCTGCAGAAACGCCGGTTTGGCTAACCGGCGATGTGCGGCTATGTTCCCCTCGCTCACGAGCGAAATTGCCGGAGCGCGGCTCCTGCGGGGCGACGAGATTCGTCGGATGCGTCGGCGATCGCGTACATGCTTGACGCATCAGGTGCCGTGCCGTTTCATGCTTTCCCGATGACGCACCATGTGGAGTGTGTTGCGCTCCTTGAGCTGGTGGCAAAGGTGTCCTGACCTGCCGTTTTGTGCGCGTGCGTTATGTGTAGTGTGGGCGTTACGGGCGATATCTTGACGCTGAAACGACGCTCGTGACGCTCGTTCTGATGGGGCGTCAGACGCGTTGCGTCTCTGGTCAGGCGATGTGACTGCTGTACCGGAACACCTCCGCTCGCGCGGAGCTGACTCGTGCGTCTGCACCCGGTTCGGAGGCTGGCCGGAATACCTCCGCTCGCGCGGAGCTGACGTCGCGGTGAACGCGTCGATGAGCGTCGACAGCGGAACACCTCCGCTCGCGCGGAGCTGATGACGGCACCACCTTCACCCTGGCCATTGCCGACGGAACACCTCCGCTCGCGCGGAACTGACGTCCCCGATCCCTACGGCGACGACGCCGACGCCGGAACACCTCCGCTCGCGCGGAGCTGACGCGGCCGTCCGACAGAGACCTTGGCCGGTCATCGGAACACCTCCGCTCGCGCGGAGCCGACATCCCCCCTCGGCTTTCCGGCACCCCGGATGCCGGAACACCTCCGCTCGCGCGGAGCCGACCGGCGGCCCCGTAATCGCAGGTCGTGACGGATCGGAACACCTCCGCTGGTACGGAGCAGACTACGCCTCACGCTGCCAGCGGTTAGATATGCGCGGGTGACCTCCGCGGGGGCGGAGCAGACGCCTCCATGAAGTAGGGGGCGAAGCCGAGCGACGTGTGACCTCTGCGGGTGCGGAGCAGACCCGGTGAACATGGTGGTCCGCACGAACGGCACTGGGTGACCTCCGCGGGGTGCGGAGCAGATTACGGCACGCCTGCCTCCATCACGCTGTCCGACAGGTGACCTCCGCGGGTGCGGAGCAGACTCCATGTAGAGGGTGCGCAGGACGTCGGGCTGCGGGTGACCTCCGCGGCTGCGGAGAAGACTACGTAGGCCGCTGGCACTCCGATTGGGAGGACGGGTGACCTCCGCGAGTACGGAGCAGACCACGTCCGGCCCGGTTTCCACCCTGAGGACGCCGGGTGACCTCCGCGAGTGCGAAGCAGCCTGTGACGTCGACAACGGATTCGTGTTCGACTGAGGGCGACCCCCGCGGGTGCGGAGCAGACTCCCTCACCCCGACCCGCAGCCGCGACGTGTTCGGGTGACTTCCGCAGATGCGGAGCAGTCCGTTGGCGGTACCGGCCCAGTCTGGGCGACCTCCGCGCGCGAAGCAGACACCAACCTCCTCGGCGTCGTCCCGGTCGTCCCCGGGTGACCTCCGCGAGTGCGGAGCAAACCCGTTCCCGCTCTTCTCCGACGACTCCCCCAACGGGTGACCTCCGCGGGTGCGGAGCAGACTCCAAGCCCAACCCGGCCGTACCCAACCAGTCCGGGTGACCTCCGCGGGAACGGAGCAGACTCGAGGTCGAGGGCGGCGCCGTTGCACCAGCGCGGGTGACCTCCGCGGGAGCGGAGCAGACGACTCGGGGGTCGGCGGCTTCGACGCCTGGGTCGGGTGACCTCCGCGGGTACGGAGCGGACTCCTCGTACGCGTTCGCCAGCTCCGCGGTTCCCGGGTGACCTCCGCTGTGTCACGCGGGTGCGGAGCGGACGTAGTCGACATGATCCGCGCGGCGTTCTTCTGCGAGTGACCTCCTCGGAGCGGAGCGGACGAAACCTCCCTGGCCGAGGCGACGCTGGAGAACGGGTGAACCTCCGCACGTGCGGCCCGGACACGAGCGCGTGCCGCTGCCAGGCGTCGGTCTGCGGGTTACCTCTGCAGGCGTGGAGCAGACATCAACTCGACCGGAGCCTCGTGTCCGGCGGCCGGGTGACCTCCGCGGGGGCGAAGCGGACTGCTGAGTCCAGCCGTTGAATTCTCGGGCTTCCAGGTGACCTACCGCGGGTACGGAGCGGACACCTTCGGCACTGTCATGCCCTCGTGCGTCATCGGATGGTCTCTGCGGGTGCGAGCAGACTGCACGTAGACGGGCCCGCTCAGCTCGTTGAACGGGTGACCTCCGCAAGTGCGGAGCAGACGTGTACTTCTGGCGCTGGGCCCTGTGGCGCGCCGGGTGACCTCCGCAGGTGCGGAGCAGACAAGGGCACAGCGCGCGCCGCCTACCTCCTCGTCGGGTGACCTGCGCGTGTGCGGAGCAGACTCGTACAGCGGCCCTGACAGCGACAACTGGGACGGGTGACCTCTGCAGGTGCGGAGCAGACATCGCCTGGCGGTACTCCTCGGGGTGCGCGTGCGGGTGACCTCTGCGGGTGCGGAGCAGACCGCCTGATGGGCATGGAGGTGGCCGCCGAGTTCGGGTGACCTCTGCGGGTGCGGAGCAGACCCCTCGTACTTGCGGGCACAGTCCCCGATCGCCGGGTGACCTCTGCGGGTGCGGAGCAGACGGAAGGCTGATGCCGTACAGCAGCGACGACCTCGGGTGACCTCTGCGGGTGCGGAGCAGACATCATCGATCAGCCTTTTCCCAGGTCGGTTCGCGGGTGACCTCTGCGGGCGCGGAGCAGACTCTTGCTGACCTGCACGGGCAGGCCGGTTTTGCCATTTTGTTATCAAGGTACGTGGCTCGCGGCCGGAGGAGCTAACCGGGGGTCAGTGGCGCATGAGGCCGTTCTGTGGGTCGAGGCTGATGGCTCTTCTTGCTGCCCGGTAGGCGTTGATGGCGGTGGGGGTGACGGGGTGGGGCAGCAGGATGAGGTCGCGTAGGCCGGGGATGTGGGACCAGTTGTCGGGGATGTGGGTGGCGGGGCCGCGGCCGGTGAGCCATTGGCTGTTGACGGGGATGGTGGCCTGCATGAGTTGGCGGATGGTGTGGCGGTCGTCGGGGTCGATGCGCTGGGGCAGGGCGGTTCGCGGGGTGTGGTGGGTGGGGTGGAGCCAGTGGTGGCCGTCGGGGGTGAGGTAGGTGGGCAGGATGCGGACGGTGTCGGCGCCGAGGCGGGTGGCGATCTGGTCGGGGTGTTCGTCGGTGTTGGTGAGGGGGTGCAGGTCGCGGACGGATGCCGGGGCGGGGATGGCGGTGAGGTGGGCGGTGGCGGTGCGTTGGGTGTCGTCGGCGAGGCGGGCGGTGTCGTCGGCGCCTGCGAACTCGGGTCCGTAGACCTGGTCGACGAGGCGTTGGACGTCCTCGGGGACATTGACCGGTTCGCCGTCGAGGGTGGTGAGGAGGTCGCGGGTGCGGCGCAGGAGGGAGGCGGGGTAGACGTCTCCCCAGGCAGGGGGCGGGAGTTGGCCGGCGGGGATGAGGACGGCCAGGCGCGGCTTGGCCGCCCAGGTGGGGCGGTCGGTGCGGGGGTGGCGGTGGCCGCGGCCGGCTCGCTGGAGGAGGAGGGCGAGCGGGGCCAGATCGCTGATGACGAGATCGAAATCCACGTCGAGGGACTGTTCGGCGACCTGCGTGGTGATCACGACGAACGGCCGGTGGGGGCGTTTGCCGTGGGGGCCGGTCCATCGTTGGAGGCGGCGGGTGATCGCGGTGCGCTGCCGGGCGGGCATCCGGGCGTGCAGGATCCGCACGAGCGGCCGGTCGGTGCTGGTGGCCCAGGCGGTGTCAAGGAGGTCGCGGGTGGCCTGGGCGTCGGCGACGGTGTTACAGATGACCAACGCGCAGCCCTTGCGAGCCTGTTCGAGGGGGGCGAGCAAGTCGAGCACGGCGCGGGCGCGGCCTCCTTCATGGTCCGGATTGTGGGTGTGGGTGCAGGTGAGGGTGTCGATGGTGAGCGGGTGGGCTCGGTTGGAGCCGAGGGTGGGTGAGGTGGTGATGGTTCCGGTGGTGTGGTCGGTGTAGGTCCAGCCGGGGTAGCTGGGGTTGATCGGTGGGGTGTCGTGGTGTCCGGCGCCGCGGCGGTAGGCGTGGATGAGGGCGGCGGCACTGTCGCCGGTGACGGTGGCGGACAGCAGGACGACGGGGACGCCGAGGGCGCCGAGCCATTCGAGCAGGCGCAGGGTCAGTGCGTGGCCGTGGGCGTCGTAGGCGTGGACCTCGTCGATGATGACGGTTTTGCCGGACAGGCCGAGCCAGCGCAGGGCCAAGAAGCGGTGTGGGAGGACGGCGAGGGCGGCCTGATCCCAAGTGCCGACGGCGATGCCGGCGAGGAAGCCGCGGTGGCGGCCGCGAAGCCATTCGGCCACCACGTCCGGGCTGGATGTCGCGGTGGCGAGCTGGTCAGGGGCGTAGTCGGCGTCCAGCCAGGCCATCGCGTGCAGCAGCGTGATGGGGGGTGGGGTACGGCAGTTGTCGCGGGCGTACGCCCGGACCCTGGCCCACATGGCGTCGGTGGTGGCCATGGTCGGCAGCAGGAAGGCCAGGCCCTTGGTGCCGGCGGCCGGTCCCATGACGCGTTCGGCGAACAGGGCGCATTCGGTTTTGCCTTCGCCGGGCGGCGCGGTGATCAGCAGCAGGCCGGGTCTCTTCCCGGCCAGGGCCGGGAGGTATTGGGCGAGGCTGGTCTGAAGAGGGTGCAGGGTCTTGCCGCGCAGGTGGGGGAAGAGGGTGTGGAAGCTGCGGGTGCGTCGCCAGGTGGGTGGGACGAGTTGGGCCTCGCGTAGGGTCTTGGGGGCGGCGCGGCGGGCCCGGCGGGCGTGGGCGTGCCAGTGCTGGGTGGGGTCGCGGTCCCAGCGGCGCTGGCGGGCGCGGATCCAGGGCAGTTGGGAGACGAGCCAGTCGGCCAGGATCACCAGGCCGGTGGTGACCGCCGCGGCGGGGCCGGTGGCCGGGCGGGTGGGCCAGGTGGGGGTGCCTAAGAGGTCGTGGATGAGCTGGACGAGGTGTTCGCGCTGCTCGTCCCATGCCTTCTCCCCCAGGCCGGGTGCGGCGGCGAGCGGGC
This sequence comes from Streptomyces sp. NPDC050508, assembly GCF_040655155.1. NCBI lineage: Bacteria > Bacillati > Actinomycetota > Actinomycetes > Kitasatosporales > Streptomycetaceae > Streptomyces > Streptomyces sp. NPDC050508. Next base: position 513,553 of record NZ_JBFAJJ010000004.1, read on the forward strand.
AGGTGAGTTCACTTCCCTGATGGGACAGGGCGATCGGGTAGGTGCCGTGGTGGCCGCCGAGCAGCTGGCCGATCTGGTGGGCTGCGCCGCGGGTAGGGCGGCCGGTGAGCGGCAGGCCGTGCAGGCGGTGCAGGAGTTCCGGCAGAGCAAGGTGTGTGGCCCGCTGGTGGTTCGGGCTGCTGGCGGTGGCGGGTGCGGGTTCGTATCCGGGCTGTCCGGTGAGCTCGTGGGCGCCGGGCACGCAGCCCTGGAAGCCGGGAGTGATCTTGCCGAGGTCATGGAGACCGGCCAGGCAGATGACGAAGGTGCGGGCCTCGGTCTCGGTCAGGCCCCAGCCGTCGGCGATGACGGTGCGCTGGTGGGGGGTGAGGTAGCGGTCCCACAGGGATGCCGCCATCACGGCGGCGTCGATGGCGTGGCAGCCCAGCGGATAGGGGTGGGTAAGACCGCGTTCCTTGCCCCACAGCCGGAGTTCGAACGGAGCGGACACGCGCCCTGATTCCTTTCATACGGACAGGCCGGCGGCCCCGGCGTCGGCCGGGGCCGGGTGGAGAAACGGCGGGAGCCAGGGGTCAGGAGCGGTAGGGGGCGATGGACAGAAGGCCAAGGCCGTAGGCGCGGCCCTGCCCGATGCCGGTGGTGATCGCGGTGCGCAGGGCCTCGGGATCGGTGACGGTGGCGACGCCCTCGAAGCGCATCGCCCGCAGCCGGATCCCCTTGCTCTCACTGCGCGAGCCGAGCACGTCGGGCTGCGGGAGGTCGAGGACGAGCTGGTTGGCCAGTCCGGCCCGGCCTGCTTGGCGCTCCCACCAGGCAAGGGCTTCCTCGCCGGAGACGGGCACCCGCTTGCCGCGCCGGGCGCCGGGCACTGGCACGCTCTTGATCGGGTTGGCGTCGATCCGGAAGCGCACGACGCGGCCTTCGTCCACCCAGTTGAGCAGCGGGCCCAGGTCGCGGTATTCGACCTGGCTGGCGTAGCCGGAGGGGAGGGCGTTGCGGTTGATGGGCAGCGTGGACTGGATCAGCAGCAGCGCACCGGTTTGCTCGCGCTCGATGCGGTAGAGGGTGTTCGTGGCCGTCCGGGGGGCGGGCCCGAGGGCGTCGGGGAACAGGGCCTGGATGGTGGTGTGCAGGCGGGTGGCGTCCTTCAGGTCGCGGTGGACGTCCCGGCTGCGGGCCGCAAGGTGGAGCTGGGCCAGGTGCACCGTCTGGGTGGCGGCCGTGGGGGTGGTGGTCATGCGGCGGCTGCCTCTCGGTAGGCGGTCAGTGCGGTGAGCCAGTCCGTGCCCCGGCCGGCCTCGTCGGCGTCGGGCAGCGGGCGTTGCCGCTCCCACACGGGGCGGTTGGTGAAGTGGCGGTGCGGGCCGGGCTGGTCGCGGATCTCCGTGTCCATTAGGGCTCCGGGCTCGGGGGCTGTGTCGTAGAGGAACGTCACCGGCTCGCGGGCGCCGGACCGTGCTGGGGTGCGGTGCAGCGGCAGACGGTCGAGCTCGACCACCGGGTCGGTCACGTCGGACCGGATGAGGATCGGGGTGTCCGGGACGCAGGAACGGCGACCCAAGTACGGGGCGAACCGGGGGCGTTGGAGGGCCTGGACGCACCTGACGAGCGTGGGCGCGGGACCGGTGACGGCGATGGTGAAGGCAGCGTCCGTCAGGTACCAGCGCTGGGTGAGGATGGTGCCCTCGCCCAACTTGCGGAACTTGCCGTCGGCGGTGGGCGGGGTGAGGTGGCGGGGGTAGCCGCCGCCGATGGTGTGGAAGTCCATCTCCCGCTGGCCCGGACGGTCCACACGGATGGTGAACGACAGCTCGCCGAGGTCGGTGTTGTCGCTGTCGCGGGGGCGGCCCAGGCAGCAGGCGAGCAGACCGTTCAGTCCGGAGCGGGTGGGCCAGCGGTGGGTGGTGCGCACCTCGAAGTCGGCGTCCGAGCCCCAGGATTGCAGGGGCCCGGACAGGTGCAGCAGGAGCCCGTCGCTCACGACAGCTCCTTGGCGACGGTGTCGCTAATCCGGGCGATCAGGTCGGCCAGGCCGTCGAGGCGGTCGCCGAGCGCGTCGAAGGCTTCGTCGGTCAGGCCGCTGTGGGCGTGAGTGAGTAGGCCGCCGGTGCCCAGGAAACGGTGGTGGGCCCGGGCATGGTCGTTCAGCCGCTGCAGGGAGCGGGGCAGGTAGCCCTCGGTGCTGTCGGGCACCGGGGTCTCGTAGGCGCCGACCAGGCTGACCGGACGGTCCGAGCGCACCGCGACGTAGGTCAGGTGCGGCAGGGTGAACGGGGCGGTGCCGGAGGCTTTGGCCGGCAGCACCGTGGTGACGAAGGCGCGCACGAACTCCGCCAGCACGGCCTGGGCGGTGTCGGTGTCGGCGTCGAGGTTGCCCAGGAGTTCGGTGACGTTCACGGATGTGTACCGGTAGAAGGTGGCGGAGGTGTAGCGCTGGTCGCCCATGTGCCCGGCGCCGCGCTCGGTGCCCGCTTCTTCGAGGACGTCGTCGACGGCGGTGAAGTAGTCCAGCTGGGTGCTGGCCGCATGGGTGCTCAGTCCGTGCGCCATCTGCACGGCGCCGTCGACCGTGGAGCCGGCCTCGTTGGCGAGCATGCGGCCGAAGGCGGCGACCGAGGCGTTCTTGGACTGCAGAATGGTCAGCACCACCGCCTTGGGCACGATCTTCGCCGCGTACTTGGCCAGCAAACTGCCCTCGCCGACCGCGGGCTCTTCCTCGGCGTCTGCCGCCGCGTCCAGGTCGGCGTCCGCCGTGGTGCGGGTGGTCTTCTTCGCCGCCTTCGCCGCCTCGGCCTCGATGTCGTAGACCGCCTGGGTGATGTCTCCGCGGTGGGTGTCGGCCAGGTCCGCCAGCTCGTCCAGGGCGCTTTCGGGCAGGAACAGCAGGGCGTTGGTGCCCTGCGAGTCGGCGATGCCCAGCCCCTTCACCCCGGCCGCCAGGATCAGCATCTGGCCTGCGGCCAGGGCCGGTTCCGGCTGCCAGCCGCGGGCGGTCAGCCGCTCGGCGACTTCCTGGGGGACGCCGCGGGTGCGCACCGCGCGGATCCCGGTGGCCTTCTCCACGGCCCTGCGGGTGTGCCGCTTGCCGTTCTGCGAGGAAGTGCGGGCGCGCATCACACCGCCGTAGCGCGCGGACTTCGGGGCACCCTGCCGGTCGCGGTTCACGTTGGAGTACGGGTAGGACTGGATCAGGTGAAGGTCGACGTGCAGGCTTCCCGGGCCGATGTTGATCACTTGGTGTTCTCCTCAGCAGTGCGGCTGGTGGGGGTGTGGAAGGCGCGGGCCCAGTCGACGCGGACGTCGTCCGCCCACTTCGGCCAGCGGGTCAGATCCCGCAGCAGCACCGGCCACTTGACGGGGATCTGCTGCGAGCGCAGCAACGAGATCGCGCCGGGAAGCTCCCGGACGAGGTCGTCGCCGCCGAGCTCGGCCAGGTGCGACAGCGCGTCGGCGGCGTTCTGTCGGCGCATCGCGCCCGTATGTGCGGCGCGGGCGTAGGACCAGCCCAGGTTCTGCCACACCTGCGCCGGTTTCGCCGCAGGCGGCGGGTTCGACTTCGCGGTACGGGGGTTGGGGGCGTCGTGGACGGCGTACAGGCAGGCCACGAGCAGATACGGGCGTTCGGCCTCGCGGGTGGGCGCGTAGGCCGGGATCCCTCCGGCGGGCAGCAGATGCATGTACAGCTGCCACGGGGAGGACAGTTCCTCGGCCAGCCCGTTGCGCAGGGCGGCCCGGCCGCCCGGTGTGGCACACGCACTGCGGACGGTGCGCATGAACCGCTCGAACGACTCCAGCGGGTGCTTCTTGGCCGACGGGGCGGGCGGGGACTCGGTACTCATGCGGCCTTCGCCCTCCTTCCGGGAGTGCGTGGGTGGGTGAGCTGGGTGCGGGCCTGGGCCACCGGGTGCAATCCCTGTGGGGTGGTCGCGGCCGGCCGGGTGGTGGCGTCGTAGATCTCCAGGGCCAGGCTGCGAAACCGGGGCGCCTCGGCGTTGTCGTGGCTGATCGAGGGCCAGAACAGCGCCTCGGCGCGGTCCCAGTACGCGGCGGTCGCCTCATCCGCCCACGGGCAGGACTTCTCGCCGGGCGCCAGGTGCTTCCACGCCGTACGCAGAGCCCTGGCCAGATCGGCCGCCGCGCCCTCCGCCGCCTTGCGGGTGTCGGCCACGCGGGCCGCGCGCTCAGGATGCCGGGAAGGCAGGAACGCGGCGATGCTCGCCGGGGTCGTTGCGGCGTACCAGTGTTCGTCCCGCTCCTGCTTTTCCTGGTGGCAGCCCAGCGCCCGCACGCGCACCGGCCCCAGCCCGTCGAGCACGTCCTCGGGCAGGTCGGCGAACACCGACAGCCAGGCCGGAAGAATCTGCCCCAGGACGCCCGCCGCGGCGGGATTCTTCGCGTGGATGAAGGCGTCGAAGTCCCGCAGCAGGGAACGGCGCCAACTCGCCCGCACCGGGCCACCCTTGGCGCGGTCGATGACGAACGGATCCCGGGCCGGGGGCAGATCCGTCCGAGTGCCCCAGGCAACCCAGCAGCCCGTCGTCTCCGCTCCCGTCTCGTTTGAAGACAGCAGGACATGGTGGGCGCTTCGGCCGGTCAGGAGCGAGACGGGCCCGCAGGCGGGGGTTGGCAGCAGGGGGTCTTCGAGCTCCTCACGCTCCCACGGCGCGAGATCCTGGGCCGGATCTTCTCCTCCCGCCGGCGGCGGGCACGACAGGACGAGTGAGGTGAACAGGCTCTCGCCCAGCGGGTGAATGGACACCAGCGCCCGCAGCGGCGCGGCCTTCATGTTCTTGGAGTTCGTGCCGCTGTGCTGGCGCTGGGCTCCGGTGCCGGACGGCCCGTAGCCGCGCCAGGCGAGCAGCCAGCCCAGGGCCTCGCCGGACGGTACGGAGACCTCCTGCGGCGTCCGGTCCAGCCAGGGCTGGTTCGATCCCGATGGCCTCGGCATCACGAGTTTCCCGGGCGGCGCCTGGCGTGAGCACTCCGCCGCAAGACGGGGGTCCTGGAGGAATGGCCGGTGTGGATCATAGAGGTCGAACCGGTGCCGCCACCGGTCGAAGTAGGCGTTCACGGCCCCCGCATCGAACCGGCCTGCCGACAGCAGCGCGTCGAAGCGGTCCTCCCACGCCTCCCGGTCGGGCACATCAAGGCCGCCGGCGCGGACTGCGAGCGCGGTCAGGAGGCGCCGCAGCATCGACTCCACCGCCGGGTTCGCCACCTCAAGGTCGGCCACAGCATGAGCGGCCAGAAGAGCCGTCCGCAGACCCGCTCCCCGGCGGCCACCAGGCTCAGCCCCCGGCACCAGGGCCGCTAACTCCTCGGGATCCATGTCCCGACGGAACACCAGCGTGACGCACGGCTGGTCAGCCGCACTGAAGGCACGCAAGTTCCCCCTCCTCACACTTTCGGAAACGTTAACAGCGCCCGAAAATCGACGAGTTCACACACAGTCGCCAACCCCAAGCAGAGGGCGACGCTAAGGGGACTCATGGAGTCGGCGCAACCGGAACCATCAGGCTCGCTGCAATTGTCAGAGCCGCCCAATACAGTGCCCGAGGACACGTTCTGCGCACGCAGAGGTAACCCTGGGACACATGGTGCAAATCGACCCAAGGTCCCCCGGTTCCGCATCAGCGGAGACCGACGCCTCGTCCCGCCCGATCGAATGGCTTGAAAGCGTGTCTGGCGACTGATTAACGGCCATGATCGAAAGGATCCGTCGCGGCACGTAACGGAACGGCCAAGCCGATTAGGCTGTAACGGTCGGCAAGGGATGGCTCCGCATCTGCGGAGGTGTTCCGTCGGCGAGCAGGAGCAGCCGCTCGAATGCTGAGTTGGCTCTGCATCCGCGGAGGTGTCCCGGCCCCGCTGCCACCCTTGCGGGTGGCGGTCTCGTCCGCTCCGCTCCCGCGGAGGTGTCCCGGCGATGATCAGAGAGCCGTCGGCCTTCTCGAAGTCCGCTCCGCTCCCGCGGAGGTGTCCCGTTCAAGGCCGCCCTCGCGCGGGTCCTGCTGTGGTCCGCTCCGCTCCCGCGAAGGTGTCCCGCCGCCACACCGGCCCCCGAGTCTGAGCCCGACGTCCGCTCCGCTCCCGCGGAGGTGTCCCGACGATGTAGCAGCGCAGGTCGATGCCGGTGGTGTCCGCTCCGCTCTCGCGGAGGTGTCCCGAACCCGCGCACCGCCGCACAGGCAATCGCGAGTTCCGCTCCGCTTCCGCGGAGGTTTTCCGGAGCCGGTGTCGTCGGGGTGGCGTTTTCAGCGGTCTGCTCTTACGGAGTTCCGGGGCATGCGCCCGCTGTCTGCCGCCGATTCGCATCCGCTCTGTTCCCGCACGACCCAAAATCGTTGACCGCAGCAATTGCGCGTCGGCGCGTCGCGATCGCGACAGCTGGCTGTTGTTGTTCAGATGGCCGTGGAGGCGTCGGGGTGCCGGCGGGTGGTTCTGACTGATGGCTTCACGGCATCACGTGGGAGTTCTCTGGCTCCGCTTGCTGAACTGGACGGGGACCTGAGTGAGTAGCCCTGGAATCAGCACGACGGTGGTTGGAGTGGGCGCGCGGGTATGCGCGCGATACCGATCCCTTGCGCCATCTTCCATGCAGGTCGAGTCCGTGTCATCGGGCACCGCACGCATTGCAGTCGTGCCTGATGAGATGAAGTTCGTACGGACCTGGGTGAGCGGTGTGTTGGGTCCGTTTGGGCTGACGGGGTCGGCGTTTGGACTGACATCTGTTGGTGGAGTGCCGAAGGGCCGGCTCGCGTTGTTGCGGGGCCGGCCCTTCGGGTTCAACGGGCTGGTGCTGTCAGGTGTAGTAGCCGCTGGAGTCGATGACGAGGTCGGTGGTGCCGGTGCTGTCGTTGTAGTGGGTGATGGATCCGCTGGTGTCGGTGGGGGTGAGGGTGAGGTTGGCGAGGGTGTCGCCGGTGCTCCAGTTGATGTTGCTGGTGGCGGGTTTGCCGACGCTGGTGGGGTAGACGGTGGCGTTGCCGCCGGCTGTGGGGCCGGTGATGGCGGCGATGGCGGGGGTGGTGGCCATGGTGATGTGCTGGGTGGTGGTGCTGGTGAGGGTGTAGGTGCTGTTGGCGGCGACGGGGCTGGTGGATCCGCCGATGCCGCTGCGGGTGTCGACGAGGCGGGTGGGGTTGATGGTGTGGAATTTCTGGCCGGTGGTGCTGGTGGTGTAGTAGCCGGAGATGTCGGCGAGGACGGCGCAGTTCCTTGCCGTGAGTGCAGAGTGGACTGTCAGCGTCTTTGAGTTGCCGCCTTTTGTTGGTGCGGGTGAGCTTTGTAATGGGGCGCCATGGGGTCGGTCAGGAGCCATAAGGTGGGCGAGCGGCAATCCACTTGATGGCGGAGGTTAGCGATCTTTCGGATCTGTGACTCGGAAAGCGCGGTGGGTTGGCTCCAATTGCGGCGGCAGATTGTGTGCCGGATTCTTCTGCTGGAGCCACCTGCCAAGCAGTGGATCAGATCGGGTGCTTAGAAGGCGCCTGCTCTGTTCTCAAACGCGGCAGCAACGGCACGCTTGCTTGACGCAGTTGGAGGGCGGGCGGTACCTGTCCGACGACGTGGTGGAGTTCCGCTTCAACGTTCAGTTTTCGTCGCCCCTTTTTGCCCTCTTTGGGGCCCGGCAGGTCTCCTGTGTGTGACTTGCTGCTGTGATCAGAAACGTCCCCTGCATGCGGGCGGAGACTGGGCACTCTCGGCCGGCTCGAACGTGCCGCCAAGTGCTCGGAAGCCGCCTGTTGCACTCGTCACTTAGGCAGCCCCCGTCGGCGGCTATGCCTGGCGGTCATAACACGGGATCGCCGGTTGGCCAAACCGGCGCTTCTCCTGATCATTGTCTGCGTTCGTTGACGGACATGGCGATCCCCTTGTCTGCGCCAGGCGATGGCTGCCTGTGTGCGCGAGTGGGAGGGGGAAAACGCCTCGTCGGTCGGGGACCAGATCTGGGGACCAGTGCGTGGTGCACGCAGTGGCCTCGGAGTGTCGGTGTTGATGAAGAGCATGCAAGTGATGAAACGGCGTCCTTCAAAGAATGGACGAGGCGCCGTTCTGGTGCCTGGAAGGGGTAGCGGTGTTGCGGGGTTCGAGTTGTCGAGGAGCAGAGTCGGGGGGACGTGTGGGTATCGAGCTGTCGTTGGCTGACGTTCCGCTCGGGCCGTTCGAGGGTTCGTTGGTCACGGTGTATTCGGCCAGGAGCAAGGAGGCCAATCTGCACGTGTCGAGGCAGTGCGGACAGTTGCGCACGTCCGAGGTGAGGACCGCCGACGTGCCGCTGGAGACGGCGATGTTGCGTCGGTTGTGCTCGCGATGCGCGGCATGGGGTGTCTGGGGCCGGCCGGGTACCGGACTGGGCATGTTCCTCGGGGCTCTCGGCGGAACGGGGCTGTTGTACCAGTTGCAGTCCTACGTGAAGCCGGACGAGGAGGAACGCTGGTCCGACCGCGAGGCACGGGAAGCCGCCGAACTCCTTCGCACTGAACAGGATGTCGACTCCGATGATGACGAGGAGGAGGTGGAAGGCGGCATATCGCGGCGGGAGGCACGTGAGGATGCAGAGGAGCTGCGCGGTCTGATCTTTGCCCACTGGCGCGGCGCGGGACGGAGCCTGCATCGGGCACAGGCCACCCTTGCTCACTTTCCCTGGCTGGAGGAGTGGGCGAAGCCGTCGCTGACGGTCAAGACGCGGTACCTGGAGACGCTTCGGTCTCAGGCGGCGCGGTTTGTAGACCCGGAGGAGCTTGTCGTGGCTGCTGCCGCAACGGCACTCCCTGTGCCCGAGCTTCCGCACGCGGATCCAGCTTTCGCGGTGCTCGGCGGCAACAGCCGGGTGTCCAGGGCACTGGTGGACCTGTGGCACCGGTGGCAGAGCGCGGCCGAGCGGCCCTGGGAAGGTCCGGGGACGCGTGCATACCTCTCGTACGAGATCGTGCGAGGCATTCGCAGCAATCGGAAGGGCTACGACGAGGCCCGAGCCGAGGCAGCGCGCCTGATCGCCTCCTGGGAGGAACAGGCCCAGGCGGCAGCGACGCCGGCCGACCGGGCACCGAGATGCCGGCTGACGGCGCAGATGCCGGAAGCATCCGACGCCATGCCGCGTCACGGTGCCCGGGATTTCCTGGACGGGCTGGATACGTGGACGCTCGGTGTGCTGCTCACGTGGACCGTTGATGCCGACTGGGGGAGCGGCGTCCTCATCCTGGAAGTGCCTGATCTCGTCGCCGAACGGCTACTGAGCCCGGTGAGCAGCCTTCCGTGCAGTCCAGCCGCCGCGGCGCCGGATCTGCCCGAACCTGACCGCAGTTCGGGAAGGCAGCCGGGCATCGTCCGGCCGGGTGTCTTCGATGACACCCCGGTCTTCGACCGGCGTCCGGTCACCCTCGATCACATCCGTGCGCTGCACACACTTGGGCCCGCTGCCGACGAGCTCTACCTTGTCTTCTCGGCGAGCGGGGGAGCGGAAGTACTGCCTCTGGACAGCATCGAGAAGCGGCTGGCCAAGGGGTGGCTGGGCGTCCTCATCGCAGGGGCCCGTGACCTGCCCGGAAGCGTGCTTGGCCTGCAGGAGCTGGTACAGAGTCCCGAGCCGGAAGCGCGTGAGGCCCAGCTGCCCGGTCGCGGCCAGGGCGTCCACGATCCGAATTTCGGCGAAGGACTGGGTCTCGCCGAGGGCACACGCCGGACCCTCCGCCAGACGTATGCCACCGAAGACCGGAACCTGAATCTTCGCCTGCTCGCCCTGGCGCGCGGCGCGCACGACCTGCGAAGCCTGGACGCCGGACAGCCTGGCGGGCTGCCGGTGGCCGTATGGCACGGCCTGCTCACCGAGGACCGCCTCAGCCTCGCACCTTTCCGGCAGCCCGGCAGCGACCGTTGGCGAAGCGGCAGCGGCCTCCCTCTGGGACCCTTGGCCGCAGTCCAGCTCTACACCACCAACGCCAGCCCTCTGATCGAGGGCAAGGGCCACTCGCCGCTGTGCCGGCACGCCCACGAACGCGCGGTCGTGGCCGGCGACGACCTCCTCACGGTCGCCGACCTCATGGCGCGCACCGACTTCGACTGGTGCAGCAAGTGCGGCGGCTACGCCATGCGCAGGCTCACCGACACCCAACTGTCCTACTACCGTGCAGCTCACCAACTGCACGGTATGAAAGGGCGACTCGACGGCGGGAGCGGAATTCCCGACACCGAGATCTCCACGGTGATCGCTCGCCTGGACGAACTGGCGGCCTGGCAGCCGGATGATGAAGCAGAGTGGTGCGGCAGTGATTCCTGGCAATGGCAGCACACCATCCGCGAGCTCAGGCGGCGAGTCGCGAGTTCTCACGCCGTTACCGTCCCTGACGAACCCGCCTCCTGACCAGGCGGCAGTCCTCGGACGTGCGTCGCGGATGCCCCGTCGGCGATGGCACAAGCGTCTCTCTTCCAACTGGGCCGAAAGCTCGGCGAGGTCGACTTGGGGACCAGTTCTGGGGACCAGTGGTCTGTGCACGGATCTTGATCGCAGCGTCGACCGTGGTGAAGATCTGGGAAGCGGACGGATGCACCTGGCACGTCGACCTCCTGATTGATGACGGCCCTCGGGCCTCCCTGTCGGGCGCCGTGACAGATCTTGATCCGGGATCTTGGAGGGGCCACGGTGTGGTTGACGTCGCTGGAGATGCCGCTCCTGCTCGTGTTTTGTGAATCTAGAGGAGAGCAGGAGCCGACGCCGGTTCGATCAGCAGCCGTACGCGGTCACCTCTCGTCACTAGTAGGGCTTGGTCATGTTTGTGCATCTCCTCGGGGGTGGAGGCGCTCTATGTCTTCTCCTGCCCAATGGCCGTTGACATTCTCGGCCGGTGGCATGCGGTGGACGGCTTCCTCAAGTCATTGCCCATGACCTGGGTTTGAAGTGTCGTGCGAGCGTTGTACCGTACCGGTGATCTAGTGATTTCTGAGTGTCTTGAACCGGGGGCGGGGCGAAGGTGTCAACTATCGGTCTGGCCGCAGCCATCGAGGAGCTGCGGCAGGAGCTCTACGAGGCACAGCGGCTCGGCGTCAACCAGCAGTTCGCCTTCGGCGTCGAAGAGGCGGAACTGGAGCTGCAGCTTGAACTGCGCAAGTCCGCCAAGGGAGACGGCAAGCTCTCCTTCGGTGTGGTCGCCGTGGGAGCTGGGGGCGAGCAAGCTACCGTCCGTACCCACAAGCTGGTGCTGAAGCTGTCGGTCAACGACCGGGCCCTCGGAGGCACGCGCCCTGAGATCGGCGACGATGAGCTCGGGTCGCTGGACGAGGAGTGACGTGGACCGCCGCAGACTGGCGCTGATCCGCAGCGGGGGCCCCGATCAGGGACGCCTCACCGTCGGCTCCGGCTATCTGATCGCCCCGCGGGTCGTACTGACCGCCCGCCATGTACTGGAGGACCGAGACACGGGAATGCTGTGGCCGGTCATCACCGTACACATAGGCCACCACCTTGACGGCGAGACGACGCGCGTGGACGCGGAGTTGCTTTGGACCCACCCGGACGGACTCGATGTCGCGCTGCTGCACATAGACCGGGAGATCGGTCCGTCCGGCTCCGTCCGCTGGGGCTGCCCCGCAGGCACCGCGCCGCTGCCGTACGAGGGCCTCGGCTACCCCTGGGCTGCCAAGGGGAAAACCAGGGCCCCAGAGCATCTGCGCGGTGTCCTGCCGGTCCTCTCCGGAGGCAAGGACCGCTACGTCCTTGACCAGGGACCTGCTCCCACTGCCCGTACTGACGGCGGGAACGCCTGGGGCGGGGCCTCGGGGGCGGCGATCTTCTGTGGCAGCCACCTCGTCGGCGTCGTGACCGAGGAGGACCACGCCTACGGAGCCCGTCGTCTGATCGCACTGCCGGTGTCCTCCTTCGCCGGGGACGGCGGTTTCGTGTCCCACCTCAAGGAGCAAACCGGTCGGTCTCCCGAGATGAGTGCGATCGGCGCGTCCCTGCCGGAGGCCGGGCCCGCTGCTGAACGCACGGCTGCTGAGCGCGAACTGGAAAAGCTGCTCGCCCCGTTGTTCTCGCACCCCGGTGTCCGTGTCGATCACGCCCGGGCCCTGGCGCACGAACTGGGCTACGAGGCTGAGGGCTATGAGCCCACCGTCGCCGACCTCGTCGCCCTTCTTATGGCGCATCCCCGGGCAATCGCGTCGCTCGGTGAAGCCCTCGCGAGCAGCGCGCAGGGGACGTCCCGGGCGGCTCTGACATATCTGTTCTCGTGGGCCAGGGCGCTCGACTGCGGGTCGCTGCTTTCCATGAACGAGTACGACACTCTGATCGTCCTGCTGAGCCGGATCTGCGAGAAGCAGCCGGCGCTGCTGTCCCGAACAGCCGGTGAGGCGCTGCGGTACGTCGTTCTTCCGGAGATCCTCACCCGCCCCCAGCTCGGCGAGGGCGATGTCTACGGCGTGGTCGAGGGCTTGGAGGATCTGTCCGACGGTGTGAGCGACCCCGAGGGTGCCCCGCCGGTGCCGGCTCTGCTGCGGCTCGTCGAGTACGTGGCGGCGGTCGCGGGCGGCGAGCTGGGCAACGACCTGCGCGCGTGGTCGGGGAAGACCGCTCGGCGGCTCGGCATCCGCGATGGGGCCTTGGGTGAGCGGCGTGCGGACGCCGCCCAGTGGTCGAAACGCGCAGAGTCGCCAGTGTCGCGGGTCGTCATGGAGCTGGCACACGATCCCGGCGCGGGGGACGACCGGTACCGGGTTCGGATTCTGCTCGTCCGCGACGACGGTTCGTACCGCATGCTCAAGGAGGCTGAGTCGGAGCCCAAGACCCCTCAGGAGGCGGCGAGCAGCCTGAGCGAGGCGGTTTTCGCTGCGGCCCAGGAGCACGGGCAAGGCGACCATGTGCCGTGGGTGACCGTCGTGGTCGACCGGGCGGGGCTCGACTTGGCCGTCGACGAATGGGAGCCCGGAGCACTGGACGACATCCTTCCGGCGTGGCCGATCGGAGCGGACTACCGCGTCTCCCTGAGCTGCCCGGAGCTCAGTTACCGGAGGCCAGAACGCGCAGTCGACCAGGAACGCCGGTGGAAGAACGGACGCGCCTCGGTCTTCATCACCAACCGGACGTCTGGCGACTCCAGACAGCTCGTGAACCTGCTGAAGACCAAGCATCGTGATACCGCGCGGGTCGTCCTCCACGGCCCCGCCGACGAGCGCCGGTCCTCGTTGCTGACATGTCTCGTCCTGGGCGTCCCGGTTGTGCTGTGGGACCGTGAGGCCATCGGCTATGAGGACGCAGGGAGACTGGAGACCCTGGCTCCCGCCAGCGACCTGGAGGGACTTCCCGAGCGAGTCCGGGACTTCCGGAGCGACTCGGCGGTTTGTCAGACGGAGCAGCGGGCACGGCCCTCCCTCGTATGGGAACCGGAAGGCAACATTCCGCGGACTGAGTCGCTTCAACTGAGTGACCCTTGGAGAGGATCGCGCGCGTCATGACCACCTCAGAGCCCCTGGCCGGTACAAGCCCTTGGCTTTCATCCTCAGACGGCGGCGACTGGTGGCTGTTCCGCGGAGACGGCGAGTGCCGTGAGGTGCCGTTCCCCGCTGCGCCTCCATGGCGTCGGTTCGACCGGCAGGAGACCGTGACCGGCGACAGGGTTCCGTACCCGCGGCCCTACCTCATCGGCCCTGACGAGGTGGAGGTGGTGAACGCGGCAATCCACCTGCGCCGACCCCTCCTGGTGACTGGGCAGCCCGGCACGGGCAAGTCCTCGCTGGCCCACGCCATCGCTCACGAACTCGCGCTTGGCCGTGTCCTGCAGTGGCCAGTGAACAGCCGCTCAATTCTTCAGGATGCCCTCTACCACTACGACGCCGTCGGTCGGCTGCGCGAGGCGACCCTGCGCCGAGACTCGGACGACACGGAACCGGACATCGGCCAGTACATCCGGCTTGGCCCCCTGGGTAACGCGCTCGTGCCCCGGGAGCGTCCTCGCGTGCTGCTGATCGACGAGCTGGACAAGGGCGACGTCGACTTGCCCAACGACCTGCTGACCGTCTTCGAGGAGGGTGAGTTCGCAATCTCGGAACTCACCAGGCTGCCCGCGAGCCACGCACCGGTACACGTTCGGACCGACGACGTGGATGAGACCGCTCCGGTCACACGAGGCCGTGTCCGATGCGGTGAGTTCCCGGTCGTAGTCATCACAAGCAACGGCGAACGGGAATTTCCGCCCGCCTTCCTGCGGCGCTGCGTCCGCCTTGATCTCCCTGAGCCCGACGAGCGGAGGCTTAGGGAGATCGTCGCCGCGCACCTCGGCCCCGACGCCCTGGGCGACACAGACGATCTGCTGCGGGAGTTTCTCGAACGCCGTGCCGAGGGCGAACTGGCCACTGATCAGCTGCTCAACGCCGTCTTTCTCCGCAAGGGTGGCGTGAACCTCGACGCGGCTTCTCTCCTCCAAGGTGTTCTGCACCGTCTCGGCGGAGCCGTGTGACGCCGTGATCTCGCGTGTGACGAAGGTCCTGGCCGAGAGCGGGGTGGAGCTGTCCCACGAGGAACTCCTCGACGCCATGTGGCTTGCCGGGAAGTTGCCTCGGGACTCCGGGCCCCTCGCGCGGTCCGGCGGCGTGTCCGCTGCGACCTCGGAGCGGCACGGCGAGTCCCATCCCGATGGGCCGGCGGTGTCGGCGGCCGGAACCGCGGAGCCCGCACCAGAGCCGACCGCTGCGGAGTCCACGAGGAAGCGCTCCGCGCGCCCGCTCTTGGCCTCGGCGCACCCCAGTCCCGACGGTGACGCGCAGGCGCCTGCGGGCCTGTCGCCAGCGGTCGCCGTCCGCGCCCCGGACAGCGGTACCCTCCGCGCCGGGCAGCTTCGGCTCGGCAAGTCCCTCCGGCCGCTGCGGCAGCGCTTCCCCGACCGGCGCCAGCGGGAACTCGACGTCCCACGGACGGTCGCCGCCATAGCGGAGACGGGCGTCCCCGAAACCGTCACCCGTGCGCCGCGCACACGCTGGCTGTCCTTGGCCCTTGTGGTTGACGACGGCGTCTCCATGGTTCTCTGGCAGCGGCTGGCCGCCGATGTCCGGGCGCTGATGGAACGTGCCGGTGCCTTCCGAGACGTTCGTGTGTACGGACTCGACACGCGCAGCGGCACTCCGTCCCTTCGGACCAGCCCGTACCGCCACCGCAGCCGACTCTTGAGGCCGGAGGCCCTGTGCGCCCCAACCAGTGACACCCTCGTCCTGGTCGTCAGCGACGGTGTGGGCGAAGCCTGGCGGGACGGCGGGATGCGCCAGGTGATGGACCGCTGGGGACGTTGCGGCCCCACGGCGATCATCCAGGCACTGCCATCCCGGCTTTGGGCGAGCACCGGCATCTGTGCACGGCGCTGGCAGGTCACCACCCATCGACGCGGCGGCCCCACCCGCGCCTGGCAGGTCACCGACCCGGACCTGCCACCGGACCTCGTCCGCTTCGACTCCGTACCCGTCCCGGTCCTGACACCGACCTCTGCGGCCATCGCCGACTGGGCCTGGCTCGTCGCCTCACCCGGCAGCACGGCGCTCCTCCCTCTGTGGGACACCGGCCAGCCAGGCTCCAGCCGAACCATGGCCGACGCCCGGGACGGTGACACCGCCGAAGCGGTACTCCGCTTCAGGGAGGCTGCGTCCGTCGACGCCTATCGGCTTGCGGCTCACGTGGCGGCCGTCGCCCCCGCCACGCCGCCCGTGATGCGCCTGGTCCAGGCTGCCCTCGGGCCACCGACAGACATCGGCCACCTCATGGAGGTGTTCCTGGGGGGCTTGATGCATGAGCTCGATGCTGATGGGGCGGAGCGGCTGCCTCACCATCGGCGGTTCGACTTCACGGACGATGCCCGGCGCGCTCTCCTCAGCGCAGTTTCTCCGAAGGAACTCCTGCGCACGGCCGAGGCCGTGACACGGCGTATCGAGGCCACTGTCGGCCGCGCCCCGGTCTTCCCGGCATGGGTCGGGCACCCGGACGGCGCGGCCGTCATCGACGACATCGGGCGTTCCTTCGGCTGGCTTCGGGAGCAGGTGCTGACGCGGCTCGGCATCCCATCCGCCGATACTGCGCAGGTGGCGCCTGGGCCTGAGCGGCCCCGTGTCCCCGATGGGGAGAGTGGGGATTCCGCCGGATCCCGGCACTCAGCGGCTGCCGTGACTGACGAGGTGTACGACGACGCCCCGGATGAGAGTCTGCCGGTCGGCTGGACGGAGCTTCTGCGGGAGGACCCGGTACGGCTCGGTCGGTTCCGGCTCCATGCACGTAGTGCCCACGGTTGGCCCCACCTGACGATGTACCTGGCCGAGGACGAGGACGGCACCGTCGCCACGGTCCGGGCGCCGGTCGTGCTGAGTACCCGCGACCCGGGAACCGCGCTGGACCTCGTCCGGACAGAAGCGGAGTGCCTGACGCGCATGCAAGGCGTGAATGCCCCCGCACTCCTCGGCGTGGCAGCGCACACCACTGGGGAGCCACCGTGGGTCGCGGCGAGCTGCGTCCACCGCAGCGCGGACAACCCGGCCTCACCGCCCGCACCGAACCTGCGTGCCGTCCTCGACGAACACGGGGGAACGGTCCCGGAGGAGCTCTTCCTGCGGATCGGGCTCGGCCTGACGGAGGCCGTCGCGCGTGCCCACTCCCGGGGGCTCGTGCACGGCTCGCTCGCACCACGGGCCGTTCTCGTAACCGACCGTGACGTACGGCTGGTCGGCTGGACGACCGCGACAGTCGACGGAGTCGACAGTGCTCACCGCGACGTGCTGCCCCTCAGCGACACCTACCTGGAGGCGAACGACGACGGGCGGTCTCTCACGCCGCAGAGCGATGTGTACGCCATCGGGGCACTGCTGCTGGCCCTCCTCTCGGGACGGTGGAGTGACCCGACGGCCGACATCTCGGAACGTGGCCCCTTGACTGATCCAGGGATCAGCCCAGTACTCCTGCGGTCCCTTTGGCGTTGTCTGGAGTTCGATCCCACCCGGAGACCCTCGGCCTCAGATCTGGCCGAGGCGTTCGCTCTTGACTCCGGAGGGCCGACGGCCGACAGAGCGTCGGGCGAGGAGCCCTCGGCCGTGGTTTCTGAAGAGCCCGTACGGGAGCTGAGCCGTGATCCGGACATCCCCGCCGACAAGGACGGA
The DNA here is from genome assembly GCF_040655155.1 of Streptomyces sp. NPDC050508. Lineage (NCBI taxonomy): Bacteria > Bacillati > Actinomycetota > Actinomycetes > Kitasatosporales > Streptomycetaceae > Streptomyces > Streptomyces sp. NPDC050508. The sequence continues at coordinate 530,674 of NZ_JBFAJJ010000004.1, forward strand.
AGGTCGGTCGGGGGGCGCTATCGGCTGACCCAGCGGCGGCACATCGGAACGACGTCAACGACTTGGCAGGCGACGGATGAGCTGCAGGGCGGGGAGGTCGCTCTCAAGCTCTTCAACGCACCAAGGGCGGGCACGGGGGCCGGAGGAGATAGCTTCCTCGCGGATGCGGAGCGGCTGGCTGCACTCGACATTCAGGGAATGGTGCGGGTCAGAGGTTACGGGTTGCACGAGGGTCGTCCGTACCTTGTGACGGATGCTGTCGCCGGCGAGGACTTGGGGCAACTGCTGGACCTCTCACCTGGCACTCTGCCTTTGGAAAAGATCAGAGAAATTGGCGGGCAGATCGCGGGGACGCTCGCCGAACTCCATCGGAACGGGCTGCTTCACCTGGAGCTCAACCCTTCAGCCGTAACGTTGTGCCGTGACGGTCGAGTACTTGTGTCCGATCCCGGTCTGCTGGGTGGGCACATACGGCGCACCCCCAATCCCTTCGGGCTCCTGCCTCCTTACCGGTCCTACGAGGAGCTCTTCGAGAACATCGCCGTCGACCACCGAAGCGACCTGTACTCACTGGGCTGTCTGCTCTACGCCATGGCCACCGGCGCCCCGCCCACTGTGGCCGCGCTCACCTCACGCGAAGCAGAGGTCCACCGACGCTCGCACCCCCAACCGGAACTGCCCTCTGGCTTCCCCTCCGAGCTCAAAGTACTGGTCACGGACCTGCTGGCGTTCAATTCCGAGGATCGGCCGGCCAACGCGGCCGAGGTGCTGGAAAGGCTCACGAGTGCGGGCACAGACGATGAGCAGCTCATCGCGGCCTACCGTGCAGTGCGGGATCTGGACCCGGGCGGTACACGTATGGAGCGGGTCCTGCGGGAAGCCATCGACGAGGTGCTGAACGGCGAAGTGACGGGTCGATACGACTTGAAGCACCTGACCAAGGCAGAGCGGGCGTACCTCGGAAGCCTGGTAAACATTGCGATCCAGCGTGAGTTCGTCTTCGAGGACGGTCAAGCAATGGACTTCAGCATCGCCGGCGTCGATGTCGACTGCCGTTTCAGCCTCACATTCGGCGGCTGGACGCTCCCTCACGGGACGTTGGGGCACATCTGCCTTCTGGTGTGGGCTGATGACTACCTGAGCCGGTGGAGTGTCGGCCTGCTGCGCGTCAAACCGGAGTGGCTCAACACTGGGCGCAACCGAGACCTGAGAGCCACGCTCAAAGCCGGACACCGCGACAAGATCCTCTGGCTCTGGCGCGACGCCGAGCTTTCGGAGAACGTCTTGCTGCACATGCCCGAGTCCGACCGCGAGGCGGTCTTCGAGAGTAAGTCCGGTCAGAGGCGACTCAATGAATTGTTCCAGCGTGTCCAGGGACGCCGCATCGGACGCAACGCCGTGCGCACCGTGGTTCAGCAGAAGGACTACATGAAGCGTATCCGCGGGCACGGCGGATCCCGCTCAGCACTTCGGGACGACGGAATCATCATTATGGGCGACTACGAGGCACACCGGCACATCGCCCGTCAGCTCGGCCTTCCCGTCCCCCGGGAAGGAGAGTTCGTCAGCGCGCGGGTCGTACCGGCTCTGCCTGGGATCGACAAGCCTCTCGCGGAGATGGATGGTCGACTGTGGTCTCTGGCGTCTCCGGAAGACCCTGTGCACCGTGCGCCGGCGCTTCCTTCCCATTTGGCAGCAAAAAGTGATCATGCGGACGGGCCCCGCTGGACGTGATGTGGGCCTCGTCGCCCCCACCGCCGTGCAGAATTTCATGCTGCTGCCGAGGGCGACGCTGGTTGTGAGTGACGTTGGCGAGCACGAGCGAAGCGTGCGACCTACCTGGACCGAGCATGGCGCGATCTGTCCGGAACCTAGTGGTCTACGGCAGCCAGGCACCCGCGCTGTCACCACTGCCCTTTGGACCACACGGTGCTCGCGACCCTGAACAGTGCGCAGACGCGTGTCTGGCGTGGTAGTTCTGCCAGGTGCGTGCAGTTAATTCCTGCGGCCTCTGTGGTCAAGGGGTGCAGGCTCAAACCCTGTCGTCTCGACCATGCGGAAACGCATGTCGGAGGCCGTTCTCTCATCCATGAGAGGGCGCACTTTCGCGTATGGAACTCGGGGCATCTCACCCGGTTATTCTTCAGGTGCCCGGAGGAAGCACGGCCCCGCGCTCATCCGGGGCGCCGTTGAGCAGGTCGCGGTGCGGAACGTCATCTGTCGCGTAGTTGTAGCGGGTGGTCAACAGCTCCTTGAACGCCTGCGGGTTGGGGGTCGTCATGGCGGAGCCCAGTTTCCAGCGGCGTTGGGCGACGGCCAGCAGGGTCACTTCCATTTGTGCGCGCAGGCTGTCAGGGGTGAAGGCGTTCAGGGGCAGTGCGGTTGCGTAGTGGCTTTCCGGTGTTCGGAAGAAGCGGGTGAGATCGTCCCGGGAAATGCTGCCCGGGCTGGCCTGCTGCAGCCGCAGGTTGGCGGCGATGTTGGCCAGGGCCAGCAGGATCTGCCAGTCGAGCCATCCTTCCCCGCGTAGTTCCTGCAGTCCTGTGCGGGTGTCGGGGTCGGCCAGGACTCGGGGCAGTGTCTCGCTGAGTACCTGGGGCAGGTCGGTGTAGTTGTCGCGGATTATGTCGAGTGCTCTGGTGTGGTCGTATCCGGGGCCCGGTGTCGTGGGCGGGGAGAGTTGCGGGGTGGTGGGCGGCTGGAATGCCGTGTCCGACCACGGCTGCATGGCGGTTTGCCGCAGGGTGTCGTAGTGGGCCTCGGTCAGCAGACCGGCGGCTTCGTCGTAGGGGCGGCCGCTGATCAGTTTGTGCAGGAGTCCGCGGGCGAATGTTGTCTCCACCAGGGACATGAACGCCTCGGTGGGCCTGGCACTGAGGTGGGCCAGCAGGTGCACCACCGTGGCGGACAGTTCGCGTTCGAAGGCTGTGTGGTCGGTCGAGGCGCTGTAGGGGCTGAGGATGACGGTGCAGTCGACGGCGTGATTGTTGGGCCGGAAGGTGACTCTGTCCCCTCCGCCCAGCGGTGTGCCCGTGATCACCCGGACCAGGATGTCCTGGGGGAAGAACAGAGGATCGTGCGGGGCGAGTTCCGCAAGCGAGATCTGCACCGCGGCGGTGAAACGCTCGGCTGCCAGGACGGTGGCGCGGGTGTTGTCGCACCGGATACGCCATGTCGTGCCCAGGGCTGCGAAGTTCAGATCCCGGTGCGCTCCCACGTCCGAAAACGGTCTTCCGGTGAGCTGGTCGTCTGCGTTCTGGATGAACTGCTGCTCGGTCTGCGTGAAGCTGGGCCGGATCAGCGGGAGGTGTTCGTCCAGGTCGGCCAGATAGTCCGCATCGGTGAGCTCACGCAGGGCCGGCATGAGCGCGGGGCGGAACCGCTCTGCGCTGAGCATCACCATGCTGGCGTGGAAGTCGAGTTGCTGGATGTAGCCGTGAGAGGGGTAGTCCTCGGGGGTCTCGGCGAACAGGTGGTGGGCCATGAAGGCGAGTCCGCCGAGAGCGAGGGCGTCGCCCCAGTGGCCCGCCGCGTGGGTATGGGCCATGGCTTGGGTCAATGCGGCGGGCAGCAGGTCTTCATGTTCTTGGCCCGCGGATGAGGCTGCGACGGCGGCGGCGGTCAGCGCGTACTGCCGGGCGGCTTGCTGCAGGTCCAGGTCGCCGTAGATCTTCCCGATCATGCGCATGGTGAGCAGCGCGCCGCGCAGGGTGTCGCCGTGCCACCAGTTGATTTTAACCTCGTGCAGTTCGTGCAGCGCGTCCAGCGGTCTGCCCGCGCGCAGGAATGCCATCGCACGGTCCCGGCAGCGTGCGGCGACACTGCTGTCGCCTGCGAGGTCCGCCAGCGCGACGTCCAGCGCGTCGCGGATCTTCTCGTAGCGAGGGTCTTCGGTGAGGGTGGGTGCGAACATCTGGAACGTCTCGCTCACACCGCCGACCGGGAAGGCACGGGCCTGCGGCAGCAGGTCGACCAGCTGTTCCAGACAGTCCATCGCCTCGGTGACGTCCACCGGGCGGCTCGCCGGGCTGACATCGGGCACGACCTCACCCGCCCGCCGCAGCCGGGTCGTCTCCTGCGGGGTGGGTAGCGCCCCTGCGGCCGGGCGCGTGACCTGCGGCCAGCACGGGTGCAGACACAAGCGGGCGGCCACGTCGAGGAGCGACGCCTTGCGTACCGGGTAGACAGCGGCGTCGGTGGCCTTGATCAAGACGGCCACACGCTGCCGCAGGCGCAGGTCCAGCTCGCGCAGTTCCTCGGCGTTCGTCGTACCCAGGTGACGCAGCCAGGCGCCGCCCCAATACAGCAGCAGTTGGCCCGCGTCATCCTGGAGTGCGACACGCTCCGAGGACAGGGCGGCGTCGATGACCGCACGGATATCCGCTTCGACGCCATCCAGGCTGTTCTTCCCGCGCAGCACGGCCAGCACTCGTTCGTAGCGCGCCCGCAGGGCGAGCTCTCCGTCCCCGGCGTCGATGAATTCCCCGACGTAGCCGAGCCACTCGGGCAGGTCCACCCGCGCCTCGTCGTCGAAGGTCGCATGCCGCAAACCGTCCCGGACCTCGGACAGGGCTCCCGGCGTCAGGCGCTTGCCCGGCCGCTCCCTCAAAGCGGTCAGGGTGGAGCGGTACCAGTCCGGATGTGCCTCGGCCGGCTCGTCCGGGATCATCGCCGAGGGTAGATCCAGAAACCGCTGGGCGATCCAGACCAGGTCGCCCTGGGTGAGCATGCCGGCCACAGCCTGCCCATCGAACACGTCCAGGGCGACGTCGTAGGTATCACGCGCGTGTTGCTGCAGCCGGTGCCGTGCCGCCACCGGGATTTCGTGCACCGCGAAGAAGGCCACCCTGCGCACGGGTTCGCCTCGGCTGCAGATCGACTTCAGGTCGTCGCGGATCTTCCCGTCCAACGGCGGCTTCTGCACGGATGCCGCCAGGACCCAGGGCTCCGTGGTGGCACGCCCGACGAACCCGCCCGCCCCAGCCAGCTCGTGTGGCAGGTTTGTGTAGTACGACTCGGCATCACGTCCCTGGTCCCCACCGGCACTCACCGGACCGGTAGCCGGCACGATGTTGCTGCTCAGCCGCCGCAGCGCAATCTGAAACACGATCTGCTCGAACACATGGTGCTCGTTGCGGCCCGCCAACTGCTCAAGCAGAAACTGGATATAGCGTTCGGTCTCAGGGAAAGTCGCCACACAAGGATTCTCTCCTACACCACTGACAACGGGCGTGCTGTCGGCGGGAACGTCGTCAGCCCCGATCTGCTGCGCGTGGTGGAGCAGCCGCCCACCCACGATCGGGGCGGGCAGACGTGATGCGTGACGGCGTCAGGGCCGAGAGGGCCCGGTGGATGAGGCAGCTCGAAGTCGCGGCTGCTGTGCGAGTGAACGAGCGGTCTGTGGAGCGGTGGTGCCAGCCTGGCGAGAGCGCGGCGAGGTCTGGGTCCGTTGCAGGGTTCTACAGGGACGGCTTGGGGACCAGTTGGGGACCACGCGGTGTGCGCGATGGTGCACGACGGAGCCTACTATGCACATTATCCGTCCCGATTAAGTCTGTTATATCCAGAAAATACCCTTGACCCCTACTCCTGGGGGTCAAGGGGTCGCAGGTTCAAATCCTGTCGTCCCGACAGAGCGAAGGGTCTTCGCAGGCGTGAGTCTGTGGGGGCCCTTTCGCGTGGGCTGTTTCCGGTCTTCGAGGTTGAGCATGCCGTTCATCGGCACCTTTACTCGGATTTACTCGGAGGCCGGCGAAAATGCCGTTGCTGGACCTGAACAAGATCACTGTGGGTCTGTCGAAGACCTGGTCGGGGTTTCTGCGGGACTGGGACCGTTCGCTGAGGTCGGGGAACTATCCGGAGACGACCCGCTACAACTATCTGCTGACGGCTGCCCAGTTGGGCCGCTACCTGGGGGAGCACAAGGCGCTGCAGCAGTTCTTCAACGAGGAGACCACGAAAGTCCTCGGCACCTGCAGGGGCAGGGAGTTCGCCCAGCTGCGGGACGAGGCGATCATCCGCCTGTACTGCAACACGGGGCGCGCCTGTCCGAGGTCGGCAACCTCCTGCTCGACGACGTCGACATGAACAGCGAGTCGGTGCACTTCCACGGCAAGGGCAGCAAGGACCGGCGTGTACGTTTCGGGCCGAGGACCGCGCGCCGTCAGCCGCTATCTGCGGGCCCGCGCCAAGCACTAGGCGGCTGACCTGCCGGGTCTGTGGCTGGCCGAGCGGGGGATGCGGGCGCTCGCCCCCAACGGCGTCAAGATCATGATCAAGCGGCGGGGTCTTGAGGCCGGGCTGGTCAAGTTGCACGCGCACCGGTGGCGGCACACCTTCGCCCATGAGTGGAAGCGCGCCGGCGGTGACACCGGCGCGCTGATGCTGCTGCTCGGCTGGACGTCGCAGGAGATGCCCCGCCGCTGCGGCGCCAGCCGCCGCCGAACGCGCCCAGCAAACCCACCAGCGGATCGGGGTCGGCGATCATGTCTGAACCCGCGGGGGTTCCCGCGCGACACGGCGGCGGGCGCGAGCAACAGCTCGCCTTCCGTGCTGTCACCACGATCGCGGGGGTGGTGGTTTGCCTCGCCCTTCTCTTCGGTTTCGGCAACGTCTGGACGCTGGCCCTGCGGCCGGGTGTGTCCGGATGGGTGCCCCCGAGGCTGCGCTGCTCCCGGCCCGCAGTCTGCTGCTCCTGGCCAGTCTGCTCACCCTCGCCCTCAACGTCACCGAACCGCTGCTCGTGTGCATGTACGGGCGGGCGGCCTTCGACGCTGTGGACTCGCTGCTGCTGATCGGCTGGGCCGAGGTCGGCCCCGGCCTGCTGCAGGCCATCAGCGGTATCCGTGCCGTCACCAACGCTGCACCGACATTGCCGCGTAGCAGCTCCGGCCCCACCGGAGGGCGACTACGCAGCATGCCGGCAGCTGAAGCCGGCACCTGGAACGACGGTGCCGATGATCTTCTGGAGCGGGCTCGGGTGGAAGACGCCCGGCACTGGCAAGCTCACCGGCGGCCGATTTCTGCGGAAACACTCCGTAAGCGCCTCCATGTCGGCGCCGCGCGATCCCGCTCACTGGTCGCCGTCCTGCGCGCGAGAGGCGTCCTGGAGGTCGAGAGCGGGATCTACGTTGTACCCCGCTAGGAGCGCCGCACAGTCGTACGAGAAGTGGGCGGCGGTCGCCCGGTGACCGGGAGACAGGATGCGCAGTTCCGCCCGTGCCGCACGGTGGCCCGGTCCCTGGTAGGTCCATCGAAGGTGCAGGCGCACCCATCGGTAGGAGAGGGTGCCGCGACGGCCGTTGGTGGTGACCAGACCGACGATGTCCGCGGTGCCGTCGCATCCCGGAACCGTCGGCCTCGCCGTGACGGCAACCTTGGTGACCGTCACGGACTGCCCGAAGCGCGTCCGGCTCAGCAGTTGCGGATCGAGTACACCGGTGACCAGTTGACGGCGTAGACCGCGTTGTCGGCCGGGACGGTCTGCAGCAGACCGCCGCCGGAGCCGTAGAGACTGGCGACGGCACCTCCGGTCTGGCTGTTCTGGGCCTCGGCCCAGTCGATCCAGTTCGAGAGGGTGTAGCGGTTGCAGGAGTAGAAGAAGAAGATCTTGAACTTGCCGGCCGTCGGGTCCCAGACCGAGGCGCAGAAGTAGCCGCTCTGGCAGTACACGCCCCCGCCGGCACCGGCGTAGGCCGTGCGGACGGCCGGAGAAGTGGAGGGGGCCGCGGCCAGGAGCGCCGCAGGGCGGGCCGTCTTCGGCGCTGCGGGCATGGTCATGACGTGACCGGAGGAGGTTCCGTGCGAGGCCGGGGTGGCCTGCGCGGTTCCGGTGGCGAGGAGGGCCGCCCCCATTGCGAGGGCGGCGCACAGTCCGGCAAGTGAGCGCTTGGTAGGCACGGTTCGGCAGTCTCCCGTCAGGCATGGCGGTGTTCGCGCATGCTCGTGTCGTGGTTGTCCCCGGTCCGATGACCGTGTCCGGGTCGTGCAGGGCTACCATGTGCGGCCGGACCACGATGGCGTTCGGTGCGGGCGACGTCAACGACGCACATGGGCCGTACCGATGCCGTCCTGTGAGCCGATCACGCCTCAACGGGCGTGCGGCCTGGGAGAGTTGGCCGTCGGTGGGCGTGATGCGGCCGTGCCCGGGGACAGCGGCCTTTCGACGAGGTTCGAAAGGCTTCTGCCGGCACACGCGATCGGCGATCGTGGCCGTCAGGGCACGTTCCGTGCCGCTGTCCCAGATGTCCCGCTGCCGTCTCGACGGAGGTCTCATCCATGCGCGCGAAGCGCTCGCTGCTCGGCATCATCGGTGTGGTGGTCTGCATGCTGATGGCCGTCTTCGCCACCGGTCCGGCACAGGCGGCAACCGCCTCCGGCCCTCGTACCAGTACCCATGCACAGGCCGCGGCCGCCGTCTCCCCGACGATCTCTCCGTCCACCACCGTCAGCTACCGCACGGACGACCAGACGTTCACCTGTGGACCGGGGAACCTCTGCCTCGAAGTGTGGGATCCGACCGTGTCCAAGTGGAAGATCTTCTACCTCTACAACTGCAACCGTTACTACCTGTCCAACTGGTACGGCAACGGCTACTACCTCAACAAGCAGACCGGGTCGGTCACTTCCTACCTCTACGACGCCAACGGGAACGTCCTGCGCGCCTTCTCCCCGCCGCAGGTGGGTGACCAGGACTGGAACCCCGTCTGGTCCGTCCGCAACTGCTGACACACGTGTCGTGGCCGGCCCCCCAACGGTGGCCGGCCTCGACGCGTTCCTCTTCGGCCCCGTCCGAGCCAGGGAGTCGTTCATGTCACCCTTCTCCTCACACAGACCGCGAGGCGGATTCGCCCTCGTGGCGGCCTGGTTGGTCCTGACAGCCGCCTTGTTCGCCACGGCGGCACCCGCCCGCGCCCAGACACCCTCACCCACCACCCCGCGCACGGCCTCGGTGAACGTACCGCCGGGCGTCACCGCCGGAATCGCCGTGTACGACCGCCAGACCGGGACCTTCACCGAGCAGTCCAACGCTCACACGCAGTTCCGTTCCGCCTCGGTGGTGAAGCTTCTGATCGCTCTGGATCACCTGTGGGACCGCGGCCCTGGCTACGGCCTGCCGTTGGACGACCGGGCCCGCCTCGACGGCATGCTGCGCTCCAGTGACGACTCCGCGGCGGACTTCTACTGGACCCAGGACGGTGGCTCGGCGATCATCGACCGGATGATCCCCCGCCTGGGGCTGACGGACACCGCGGGCCCGCCGGCGGACTACCCCGGCTACTGGGGCTACACGGCCCTGTCGGCGGCCGACACCGTGCGGATCTACCGCTGGATCCTGGACAGCGCACCTGCCGCCCTGCGGGACATCGTCATGGGTGACCTGCGCGCCTCCACCCGGTGCGGCGTCGACGGTTTCGACCAGCGGTTCGGCATCCCAGCGTCGTTCCAGCAGCCGTGGGCGGTCAAGCAGGGCTGGTCCGGCTTCGGCGAGAGCAGCGACTGCGCCGACACGACGGCCTCGGCCGCCGGCCGACGGGTCACGACCGCACCCGGCGCGGGCGTCGACCTTGCCAGACCCGCACTGCACACCACGGGAACCGTGGGCGCGGGTGACCGTTCGATCGTCGCCGTCTTCACCCTGCACCCGCAGGGCACCCCGTTCGGCGCCGCGTACAGCGCCCTCGACACGCTGGTACGTTCGCTGAACGTCCCCGGCGCCGTTCCGCGCTCCGGCTCGTGGTACGGCACATGGGGCTCCCACGTCCAGGTGCGCGCCGACACGACCACCAGCTCGCAGGCGCTCACCCGACTGCCCGCCGGGGTCGATGCGCTGATCGGCTGCCAGAAGCAGGGCGAGGAGGTCACCGACGGGCAGTACACGAACGACTGGTGGGCCTATCTCCCCCTGTACGGCGGCTACATCACCAACATCTACATCAACTACCCGGACAACAAACTGCCCGACGTCCCGGTCTGCTGAGGTCCTGGCCGGGCACGTCGTCGGCGATTCAGTCGGAAACCGCCCACGACGGCCCGGAGCCGGCCCGCGGACCCGCAGCCACCGACATCGCGGTGACGGGTCGTGGTGGTTACGTCGGCGCCATAGTCAGCACACGGGCAGCGGGTCCGTCTCGCTGGAGATGGACGTGTCCTTCATGTAGCCCCACTCCCCGTTGTCGGCTTCGGTGAACACCCACCGGTTCGGGTGCGGTCCGCCGACGTAGGGGCCGTCGTCGCGGCGGCAGCGGAACCAGCTCGGATTGGAGTACATGTACCCGACGACGACATCGGCGTGCGGGTATCCGTTGGTCTCCGAGGGCTCGTACACGGCGGCTCCCCGCACGTTGTTGCACCACCACTCACTGCCGGAGTACCAGCAGCCGGAGGCCGCGGACGAGGACGGCGCCGCCGCCACCGTGAGGGCGGCGGAGAACGCGGCGGTCGCCAGGGCCGTCAGGGCACGCTTGCTGAACTTCATCTCTCTCCCCGTGTGTCGTCGCCGGCCGTCTACCAGCAGGCCGGCAGCGTGTTGGTCTCGCTGCTGATGGCGGTGTCCTTCATCCAGCCCCACTGACCGTTGTCGGCCTCGGTCCACTCCCAGCGGTAGGGGTGTGGTCCACCCACATATTCGTCGGGCACACCGCCGTCGTAGCGGCAGTCGAACCAGCTGGGGTTGGAGTACATGTACCCGACGACGCGGCTGGAGTCGGGGTAGGCGCGGGCGAGGTCCTTGTAGCCGTAGACCGGCGCACCCACGCGGTTGTTGCACCACCAATGGCTGCCGCTGTACCAGCAGCCGGATGCCGCCGAGGCGCCGGGCGCGGTGGTGGTCAGGAGCCCCAGTGCCAGTGCCGTGGCGCTGAACAGGGCAGCAAGGCTGTTCCGTGTACGCATGTGAAGGGGCTCCAGGGTGCGTCGCAGAAGTGGACCATGGAAAAGCAGCCGGTGGCGCTGTACGGCCGTCACCGATCACCCGAAGCAGTTGCGGAGCGGGTCTGTCTCGCTGGAGATCGCCGTGTCCTTCATGAAGCCGAGCCGGCCATTGTCCGCGACCGTCATCTCCCAGCGTGTGGAGTGCGGCCCGCCCACCCATGCCTGGTCGTCCTCCTTGCAGTAGAACCAGCTCGGGTTGGAGTACATGTAGCCGACGACGGTGTTCGGGTCCGGGTAGATGTGGTTGTCCCCGACCGTGCCGTACACCCGTGCGCCGGAGACGTTGTTGCACCACCACTTGGTGGAGCCGTCGTTCCAACACGGGCTGGCGGCAGCCGCAGAGGGCGCGGTCGCCACCGCGACTCCCACGGTGAGCGCCGTGGCCGCCAACAGAGCGCCCGCCCTCCTGGCCTTCGTGCCCCTGCCCGGCCGATTTTCCTTGCGCATGTGCTCCCCCTCGGTTTCACAGGCTGAGTCCGTTCGTCCGAGTCTGGAGTGATCGCCGCACTCCGGTCATACCTTTCGACTACGGTCGAAAGGCTTGCCCAGCGTCTTCGCGACCTGCTGCGCCCGTGGTGAGCCCGACGCCGTGCAGAGCTTCAAGGCTTCGCGGAGGTGGTTTGACTCTGCGACCGGGTCGTTGCCGGCTCGCAGCACAACGGCCGTTCGGACGTGGGCGCGTGCCTGTTCCTCCCGCTCCTCCATCTCGCGCGCCGCCTTGAGGGCCTGTGCGTGGGCCTTGAGGGCCTCGGTGGGGTGGGTCTGGTGCAGGTTTGGGTGACAGGTTGACCTGCATCAGATCCGACTGTGACGAGCGAGGAGTCGCTTCGGTGCGTGCCCGGCGAGCTCAGTGTGTGGTGCCGCCCTGGCTGTCTCGGGGCTCCGCGCCAACCCGGAGTGCCCGGTGCGGGTTGCTCGTCCTCGTGGACGCGGTCCATGTGCAGCCGCTCGCTCCCGGTGGCAAGAGCACGGACGGCAACGTTCAGCCGCTGTGTCAGCACTGCCACTTGGCCAAGACCCGTTGCGAGGCGTTGGCGAGGGTGGTCGTGGCGATAGGTGGAGGCATGGCCACCGACTGCTTCAGACCACACCCGGCACCCCTGGGCGGGCCAACCATACGAAGGGCTCACCACATCCCACAGAACAACGCAGGGAGGTCTTTCAGCGTTGCCGCTCCAGGGCGAGGACGGCTTTGGCGATGACGGTCATGCGGGTGGGGCTGATGCGTGAACTGCGGGAGACCTGCCAGGACTTGAGCCGTGCCATATTGCGCTTGACCGGGGCCCTGGCCTGGGCGAGGGCACGGTTGATGGTGCGCTGGTCGGGGGTGAGTCCTCTGCCGGGCGGCCGTTTGAGGCCGGTGGTGACGTGCATGCCGGCGTCGGTGTAGGCGCGGTCGGCGAGCTGCCGCAGGGCTGCGTGCGGGCAGAGCTCTAGCCGGCCAATCCGTGCAGGAGCGTGTCGACCATCCGCTCGATCCAGTCCTCCTCGATGGGTTGCCGGATGAGCAGCGCCCTGAAGTGCAGTGGTGCGACCAGCAGTTCGAGAGTCATCTGGTGATCGGTGTCGGCTGTCAGCTCGTGGCGGTCGATGGCGCGGTCGACGATGACTCGGGTGACGTCGTAGCGGGTTTGCCAGAACTGGGCGCGGTTCTCGGCCAGGTTGGGATCTTCCTCGACCGCGGCCATCGTATGGGCCAGTGCGGCGCCCAGCGGGGTGTTCAGGTAGGCCGCGATCAGTCGGGCCAGCGCGACCATGTCGTCGCGGAGGTTTCCGGTGTCGGGGACCGGTAGTTGTTCCTGGCTGTAGGTCAGGAGTGCGTCCAGGGTCAGGTTCTGCAGCGTGCCCCAGCGCCGCTGGATCGAGGTGGCGTGGACGCCCGACCGCCGGGCGATCTCGCTCACCGTCAAGCCGCTCGCGCCGTTCTCGGCGAGCGCTTCCAGGGTCGACCGCAGGACGTCGGCGCGGACCCGCGCGGACCGGCCGCCCGGACGGCGGGACGCCTCTGCCTGGTCGCTCGTCTCGTTCTTGCTCACCGCATCACGTTAACGCACGGATCTTGCGTTTGTTTCAGGGCGGGCGTAGCGTCCACTAATGCAAGATATCTGCGTTAGTGACTGTGTTGCAGAAGGTGTGTCGCAGAAGGAACGGAAGGAGCCGTCATGTCCTATCAATGGCCGCTGGACGCGTCGGAGCTGTTCGGCGAGCGGTATCCACAGATGGTCAACACCGGACTGCCGGTGGCCGACATCGACGCCGTGCGCGCCGCGGTCACCGAGATGTGGGCGGACGCTCCGGGCGGCTGGGTCCATGAATGGTCGAAGCTGGCCGCGGCCTACGCCGACGCAGGAGCCCATGAGCAGGCGGCGCTGGCCTACGGATGGGCGAAGTTCCCCAGCTTGGCAGACGCAAGCAAGCGGGTCGCGCTCGCCAAGCAGCTTGAGCAGTACCGGCTCGCCGCACCCGGTTTCGGCGTGCGGTTCCAGCGGGACGTGCTGGAACTGCCGTACCGGGGAAACACGACCAGTGTCCCGGTCCATCTGTTCACGCCCTTCGACCTTCCCGCCGACCGGCCGGTGGTGCTCGCCAGCGGAGGCGTGGACAGCTGGAAGATGGATGTGCACGGGCTGATGGTGCTCCTCGCCACCCAGCTGCGCGCCCGGGTGCTGGTGTTCGACATCGCGGGAACCGGCGAATCGACGGTGCCGATGACCGGTTCCGGCGGCGCGGAAATGGTCAGTGGGCTGATCGAGCACGCCCGGTCGCTGGGCAACGGCGTGGTGGCGCACGTGGGCATCTCGATGGGCGGATATTTCTCGGCCCGGTCGGGTCTCGGCGGTGAGGCCGACGCCGCCGTGGTGCTGGGCGGGCCGGTCGAAACGGCGTTCACCGAAGCTCGGACGTACGCCTTCGGGATGGACGGGATCGTCGGCAACGCGATGGGCTTCGACGCGCCGCCCACCATCGAGCAACTGGCCGTACGCAGGGCGGAGTTCTCGCTACGGCCGCTGCTCGACCAGGACCGCAACAGCCCCATGCTGGTGGTCAACGGCGCCGACGACGTCCATGTGCCCCAGCACGACACCCTGGTGTTCCAGGGCCGCCGCGACACCGTCGTGAACCTCGTTCCCGACACCGGGCACTGCGCGGTCAGCAAGCTGCCCGAAGTGTTCCCGACGATCATCGGCTGGCTCGACCGCACCCTCGCCACCGCAAAGACGGTCCGATGAGCCCGACGGACATCCTCGACGACTACATCACCCGGCTCAGCCGCCGGGGCCGCTGGGGCGAGGACGACCAACTCGGCGCACTGAACCTCGTGGGCGCCGAACAGGTTCGCGCCGCCGCCTCGCTGGTCCGCGACGGCAAGGTCATCTCCCTGACCCTGCCCTACGACCGGAGCGGACCGCAGCCCGGCGGGTTGCGGTCCAACCCCCAGCTGATCACCACCGCGACCGGCACGGACCACCTCGCCGGGACTCAGGACGAGGTGCTGTCCGCCCTCGGGCCCGTCGGCGGATTCGGCTTCTCCGACGACCTGGTCGTCATGGGCACCAGTGCGGAACACAGTGGGACGCGCTCTCGCACATCTTCTACAAGGGCCGGATGTGGAACGGCTGCAGCGCGGCCGAGCACACCTCGCGCGGCGCGGCACGCAACGGCATCCAGCACTGGAGCGACCGCCTGGTACTGCGCGGCGTGCTGGTGGACCTTCCCGCCCACTTCGGTGTCGACGGTCTGGATCCGGGCTGTCCGATCACCGTCGACGATCTCGAACAGGCACTCTCGGCACAGGGCTCCACCGTGCGCCCGGGGGATGCCCTGCTGGTCCGCACCGGGCAGTTGACCGCACGGCGCGGCACGTGGGTCCGACCAGCGCGGACAGGTCGGCTCCGCCCAGTGCGGTGGCGAGGGGGCCCTGGAAGTCCGTGGAGTTGATGCACAGCAGCGCGGCGGTGGAGCCGAGGACCTGTGCGGTGACGCCGGCCCGGTTGACGCCCCCGTGGTACCAGTAGGCGCTGGTGGGGGTTTCGTTATGCAGGCCGGGGCCGCGGTAGCGATTGCTGCGCAGGATCAGGTCGGCGACGCTGATGGCCAGGCCGGGGCCGAGGACGGCGACGGTGAGTTCGAGGACCTGGCTGAGGGCGTCGATGAAGTCGGTCACGAACAGGGCGTACGCGGTGATCGCGACGCCGGCGACGCCGTCGAGCAGGACGGCGGCCCACTGCCTGATCGGCAGGCCGACGGCCTGTAGGGCCAGGCCGGAGCTGTACATGGTGAGGATGTTGCCGGCGACCGAGCCGATGATGACGGCCAGCAGGAAGAGCGGGTAGAACCAGCCCGGCACGATCTCCTTCAGGGACACCTGAGGGTCGGTCATGTCGACGGCGGTGCCGGCGAGTACGCCGACCGCGCCGAGCAGGACCGAGGGGATGAAGCCGCCGACCGTGGTCCATCCGGCCACCGCGCGGCGCGAGGAGTCGGCCGGCAGGTAGCGGGCGTAGTCGGCTCCCGTGCCCCACGACAGGGGGCCGGAGGCGATGACGGCGAAGCCGAGCAGCGCCATCGCGAACAGTTCGCCGCCGTGCGGGGCCCCGGCGGGCTGCCGCCCGGGTACGGCGTGGGCGACGACGAATCCGGCGAGCACGGTCAGGGTGATGGTCAGCATCCAGGTGAACGCCGGGCTCAGGCGCACGATCAGGGCGTGGCCGTAGACGCTGACCACGATGGTGACGGCCGCGAGCAGCAGGACGACGGTCCAGCGTGTCGTTGTGCCGACGGCGACGCCGAGTTGGTCGAGGAGTGCGAAGCCGGCGAGTGCGCCCATGGCGAGGTTGATGGCCTCGTACGCCACGCAGACCGACCAGTTCGTGATCACGGTCGACACGCGGTTGCCGCGGATGCCGAAGACGGCGCGGGTCAGCACGCTGGAGGGGGTGCCGGAGACGGGTCCGCTGATGGCGAGGATGCCGTTGAACGTCCAGAACAGGTTGCCCAGGGCGACGACGAGCAGCGCCTGCCAGGTGTTGAGACCGAGCAGGACCAGGCTGCCGCCCAGGACGACGGACAGGTAGTTCACGTTGGCCGCGGCCCAGACGAAGAGCAGGTCGCGGGGGCGGCCGTGGCGTTCGTCGTCGGGGATGTGGTCGATGCCGCGGGTTTCGATGTGTGCTGTGGCGGGCGATGTGGGCGGCGGCACCGGGTCGGCCGTGGTTCTGGCAGGTCCAGTTGGGGGCACCGGGTCCTCCGGTTCGAACGGGGTGAAAGGGTGCGGTCCGGGGAAACGCTGCGGTGCTGGTGGGGCGGCGGGTG
Source organism: Streptomyces sp. NPDC050508 (assembly GCF_040655155.1). Classification (NCBI taxonomy): domain Bacteria; kingdom Bacillati; phylum Actinomycetota; class Actinomycetes; order Kitasatosporales; family Streptomycetaceae; genus Streptomyces; species Streptomyces sp. NPDC050508. The sequence continues at coordinate 546,919 of NZ_JBFAJJ010000004.1, forward strand.
CTGTGGCGACAGCGGTGGGCGGAGTCGCGTCAGCCGGCGAGGTCGCGGGTGCCGCGTCCCTCCAGCAGCGGGCGCGCCGGTTGCCAGGCGTCGCCGCGGCGGCGCGCGGCCATGCCGGACAGCGCTTCGAGGACGATGCGGTTGCCGAGGAACGCGGTGATGTCGGCGTGGTCGTAGGGCGGCGAGACCTCGACGACGTCCATGCCGACGATGGGCAGTTGGCAGGCCAGGCGGCGGACGGTGTCCAGGAGTTGCCGCGAGGTGAGACCGCCGGGTTCGGGGGTGCCGGTGCCCGGCGCCATGCCGGGGTCGACGACGTCGACGTCCACGGACAGGAACACCCCGTCGCAGTCGTCCAGCGCGATGGTCATTGCCTCGTCCACGCAGGCGTCCAGACCGCGGGCGACGATCTCGCTCATCTCGTACGAGCGCATCTCCTGGTCGGCCATCCAGTCCAGCGTCTCGCCGTCTGGCCAGTAGCCGCGCAGGCCCATCTGCAGGAACCGGTCCCCGCGCACGGCGCCGGACTCCAGCAGCCGGCGCATCGGCTGGCCGTGTCCGTGCAGGTGGCCGAACTCGATGTGCGCGGTGTCCGCGTGCGCGTCGAAGTGGATGACGGAGACCCGGCCCCAGCCGCGGTGGCGGGCCACACCGGTGATGTCCGGCAGGGCGATGGTGTGGTCGCCGCCCAGCACGATCGGCACCGCGCCGGACGCCGATACGGTCGCCACGGCCTCCTCGATCGCCTTGATGCTGCCCTCGATGTCGCCCGCGAACATCTCCACGTCACCGGCGTCCACCACCCGCAGGTCCCGCAGTGCGTCGACCCGGAGAGGCAGCGAGGGACGCGAGCCGTCGTGCGCGTTGTAGTCCGTCGACCGCATCGCGCCCGGGCCGAACCGGGTGCCCGGGCGGTGGCTCACGCCTCCGTCGAACGGTGCGCCGACGATCACGACATCGGCGTCCGCGTAGGTCTCGGGCTCGTCCAGCGTGCAGGGGTCGATGCCCAGGAAGGTGATGTCGGGGCCGAACATCGCGCCGTAGCGGCTCATGGTGCTCTCCTTGTACCGTTCCCCTGATGTTAAAGTCAGGAGCAGGTTGCTGACTTTAAAGTCAGTCAAGGGATGAGGCAAGGGGCTGTGACAGGATCGACGCCGTGAACGAGCATGCGACCAAGACCGACGACGCAGCCGCGGACACCGCCGGCGGCGCGCGCGAGGGCATTCTGCAGGCCGCCGTCGAACTGATCGCCCGGGACGGCTTCGACGGCGTCCGCATCGCCGACATCGCGGCCCGCGCCGGCGTCTCGACCGCGCTGGTGCACTACCACTTCACCGGCCGCGAACGGCTGCTCACCGGCGCACTCGCGCACTCCCTCACCCGCGCCGAAGCCCGCCTCGCCGGCCGCGCCCGACAAGCGGACCGCGAGACCCCGCCCCAACGGCTGGCGGACCTCATCGACTTCGGACTCCCGCTCACGCACGCCGACGTCCTGGAATGCCGGCTGTGGGCCGAACTGGAGATCCGCTCCTCCGGATCACCCGAACTCGCCGCGACGCTCGCCGAGTTCCGCGCACGCATGCTGCGTCCCCTGGCCGCGCTGGTCGAAGACGGCCTGCGCACCGGTGACTTCCGCGACTGCGACCCCTCCGACGTCGCGACCGTCGCCCTCGCGCTCCTCGACGGCCTCACCAACCGGCTGATCACCGACGAGTCCGCACTCGGCCTGCCGGACGCACGCCGCCTCGCCGCCGACATGCTGACCCTCGCCGTGCACTACGACGGCGACCTGCCCTTCCAGCCCCTGCCCGACCCCGGCACCCCACCCCCGGACCTGGCCCCCCAGCGCGCCACCCCCCGCCGCCGCCGGGCTCCCCGCGCCTCTGCCAAGCCCTGAATACGGGTCCGGGAGCCACCTCGCACCGAAAGGAAGCGGAGCCACACGGCTTCCTGAGCTGCTCCCCCCTCGCGGACGCCGGAGTCCCCATCCGGACCACCTCGTCCCAGTGGGTTGCGTCGCGCAGAACCGGGCCGTCAGACGTTGGGCCGGCCGCTGGATCGCTGCGGCTTCCCGGCGCACCCGACCCCTGGACCACATCCGTTTCCCCTACGGGGCGGAGGCCGGGGGGCATCGCCGAGGACGGCGCGGAGATCGTGGCCGTAGCCATTGGCACGGTCTGCGGCCAGCTCACCGACGAAGTCGGCCGCGTCCGACTCGACACCGGCGGCGACAGGTCCGGACGACAGTTCCCGAGGTCAGGATGGGTCGCGAGGTGTGTGCAGGATGCCGTTGAGCAGCATCCGGGTCGCCCACTTCCGGCGCATCTTCGGGCTCCCCGAGAGCAGTTCGGCCCCGAGTGCGGTGACGTGTGGCACCTGGTCCGCGGAGGCGTTCTCCACGGCGGCGGCGACTGCCTCCCACTCCTTCTCCGTACTGTCCGAATCGTCCTCGCCCGCGTGCTCGGCGGCGCTGGCGGTGGCGACCTGGAGCAGCGTGTCCACTCCCCAGGCCGCCTGGTCGTCGGGCACACCGCCCTGCTTGAGCAGAGCCAGCAACGCGTCCAGCAGGTTCAGGTAGTTGGCGCCAGAGGGGCGGGCGACCAGTGCGGAGTGGGCGAGGCTCGGAAGCTGGACGAGGAGGTGGGTGTAGGAGGAGAGGATGGCCTCGATCCCCTCGCGCCAGTCCCCGCCCGCGCCGGCCGGCCCCAGGTCGACCTCGCCCAGCAGCTCGTCGAGGATCGCGGCGTGCAACTCGGCTGCGTTCGCCACGTAGACGTACAGCGAGGCCGGACCTGTGTCGAGTTCCTTGGCCAGACGGCGCATCGTGACGTGTTGCAGTCCCTCCGCACGCATGACGCGGACGGCGGTAGCGATGATTCCGCTACGGGTCAGGGCGGGCTTGGCCGGTCGCTCACGGCGGCTGACGGGTTCAGGTCGGGCGGTCATGCCCCAAGCGTACCGAACGTGTTCGTGACGAACCGTCCCTTGTTGGTCGCCTCCCTGGCGTGGTGAGCGTCTTCGTATTCAGGCCGAACTTGTTCGTAGCGAACGTGTTCGCTACGATCGTAATCGTTCACCTCCTACCGCTTCCGAAGAGGAGGCTCCGCCATGTCTGCATCCACCGCACCCGCGGCCGACGCCGAGCCGATCGTGCCGAAGAACATCCGCTGGGTCCTGCTCGGCGTCCTGCTCGCGATGCTGCTGTCCATGCTCGACGGCCTCATCGTCGGCACCGCCATGCCCACGGTCGTCGCGGACATCGGCGGCATCGACCACATGTCCTGGGTGGTCACCGCTTACACGCTGACCACCACCTGCTCCACGCCGGTGTGGGGCAAGCTCGGCGATCTCTTCAACCGCAAGTACATGTTCCTGGGCTCACTCGTGGTGTTCATGATCGGCTCGGTGCTCTCCGGCCAGGCCACGTCCATGGGCGAGCTGATCGGCTTCCGTGCCCTGCAGGGGATCGGCGCCGGCGGCCTGGCGGCCGGGGCCTTCGCGCTGATCGGGGCGCTGCTGCCGCCCCGTGAGCGCGGCAAGTACCAGGGCATGGTGGCGATCGTCCAGGCCGTCGGCAGCATCGGCGGCCCGCTGGTGGGCGGTTTCATCACAGTGCACCTCGGCTGGCGCTGGGCCTTCTACGTCAACGTTCCCGTCGGCCTTGTCTGTCTGGTGTGGTGCGGGCTCCTGCTGAAGGTGCCGACCACCCACCGGGGCAAGGTCGTCATCGACTGGCTCGGCATCACCCTCATGACCGCCATGATCAGCACCGTCGTCATGGCCGCGACCTGGGGCGGCAGCACGTACGCCTGGGGGTCCTGGCAGATCCTCGCTCTCGCCGCGGCGGCAGTGGTCCTTCTGCTGGCCTTCGTCGCCTCCCAGAAGCGGGCCGGCGAGCCGCTGCTGCCGCTGCGGATCTTCAGCGGGCACCGCAACTTCCCCATCGCCGCGGTCCTGCTCACCGTCGCGGGTGCGGCCACCTTCGGCGGCTCGCTGTACCTGCCGCTCTACCAGCAGACCGTGCAGGGCGCCTCGGCCTCCAACTCCGGGCTGCTCCTGCTGCCGATGATGGCGGGCACCGTCGTCGCCTCCATGGTGGCGGGAAAGGTGATGTCCAAGACCGGAAAGTACAAGATCTTCCCCGTCGCGGGTGCCGCCTCGCTCGCCGTCGGCATGGGGCTGCTGTCCACCATGGACACCAGTACGTCCCGCTTCACGACCAGCGCCTACATGGTCCTGGTCGGTGTGGGCACCGGCTTCACCATCCAGATGGCCAACACCATCGCCCAGAACAGCGTCCAACTGCGCGACATCGGCGCCGCCTCCGCGGCCACCAGCCTCTTCCGCACCCTCGGCGGTTCCCTGGGCGTCGCCGTCTTCGGGTCCCTGCTGACGCGCGCCCTGCAGGGCAACGGCGCCGCTCCCGCCGAAGGCGGACACGCGAACACGCATGCCGTGTCCCAGGCGGCCAAGGGCGCCTACACGCACTCGGTGGCCCACGGCACCCAGCAGATCTTCCTGGTCGGCGCGGTCTGCGCCGTGGCGGCACTCGTCGCCGCCGTGTTCATCGAGGAGGTTCCCCTGCGGGGCAAGTCCACCACCGATCAGCCCACCGGCAAACAGCCGTCCCGAGCCGGTTCCTGAGCGCATCGGAAGCACATCAGACCAGTCCAAAACGAAATAAAACTCGCATCCTGAAAGGATCTCGACATGGACAACCACTACCCCATCGCGATCATCGGCGCCGGCCTCGGCGGCCTGACTCTGGCCCGCGTGCTGCACGTCAGCGGCATCGAGGCCGTGGTCTTCGACCTTGAGGCCGACCGGCACGCCCGTACCCAGGGCGGCATGCTCGACATCCACGCGGAGAACGGCCAGATCGCGCTGCGCGCCGCCGGACTCCACGACGATTTCCTCGCCCTGGTCCATCGCGGCGGGGACGCCAGCCGCGTTCTGGACAAGCACGCCACCGTCCACTGGGACGAAACCGGTGGCGACGACAACGGTGACCGCCCCGAGGTCGACCGCGGTCAGCTGCGTCAGCTGCTGCTCGACTCCCTGCCCGAGGACACCGTCCGCTGGGGCCGGCAGGCCACCGGCGCCCGTCCGCTCGGTGACGGCCGACACGAGGTGACCTTCGTCGACGGCTCCCGGATCACCACGGACCTGCTCGTCGGGGCCGACGGCGCCTGGTCCCGCACCCGCCCGCTGCTCTCCGACGCCTGGCCCGAGTACACCGGTATCTCCTTCGTCGAAGCCGGTCTGGAGGAGGCCGACACCCGTCACCCGGACGAGGCCGCGCTCGTCGGTCACGGCATGCTCTTCGCGCTCGACGGAGGCAAGGGATTCCTCGCTCACCGCAAGACCGACGGCAGCCTGCACATCTACACCGCGCTGCGCGTCGCCGAGGACTGGCTCGGCACCGTCGACTTCACCGACACGGAGGCGGCGAAGGCAGCCGTCCTCGCCCAGTTCGACGGCTGGGACGACAGGATCAAGGCGCTGATCGCCCGCGCCGACGGCGCTCTGACGCCGCGCAAGGTCAACGCGCTGCCGGTCGGCCACCGTTGGAACCGCGTTCCCGGGGTGACCCTCCTGGGCGACGCCGCCCATGTGATGTCGCCGTTCGCCGGCGAGGGCGCCAACCTCGCGATGCTGGACGGCGCGCAGCTCGGTCAGGCCATCGCCGCCCACCCGGGCGACACGGAGAAGGCGCTCGCCGTCTACGAGGAGGAGCTGTTCCCGCGCAGCGAGGAGAAGGCCGCGGAGTCGGCCGAGGGGCTGGAGATGTGCTTCGGCCCGGACCCGGTCGCTCAGCTGATCGAGGTCTTCACCGGTGGACCCGAGGGCGGCCACTGACCCCGGGGCCGTACACACCCTGCATCCAGTCGCCGGATTGAGCACCGGCGCCTTCGCTTCCAGCCAGGCCTCAAGGTGGTCGGCGACGGTCTGTCTCAGTTCCTTTGCCGCGCAAGCGGCAGCGTGGTCAGGGGACCGGGGGAGTGGGTGGTCCGGCGCCGGTGGTGGCGGAGGTGCAAGCAGGGATCCTTGGCCACCTTCAAGCCCTTCTCTGTTGCGAGGCAGTCGTGATCGCCGTCGTGGGACGGTGAAGCGCGGCCCAGGGGGCCTTGGCCTGAACAGAAACATGTGACATTGTACTGGCGTGAGCAAGCGACTGACCTGCGACATCGTGGTCGTCGGAGCCGAAACGGCGGGCGCTCCTGCGCCCTCTGAGCGACCCGGGCGGGCCTGGCCCCGAGCCGGGCACGGGCAGAGGCGTGGAGTTCGAGGCGAAGGGCGGTGTGGTCGTCGCCTTCCGCCCCGAGAGCGCGGCGGCGCTGGAGACCTTCGCCGCCGGTTGGCGCACGGCGGTCGTGGACGCGCGGAGGGTAGCCCCCATGAACTACCCGACCTGGAACCGCACTTGGTGCCGGATCTCGCGGGCGGAGTCCGTTGTCCAGTGTCCAGAAGGCTGTCAGGTGATGCCGTCGCCGACTGCCGCGCACGTGATCCGCGCGGCGCGCAGTTGCCCGTCCGCGGCGAACTCCCTCTGGACCAGGACTTCGTCAACGAGTCCTTCATCGGTACGTCCTTCGTCGGTACGTCCTTCACCGGCCGCCTCGTCGAGGCCGCCGACGTCGCCGGACACCCCGTCGTGGTGCCGACGATCACCGGACGGGCCTGGATCACCGGCACCGCCCAGTACCCGCTGGACCCGGCCGACTTGTTCACGGCCGGCCTCGTCCTCTGACTCGCCCCGACCCTCCCGAGGAATGACCGCCATGGCCGCGACCGTCGTCAGTCACAACCCCGCCCACCCCGACGAGATCCTCACCGAGACCCCCGCCACCGGCCGGACCGGCGTCGTCGCCGCAGTCGACCGGGCCCGTAGCGGCGCCCGCTCCTGGGCGGAGGGCGGCGCCGGCCGCCGGGCCGCCGCACTGCACGCGGCCGCCGACCGGGTAGAGGCGGCCGGCGACGAACTCGCGAGCCTCGTCTCGCGCGAGGTCGGCAAGCCGATCACCGAGGCGCGGGGCGAGGTGGCCCGTACGGTCGCGATCCTGCGGTACTACGCGCAGCAGCCGTACGACCCCGTCGGCTCCGTCCACGAACCGGCCGCCGGAGCCGGGCTGTTGTTCACCCGACGTGCGCCCTACGGGGTGGCCGGGCTGATCACGCCGTGGAACTTCCCGCTGGCCATCCCGGTGTGGAAGGCGGCGCCCGCCCTCGCCACCGGCAACTGCGTCGTCCTCAAGCCGGCCGAACCGGCCACGGCCTGCGCGCTGCGGCTCGGTGAACTCTTCGACGAGGTACTGCCCCGCCATGTCCTCACCGTCGTCCCGGGTGGGGCGGAGGAGGGCGGCGCGCTCGTCGACAGTGCGGACGTCGTCTCCTTCACCGGCTCAACAGCCGTCGGCCGGGCGGTCGTTCAGGCCGCGACCGCGCTCGGCACACCGGTCCAGGCCGAGATGGGCGGGCAGAACGCGGCCATCGTGCTGCCCGACGCCGACATCGGGGCCACCGCCGCGCAACTCGCCGCCGCGATCGCCGGATACGCCGGGCAGAAGTGCACCGCGACAAAGCGGGTCATCGCCGTCGGCGACCCCGGACCGCTGCGGGACGCCCTGGTGGCGGCCCTCGAAGCGCTCGCCGTCGGCGACCCGGACCTGCCCACAACCGCCTGCGGCCCGCTGATCTCCGAGCAGGCCCGGGACGCCGTACTCGCCGCGGCCCGCTCGGGCGGCCGGGTGCTCACCGGCGGCAGGGCACTGGGCGGCGATCCCGGCTGGTACGCGCGGCCGACCCTGGTCGACGAGCTGCCCGACAGGCATCTCCTCGCCACCGAGGAGGTCTTCGGGCCCATCGCCGCGTTCAGTTCGGCCCCGGACCTGGATGCGGCCGTCGCCCGCGCCAACGCGGTCGCCCACGGTCTGGCCGCCTCCGTGCACACCGCCGACCTGGACGCCGCCCTGCGCTGCGCCGACCGCCTCGACACCGGTCTCGTCAAGGTCAACGCCCCCACCACCGGAGTCGACTTCCACCTTCCCTTCGGCGGCGAGAAGGCGTCCAGCCACGGCCCGCGGGAACAGGGCAAGGCGGCTCTGGACTTCTACACCCGCACCCGGACGGTCACCCTGCTCTCCCCGGTGTGAACGAGCCATGAATGCTGGTGGCACGTGACATTGCATACCGCACCGTGTGTCTGATGCGCGCGGCGCCGCGACGCATGTTCCGCTCGGCCGCACAGACACACATTCCGTCCAGGAGGACCACCGCATGGCTGCTCAGCGCAACGGGGACAAGAGTTCCAAGGCCTCCGCCGGCGCCGCAGGACCTGCCCTCCCCACCCTCGGCGGAGCGCGCCCCAGCTACCGCGAGCGCGTCGCCGACGCCCTTCGCGCCGCCCTCGTCGCCGGCGAGCTGAGCCCTGGCGAGGTCTACTCCGCGCCGATGCTGGCCACCCGCTTCGGAGTCTCCGCCACACCGGTGCGCGAGGCCATGCTCGACCTCGTCAAGGAGGGACTGGTCGACACGGTGCCCAACAAGGGCTTCCGGGTCACCGCCGTCTCCGAGCGTCAGCTCGACGAGTACACCCACGTCCGGTCGCTGATCGAGATCCCCGTTGTCGTGGGCCTCGCCGCCACCGCCGACCCCGTGGCACTGGAGGCCCTCCGCCCCGCCGCCGCGGAGATCGTGACCGCGGCCGCGGACGGCGACCTCATCGCCTACGTCGAGGCCGACCGCCGCTTCCACCTCGGCCTGCTCGCCCTGGCCGGCAACGAGCATCTGGTCGAGGTGGTCGGCGACCTGCGCAAGCGGTCACGGCTGTACGGGCTCACCGCGCTCGTCGAGCGGGGACTGCTGAAGTCGTCCGCCGAGGAACACCTCCAGCTCCTCGACGCGCTCCTCGCCCGCGACGAGGACGCCGTACGCGAGGTGATGACCCGTCACCTCGGCCATGTCCGGGGCCTGTGGGCCCACTGAACGGCCCCAAGCGGACCGCCCGCCGGTACGCCCGACACGTTACGGAGAAGGATGCCCTCGCTGACCCGCGCCGAGGCCGAGGCCCGCGCCCGCCTGGTCGACGTGGAGCGGTACACCGTCGACCTCGACCTCACCCGGGGTGAGACGCACTTTCGCTCGGCGACGACCGTACGCTTCACCGCTCGTACCGCGGGCGACACCTTCGCCGAGTTGAAGCCCGCCGTCCTGCACCGGGCGGCACTCGACGGTCACGTCCTCGATCCGGCCCTGCTCACCGACGGCCGGATTCCCCTCCGCGGTCTCACGGTGGGACCGCACGAGCTGTACGTCGAGGCGGACATGGCCTACTCGCGCACGGGTGAGGGCCTGCACCGTCTCACCGATCCGGCCGACGGCGAGACGTACGTCCACAGCCAGGCCTTCCTGGACCAACTGCCGCGGATCACCGTGTGTTTCGACCAGCCGGACCTCAAGGCCGTCTTCGAGGTGACGGTCGCTGCGCCGCCCTCTTGGACCGTTCTGGGCAACGGAGTCTGCACATGCGACCCGGCCCACGAAGGACGGGGACGGTGGCGGATCGCCCCGACCCCGCCGATCAGCACCTACCTCTTCGCACTCGCCGCGGGGCCCTGGCACTCCCTGCGCACGGAACACGCCGGTCTGCCCTTCGGCCTGCACTGCCGCCGCAGCCTCGCCCCGTATCTCGACACCGACGTGGACGAACTGTGGAATATCACATGCCACGCGTTCGACCGCTACCACGAGCTCTTCGACGAGCCGTACCCCTTCGACTCCTACGACCAGGTCTTCGTCCCGGAGTTCACCAACGGCGCGATGGAGAACCCGGGCCTGGTCGCCTTCCGCGAGAGCTTCCTCTTCCGGTCCGCGGCGAGCGGCACCGAGCGGCAGAACAGGGCACGAGTCATCGCGCACGAGATGGCGCACATGTGGTTCGGTGACCTGGTCACCATGCGCTGGTGGGACGACCTGTGGCTGAACGAGTCGTTCGCCGACCACATGGCCTACCAACTCACCGGCGCCTGGACCGAGTTCGCCGTCACCCGCAAGACCTGGGGCTACGACGCCGACCAGCGCGCCTCCACCCACCCCGTGGCACCGCCACCGGACGCGGTACCCGACACCGGCCGGGCACTGGCCAACTTCGACGGCATCGCGTACGCCAAGGGCGCCGCCGCACTGCGCCAACTCGCCACCTGGCTGGGCGAGAAGCCGTTCCTCGCCGGGGTCAACGACCACCTCACCCGACACCGTTTCGGCAACGCCACCCTCGACGACCTGCTGGACTCCCTGACCCGCGCGTCGGGCCGCGACGTCCACGCATGGGGCGAGTCATGGCTGCGCACGACCGGCGTGGACACGATCGGCGGGCAGCGGTCGGTGGTCAGCCGCCCGCATCGCGTCCGGTTCGGCCTGTACGACTACGACGCGAACAGCCGGCTCGTCCTGCGGGAGCGGATCTGGACCGGTCCAGGCGACACCGGGCCCGGCTCCGACACCCTCGTTTCCGGCAGTCATGCCCATGCCCCCGCCCTCCTCCTCCCCAACGACGGTGACCTCACCTACGCCAAAGTCCGTCTGGACACGCACTCCTGGGCCGCCGTCACCGCCTCGCTCTCCACCCTGGACGACCCGCTCACCCGCGCCGTGCTGTGGACCACCGCCCGCGACATGGTCCGCGACGCCGAACTCCCGCCCGTCGCCTACCTGCACCTCGTCACCCGTCACCTGCCGTACGAGACGGACGCCGCCGTCGTAGACAGCGTCCTGGCCTTCGCGCGCGGACCGGTGGCCGACCGCTACCTCGCGCCCGAACTCCGCCCGGCCTCCCTGATCGCCCTGGCGGACGTATGCCGGGGGATCCTGGTCGACCCGGCCCGGCAAGCTCTGCACCTCGGGGCCCTGCGCACCCTCGTCGACAGCGCCGTACCCGTCCCGGAGGTCCCCGGAGACGATCACGAACTGCGCTGGCACGCCCTGTTCCGCCGGTGCGTGCTCGGCGCTGCGGACGAGGCCGACATCGCGAACGAGGCGGCCCGCGACCGGAGTTCGGCGGGCGGGGAGTCCGCCGCCCGTTGCCGTGCCGCGCTGCCCGACCCGGCGGCCAAGGAGGCGGCCTGGAGGGCCATGTTCGAGAGCGACGGCCAGTCCGCCACCCTCCTCAGGGCGCGTGCCCAGGGCTTCTGGCAGCCCGAGCAGACCGACCTGCTCGCCCCCTATGTCCCGCGCTGGTTCCCCGCCGCCACCGACCTCGCCGCCCGACAGGGCCCGACCGTCGCCGCCACCTTGGGGCGATACGGCTTCCCGGCGCACACCACCGACCCGGCCGTCCTCGCGGTCGCCGAGCACTGCCTCGCCCACGGCGCGCCCGTACCGGCCCTGCGCCGCTGGCTCACCGACCAGTGCGACGACCTCCGCCGAGCGATGAGTTGCCGGGCCGGAACTGAGGCTGAGGCCAGGGGAGTTGGAACCGAGGCCGAGGTGTCGTCGACATGACCAGAATTCTCCTCACCGGCTTCGAGCCCTTCGGCGGTGAAGCGTCCAACTCCTCCTGGGAGGCGGTCACTCGCGCCGCAGCCGAAACCCCGCCCGGCACGAACATCACGGTCACCCGCCTGAGTTGTGCCTTCGGCACGGCCCTCGACGAACTCCGTGCCGCGATCACGCGAGCGGCACCGGATCTCGTGCTCTGCACCGGCCAAGCGGGCGGCCGTCCGGACCTCACGGTGGAGCGCGTCGCGGTCAACGTCGACGACGCCCGCATACCCGACAACTCCGGACGGCAGCCGATCGACGAGGCCGTGGTCGAAGCGGGCCCCGCCGCCTACTTCGCCGCCCTGCCGGTCAAGGCATGTGTCGCAGCGGCCCGCGCGGTCGGCGTACCGGCCTCGGTCTCCCAGACGGCGGGCACGTTCGTGTGCAACCACGTCTTCTACGGCCTGATGCACCTGTTCGCGACCGAACTGCCGGGCCTGCGCGGCGGTTTCGTCCATGTCCCGTACACCCCGGAACAGACGCTGGGCACCGCCCGGCCGTCCCTTCCGTCGTCCCTCGCGGCACGGGGACTGCGAGCCGTGCTGACCACGGCGGCGTCCCTCGACGACGACATCCGGATGGCGGGCGGTGCCACTCACTGACAGTGCAGCGTGAGGACTCCAGGTCGGACTACTCGGAGACCTTCCAATGGGTGTTGGCGGTCACCGTCGTGAAGTTCAGGCCGGCGCAGTAGTAGTCGGACGGACTCGGTGTCGTCGACGGGTAGACGGTGGTGTTGGACGTGGTGGCGTCGGCCCAAGTGCCGGTGCCAGTACGGATCTTGAGGTTGCTGCTCTCGCTTGAGTGACCGGCGTACCCGTCGCAGAGATAGGTCTCGCCGTCGGTGTCGAGGTACGAGTAGAACTCGAACTCGTCCCAGCCGAAGGTCGCCGTACCACCGTCCGTACCGCTGCTGGTGTAGTACGTCTCCCACGCGCCGGTCTTGTAGTCGTAGAGGTAGGCGGTCCAGGTGTTGGTCGCCGAATCCGTCTGCAGGATCTGCAGGTTGTAACTGGCCACGCCGTTGACGGTGGTCGTGTACGTGCTCAGGAAGCTGCTGTCGATCGTCAGCCGCACCCCGATCCCGGGGTCGGACGCGCACCAGTCGTACGCCCACAACTGCGCGTAGGTCTTGCTGTACGCGGTGGTCGACTCAATGCACGCGCCCTGGCGGGGCTTGGTGGTGGGGGAGTAGAGGTAGTCGCTCGCGTCGGTCATCCGCAGCGCGGAGTCGACCGAGTGCGTGGCCTGGACGCCGCTGACGGTGGCACTGCCGGTGGTGAGTTTCACGCCCCACCACTTGTGAACGTACGTGGAGGCGGTCGCCGCCTCCGACGCCGGGGCCGGGACGTTCTCGTCGCCGGCGTTCTCGGCTGCCGCTGTCTTCTCGTGAGCGGTGGTGAAGGCCTGCTCCGCCTTCGCCATGCCCGTGCGGGCGGCGCGGCCGGTGATCAGGCCCTTGACGGTGCCGTGGTGGGGGGCGTTCCAGGCGGGTGCCGGGGCGGTGGTGCCGAGGGCCGCGGCGCGGTCGGGCCCGGTTCCGGTTCCGGCGACCACGCCGAACAGGGCGAGCCCGACGGCGAGAGCGGCCGATATTGCTGCGCGCATGACACTTCCTTCTGGTGAGGCGGAAGAAGAGGTGAAGTGCGGGTGGGGGAGGGGGTGTTCGCCATGCCGAGAGGATGTTCGGGATGCCGAACTCCGGCGAGAGTAGCGTCACATGTGACATAGCACTAGAGGGTTCCGTCCACAGGCTTCACCCAGCAGCCGCCCAGCACTCACCCACGTTCGTCCAGCATCCAGACATTCCCTGGCCCGCCGGCCGAAACCGCCCTACGCTGCGCGGATGCAGCTGGATCTCCGTCACCTGCGGATCGTGCGGGCGGTGTCCGACCACGGGAGTCTCAACCGCGCGGCCACCACGCTCGGGGTCTCGCAGCCCGCGCTGACCGCCCAGCTCAAGCGGATCGAGGAGTCCCTCGGTGCCCCGGTCTTCCTGCGCGGCCCGAAGGGCGTCGAGCCGACACCCTTCGGGGAGTTCGTCCTGTCCAGGGCCCGGACCGTGCTGTCCGCCTTCGACGACATCCTGACCGCCCGCCCGCAGGACGCCCCCGTGCCGGCCGTCCGTCTCGGCAGCGTGGCCAGCCCGATGGTGGTGGAACTCGCCGACCGGCTCGGCTTCCTGCTCTCCGGCGTGCCGGTCACCGTCCGCACGGACCACTCGGTGCGGACCCTCCTGGAGATGGTGGCGAGCCAGCAACTCGACTGCGCGGTCGTCGGGGACTACCCCGGTTACGACGCCCACCCCGACCCCTCGGTCGAGTACCGCCTGATCGCCGTGGAGCCGGTCTTCATCGCGCTGTCGGCCGGTCATCCGCTCGCGGAGGGGGACGAAGTCGCCCTGGACGCGCTGGCCGACGAGGACTGGGTGCTGCCCGCGTCCGACGGCATGGGCTGGCCCGAGCACCTCCTCGACACCTGCGCCTCCCGCGGCTTCACGCCCCGCGCGCGCTACCGCCTGGCCGACAACTCCCTGCGCCGCGAACTCATCGCCACCGGCCGGGCGGTGAGCCCCGTCCAGCCGACCTTCCGGGCGGACACCGGGATCGTGGTGCACCCGATCGCCGGCGACCCGATGTGGATGCGCTACCACCTGGCCTGGCACGGCAAGGGGCCGCTGGCGCCGTACGGCGACGACATGCTCCGGCTGGCGCAGCGGGCGTACACCGCCTCGATGGAGAACGCTTCCGGCTATCTGCGCTGGGCGGCCCGGCGCGGGGTCTGAGCACGGCCCGCTCCCGCGAACCGCAGGCGTCCGGGAGGTTATAACTCCCAGGCGTTATAACGAGCTGGGATTACCTGGCGTTTACCGTACGTGCCAGGCTCCGCGCCATGTCCAGCACTCTTTCCGCCGAGACGAGCGAGCGGTCGGCCCCCGTGCGAGGGCTGTCCCCGAAGGCACTGGCCTGGCGCCGGCTGCGCCGGGACCGGGTCGCCGTGGTGGCCGGGTCCGTGGTCGCCCTGTTCCTCCTCGCGGGCATCGGCGCACCGCTGATCGCCGCCCTGTACGGCAAGGATCCCTACACCGTCTACGCCGACCGGTACCCCGGTCTGCTCGACGACTACGGCTTCCCCACCGGCGCCAACGGCGGTATCAGCGGCGCGTTCTGGCTCGGGGTCGAGCCCAACGTCGGCCGTGACGTGTTCACCCAGCTCCTGTACGGCATCCGCACCTCGCTGCTGATCGCGGCGGCGGTCGTGATCATCGTGACGGTCGTCGGCTCGCTGGTCGGTATCGCCGCCGGCTACTTCGGCGGCCGGATCGACTACGCGATCAGCCGCGTCATCGACGTCACCATGGCCTTCCCGTCCACCCTGTTCTTCATCGCGATGACGCCGGTGGTGATGTCCTTCTTCGTCTCGGACGAGGAGAACACCCCCACCTGGGTCCGGGTCGCCACCCTGATCGTCGCCCTGTCGATGTTCGGCTGGACCAGGGTGGCCCGGCTGCTGCGCGGCCAGGTGCTCTCCCTGCGCGAGCGGGAGTTCGTGCACGCGGCGAAGGTGTACGGCGCGAGCCCCTGGCGGATCATCACCAAGGAGCTGCTGCCCAATCTCTGGACGCCGATCCTCGTCTTCATGACCCTCGACCTCCCGGCACTGGTCACCACCGAGGCCGCGCTGTCCTTCCTCGGCGTGGGCATCATCGAGCCCACCCCGGACTGGGGCCGCATGATCAAGCGCGGCGCCGAGGTCTACCTCAACGACATCACGTACACCGTGATCCCCGGCATCTCGATGCTGGTCTTCGTCGTCGCCTTCAATCTCTTCGGCGACTCCCTGCGCGATGCCCTGGACCCCCGGTCCGACCGCTGAACCCAGCTGTCCCGCGGCCCGCCACCACCCTCAACTCCCGTACCCAGAACGGAACTCCTGCCATGGACCGCCGTCTGTTCCTCCAGTCCGCCGCCGCGATGGTCGCCGGCACCGCTCTCACCACGGCGTGCAGCTCGGGCTCGCCCGGTGGCGGTGCCTCCACCGCGCCCAAGGCCAAGGCCGTCACCGGTCTCAAGGTCAGACTGGGCACCGCCGCCGACTCCAAGGGGCCGCTCACCGTCGAGGGCGCCACGAAGGGCGGCACCGTCAAGGTGCTCCAGCCGTACGACTTCGCGCACCTCGACCCGCAGCGCGTGTACGCCTCCGACGGCGGCGTCGCGGCCACCCTCATCCACCGCCGCCTGGTCGCCTACAAGCGCGTCGGCGACGAGCAGATCCTCTGCGGCGACCTGGCCACCGACACCGGTACCGCGTCGGACGGCAACAAGACCTGGACGTTCACGCTGAGGGAGGGCGTCAAGTTCTCCGACGGCACGGTGGTCACCTCGAAGCACGTCAAGTACGGCATCGAGCGCGCCTACGACGCCGAGATCACCGACGGTCCGACCTTCATCCCGGCCTGGCTGTCGGGCGACGACTATCGCAAGGAGTACACGGGCCCGTCCGCCGGTAAGTCGCTGCCGGACTCGGTGATCGAGACCCCCGACGACACGACGATCGTCTTCCATCTCAAGGAGCCGCAGGCCGACTTCCCGTTCGCCTGCGCCTACCCGATCACCACCCCGGTGCTCGAATCGGCCGCGAAGAAGGGCGACTTCGACCAGTCGCCGACGGCGACGACGGGTCCGTACAAGGTGAAGAGCCACGACGACGCCAAGATGGTGCTCGTCCGCAACGACCAGTGGGACGCCGACACCGACCCGGTCCGCGCGCAGTACCCCGAGAGCTTCGAGATCACCTTCAACGTGGCCTCGCTGGACGAGTCGCAGCAGCTGGCCGCCGCCGACGGCGACGCGGTCATGACCTTCACCGGTGTGGTCGACGCCTCGTATCTCTCGCGCACCACCGGCGAGTTGAAGACCCGCACGCTCTCCGAGGGCGGCATCACCAGCCGCGTGCTGGGCATCAACTGCAAGCGGGTGACGGACGTCGACGTCCGCAGGGCGATCCTCACCGCCTTCCCGAAGACCGGCTGGCGCCGGATCTACGGCGGTCCCGTCTACGGCGACATCGCCACCGACATCCTCGCCCCGGTCGTCGTCGGCTTCAAGAAGAACGACGTGTACCCGGTCGCCGAGGCGGGTGACCCGGCCGCCGCGAAGAAGATCCTGAAGAAGGCGGGCAAGCTCGGCACCAAACTCGTCTACGCCTGGGGGCAGACCGACCAGGCCGACAAGGCGGGGATCATTGTCGCCGAGGCGCTCACCCGGGCCGGGTTCGAGGTCGTCAAGAAGCCGCTCAACTCCACCACGTACTTCACGGAGATCGGCAAGGTCGACAAGCCGTACGACATCTTCCACTCCGGCTGGTCCCCGGACTGGCCGACCGGCTCCAGCGTCATCCCCGGCTGCTTCGACGGCCGGACCATCGCCGACGGTGCGACGAACTACTACAACTACGACAACGACGAGGTCAACGCAGAGATCGACCGCATCAAGGCGCTCACCGACGCCGATGCGGCCAACACCGCCTGGGCCGCGCTCGACGCGAAGATCATGAAGGACATACCGATCGTGCCGCTCGCCTACGAGGCCAAGACGTACCTCATCGGCGGCAAGCTCGGCGGCGCCTACGTGACCATGT
The DNA here is from genome assembly GCF_040655155.1 of Streptomyces sp. NPDC050508. NCBI lineage: Bacteria > Bacillati > Actinomycetota > Actinomycetes > Kitasatosporales > Streptomycetaceae > Streptomyces > Streptomyces sp. NPDC050508. The sequence continues at coordinate 564,097 of NZ_JBFAJJ010000004.1, forward strand.
CGCCGACCGGCTGTCAGCCCTCGCACGTGTACGTCAAGGCGTGACCGGACTCCGCCGGGCCCCGCTCGCCGACGCGGGGCCCGGCGGCAACTTCCTTTCCCGCTCGGGCAATTGACCCACGCAACCGAAAGCTCTCCTCATGGCCCGCTACCTCGTCCGCCGCATCCTGGGCGCGCTGGTGATCCTGCTGGTGGTCACGGCCGTCACGTACTTCCTCTTCTTCACCGCACCCAGCGACCCGGCAAGACTCTCCTGCGGCTCCGTGTGCACCCCTGCCAGCTATCTGCAGATCAAGCACAACATGGGCCTCGACCAGCCCGTGTACCAGCAGCTCTGGCAGTACCTCAGCGGCATCGTCGCCGGCCGTGACATCGGCTCCTCGCACTGCGACGCGCCCTGCCTCGGCTACTCCTTCTACAACCACAAGCCGGTCTTCGACACCCTCAGCGGACGCTTCCCGGCGACGCTCTCCCTGGTGTGCGGCGCCGTGCTGGTCTTCCTCGTCCTCGGAGTCGGCGCGGGCCTGATCGCCGCCGCGCGGCGCGGCAGCGCCACCGACAAGGCCGTCTCCGTCTTCGCCCTGGTCGGCGCTGCCGTACAGATCTACTTCATCGGCATCCTCGCCCGGTACTTCTTCGTGGACCGGCTGCGCTGGCTTCCCCAGCCCGGCTACCAGCCCTTCACCGACGGCCTCGGCGACTGGTTCGGCGGCATGGTCCTGGCGTGGCTCGTGCTGGCCGTCGTCTACACCGCGAGCTACTCCCGCTACACCCGCTCGTCCATGATCGACGCGCTGAACGACGACGCCGTCCGCACCGCCCGCGCCAAGGGCCTGCCGGGAAGCACCGTCTTCTTCAAGTACGCGGGCCGGGCCGCGCTGACCCCCGTGGTCACCATCTTCGGCCTCGACCTCGGCCACCTCCTGGGCGGCGCGATGATCACCGAGACCACCTTCAACATCGCCGGCATCGGCCAGACCGCCGTCCAGGCCGTGGAACACCAGGACCTGCCGACGCTGGTGGGGGTCACCCTGATCGCCGCGTTCTTCATGGTCCTCTTCGGCCTGCTCGTCGACCTCGTCTACGGCCTCATCGACCCCCGGGTGCGCCTGTCATGACCGACGCCTTCCTGTCCGTACGCGATCTGCACGTCCGCTTCGCGACCGAGGCCGGTCCCGTGCACGCCGTCAACGGCCTCAGCTTCGACCTCCAGCGCGGCCGGACCCTCGGCATCGTCGGCGAGTCCGGCTCGGGCAAGTCCGTCACCAGCCTCGCGGTCCTCGGCCTGCACAACCGCGCGAAGACGAGCGTCGAGGGCGAGATCCTCCTCGACGGCCAGGACCTCACGGTCCTGCGCGAGAAGGAGCTCGAACAGCTCCGTGGCCGCCGCATGTCCATGATCTTCCAGGACCCGCTGACCGCCCTCTCGCCGTACTACACGATCGGCAACCAGCTCGCGGACGGCTACCGCACCCACACCGGGGCGGGGAGGAAGGCGGCGCGGGAACGGGCCGTCGACATGCTCGCCCGGGTCGGCATAGCGCAGCCGAGGCAGCGCGCCGATGCCTACCCGCACCAGTTCTCGGGCGGTATGCGGCAGCGCGCGATGATCGCCATGGCGCTGATGTGCGACCCCGATCTGCTCATCGCCGACGAGCCGACCACCGCTCTCGACGTCACCGTGCAGGCCGAGATCCTGGACCTACTGGCCGATGTGCAGCGGGAGTTCGGCACCGCGATCGTCCTGATCACCCACGACCTGGGCGTCGTCGCGCAGACCGCGCACGAGGTGATGGTGATGTACGGCGGCCGGTGCGTGGAGCGCGGCACCGCGGAGGAGGTTCTGGTCCACCCCCAACACCCGTACACCTGGGGCCTGTTGGGCTCCATGCCCACCCTGGACGGCGACCCCGACGCCGACCTCACCCCCATCGAGGGCACCCCGCCCTCACTGCTCGACCCGCCGCCCGGCTGCGCGTTCCACCCCCGGTGCACCTACGTCGACCGGGTCGGCGACCCGTGCCTCACACGGCGGCCGACCCTGGACGGCGTAGGCCATCAGGCGGCCTGCCACCTCCCGGCCGCCACCCGTGAACAGATCCTCGTCGAGGAGATCAACTCCAGGCACGGGAGCGACGTATGAGTACCAGTCAGAAAACCCCGCTGCTCGAAGTCAAGGACCTCCAACAGCACTTCCCGGTCAGGGGGAACGGCGGCGTCTTCGGCCGCACCGTCGGCGCAGTGCGCGCCGTCGACGGCATCAGCTTCACCGTCCACGAGGGCGAGCCCCTCGGCCTGGTCGGTGAGTCCGGCTGCGGAAAGTCGACCACCGGCCAGATGGTCGCGCGGCTCCTGGAACCCACCGGCGGCTCGATCGCGTACCGGGGACAGGACATCACGCACGCCTCCCGGCGCGAGTTGAAGCCGGTGCGTTCCGAGATCCAGATGGTGTTCCAGGACCCCTACTCCTCGCTCAACCCGCGCCAGACCGTCGGCTCGATCATCGAGGCGCCGATGGAGGTCAACGGCATCGCCCCGCCGGGCGGGCGCGCGGCGCGCGTGCAGGAGCTGTTGCGGACGGTCGGTCTCAACCCCGAGCACGCGCAGCGTTTCCCGCACGAGTTCTCCGGCGGTCAGCGCCAACGCATCGGCATCGCCCGCGCGTTGGCCCTCGACCCGAAGCTGATCATCGCGGACGAGCCGGTGTCGGCGCTCGACGTCTCCATCCAGGCGCAGGTGGTCAATCTGCTCCGCCGGCTCCAGCGCGAACAGGGCATCTCCTTCCTGTTCATCGCCCACGACCTGGCCGTCGTACGGAACTTCTCGCACCGCGTGGCGGTCATGTACCTCGGCAAGATCGTGGAGATCGCCGACCGCGACGCCCTCTACGGCGCCCCGCACCACCCCTACACGCACGCACTCCTCTCGGCCGTGCCCGAACCCGACCCGCGCAGGCGGGGCGAACGCGCGCGCATCCGCCTCACCGGTGACGTACCGAGCCCCGCCAACCCGCCGTCCGGCTGCCGGTTCCGTACCCGCTGCTGGAAGGCGCAGGACGTCTGCGCCGCCCAGGAGCCACCGCTCGCGGCCGTCGCCGACGGGCATCTGACGGCCTGTCACTTCCCGCAGACCCCTGCACCTACCACCGACTCCCTTATGGAGGACGTACGTTGAGCAAGCACAAGAGGAACCGCAGACCCGCCCTCGCGGCACTGGTGGCGACCACGGCGTCGCTGCTCGTCGCGGGGTCCCTGCTGTCGTATTCGGCCATGGCGGACGACGACGACACGACCACGTCGAGCCAAGCAGCCGAACAGCACACCGAGTTCAGCCCCGCCGACCTGAAGACCCAGCAGGCCCGTGCCGAGGCGACCGGCAAGGTCGTCAAGGGCGAGGCCGCGGCCACCGACAAGGGCTCCTCGAAGCGCGTCGAGTACGCCGACGGCAAGTACGCCGAGACCGCCCGCACCACGGACCGCATCTTCGTGCTGCCCGTCGAGTTCGGCAGCGCGATCGACCCGACGTACGGCGGCGCGGCCGGCCCGCTGCACAACACCATCGCCGAACCCGACCGCACCACCGACACGGCGACGGTGTGGACCTCGGACTACAGCAAGTCCTACTACCAGCACCAGATCTTCGGCGACGCCACCGCAGGCCACGACACCCTCAAGTCCTACTACCAGCGCCAGTCCACCGGCGCCTACTCCATCACTGGAACGGTCCAGGACTGGGTGAAGGTCGACCACTCGATCTCGCACTACGGCACCGACAGCTGCAAGCGCGACGGTGTCGCGATCTCCACCTACTACTGCAACGAGCAGCTCGTCACCGACGGCCTCAACACCTGGTACGCCCAGCAGTTGGCCGCCGGCAAGACCGCCGCCGAGATCAAGGCGTACCTGGCGAAGTTCGACCAGTGGGACCGTAACGACTACGACGGCGACGGCATCTACAACGAGCCCGACGGATACCTGGACCACATCCAGATCTACTACGCCGGCGAGTCCCAGGCCAACGGCGGCGGCGCCTACGGCACCAACGCGATCGGCTCCCACAAGGGCACCGTCTCCTACCTCCAGACCGACGCGGACACCCTCGGCCCCGACAACGGCAACCTCGACGGCGGTTCGGCCATCGGAGACTCCGGTATCTGGGCCAACGACTACGTCATGACCAACGAAAACCACGGCCTGGGCACCATCGCCCACGAGTACGGCCACGACCTCGGCCTGCCCGACCTGTACGACACCTCGGGCGGCGAGAACTCCACCGGCTTCTGGTCGGTCATGTCCAACGGCTCACTGCTCAGCAGCGAGAACGAGATCTCCACCTACCCGGCCGACCTCGGCGCCTGGGCGAAACTGCAACTCGGCTGGCTCGACTACGCCACCGCCGAGGCCGCCACCGCGGCGCGCTACGCCCTCAACCCGCTCTCGGTGAAGTCCTCGACCAAGGGCCCCGAGGCCGTCGTGGTCACCCTGCCGGACGACGCCGACGGCAACGCCCGCTACTACGTGGTGGAGAACCGCCAGTACGTCGGCGAGGACCGATACCTCCAGGGCGGCCCGTACAACTTCGGCTGGGCCTCAACCGCGTACAACCTCACCGAGCACCTGACCTACGAGAACGGCGTCCTGATCTGGTACTGGAACACCAAGTACGCCAACAACAAGACCAGGACGAACGGCGGTTACGGCGAGATCCTCCCGATCGACGCCCACGCCACCCCGGCGCTCGCCACGACCGGAGCGACGATCCGCAACCGACTCCAGTCCTACGACGCCCCGTTCGCCCTGCACGCCACCAAGGCCCTGACCTTCCACCTCAACGGCGTCGAGCAGACCATCCCCTCCCAGCCCGGTGTGGCGACCTTCGACGACGTCAACGGCACCTACCACTACGCCACCAACCCGTACGGCTCCAGCTACGACGCCGACTCCGGCACCACCATCACGGTGACCAAGGAGTACGCCGACGGCCGGGTCGGCATCGCGGTGGGCGCCTCGTCGTAGACGCCGACTGACTACTCGGACCCCTCCAGTTCCGTGACGGTGAAGGCGTCCAGCGTGAATTCCGCGGTGGAACTGGTGCCGGTCTTGGTGAGGCCGACCCATGCCTCGCCGGTGTCGGGTGCGGTGAACTCGTAGGTGAATTCGGTGGGTTCGGTGGCGGCGGGCACGGGAGTGCTGCTGAGCTGCCGGGTGGTGGGGGTGTCGACGGCGGTGGTCCAGGCGTACTGGCCGGCGGAGTCGTTCTCGTAGCGGAAGGTGACCCGGTAGCGGTGGCCGGGTGCGAAGCGGACCGTGTGCGGGAGCGTGCGGTAGACGGTGCCGAGGCGTTCGCCGCGGGACTTCAGGGACCACTCGCCGTCGACGACGTCGTCGATCGCCTTGCCGTTCCAGCCGCGTTGGGTGTACGTGCTGTGGCGGCGGGCGACGTGGGTGCGCGGGTCGTTGGCGGTTCCGGTGCCGGGGCCTTCGACGAACGGGCCCCAGCCCTGCGGGACATGCTCGAAATCCTCGAAGACCAGGGCACCGGCGGCCTGCGGACGCGCCGCCGCGACGACGCGCAGGTTGTCGAAGACGATCCGTGCGTCACCGGCCGCCGCGCGCAAGGTGAGACTGACCGGACCGCCGCCCGCCGGGACGGTGAAGTACGTGAACATGCGCTGCGCGCGGGTGCCGTGTTTGCTGTCGGCGTTGACGTAGTTGACGGCGGTGGAGGTGTCGGTCCAGTTCACTGCGGTGACGCCGTCGGCGGTGGCCAACTCCAGTGCTGCCCGCCGCTGTTCACCCGCGCTCGCGCCGACCTCGACCTGCACGGAGGCGGCGTACGGACCGGGCGGCAGCCGGCGCAGCCGGGTCGTCAGCGCCGCGGCGTCCCCCGCTCCGATGACCAACTCCCGGTCGCCGAGGGCGTTCCGTACGACGGAGGCGGGGCCCGTGACCTGCCAGTGCCCCAGACTGCCGGAGAGAAAGCCGGGATCGCGCAAGGGCGTTGCTTCGCCGAAGGCGGGATCGGACCGGGTGGGTGCCGGGGTGCGGTGGACGACGTACGGCTGGGCGGGATCCGCCGTGATGGTCACCGTGCCGTCGGTGACGGGGAGTTCGACGGCGGGGCCGCGCCCGGTGTCGGACAACGGGTAGGCCCAGATCCGTCCGGCTGTCGGCCACTTGCGCGGGAGGCGCCAAGTCGTCGTGCCCCCGGCGGGGTTGTAGTGGTAGAGGCGGTCCGGGTCGGCGGCGTTGCGTGGCTCCCAGGGCAGCAGGTAGGCGCCGCCGTCGTGGACGACACGTCCGTCGGTGGTGATACGGCGGCTGCCGGTGGTGTCGTCGACCGTGGTGGCGTACGGGCCGAAGAAGGTTACCTGATGCTCGTCCCAGCGCTTGATCGGATACGCCTGGAGGTATTTGGCGGGCAGGTTCTGGGTCCAGATGTTGGCGTAGAAGGCGTTCCAGTCGACCTCGCCGCGCCAGCCCTCGTAGGCGACGAGGCGGGCGGTGGGCAGCAGCGGCCACTTGTCGGCGAAGACGTCCTTTTGGTGGTGGCGCAGGAAGCGGATGAGCTGGGAGTTGATGCCGCGGGAGGTGTCGGCGCCGTAGTCGGTCTCGTTGGCCCAGTGCGACCACAGGGAGGAGCGTTCCAGGCCGTGGCCCCATTCGGTGGCGATCATCCAGCCCTGGGCGTGGAGTTCGCGCTGGAGGCGGTCGGAGGTCCAGCCGGATTCGCGGAAGACGTCGAGGTAGACGGTGTTGAGGGCGGGGTCGGTCTCGGCGCGGAGCTGGGCGAAGCGGGCGGCGATGGTGCCGGCGGTCAGGTCGCGGCGGGAGTCGATGCGGTAGGACAGGTCGAGCCAGTCCCACTGTGGGTTGGCGGGGTCGGCGAGGGTGTCGGTGAAGTGCCGGGCCGTGGGGTACGCCTCGGTGGCGTTGACGTGCACGGCGAAGTCACTGTGCCACTTCTTTCCGGCGCGCAGCAGGGAGTTGAGGTCGGTGAGGCCGCCGGCGCGCTGGTTGTAGTTGCCGCCGTAGTCGGGATGCGAGGAGTCGTGGCCCTCAGCCTGGTAGCCCTTCAGAAGCGTGAACTGCCGTAGCCCGTCGGTCGCCAGAGAGATCCGCTTGACCTGGTCCAACGCGGCGAGGAACGGATTCGTGGCCTGCGAGGCGAAGTTGTACGAGATGTGCGACGCCACCCGCAGATGCTGGCCGTCCGCGCCCGGCGGCTCGACCATGATGTCCCGCAGCGCGATCGCGGCGTCCTGCCAGTCGACGATCCCGTCGTCGTTGCGGTCCCGGGTGATGATCACGGTGGCGAACGGCAACGGCTCGGTGTCGGGCGCGCCGGCCGCGCGGTAGGTCCACTGCCCGCACGAGATGCCCAACTCGACACTGCCGTCGGCCAGTTGCCGCGCCCGGCGCCAGAAACGCCCGTTCTCCCAGGTGGTGTCGGCGGCGGTGGACACCGTGTCGTAGACGCTGTTGTTCTCCAGCGCCACGCCCAACTCGGCCGTGTGCGCGACGACGTACGCGCAGCCCAGCGGTTTCGCGTCGGCCGGGGTGGACGCGGTGACGCGGATCGTCGTGTCGGCGGTGACGGCCTTGTTCAGCCCGACCCGCGCGGCCATCACCGTCGCGGTGTCCTGGTCGGAGCGCACGCTGACGAGGTTGTGCCCGGGGATCTCCAGCGTGCCCACCCGCAACGCTTCGGTGTCGGTGACGGAGGTGACCTTGAACGTGACCGTCCAGCCGTCCACCGCGATCTCCGCGCCGATCAACACCCCCTCGGCCAGGGTCAGTTCGTACACCACCCGGTCCGCGCCGACCGTGGCGGTGACCTGTGGGGTGTACGCCTGCCCGTTGACCAGCAGGGAGGTCAGGGGTTCCGCGCGGCCGTGGATCACCGCCCCGCTCTCGCGGTCGGTGTACGACACGATCTGAGGGAACGTGGTGTCGACCACCACCTCCAGCTCGGGGGAGCGCAGCACCGCGGCGCTGCCGTCGTCGGCGAGAGCCATGCCCGGCACGGCGAGCGACCCGGCCAGACCGGCGGCGGCTGCTGTCACGACAACGGCGCGTCTGCTCGGGCCTACAGGACGACTGGCTTCGGGCAGGTTCGTCTCCGGCATTGCCAAACTCCCTTTCCGGTACATGACAACTGAAAGATCGCGATTCAGCCGCGTTCCTGCGTCCGCGTCGAGCCCTGTCCATCTGTCGAGATCTTCCGTAACGGCCATTGCGCGACTTCGCCATTCTGACTTAATTTCTGAAATTAAGTCGTGGAGAAGGGGTGAACCATGAGAGCGGAAGGCATGCGCCGAGGCAACGCCTCGGCCGTCCTGCGAGCCGTCGTCGCCGACGGCCCGCTCTCGCGCGCCGACATCGCACGTCGTACGGGACTGTCGGCGCCCAGCGTCACCAAACTCACCGCCGTCCTCGTGGACGCCGGCCTGCTGAGCGAGCAGGCCCCGCTGGAGACCACCCAGGGTCGGCCGCGCGTCCCCGTGCGCATCGACCCACGGGGACCGGTCGCCCTCGGCATCCACATCGGCCTGCTGCGCACCACGCTCGGCCTGGTCGCCCTCGACGGCACGGTGCTCTCGCAACGGGTCCTCGACCACGACGGCGCCCTCGACCCGCGCCGGATCACCGAGCAGGCCGTGACCGGCGCCCGGGACTTCCTGGCCGAACGGCTGGGCGGGCGCCGCCTGTTGGGCACCGGCATCAGCCTCGGCGGCTGGGTCGACGGCGACGCCGGCACGGTCGTCGAGCACAGCGCGCTGGGCTGGACCGACGTACACCTGCTGGACCTGCTGGACGACCGGTTGCCGGGGCCCGTGATGCTCGACCAGAACGTACGGGCCGCCGCCCGCGCCGAGTTGTGGTTCGGGGCGGGTCGCGAGGTCGACGACTTCGTGTACATCTTCTTCGGGAACATCCTCGGCGCCGCCCTGGTCGTCGACCGCTCCGTGCACCGCGGACCCGGCGCGGCGGCCGGCGGCATCGAGCATCTCCCGGTGAGCGGGGTCGAGGACACGGCGTGCGCGTGCTGCGGTACCGCGTGCCTCTCGGCGGTCGCGAGCGACGCGGTCCTGGTGGAACGGGCCCGCGCGGAGGGGGTGTTGGCGTCGAGGGACGCGCATCTGCCGCTTCCGCTGGAGCGGCTGATCGCCGCCGCGCGCCCGGCCGGGACCGGCTCCGGGGACGCCCGTGCCCAGCAACTCCTGCGCACCCGCGCCGAGTTCGCGGGACGCGCGGTGGCCACTGTCGCCGATCTGCTCAACCCCAGCCGGGTCGTTCTCGCGGGCGGCATCGTCGTCGCCGACGAGTACCTGCCCGACCTGCGCGCGGCCGTCGGCGACCGGGTGCACCGGGGCTGGAGCGCCGACGAACGCATCGTGACCAGTACGTTCGGCTCCGGCACGCTGGTCGTCGCCTCCGCGATGCCGCTGCTGGAGTCGGTCTACCTGGACCCGCTCGCGCTGCTCGGGGACGCCGGAGAGCAGGAGGCGGCGTCGTGACGGGACTGCCACGCGGCGAGGTTGTCGTGCCTGGGTCTGCTCCGGCCCTGCCTCCCGCCGAGGGCTGGGAGTTGTTCCGGATCGCGGTGAGTGCCCGCACGGAGTGGCTGGTACTGCGGGTGAGCGACCAGGACGGTGCGTACGGGTACGGCGAGTGCTCGGACGCGGGCGCCCTCGACACCGTGATGCGCGAACTCCGGCGGTTCGCGGGCCCGTTCGACCCGGTCGCTTCGCGTTCCGACGGCCCAGGCGACTTCTACACCCGCGACGACTTCGCCACGGCCACAGTACGGGGCGGCGTTCAGCAAGCCCGCCTGGACCGCACCGCCCGCCGGGCCGGCGTGCCGCTGCGGCGACTGCTCTCATCCCAGGACACCATGGACACGGTCGAGTTGTACGCCAACCTCAACCGAGCCCCCGGCGGCCGTGCCCCGCACCAGGTGGCCGCGACCGCCGAAGCCGCCGTACGCGACGGCTTCACCGGAGTGAAACTCGCCCCCTTCGACACCCCGGACCCGGCCGGCCGGCACGACCTCGCCCGGATCGGCCTCGACCGGGTGCGTGCCGTGCGTGCGGCTGTCGGCGACGGCATCGACGTCATGGTGGACGCCCACCAGCGCCTCACCCTCGCCGAACTCACCCCACTCCTGCGCCACTTCGAGGATCTCGGCCTGCACTGGCTGGAGGACGGCGTCGGTATCGAACGCCCCGGCGAACTCGCCGAGCTGCGCGCCCGTACGGAACTGCTCCTGGCCGGGGGCGAGTTCGCCCGGCGCCGGAGCGACATCCATGCCGTGCGCGGCCTGCTCGACGTCCTGCTGCCGGACGTGAAGCACGCCGGCGGCCCCCTCGCCGCCCTCGACCTCGTCAACCAGATGGCGTTCAAGGCGCGCATCTCCCTGCACAACCCCTCCGGCCCCGTCGCCACCCTGCACGCCGCGCACATCGCGCCCACCGACCCGGCCCTCGCCGAACGCCTGGAGTACGCCTACGGCGAGGTCGACTGGCGCGCGGACGTGGTGCACGGCGCCGAGCGGATCCAGCGCGGCCGGCTCACTCTGTCCGACGCCCCCGGCATCGGCCTCGAACTCGACACCGAGCACCCGGCGGTCACCCGGGTCTGGAGCGGACGCCTCGAACCGCGCCCCTCCTGTTGTCGCTGAACCCGCCTTCGCACTCGCACGCCTGACGGAACGTCACCTCCGTCGAGCGCCCCCACAGCCCTCATCTCTCTTCCTGCCCACCGGAGTTCCCCCATGCCCGAAAGACTCGCCATATCCCGCCGCAGCCTGCTCGCCGCGATCGGCGTCGGCGGTGCGCTGCTCGCCGTGCCCGCCTGCCGCAGTGCCGCCGACGAGAGCACGAAGGCGTCCGGTACCGCGCAGAAGGGCGGCACGCTGAAGATCGCGCAGAGCGCCGACATCGCGCCCGCGACGCTCTTCGGCCAGAACAACCCGAACTTCACGCTCGCCCGCACGGTCTTCAACACCCTGACGGAGTACGACCACAAGACCCTCCAGCCGAAGCCGTCGCTCGCCGAGTCCTGGACGCAGACGGCGGACGGAAAGTCGATCACCCTCAAGCTGCGCGAGGGCGTCACCTTCCACAGCGGACGCGCCTTCACCGCCGCGGACGTGCGCTTCGCCCTGGAGAACCTGACGAAGGACACCACCGCGTCCCAGCTCAAGCATGTCGCCCTCGCCATCTCGAAGATCACCGAGGTCGACGCGCACACGATCACGCTCACTCTCGCGCACCCGGTCAGCAACCTCTTCGACCTCTTCGAGATCCTCCTCATCGTCGACAAGGAGTCGATCGACGAGTTGCTCAAGGGCACGAAGATCATCGGCACCGGCCCGTTCAAGGTCGCGAGCTACACGCCGGGCACCGGCTTCGAGTTGAAGCGCAACGACGCCTACTGGAAGAAGGGCGCCCCGCTGCTCGACGCCGTCGAGGTCTCCGTCGTCGGCCAGTCCGCCTCGATGGTGTCCTCGCTGCGCTCCGGCGGCACGCACCTTCTCGTCGACGTGGCCCCGCTGGACGCGGCCTCGATCAAGAGCGACGACCAGTTCGCGGTCACCGTCTCCGATGCCCACGACTCCGGCTTCTACATCGCCTCCAACGTCAAGGTGAAGCCCCTCGACGACAAGCGCGTGCGCCAGGCCGTCGCCTGGGCCGTCGACCGCGACCGCGTCCTCAGCCAGGTCCTCGGCGGCATCGGTACGGTCACCTCCCTTCCCTGGGCGACGAGTTCACCGGCCTACGACAAGGCGAAGGCCGCGCACTACACCCGCGACCTGAGCAAGGCCAAGGCCCTCATCAAGGCAGCGGGTGCCGGCGGCAAGACCGTCAAGGTCGTCTACAACGCGGGCCTCGCGACCAACGCGAAGATCGCCGAGATCGTCCAGTACGACCTCACGCAGATCGGCCTCAAGGCGCAGGCGGAGCCGCTCCAGGCCGCCGACTTCCTCGCCAAGCTCCAAGCCGGCGAACTGCCCGGCCTGTTCATCAACGGCCACGGCTTCGGACAGCTGCACCCGGCGACCCTGGTCAAGGGCGCGTTCCCGTTCAACGCGGACAAGAACGCCTCCAACTTCGACAGCGACAAGTACCGGGCACTCGCCGACCAGTTGTGGCAGGCCACCACCGACACCGCCGCCAAGGAGGCCGCCGACGCGGTCAACGACCTCTTGCTGGAAGAGCAGTTCGTCTCCGACCTCGTAGCAAGCTCCCACACCTTCACGATCACCAAGAAGGTCCAGGGCCTGGGCTGGACGATGTACGACTACCTCGACCTCGACCAGACCTCGATCGGCTGAGGCGGGACAGCCGTCATGCTGCGCTACGCCCTCCGCCGCGTCCCGTCCGCCCTGCTGGTGCTGCTGGCCGCGTCCGTCCTGGTCTTCGGCATCCTCCGGCTCGCACCGGGAGACCCTGCCGTCGTCCTCGCCGGACCCGACGCCTCCGCGGCCACCGTCGCCCACGTCCGGGCCTCCCTCGGCCTGGACTCGTCGCTGCCCGTCCAGTACTGGACCTGGCTCACCGGCCTGTTCACCGGCGACCTCGGCACCTCCTTCATCCTGGGCGCCCCCATCGCCACCCTCATCGGACACGGCCTGGGCAACACCCTCGAACTCGCCGCCGCCGCGCTGGTGTTGGCGCTGGCGGGTGGTGGAGCGGCAGGCGTCGTGCTCGGCACCGCCCACCACAAGGGCGTCCGCGCACTCCTCGGCGGCGCGGTGAACCTGGCGCTCGCCGTCCCGCCGTACGTCACCGGCGTCCTGCTCGTCCTGCTCTTCGCGGTCACCTTCCGCGTCCTGCCCGCCTCGGGTCACGAGTCGCTGCTCGCCGACCCGGTGATCGGCGTCCAGTACCTCCTGTTGCCCGCCCTGTGCCTGGCCCTTCCCACCGGCGCGGTCCTCGCCCGCTTCCTCGCCGCCGCGCTGCGCAAGTCGGTCCAGGAGGACTACGTGCGCACCGGCCACGGCAAGGGGCTCACGGAACGGCGCCTGCTGACCCGGCACACCCTGCCCGGCGCCCTGCCGCCGGTGATCACCGTCCTCGGCATCCAGATCGGCCAACTCCTGGGCGGCGCCATCGTCGTGGAAGCCGTCTTCGCCTGGCCGGGCATCGGCCAACTCCTCCTCCAGGCCGTCCTCGGCCGCGACTACCTGCTCGTCCAGGACCTGTTGCTGCTCGCGGTCGGCGTGTTCGTCGTGCTCCAGACACTGACTGACCTGATGCAGGCGGGACTTGACCCACGGGTACGGATCAGGGGCGGCATATGAGCGCGGTGATAGCGGTACGCGGGCGGGTACGACTGGCCGCCAACTCCCGCGCGCTGAGCGCGCCTTCGGCCCGCTGGGGCCTCGCCCTGGTCGTACTCCTCGTGCTGCTCGGCATCGCGGCGCCGCTGCTCACTCCGTACTCACCACTCACCCAGGGCCCGGACTCGCTCCTCGGCCCCGGCCTCCACCACCCGCTCGGCACCGACGAGTTCGGCCGCGACCTGCTCACCCGCACGCTGTACGGCATCCGGCTCGACCTGCTCATCGCCGCCACCGCCGTCCCGCTCGGCGCGCTCGCCGGTGTCACCCTCGGCGTTCTGTGCGCCCTGCACCCCCTCGTGGACGTCGTACTCCAGCGGGCCTTCGACGTCATGCTGGCCTTCACCGCGCTGATCCTCGGCGTCACCCTCGCCGCGGTCCTCGGCCCCGGCACGGCCGCCGTGTTCTGGACCGTCGCCGGCATCAACGTCCCGGTCTTCGGAAGGATCACCCGGGACGCCGTACGACTCGAAAAGGACCGCGAATACGTGCTCGCGGCCCGCGCCCTGGGTGCCGGACGACTACGCATCCTGGTCGGCGACATCCTGCCCAACATCCTCGACACGCTGATCGTGCAGGCCGCGCTGTCCCTGTCCACGGCTGTGTTCGTCGAGGGCGCGATGAGCTTCGTCGGCATCGGGGTCACCCCGCCCACCCCTTCGCTCGGCGCGCTGCTGCGCACGAGCGCGACCTTCCTCGGCGACAATCCGGCGTACGCGCTCGGCCCGGTCACCGTCGTCGTGGGGCTGGTGATCGGCTTCAATCTGCTCGCCGACGGACTGAACAAGGGGTTGCTGAAGCGATGACGACCACCGCTGTCGTGACCGGTGCCGCCCGTGGCATCGGGCGCGCGATCGCCACCGAACTCGCCGACCGGGGACACGAGGTCGTCGCCGTGGACGTCCTGGAGTCCGTACGGGACACCGCGACCGACCGCATCGAGCCGGTCGTCTGCGACCTCACGGACCCGGACGCAGCGGAGCGCGTACTCGCCGGGCGGGAGGCGTCGGTACTCGTCAACTGCGCCTTCGCGGAAGAGCGTTCGTCTCTTCTCGACGGCACCGAGCGGGGCTGGCAGTTCACCTTCGACGTCAGCCTGCACGCGGCCGTACGACTCGCCCGTACCTTCGCCGCGCGGCTGATCGAGGCGGACCGGCCGGGCGCGATCGTCAACGTGGCGTCCGTACATGCCCAGTTCGCGGCGGAGGGCTTCGGCGCGTACTCCGCCGCGAAGGCCGGTCTGGTCGCCTTCACCCGTACCGCCGCCCTCGAATGGGGCCCGCACGGCATCCGCGTCAACGCCGTGGCCCCCGGCCTGATCCTGGTCGAGCGCAACGCCCATCTGGCCGACAAGCCCGAGGAGTTGGCCAGCCGGGTCCGGCCCTATCCGCTGCGCCGACCCGGACTGCCCCATGAGGTGGCCCGGGCCGTCGCGTTCCTCGCCGGGGACGACGCCTCGTTCGTCACCGGTGCCGTACTGCCCGTAGACGGCGGACTGTCCGCCCGCACCCCGGAGGTGTCCCTGTGACGACGACCCGATGTACGACAACAACCCACCCCACACCCCCAGTTGTCGTCCTCGTCCTCCATGGAGTCCCACCATGCGCCTGCGCGCCCGCACCGCACTCCTCGCCTGCCTGACAGCTCTCGGCACCGCCCTCACCGCGGCCCCACCCGCCCAGGCCGCCGCCACGACCTACTACGTAGACTGCTCCGCCACCACAGCGGGCAGCGGCAGCTCAACCTCGCCCCTCAACACGCTGGCCTCGGTCAACGCACTGACCCTGACGGCCGGTGACCAGGTCCTCTTCAGACGCGGCACGTCCTGCTCCGGCCAACTCGCCCCTGATGCCACCGGCACCGCGACCACCCCGGTCGTCATCGGCGCGTACGGCACGGGCGACCTGCCCGCGATCAACGCGGACGGCGCGGTGAACGCCGTACTCCTCGACAACACGCCCTACACCACCGTCCAGGACCTGGAGTTGACCGCCGACGGCGACAACACCGCCTATCGGCGCGGGGTCTACGTCTACGCCGCCGACGCGGGCACGGTCAGCGGCATCACCCTCCAGCGCCTGAACATCCACGACGTACGCGGCATCATGCCCTCGGCCACCGCCACCACCGGCGACAGCGGCACCGGCAAGTACGCGAACGCCACCGGCGGCATCGTCATCGAGGCCCAGGGCGCCACCACACCCACCGCGTTCGCCGACACCCACATCCTCGACAACACCATCCACTCCGTGGACCGGCAGGGCATCTACACCTGGTCCAACTGGTGCCGGCGCCCCCAACTCGCCGCGTTCTGGAACACGTTGTGCAGCGCCGCCTGGGACGCCTCCACCGGGCTGCTCGTCCAGGGCAACACCCTCACCGACATCGGCGGCGACGGCATCGTCGTCAAGGGCAACGACGGCGCGCTCGTCCAGCACAACCGGCTGACCGGCTTCAACGAACGCTCCGGCAGCCCCAACGCCGGGATGTGGACGGCCAACAGCATCGGCTCCGTCTTCCAGTACAACGAGACCTCCGGCGGCAACACCACCTCCGACGGCATGGCCTACGACGTGGACCACTCCACCTCAGGCACCGTCTTCCAGTACAACCTCTCCCACGACAACGCGGGCGGATTCTTCCTGCTCTGCCCCTACGACACCCCGACCGCCGACTTCACCATCCGCGACAACATCTCCGTCAACGACCGCACCCGCGGCTTTCAGATCTGCGACGGCGAACTCAGCGACGGCCGGATCTACAACAACACCATCGTGATCGGCAGCGGCCTCAGCCCCGCCCTGGTCACCGAGTCGACGTCCGCCGCACTCGACGTGCGGTTCACCAACAACCTGATCCGCAAGACCGGTTCCGGAACGGTCAGTTGGAAGCTCAGCGACTCCGCTTTCGTCATCGACCACAACGCCTTCTACAACGTCACCGCCCCCTCCACCGCCACCAACTCCCTCACCACCGCTCCCGGCCTCGCCGCCCCCGGCATCCGCGACCCCGCCGGCTACCGGCTGATCACCGGCTACCCCACCATCGCCGGCGGCACCCCGATCACCGACAACGGCGGCCTCGACTACTTCGGCAACCCCGTCTCCGCCGCCACCGCCCCCAACATCGGCGCCTACAACGGCACCGGCGTCACCACCCCCGTCCTCACCGACCTCTTCGACACCCTCTCCTCGTCGTGGACGGTGACCGGCACCGCGTCCGTGACGACCGACCCGTCCGGCGACCTGGGCAACTCGGCCATTCTGACCGGCACTTCAGCCCTCACCCGGCCGATCGACGGCACCACCCCCCGCCGCGTCTCCGTACGAGTCCGCTCCGCCTCCACCACTCCACTCACCGTCGAAGCCCTGAACTCCTCCGGCACGGTGGTCGCCACCGGCACCCCCGACGAGACCACCGCCGACACCTGGCACCTCGTCACCTTCACCGCCCCGACCACCGCGACCCAACTCCGCCTGCGCACACCCACATCCGGCACCTACTACGCGGACGACGCCTACGTCCAACCAGTCACCGGCTGACCCGACGACCCCGGCGGGCCATCCATTGCCCGTGCCGGGGATCGACGGATCACGCAGGTCACACCCCGCCCGCCGTTGGGGTGACGCGGGGCGGGCGGGAGCGTACTGGGCACCCGGCACCGGCCGTCCGTCGCGCAGGTTCCGGGCATGCTGCCCGGATTCCTGGGCGAGTGCCGTCCTTGTGGCGGCGATGGCGAACCCACCGTCTTCGCCGCCCTCATCGACGACCAGCCCCCCGAAGAGGTCGCCGCCCCGCTCAGCCGCGTAGCCGAAACCCCCGGAGGTGCCCGTGCTTGACACCGATGCCGGGCGTGGCTGGAAGCGACGGCTGTTGAGCGAGCGGGAACGTCCGCGCCGGGTGCGCGAGTCGCCGTACGCCAGGCAACCGGCGGTACTTTCGCTGCCGGCCTTCGTGCCGGACCGACCACTGACGGTGGTGTCGAGGTTCGTCGGCTGACGTGCACTCAGGACGAATCACTTGCATCCAGCCCTGCCCATACACACCCTGGCCTGCTCCTGGGACCTCGTCGCCGCCGCTCGGGCCGCGCCCACCAGCGCGGCGTCTCCCTCG
Source organism: Streptomyces sp. NPDC050508 (assembly GCF_040655155.1). Lineage (NCBI taxonomy): Bacteria > Bacillati > Actinomycetota > Actinomycetes > Kitasatosporales > Streptomycetaceae > Streptomyces > Streptomyces sp. NPDC050508. Next base: position 581,556 of record NZ_JBFAJJ010000004.1, read on the forward strand.
GGGCAAGCAGGTTTCATCGCGCGAACACGCCGTGCGGCGGCCGACGAAGCGTGACCGGGACCAGGACGCGTGTCTCCTGCGGGGCACTCCGGGGCTCCGGGAGGCAGCGGATTCGCGTCGGCACGTGGGTCGTCCGGCGTCCAGCCACCGGCCGCGAGACCGGTGGACAGGGCGGGGGCGACAAGGTCCCAGGAGCGGGCCATGGAGCCTCCGACGACCAGGGCGGTCGCGCCGAAGGTCAGCAGGCGCGGGCCCAGCACGGCGCCCAGTGCGGTGAAGGCGCCGTCCAGTGCTTGCCGGGCCCGCTCCTCTCCAGCTCTCGCTCGTTCGGCGATGTCGTGTACATCGGCGGCGGGGTCGCCGTAGCGGGCGAGGATGGCCCGGCGGGAGACGGTGTCCTCCAGTGGGTGGCCGTCGATCTCGGTGAGGTCCATCCGGCCCTCGGGCGGTATGCCTGGAACGTTCCCACAGATGCGGCCGTCGGCGAGGAACGCGGAACCGACACCGGTGCCGAGCGTGATGCCCACGACGCGGTGATGCCCGCGGACGGTACCCGCGGACCACTCGCCGGTCAGGAAGGCGTGGGCGTCGTTGAGGAACACGACGTCGCCGGGACGCTGCCGCAGTCCGCGGAGGAGTGCTCGCCGCACGTCCATTCCGTACAGGGCCTCGAACTTGCCCACGCCCCTGAAGAGGGCGACCCCCCGCGCGTAGTCGAACGGACCGGGCACCGCCACTCCCCACCGCGCACCAGGAGGCACCGACAGCCCATCGGCGCAGTGCCGTACGGTGCCCAGGATGTCCTCGGCATCGCCGTCCGCGTCGAGCGGCTCGCGCGTACGACTGGTGACGCTGCCGTCGCGCAGGTCGACGAGCGCCGCGGTGACATGGGTGCCGCCGATCTCCAGGACAGGGATCAACGGACCAACGCCTTCACGACACGCACCGGGCCGCCGGCTGCTGCTCGCAGGGTGTAGCGGCCTACCGCGGCCGGCACGGTCAGTGTCTCCGCGTAGGCCAGTTCGTGGCTGTCTCCGGCCGCCGTGTGCACTGTGACGCCTTCCCCTTCCACCACGTTCAGGATGTGGAACCGTCCATGAGTGTCGTCGTCAGCCTCGGCCTCGGCGTCGAGCACGAACCTCCTCACCTCGTAGAACATCTCGGCCAGGCCGCCGATGACCTCCTCCCGCCAACCGGTGCCCTCGCGCAGGGTGCGCGGCCTTTGGACCAGGTCACGGGCGACGGAGTCGCCGCGTCGTCCGGTCTCCAGATTGGCGAACCCGTGCTCGTAGGGGAGAGGGCGCGGGTTGCCGTCGGCTCCGGGGCGCAGCCAGTCGTAGAACCTCAGGCTGTACAGGTAGGGGGTGGCGCTGATCTCCAGTACGAGGTTGCCCGCGCCGCTGGCGTGCGGGGTGCCCGCCGGGATCATGAACAACTGGCCCTGTTCGGCGGGGAAGGCGAGGACGTGGTCCTCGGGGTCCATGGGTACTCCGTCGGTGATGGACCGTTCCACTTCCTTGCGGAAGACGCCGACGTCGGCGTCCTCGCGCAGGCCGAGGAGCACCTTGGTGTCGCTGCTGCCGAGGGTCAGGTAGTACGTCTCGTGCTGGGTGTACGCCCAGCCGAAACGCTCACGCATGTACGACTCCTTCGGGTGGCAGTGCACGGAGAGGCTGCCGCCGCCGACGGTGTCCAGGTAGTCGAAGCGGATCGGGAAGGACGTGCCGAAGCGGGCGTGCACCTCTGCCCCCAGCACGCTCAACGGTTCCAGCACACACAGGAGTTGGAACGGCACCTCGGCCTGCGCCGGCGGTCCGGTGCCGATGAGGATGCCGGCCTCGGGTGCGATCAGTTCGTAACCGAGCGCGGTGTTGGGGGAGTCGGGGTTGAAGCCGAGTTCGCGCTGGGCCCAATGGCCGCCCCAGGGCGTGGAGTTGAAGTACGGGCGGGTGCGGACGGGCTTGCGGGCCAGGGCGGTGTACGTGGCGCGCAGGCCCGCTCCGTCGATCCACGCCGGGTGGTCGGGGCGCTGCATGTCGAGCCAGGCGTCCAGGTGGGGTGCGAGTGCGTCGCGGTGCCGGTCGAGCATCGGCCAGTCGATGTAGAACAGCCGCCTGAAGTCGGGCATCTCGCCCGGCAGGCCGAGGTTGGCGCCCAGCTCGTCCGCGCCGACGGCGGCCTCCGCGTAGCGCTTGGGCACATCGGCGTACCAGAGCAGGTCGTGCTCGACGAGGGCGGCGCCGGGGCCGTAGACGAGGCGCAGTCCTGCCTGTGGTGGTGCGGGTACCGGGAGGGTCTCGAAGAGGTCGTCGAGGGGGTTGTCGGCGAGCCTGCGGAAGTAGGGGTCGGTGGCGTCTGCCGGGTGTTCGGTACGGCTTCTGACGTGTGCCGGCGGTGCGTAGTGGGTCCGTATGTCGAGCAGGGTGACGGGGGCGATGCCGCGGCCGGTCAGCTCGTGTTCCAGGCGATCGGCGAGGAGGGACCAGTCGACGGACGGGGGGCCGTCGATCGCCAACACCGCGGGGCCGGTGGGGAGTTGGGCGGCCACCGCCTGCCATCCGCTGCGGAGGACGGCCTGTGGGGCGGGGGCGTAGCGCGGATCGAGCCGGTACACGGGGTTTCCTTTCGCGGACAGGGCGCCGCTCATTCCTTGCTCGATCCGGCGAGCATCCCGGACACCAGCGTGCGCTGCGAGAAGACGAAGAGCACCAGCACGGGAAGGATGGCGACGATGATGGCCAGGGCGAGTTCGGGGATGGTGACGTTCAGGCCGGCGCCCGCGACGGGGTTGAACGACGGTGTCGAGGTGAGGAGTTGGTTCAGGCCCACCTGGACGGGGAACTGCTCGCTGTTCGGCAGGACGAGGTAGGGCAGGAAGAAGTTGTTCCAGTTGCCGACGAAGCTGAAGAACGCGACCAGTCCGACCACCGGTTTGGCGAGCGGGAGTGCGATGCGTGCGAAGAGCTGCCACTCGGTGCAGCCGTCGATGCGCGCGGCGGACAGCAGGTCCCTGGGGAGGCTGCTCCCGAAGTAGATGTAGACCAGGTACACGCCGAACGGATAGAAGGAGAAGGGGAGTATCACCGACCAGATCGTGCCGATGAGGTGGAAGCGGTTGAGTTCCAGGAAGATCGGCAGCACCAGGGTGGCCTGCGGCATGATCATGGTGACCAGGGTGATCACGAGGAGCGTCTTGCGGCCCCGGAACTTCGTCAGCGCCAGCGCGTAGCCGGCCGGAACGCTGACGGCCAGCGTCAGGACGAGTGAACCGCCCGAGTAGACGGCCGAGTTGAGCAGCCACCTCGTCATGGCGCCGTCCTGGAAGGCGAACAAGTGCCGCCAGGCCGTGCCTATTTGGTGGAACGAACCGAACGAGAGCGGGTTGTCCCGCACCACTTCGCCGGCGGTCTTCGAAGGCGCCAACAGCAGCCAGATCACCGGCAGTACGAAGAACAACAGGAGCAGGGCGAGGAGGAGTCCTACGACCAGGAAGGGCAGGGTCCTGGAAAGGCGGACACGCCGCTTCACGGCCGTCGGGGAGAGAGCGGTCTGTGTCATTTCTCGTCCAACTTGAACAGGTTCGAGCGAGCGACCAGCAGCCCGGCGGCGAGAAGGCCTACGGCGAGGAGGACGACGGAGATGGCGGCGGCGCCGTTGAAGTCGCCCTGCTGGAAGGCGTAGACGTAGGCCAGTTGGTTGGGCGACCAGGTGGGGCTCACCCTGCCGAGGCTTGCGGTCTGGAGCAGTTGGGGTTCTACGAACAGCTGGGTGCCCGTCGCGAAGGCCATGATCGTCATGTAGACGATCCACTGCCGGATCATCGGGATCTGGATGTGCCACGCGGTGCGCCACGGGCCCGCACCGTCCATGCGGGCCGCTTCCAGCACCTCGTCGGGGATGTTGTTCAACGCCCCGTACATCACGACCATCCAGCCTCCTGCACCGGTCCAAAAGGCGATCAGCATCAGGACCAACGGCAGGTTGCCGGGCGCCAGGACGGCGGCGAACGTCTTGAACCCCAGGGCGGTGAGCAGCCGTGACACCGGGCTGACGTCGGGGTCCAGCATGAACAGCCAGACCAGCACGCTCGCCACTCCGGCGAGGGCGCCGGGGATGTAGTAGAGGAAGCGGAAGAGCGCCGAGGTGCCCGGACGCACGCGGCTGCGCAGGATCACGGCGGTCAGCACGACCAGCACGACGAGGGTCACCAGCCACATGACCAGATAGACCAGCATGTGGGTGAAGGCAGGGGCGAAGCGGTAGTCCTGGATGACCTTCGTGAACTGGTTGAGCCCGGTGAACTGGCCCCGGTCGTTGGTGAGAGACAGGTAGAACGCGTACCCGGTGGGGAAGACGCCGAACGCGAGCAGCAGCACCGCGTAGCCCGCGACGAAGAAGTAGCCCGCGCGACCGCCGCCCTTGCGCCGCGGGGTGGTGCGGCGGCGCAAGGGGGAGACGGTGACGCGCTCGGTCTCCAGCAAGGTCACTGATCGACCACCTTGTAGCCCTGGGTCCTGGCCTCGTTGGCGATCTCCCGCTGCCAGGCCGGCAGCGTCTCGGTCAGGGTCTTCCCGGAGGTCAGCGCGGGGAGGACGACGCTGGACCAGGCGGTGGAGTCCGAGAACCTGGTGTTCGACCAGCCGGTCCACACCTCGTTCGCGGCCTGCTCGAACGGCCCGCTCACGCCATTGGCGAAGTAGTCCTTGTTGGCCGGGTTGGCCAGCCATGCCTTCGCGGCCTGGGAGTAGGCCGGGTAAGTGGGCGCGGCGGCCTGGTTCGCGTCGGAGGTGGTCAGCCAGGTGACCAGGTCCGTGGACGCCTTGAGGTTGGCGCTGTGCGAGGACACCATCCACACACCGCCGCCGACGTTGCCCGTGGCAGCCGTACTCTCTCCCTTCCAGGTCAGCGGGGGCGCCGCGGCCATCTGCTTGGCCGGGGTCTTGAAGCCGGCCTTGAAGAGGTACTGGCCGTACCAGGAAGGGCCGTACGCCATCAGGACCTTGCTACCGCTGTTCTTGGCGAAGCCCTGACTGAAGAAGCCCTGCGTGGCGACGGCCTTGGCGCTGATCAGGTTGTCCAGCAGTGTCGCCATCCGGGTGCACTTCGGGTCCTGGAGGTCGGTGCGCAGGGTGTCCGGCTTGGTGAGGTTGAACGCCGGGCACTGGCCCGACCAGAAGTACGACTCATGGGAGTTGGTGTCGCCGACCGAGCCGACCAGATAGCCGGGGTGCTCCTTGGCGACCTTCGTGCCGAGGGCCTCGTAGTCCTCCCAAGTAGTGGGGACCTGGTAACCCCACTTGTCCATAAGGGACTTGTTGTACCAGAGGACGACCTGCGCGATGTCGTTGCGCATGCAGTAGGTGTGGCCATTGAACTGACAGGGCGTCAGGGAACCCTTGGCGAAGCCGTCGAGCGTGCTCTGCGGGACGAGCTTGTCGTCCAGGGGCGCGGCGAACGGCTGCGCGCCCGGCTTGGTGGCCTCCGATGCCCAGGTCACGTCGGTGGGCGAGCCGAACACCACGTCCGGCCAGCCGCTGCCGGTCCGGTCGAACAACTGCACCTTCGACTGGAGGTACGTCGATCCGTCGGCCCCGCCGTCGTACGTGACGATCTTCATCTTCACGTCCGGGTGCGCCTTCTGGTACGCCTGCACCGACGGCAGCCGGGTCGAGTCGGCCCACACCGTGATCTGCGAACCGGCCTTCTGCGTGGCCGACTTGAACGTCGGTTGAGCAGAGGAGGACTGGGTGGTGGTGTCGGCGCTGGCGCAGCCGGCCAGGGCGGCCGCGGTGGCCAGGGACAGCGTGACGGCCGCCGTGCGGAGCAGCGAGTGACGTCGGCTGGTTCTCGGGGATCGGGAAGACTCCATCGTCTTGCCTTGCCTTTCTGTTCTTGCGCCGCTCAGCGCGGTTGCTCGACGAACGGCAGGAGTTGGCTGCCGTAGCCGAAATCGAGGGGGAGGGCTATGCCGGGCCCCGTGGGGGCGTGCACCAGGCCCTGGTCGTCCACGTGGCGCTCACGGACGACGTTCACCGAGGTCACCAGGGACTCGTAGTAGGTGGTGTTGGAGATGGCCATGCACAGGTGGTGGTTGGGAATGTCCGAACCGTGCACCTCGGCCCGCAGCCGGTAGGCGTCGGCGAGATGCGCGGTGCGCATGGCGCCGGTGACACCGCCCCGGAGGGTGGTGCCCGTCCGTACACCGAACGTGGCGGCACCGGATCGGATGAAGTCCGCCGCGTTCATGTGCGCTCCGTCGGAGGTCTCGGCCACCAGGAGCGGTACGTCGACGGTCTCGGCGAGCCGCTGATAGGCCGAGATGCTGAACTCGCGGATCGGCTCCTCGTACCAGAGGTAGTCGGCCTCGGAGAGCGCCCGCCCCAGCCGGATCGCGTCGGGCAGGTCGAAGCCCGCTGAACCGTCGTACATCAGAGGGACGTCGGGACCGACGTGCTCGCGCAGGGCCAGGCACAGTTCCGCGTCACGGCGGGCGTCACCCCAGGCGTGCAGCTTGATGCCTCGGTAGCCGAGCTCCAGGCACTGGTCCGCCACGTCGAGGAACTCCGCGATGCCGGCGAACGTCGAGGTGGAGGCGTAGGCGGGGATGGCATCCCGGAAGCCGCCGAGCAGGCGCCAGACCGGCTCGCCGTGGTAGCGGCCGGCCAGGTCCCACAGGGCGATGTCGATCAACCCCAGGGTAGGGAGCGGGAGTTCGTGGATACGGTCCAGCTCCCACACCCGGTGCCACAGCCACTCCCGCTGGATCGGGTCGGCCCCGACCAGTTCCGCACGGAAGACCCGGTCCACCAGGTCCCGCAGGGTGGAGTAGGCGCCCGGCCGGGCGAACGCCGCCACGCCCTCGGCTCCCTCGTCCGTCCCGATGTGCAGGACCGCGCCGTCGCCCACCGGAGCGCTGCCGCTCAGCCCGTCGCGCCAGCGGAAGGGCGGACTGGCTGCCGGAACATCGATCCGGTGCACTTCGACATGGGTGATCTTCATCCTGGCTTTCGTCTTCTGTAGGGAAACGTTTTGGCTGGAGAGCTGCGTGCTCAGAAGCCGCCGTACGCCTGGAGCGCGTAGACGCTGCCGCCGTTGCCGCTGGAACCGGTGACGGTCAGCCGCAGATAGCGCGCGGTGACGGGTGTGTCGGCGAAGGAGTAGACGGTCGACGACGAGGTGGCGGCAGAGGTGTGGTCCTCGAACAGGGACCAGGTCGTGCCGTCGGTGGAGTACTCCAGGCGGTACTTGTAGCCGCCGGACAACTCGAAGGTGGTCACCACGCTGGAGACTGCGGTGTCCTTGCCCAGGTCGACCCGGATCCAGGACGGATCGGGCAGGCCCGCGCCCTGCGCCCAGCGGGTGGAGGGATTCCCGTCGACCGCCTTCTCGGGCGCGTGGTCCGCGTCGTACGCCGACGAGGCGATGACCGGCTTGTTCAGGGCCAGGTCGTTGTCGGCCGGTGTGGTGACGACGGCCGCCTTGCTCGGGTCGGAAGTGTTCAGCGCCTCGTCGCGCGCTACGACGGTGAAGGAGTACTGCGTGTCGGCTGTCAGACCGGAGACCCGCAGCGTCGTGGCGTCGGTGACACCGATCCGCTTGCCGTCCTGGTAGACGACGTAGCTGGTGACGCCGGTGTCGTCGGTGGCCGCGGGCCAGCTGACGTCCACCAGGCTGGGCAGCAGCGGCTTGACAGTGGGCTGTCCGGGGGCAGTTGGGGCCGTGTGGTCCGTGACGGTCCTCGGGGTGCCGTAGACCTGGAAGTCGTAGATGCTGCCGCCGTTCCAGTTGGAGCCGGTGACGGTCAGCCGTACGAAGCGGCCCGCGATCGGGGCGTCCGTGTGGGCGTAGTCGGTGGCCGCCGTGGTGTTCGCGGTGGTGCGGTCCGCGAGTGTCTTCCAGTGGACCTCGTCGGGGGAGACCTCGATGCGGTACTTGTAGCCGCTGGCCTTCTCGAAGGTCGTGATCGCGCCGTTCACGTCGTACGACGCGCCGAGGTCGACCTGGATCCAGGACGGGTCGGGCAGGCCCAGGCCCTGGGCCCAGCGGGTGGACAGGTCTCCGTCCACCGCCTTTTCCGGGGTGTTGGCCTCCGAGTACGACGAGGCGGTGATCGGCTTCTTGAAGGCGAGGTCCGTGCCCGAGGGCATGGTGACGTGCAGGGTCGGGCTGGGAGCGGACTCGTTGCCGGCGGCGTCGCGGGCGGTGATCCGGAAGGCGTACGTCTGCCCGGCGGTCAGGCCCGGGAGGCGTACCGAGGTCTTGCCGGTGGCGCTGATGAGCTTGCCGTCGCGGTAGACGGAGTAGCCGGTTACGGCGGTGTCGTCGGTGGATGCCGCCCAGGTGAGGTCTGCGATCGTCGGGAAGTCGGTGACCGCGCTCGGGGTGCCGGGGCTGCTGGGCGCCTGGTGGTCCGTGGCGTCGGGGCCCGGGTCGAGGTGGCGGTAACTCGGTTGCAGGCCCGCGTTGTTGACGATGGAAGCGGGCAGTTGGGCGCAGGAGTCCACGGTGGTGTTGCCGCTGATGGTGCTGCCCGTGCTGTTGGCCTGGGCGGAGTAGGCGGGCTGGGTGGTGTAGTTGCCGGTGGCGTTGATGTCCATGCCGTGATTGAGGAACAGCCACTGGTAGGCCACGTCACACAGGGCGTTGCCGGTGTTCGTCCAGTACCGGCTGCCTTCGTCGTGGTAGATCGCGCCGTAGGCGGGCGGTGGTGTGCCGTGGATGTAGTTGCCGGACACCAGGCCGCCGGGGTTGGTGCTGAGGGTGTAGATGGCGCCGCCGTCGGCTTGCGACTTCATGATGTCGTAGATCTCGTTGTCCGTGACCTGGGTGTCGCGGCTGGTCGTGGGGGTGTCCCAGATCGGAACGCCCAGATTCCCGGGGTAGTTGGTGTCGCCGCCCTGGTCGGTGAGGCCCCAGCCCCAGCCGACGGAGATACCGGTGTAGGGCAGGTCGTAGACCTTGTTGTGGGTGATCGTGGTGTGGTCGGTGTAGCCGGCCAGGATGCCGATGGAGCCGTTGTACTGGTCGGCGACCTTGGTGACCACGTTGTTGTCGACCCTGGTGTCCTTGGTGATGTCCCGGGAGTCGTCGGGGTGGGCATCGATCACCGCGACCCCGCCTATCTGGATGCCGGTGGCGGCGATCTCGCGGAAGACGTTGCCCGTGATGTCGGTGCCCTGGGTGCCGGTGTTCAAGTTCAGCCCGACCGCGCCGAGATGGGTGAAGGTGTTGCCCTCGAAGGCGATGCCGTGGCCGTAGTCGACGTTGACGGCGCCGGGCGTCTTCTGCCACTTCAGGCGGGTCGCGTCGAAGTCGGGGTCGTTGCCGACCATCCGGAAACCGGCCTGGCCCTCGATGAGTCCCTCGGAGGAACTGGGCGCGAGCCAGGTGGAGTAGGAGAAGGTGATGCCCTGGAAGGACACGTTGCTGACGGGGTCCGTCCTGGTGCCGTTGAGGTCCACCAGGTCCTGTACGAGCGGCACGGTGACGGTCGCGGTGGACAGGTCCTGGCCGGCCTTGGGCATGTAGTAGATCTCGCCCTCGCCCTTGTCCAGGTACCACTCACCGGGGGTGTCCAGCAGTTCGCGGGCGTTCTCCAGCCAGGTCGGGTTCTGGATCTCCTGGCCCTGCTGGAGATGCGCGTTGTGCCAACAGGGCTGCTGCATCGTCATCTTGTAGTCGGCGATCGACTGCACGGGGCAGCGCATCAGCTTCCAGCCCCAGGAGTTGACGACCTCCAGGTCCGAGGGACGCTTGTAGGCGTTGAGCGCGGAGTCGGTGAAGGCGTAGCCCGTGGACGTCTGGCTGAAACCGGCGGGGTTCTTGCCGCTGCGCGCCCGGGTCTCCAACTCGCCGTCCACATACAGCTGGCGGGTGTCGATGTCGCCCACCTTGGTCTTGTAGACCTTTCCCGCCGAGTCGGCCGGGGTCCAGCCGGTGACCTGCTTGCCCCCGCTGATCACCGGGTGTGCGCCGGGGGCGGCCTCGTAGACGATCCTGTGTCCGTCGCGGCCGGAGTCCTGGGCGGTCAGGGCGAAGGTGCGGCTGAGCTGGTAGGTGCCGGACAGGAGCCGGACGTGGATGTCGCCCTTGGCCTTCTGCTTGACGTCGCGCACGTAGTCCCGTGCGTGGTCGAGGGTCTTGAAGGGGTGGGCGGCGGTTCCCGATCCCACGTCCCGGCCGGTCGGGGAGACGTAGACATCGAGGTCCGGCGACCGGGGAGCCGCCTGGGCCGGTACGGCATTCAGCAGGGCGGCCACCGCGGCCACCGAGACGGCGGCCGTGAAACTTCTTCGCAGCGGCGTGAAGGCGCCCCTGCGCGCAGACGGATGAGACACACGTATCCAATCGCCTGAGGGAGGTTGATACCTGCAAGTCCTGCAAGTCCCGGTCGTCCACCGGGACTTCAGGGCGTCGGGCGGCCCGGTCGCTGTGCCGCGGCACATGCGGGGTCGGCCGGTTTACGGGGCTGCTGCCTCCGCGGACGGCGGCGGAGCCTCGGTGCTGCCACTCATTCAGAGCGCCCCGGAGGTCCCTCGGGGGTCGCGGGAGCGCCAGGACTGAACAGCCGGTCGCGGATCTTCCTCTCGAACTGGCTCTGTGTGGTGGCGATGTGTTCCACCATCAGCCGCTCGGCGAGATCGGCCGCCCCCGCGGCGACCGCCTCCGCTATGGCCACATGCTGATGTGCGGCGACCTCCAGCGATCCGGGCACGTCACCGTGGAAGAGCAGTACGTCGGACTGGGACGCCAGGCGCCGCACGCCGGCGACGCTCGCCCTGAGGAACACGTTGTGCGAGGCGGCGCCCACCGAGTCGTGGAAGGCCGCGTCCGCCTTGGCGAAGGTGTCCACGTCGTTCATCGTGGCCGCCGTCAGGGAACTCTCCGCGCTCTCCCGGATGGCCCGGACCTCGATCGGGGTGGCGTGGGAGGCGGCACGGCGTGCTGTCTCCGACTCGATCACCTTGCGGTAGTCCAGCAGCATCCGGACGTCTTCCATGCTGGTCGGCCGGAAGTGCGAGAGCTCGTCGTCCAGCAGTCCGCCGACCGACGCGGCGACGAAGATGCCCGCGCCTCGCCGCACGGTGAGCCGGCCGATGGCCGCCAGGACCTTCACGGCCTCGCGGGTGACGTTGCGGGACGCTCCCAGGATCTGGGCCAGGCCCTGTTCGGTGGGGAGGCGGTCGCCGGGGCGCAGGTTCTGCTGAGCGATGTACTCCAGCAGTTGTTCCGCGACCAGTTCGTACCCCGGGCGGTAGGGATGTGACGTTGCGTCATCTTCCTTGCCAGGAGCCGGTGTTGAGCCGCCTGTCGAGTCGCTTGCCGATTCAGTCAAGGCGAACCCCCTCTTGTGCCACGGATTAATCAGGTTCATTTTCGGTGGCCAATATGGCACTGCCGTTGTGAGTTGGGAAGAGGTCGGACAGATGTCAGGCAGAGGCCCTGCGTAGAACCCATCAAAACGGAATGAACTACGCACGTGTGTCAGGGTGTTGCGCGAAATGGATCCCATCCTTAGGGTCCTGCCTGGCAGATGAAGCAGATCCTTCCTCATGCGGTACGCGATGCCGGGTGGCTCCTGCACATGGCGGCCGATGAACGCTGCCCGTACGCATACGAAGGAGACATCGTGGAAGTGGGAGCGCCCGTCGCCATTGCCGGGACCGGTGCGCAGGGCGGTATCGAGGACAACACCGACGACGAGTGGCATCGGGTTTTGGACATCGACGTCCTCGGACCTGTGCGTGTCACCCGGGTCGCGCGGGCGCTGTGCTCGGCCGGCAAGGGCCGCCTGTCCGGCTTCGCCCGGCGCTGCATCCGTCTCGGGCACCGCCCTGACCGTGGGCGGTGGTATGGACGGGCTGCGGCCGCAGCTGCCGCTTCGGCTTCGGGAAGAGGGCTGATGAAAGTACAGTGCTTCGCTACCGTGGTGCGGCCCCCGGTGTGGCCGGCGCGCCCCGAGGTCCGCCGAGGCGTCACGTCGGTCGCGGTAGCCGGTCCCGGCCGCGACGTTCTCCTCCGCCTCGGCCAATCGCCCTCCACGGTGCGGGTCTTGCGCGAGTTGTCCGACGTCCGGTGCGTGCTGGATCCCGCCGGCAATCCTGTCGTGAGTCCGGACGGCCTCGTCTTCCGGACCGGCCGAGCCCCGGCCGCACGCCGGTACGGAATCGCCTCGTGAGGGCCCGCCCACTCGGTCGTACGAGCGTCCGTGTCAGCACGCTGGGATTCGGTGCCGCCCCCATCGGCAATCTCCACAGTCCGATGGACGACTGCCAGGCGCAGGCCACCCTTGAGGCTGCCTGGGACGTGGGGGTGCGCTACTACGACACCGCCCCGCACTACGGCCTCGGGCTCTCCGAACGGAGACTCGGCGACGCCCTCGCTCACCGTCCACGGACGGAGTTCACCATCTCCACCAAGGTCGGCCGACTGCTGGAACCCCACCCGGCACCCACCGGATCCGACCTCATGGCAGGAGGTTTCGCCGTACCCGACACGCTGGTTCGCCGCCCCGACTACTCACGGGACGGTGTACTGCGAAGTCTGGAAGGCAGCCTGAACCGTCTGCGACTGGACCATGTGGACATCGTCTACGTCCATGATCCTGACGACTGTCTGGAAGCCGCCCTCGGCCAGGCCCTGCCCGCGTTGATCGCTCTGCGCGACCAAGGCGTCATCGGCGCCGTCGGCGTCGGTGCGAACACGGTCGCCCCGCTGCTGCGTATCGTCGCGGAAGCTGAGGTCGACGCCGTGATGGTGGCCGGGCGATGGACCCTTCTCGACCGCACAGCTCGCCCCTTGCTGGACGCGTGCGCCGACCGTGGGGTCGCGGTGGTGGCCGCCGCCCCGTTCAACTCCGGTCTGCTCAGCCGTCCTTACCCCGCGAGTGATGCCACCTTCGACTACGGCCCCGCCTCGGAATCTGCACTGCGTCGTGCTCGGCTTCTTGCCGGGGTCTCCGCTCGACACGGCACCGCGCTTCCTCACGCCGCCCTGCGGTTTCCGCTGCGTGACCCCGACGTGGCCTGCGTGGTGGCGGGTTTCCGTACCCCTGACGAGGTCGTGTCCGCGGCCCGTTGGGCCGCCACCGATCTGACCGAGGAAGCATGGCTGGACCTCGACGCGGCAGCCGCACGGGCGGCAGAAGTCCCGCCTTCGTAGGAGTGGCTGAAACAGCGTGACGTGCGAGCTGTCTCCGGTCCGCCGCCGGGCCGTTCGGCCAGTTCCTCGCGTGACCGGAATCGGCTCCCGTGCCGGCGAAGGCCGGTAACCGGATCCTTCACGGCGTTCGCGTGTGGCGATCCGATCGGCCCTTGCGGCACCAGTACGCGAATGCCCCGCCTGCCGGGGCGAGTTCGGACGGCTCGGGAGGAATGATTCGCGTCAGTCCGGGTCGCATCCGATGGCGTGCGGAGCGGGGAAGCGCAGCTTCCGATTGCCGTCGGTCGATGTCGGGGCACCTTGGATTGTGGTGCCAACGGCTCGGACAACTCCCGCAATCACAGGCCGCAAGACGTTTCTTCCGTCGCCGAGGCCCCCGCAGACCGTTGCCGATCTGTGGACCCGGCTTCAAATCTTGAGCACAAATTCCACACAGACCTCTCTCCAGGAGGGCCCGGATGGTCTAGATTGACCGTGCTTCGTCAGGTGGGACACCAGGCGACAAATAACGATCTATGGGTCCGACGGTGCAGACGGCCAGTAGCCGCGTCTCTCGTGCCGGACGTGGGGGTGATCGATTCTTGGAGCCTTAGGGGGCTTGGGGCACGGGGAGCATCCGAAGTCACGACCGATTTCGGTGCACCTCAGGAGCCTGGCAGCCGGCAGGACCTGCGAGTCCGCTGTAGCCAGGGGATTGCTCACACAGCTCCGAACAGCCGGGACGCCATGCGCAGGGGGCGATGGTCTTCCGAGGGGGAACAGTGCGGTGGGGCCTCCCGAGGGGAGGCACAGTGCGGGGGGCGGGGACCCTCCGCAGGGGGCGGGACAGTGTGAGGCGAACACGCCTGATCACTGGGGACCTTGGGGGGTTCTGTGCGGCAGGGGGGAATAGTCGGCCCTTTTCCGTCGGCGCGCGGGCGTCTTGCGGACGGGGCGATCAGCCAGCCGGCGACCGATTGGGAGCAGCGGTACCGCCGTACCGTGATCTTCAGCGACACCGTGGCCACCGCCTTCGTGGTGGGGGCGATCGGCGACTTCTTCGGGGCCCGGGACGCGGCCAACTGGCATGAGAAGTGGGGCATTCTCGCCTTCGGCACCCAGGTGCTGGTGCTGGGCGCGCTGGCAGTGAGCCGCTCGTGGTCCCCGGCCGTACTCGGTCAAGGCGCCGAGGAATTCCGCCGGTTGGGACGCTCGCTCTTCACGGCGACCGTCGTCCTGGCGCTCGGCGGGATCGCTCTGACCTCGCGCAACATCAAGCTCTGGATCTTCGTCGCGATCCCCGCGATCGCGATCGTCACCATGACCGAGCGGTATGTGCTCCGTCTCTGGCTGCACAAACAGCGCAACGACGGACGCTGCCTGAGACCGGTGCTCGCTGCCGGGAGCCCGGCAACCGTCCGCGACCTGATCAGCCGGACCCGCAAGTTCCCGCACCTCGGCTGGCGGGTGGAGGCGGTGTGCACGACGGACGGCCGCGGGCTCGACGGCGACGAACACGGGCTCGACGGCGACCAGTTGGACGGAGTGCCGGTCATAGGCCTCCTGGAGGACGTCGCCAAGCACGTCCGCCACGACGGCTACCGCGTCGTCGCGGTCACACCCGACCCGCACTGGTCACCGCACCGGCTGCAGCGGCTGGCCTGGAACCTCGAAGGCAGCGACGCCGAGATGATCGTGGCCCCCGTGCTGATGGAGGTGGCCGGCCCGCGGCTGCACGTCGACGCGGTGCTCGGGATCCCGCTGCTGCGGGTCAGCATGCCGACCTTCACCGGAGGCCGGCGGGCGATCAAGGGGGTCGTGGACCGACTGGGCGCAACGATCCTGCTGCTCGTGTTCGCGCCGCTGATGTTCCTCGTCGCGCTGCTCGTGCTGACGGACAGCCGGGGCGGGGTGTTCTACCGCCAGCGCCGGGTCGGCAAGGACGGCCGCGAGTTCACCATGCTCAAGTTCCGCAGCATGGTCGTCGGCGCCCACGGGGCACGTGCGGCACTGGCCGCTCGCAACGAGGGCGCGGGTCTGCTGTTCAAGCTCCGCCGGGATCCGCGGGTGACCCGGGTGGGAGCGGTGCTGCGCCGGTACTCGCTCGACGAGCTCCCGCAGCTCTTCAATGTGCTCACCGGATCCATGTCGCTCGTCGGCCCCCGGCCTCCGCTGCCGGAGGAGTGCGCCGCGTACGACCCGGACATCCGAAGACGGCTGCTCGTCAAGCCCGGGCTCACCGGCCTGTGGCAGATCAGCGGACGCAGCGACCTGCCGTGGGAGGAGGCCGTGCGCCTCGACCTGCGGTACGTGGAGGACTGGTCGCTCGCCCTGGACACAGTGATCTTGTGGAAGACGCTGCGTGCCGTACTCCACGGGCACGGGGCCTACTGATGCGCGGGGGTCGTCCGACCGGCGCGCGGACCGCAGGCCACAAGGGCCTGACTGGGGGGAGAGACGGAGCATGAGAGTCAGCGTTTTCGGGCTCGGATACGTGGGCTGCGTATCGGCCGCGTGCCTGGCCAGCATGGGCCACGAGGTCATCGGCGTGGACGTGAACCAGGTGAAGGCCGACCTGGTCAACGACGGCAAGGCCCCGGTGGTCGAGGAGCGGATCGGCGAACTCATCGCCGAGGTCGTGCGGACCGGAGCGCTGCGCGCCACCGACGACGTCCGCGAGGCGATCGAGGGCAGCGAGGTGTCGCTGATCTGCGTGGGCACCCCGTCGGAGCCCAACGGCAGCCTGTGCACCACCTACTTGGAGCGGGTCACCGAGGAGATCGGCGCCGCGCTCGCCGAGCGGGGCGGGCGGCAGACCGTCGTGTTCCGCAGCACCATGCTCCCGGGCACCTGCCTGAACCTGCTGGTGCCGATCCTGGAGAAGCACGTCGGCGGCACCGCCGGGGTGGACTTCGGGGTCGCGGTCAACCCGGAGTTCCTGCGCGAGGGCACCAGCGTGAAGGACTTCTTCGACCCGCCGAAGACCGTCATCGGCGAACTCGACCCGGCGAGCGGCGACGCGGTGGCGGCGCTCTACGACGGCCTGCCCAACGAGGTGTTCCGGGTGCCGATCCCGACCGCCGAGGCCATCAAGTACGCGGACAACGCGTTCCACGGCCTCAAGATCGGCTTCGCGAACGAGCTGGGCGCCGTGTGCCAGGCCCTCGGCGTGGACTCGCACCAGGTGATGGACGTGTTCCTCGCCGACCGCAAACTGAACATCAGCCCCGCCTACCTGCGGCCCGGCTTCGCCTTCGGCGGCTCCTGCCTGCCCAAGGACCTGCGCAGCCTGGTCCACGCGGCACAGCGGGCCGACGTCTCGGTACCCATCCTGTCCCACGTGCTCGCCTCCAACTCCGACCATCTCCAGCGCGCGGTGGACCTGGTCGAGCGCACCGGCAAGCGCAAGGTGGGAATGTTCGGACTCTCCTTCAAGCCCGGCACCGACGACCTCCGCGAGAGCCCGCTCGTCGAACTCGCGGAGCGGCTCTTCGGCAAGGGCTACGACCTCAAGATCTACGACGCCAATGTGAGCCTCTCCCGGCTGCTCGGCGCGAACCGCGAGTACATCGAGAGCCGGCTGCCGCACCTCGCGCAGCTCCTCGCCGACTCCGTCGACGAGGTGCTCGACCACGCGGAGGTGTGCCTGGTCGGGAGCAAGGACCCGGCCGTACTGGCGGCCCTGCCCCACGCGGACGGACCGATGATCGTCGACCTCATCCACCTTCCCGACGCCGAGACGCGCCGGACCGAACCGGGGTACATGGGCCTTGCCTGGTAACGCGAGCAGCAGCGACGGCCTGGGCCGGCGCGCGCTGATTCTGGTGGAGAACCTGTCGGTGCCGTTCGACCGGCGCGTGTGGCAGGAGTGCACGACGCTGCGCGACGCGGGCTGGGAGGTCCACGTCATCTGCCCCCAGGGGGAGAAGCGGGACACGGAGCCGGAGGCGGTGATCGACGGGGTGCGGATCCACCGCTACCCGTTGCGCGCGGCCACCGGAGGACCGGCCGGCTACCTGCGGGAGTACGGATCGGCGCTGTGGCACACGGTCCGGCTGGCCCGCAAGGTCGGCCCGGTCGACGTGGTCCACGCCTGCAACCCGCCGGACCTGCTGTTCCTGCCGGCCCTGTGGATGAAGCGGCGCGGCGCGCGGTTCGTCTTCGACCAGCACGACCTGGTACCCGAGCTGTACCTCTCCCGGTTCGACCGCGGCGAGGACCTGCTCTACCGCGCCGTGTGCGCGCTGGAACGACGCACCTACCGGGCCGCGGACATCGTGCTCGCCACGAACGAGAGCTACAAGGACGTCGCGCTGAGCCGCGGCGGCCGACGGCCCGAGGACGTCTTCGTGGTGCGCAGCGCGCCCGCGACCGACCGCTTCCAACCGGTGCCGCCGGAACCGGAGTTGAAGCGCGGCAAGCCCCACCTGCTGTGCTACCTCGGCGTCATGGGCCCCCAGGACGGCGTCGACTACGCCCTGCGGGCCCTCGCGAAACTGCGCGACGAGGTCGGCCGGACCGACTGGCACGCGGTCTTCGTCGGCGCCGGCGACGCCTTCGACGCGATGGTCGAACTGTCCCGGCAACTCGGTCTCTCCGACCAGGTGCAGTTCACCGGACGCATCCCGGACGCCGACCTGGTGCGCTACCTGTGCACCGCCGACGTGTGTCTCTCTCCCGACCCGCACAATCCGCTCAACGACGTGTCGACCATGAACAAGGTCCTGGAGTACATGGCGATGGGGCGGCCGATCGTCTCGTTCGACCTCCGGGAGGCGCGCGTCTCCGCCGGTGACGCCGCCGTCTACGCGCCCGCCAACGACGAGGCCCAGTTCGCCAAGCTCATCGCGCTCCTTCTCGACGATCCGGAGAAGCGGGCCCGGATGGGCACCATCGGCCAGGAGCGGATCAGCGGCCCGCTGTCCTGGAGCAACTCGCAAGCGTCGCTGCTCGCCGCCTACGCCGCCGCCTGCCGGGACCAAGCCCCGGTGTCGGCGGGTGGGCCGCTCCGTACGGGGAAGAGGCCGCACCATTGAATGAGGACACGATCCGTCTGGTCACGATCGGACGGATTCTCCGTCGGCGGTGGCGGCTGCTCGCCGTGGTCGCCCTGGTGGGTGCGCTCTTCGGCTACGGCACCTCGGTGCTGCTGCTTCCGCCGCGCTACACGGCCGAGGCATCGGTACTGCTGCCGGGTCAGTGGGAAGAGCGCGAACTGCTGACCCAGGTGGACATCGCGACCAGCTCGGCAGTGGTCGACCGCGTGGCCACCACCCTCGCCTGGAAGGGCGTCAGCGGCGCCGACCTGCAGGGCAAGGTGACCGCCAAGGCCGACGACGGGAACATCATCAAGATCTCGGGTACGGCCGACACCCCGGAGCGCGCGCAACGGCTCTCCGACCAGCTGGCCCAGCAGTTCGTCACCTTCGCCGTACGCATCGCGGGCGGCGACACCGACCCCGCGGCGGACACGGCGACAGAGGCGCTGCGCAAGCAGGTGGCGGAGACCAACCGCCGTATCAGCGACCTGGCCAACGCGGCCGATCCGGGGCAGAGCGTGGAGAGTGTGCAGGCGCGCACGGAACTCGAAGGGCTGCGCACCGGGCTGCAGGACGCCATGAAGAAGCTGGAGGAGGCCAACCCGGCGACCGCCAAGGCCAGCATGGTCGTCATGGGGCCGGCACCCCGGCCGACCGGCGCGGCAGCACCGACCAGGACACAGCTCATCGCCGCCGGGGCACTGCTGTTCTTCCTGCTCGCGGTCGTCGGCCATCTCGCCGCCGCACGCGTGAGCCGCCGGCTGCGTACCGAAGCGGAGATCGCCGCGGCGCTCGGCTCGCCGTTCCTCGGCACCGTCGACGTGCCCGCTGAACCGCGCGGGCACCGGCCCGAGAGCCATGGCTCACGGGCCCGGCTCCGCCGGCTTCTCGGCATGGACGTCCGGTGGGACATACCGGCCCCGCAGAGGTCCGGCGACGAGGCCGAGAGAAGCATCCGCTACCGGCGCGTGTGCGCTCGCCTCCGGGACCAACTACCCGCCCCCCGGCGACTGTTGGTCGTCGTACCGGAAGGCGACGAGGTCGCCCGCCGGGCCGCCGGGCAGCTCGCCGCGGCGGTCGAGAACGATCCGCTGCTGCGGGTGGTGGAGGTGTCGGCGGACCGGCCGATCGTGCCCGACCGCGACACGGAGTCCGGAGCGCTGGCCGTCCTCAGCGCGGGCAGCTGGACCGCGGAGGAACTCGCCGACATAGCCGAGGCGTGTGCGGACGGCGGCCACGAGCTCGTCGGCGTCGTCGTCGCCGGCACGGTCCACACCCGTCCGACGCGGACCGCGGGCCGACCTGCGGACGAGGCCACCTTGGCGTTCGCCGTCCACGGCCACGCGACGGGAGGTTCAGCGTGATGACGAGCACGACTTCGGAGTCGTCGGCCACCACTCCGCTCCTCGACCTGCAGGCACTGGTGGTCGCGGTGCGCAGACGCCGCCGCCTGTGGAGCGCCATGGCGCTGTTCGGACTGCTGCTCGGCGCGGTCGTGGCGGTCCTGCTGCCGCCCGCCCCGGCCGCGGTGACCAAGGTGCTGGTCGCGCACCAGGAGGACCAGCCCAACGACACCGGAACGCTGATCCGCACCGACGCCCAGCTGCTGGCTACCTCGCGGATCGCCGGCCAGGCTCTGCGGATCCTCAAGTCCCCGGAAAAACCGGCGGACTTCATGGCGGACTACCGGGGCACCGGACTGACCAACAACGTCCTCCAGATCGATGTGACGGGCAAGACCGACGCGGAAGCGGTGGCCCGCGCCAAGGCACTGGCCGAGGCGTTCGTCGCCGACCACGCCAAGCGCATCCAGGCCATCGCCGACGCCAACGCCAAGGGCCTGCTCGACCAGCGTGACCGTATGCAGGCGGAGCTCGCCGACGTCAACAAGACGATCGCCGGCCGGACGCCCGACACCGACCCCAAGGACTCGGCGAACCTCGAATCGCTCTTCGCCCGGCGGGCCGAACTCACCTCACAGATCTCCGACTTCGGCCAACGCGCCGAGGAGGCACGCGTCGGCGCACCCCAACTCGTCGCCGGCACCCAGATCGTGGACGCCGCGCGCGCGGTGCGGCACTCCCTGCCCAAGGCCGTCGTCACCGACGCCGCGATCGGAATGATCCTCGGGCTCTTCCTCGGGCTCGCGCTGGCCGCGGTCACGGTGGTGGTGGCGGACCGGCCCGTGCTGCGCCGGGACATCGCGGGGAACCTCGGTGCCTCGGTCATCGCCGAACTGCCCCGCCGGTCGGGCAGGCTGTGGCAGCGCCGACGGACCCGGGTGGCACGCGAACGGCTCACCACGACGCTGACCCGCACCGCGCGCGGCTCGGCGGAACCGCTGTCGCTGCTGGAACTGGGCTGTGCGCGCAGCACCAGCGTGATCGCCCTGAGCCTCGCCCGGGCACTGGCGGCGGACGGGCCGGTGGTCGTCGTGGACGGTCTCCCCGGCACGCAGCTCGCCCGCCACCGCCCGAAGCCGGGAGACCCCACCGTGGTCGGCGGCGAACAGGTCACGGCCGTGTCGCCGCAGGACTTCCGGATCGGTGTCGGCTCGGTGGCGCCCGGCACCGCGTGGACCGACCTGCAGTATCTCGGCACCCAGACCGTGCTCGTCGTGCGTGCCGGGCACGGCAGCGCCGCCTGGCTGCACACGGTGGCGCGACAGCTCGCGGACCAGCGCATTCCGGTGATCGGTGTGGTGCTGATCGACCCCGATCCGCGGGATCGGACCGACGGCACCCTGTGGGACGGGCTGCACACCGCGCTGCGCGGCCGGAGCGAGCGGCCGGCCCGGCAGAACGGCACGGGCCTGCGCCGCACGGAACGGCAGCCGATACGGGCCGCACGGGTCCCGGACGACGACCAGGAGGTGAGGTAGGACATGTGTGGCATCGCAGGCACGTACCGATGGCCGGACGGAAAGGCCGTCACCGACCGGCTCACCGACACCCTCGCCCACCGCGGCCCGGACGGCGCGGGCCGCTACGGCCACCCCGTCGGTGACGCCGAAGTACAGCTCGGGCACCGCCGGCTGGCCATCATCGACCTGTCCGAGACCGGCGCCCAGCCGATGGTCTCGGACGGCCTCGCCCTGACGTACAACGGCGAGCTGTACAACGCGCCCGAGCTGCGCGCCGAGCTGTCGGCCACCGGGGTGCGCTTCCGCGGTACCTCCGACACCGAGGTGGTCCTGGAGGCCTGGCGGCGCTGGGGCACGGACTGCCTGCCCCGGCTGCGCGGCATGTTCGCGTTCGGCATCTTCGACGAACGCACCGGTGAACTGGTGCTCGCCCGCGACCAGTTGGGCATCAAGCCGCTGTTCCTGCTCCGGCGCGGCGGGGGCCTGATGTTCGCCTCCGAGCTCAAGGCGCTCGCCGCCGCGACCGGCAAGTCGCTGGAGGTGGACCAGGCGGCGCTGGTCGCCTCGCTCCTCTACTACTGGGTGCCGGACTCCCGCTGCGCGTTCCGCGAGGCGGAGAAGCTCCCGCCGGGAAGCTGGCTGCGCTGCCGGCCCGACGGCCGGGTGGAACGCGGCAGCTTCTGGAACCTGAAGGACGTCGCCGCCGAGGGCCGTGACCGCGCCCTGGCCGGTGAACAGCCGGACCTCGCCGCCGTCGTCGAGGAGTCGACCCGCCGCCACCTGCTCTCCGACGTACCCGTGGCGACCTTCCTCTCCGGCGGCCTCGACTCCAGCTATCTGACCGCGCTGGCGGCCCGCCACCAACCCGGGATCTCCGCCTACACCATCGGATTCCGCGCCGAGGACGCCAAGTTCGAGGCGATGCCCGACGACCTGCGCTACGCCCGGCAGGTCGCCGAGCAGTTCGGCGTCGACCTGCACGAGATCGAGATCGCCCCGAACGTGCTCGACCTGCTGCCGCAGATGACGTACAGCCTGGACGAGCCGATCGGCGACCCCGCCGCGATCAACACGTACCTGATCTGCATGGCCGCCCGCGAGGCCGGGGTCAAGGTGATGCTCTCGGGGATGGGAGCGGACGAGCTGTTCGCGGGGTACCGCAAGCACCTGGCCAACCTGCTCGCGGTGCGCTACCAGCGCGTCCCCCGACCGTTGCGGCGCGGGGTGTCCGGGGTCGTGGACCGGCTGCCGGTCGCCTCGGCCCGCCGGGGTTACCGGTCGGTGCGTTTCGCGAAGCGGTTCCTCTCCTTCGCCGGTCTGCCGGAGGAGACCGCGTTCCGGCGCAGCTACACCATGTACGACCAGGACGAGCTGCTCGCCCTGATCGACCCGGACCTGGCCGGGACGGTCGACGACGTGATCACCGAGCACACGGACGTCTACCAGGACAACGACCTCGACGACTTCGTCAACCGCATGTGCCTGACCGACGCCCGCATGTTCCTGCCGGGCCTGAACCTCGCGTACACGGACCGGTCGAGCATGGCCGCCTCCACCGAGGTACGGGTGCCGTACGTGGACATCGAGGTGGTCAAGGCGGCGTTCGCCGTGCCCGGTGACCGCAAGATCGTCGGACGACAGGGCAAGGCCGTCCTCAAGGAGGCGGCCACCTCGGTCCTGCCCAAGGAGATCGTGTACCGGCCCAAGGGCCTGTTCAGCGCCCCGCTGCGCGCCTGGATGAGCCGGGACCTGGCACCGCTGGTGCGCGAGGTGGTCAACGACGGCCTGCTCGTCAGTTCCGGGTTCCTGCGCCGCGACGCGCTGGCACGCATGGTCGCCGAGGACGCCGCCGGACAGGCGGACTACTCCAAGCATCTGTGGCACGTACTGACCCTTGAGTACTGGTATCGCGACGCGACCTCCGGGTCCGGCCAGAGCACTCGGTTGACCGCTTAGGAATGAGGAGTTCTCGGGTGAAGCAGGTCGTACAGAACTACAAGAGCGGCGAGCTGGCGGTGCTCGACGTTCCGGTGCCGGGGTGCAAGCCGGGCGGTGTGCTGGTCCGCAGCGCCTTCTCGCTGATCTCCACCGGTACCGAGCTCATGAAGGTCTCCGAGGCCGGCATGTCGATGCTGGGCAAGGCCCGCTCCCGGCCGGACCAGGTGGCCAAGGTCATGCAGAGCGTGGCCACCAACGGGGTGCCCGCCACCTACCGCAAGGTGATGGGCAAGCTGGACTCCTACACCCCGCTGGGCTACTCGCTGTGCGGGGTGGTCGAGCAGGTCGGCGCCGGGATCGACGACGTGAAGGTCGGCGACCTGGTGGCCTGCGCCGGCAACGAGCACGCGCTGCACGCCGAGTTGAACTGGGTGCCGAAGAACCTCTACGCCCCGGTCCCCGACGGCCTCGCACCGCGGCACGCGGCCTTCGGCACCGTCGGGTCGATCGCGATGCAGGGCGTCCGCCAGGGCGAGCCGCAGCTCGGCGAGGTGGCGCTGGTCATCGGCCTCGGACTGATCGGGCAACTGGTGGTGCAGCTCCTCACCGCCGCGGGAGTCCGCGTGGTCGGAGCCGACCCGGACCCGACGCGCTGCGAACTCGCCGGGCGCCTGGGCGCCGCGGCCTGCGGCGACCCCGCGTCCCCGGCCGTGGAAGCCGCCGTCGTCGAACTCACCGACGGCCACGGCGTGGACCAGGTGTACCTGGCCGCCGGCGGCAGCAGCAACCAGCCCGTCGAGCTGGCCGCCCACCTCTGCCGGGACCGCGGCCGGGTCGTCGACATCGGCAAGTGCCGCCTTGACCTGCCGTGGAACGCGTACTACGAGAAAGAGCTCGACGTCCGGTTCTCGCGCAGCTACGGCCCCGGGCGCTACGACCCGGAGTACGAGCTGGAGGGCCGGGACTACCCGATCGGCCACGTGCGCTGGACCGAGCGCCGCAACCTGGCCTGCTTCCTCGACCTCCTCGCCCGCGGCAGCGTCGACGTGGAGCCCCTGGTCTCGCACATCGCCGACTTCGACGACGCCGTAGAGACGTACCGGCGCTTGAAGGACGGCGAACTGAAGGCCGTGGCCGTGCTGTTCCGGTACCCCGAACCCGAGGGGGTGGCGGAAGAGGCGGGGACCCCGGCGGTCGTCGTGCCCGCGGTGAAGCGAACCGGCGGCGGAGCGTCCACCCCGGCCCGGGCCGACCGGACGCCGGTGCGCCTCGCGTTCGTCGGCGCCGGCAACTACGCCACGTCGATGCTGCTGCCGCACCTGGCACAGCGCGAGGGCGTCGAGCTGTCGACGGTCGTCACCACGACGGCGCTGTCCGCGGCCAACGCGCAGCGGAAGTTCGGCTTCGCCGAGGCCACCACCGATCTCGACGCCGTGCTCGGCGACAAGTCCATCGACGCGGTGTTCGTGGTCACCCGGCACAGCTCGCACGCCGAACTGACCCGCAGGGCACTGCTGGCAGGCAAGACCGTGTTCGTGGAGAAGCCCCTGGCCCTCACCGAGGACGAGCTGGCCGGAGTGCTCGCGGCAGTGGAGGAGTCCGGCAACGACCGCCTCCAGGTGGGCTTCAACCGCCGGTTCGCGCCGCTGCTCCAGGAGAGCAGGAAGCGGTTCGGCGCCCGGACCGGTCCGGCGAACCTGCGCTATCTGGTCAACGCGGGCAAGCTGCAGGGCGGCAGCTGGTACCTCCGGCAAGGCACCGAGGGCTCGCGGTTCGCCGGTGAGGGCGGGCACTTCATCGACACGGCGAGCTGGCTGCTGGAGGCCGACCCGATATCGGTGTACGCGACAGCCGCGCCCGGCAACGAGGACCTCCAGGTCCTCCTGCGCTACCCGGACGGCTCCACCGCCACCATCAGCTACGTCACCACCGGCGCCCCAGGCTTCCCCAAGGAGACCCTGGACCTGGTCGCGGACGGCAAGGTACTGCGGCTCGACGACTTCGTCCGCGCCTCCGTCCACGGCCCCAAGAAGTGGGTCAGTTCGCGGCTGCCCAAGGCCCGGGACAAGGGCCAGAACGCCGAACTGGCCGCGTTCATCAAGGCGGTTCGGACCGGCGGACCGATGCCGGTGCCGCTGGAGTCGCTGGTCGCCACCACCTCGGCCACCCTCGCCGTGCAGACGGGCCTGGCCGGCGGTGCGCCGGTGACGCTGGCGAGGACACCATGACCATGAGCGCGGGCTGGTACCTGCGGCGACTGTCCCGGATGGGACCGCAGGAGGTCCTGGGCAGGGCGGGCGACGCCGTGCGCAGGCGGCGTTGGCGGGCGACGCGGCCGGACGCCCCGAGCGTGACCGGCGCCCGGTTCACCGCGGTCCTGCCCGCGGGGACGATCGCCGCGGTGCCACCGGACGCCGCGAAACGACTCGTCGCCGAGGCGGACCAACTGATGTACGGGCACGCCGAGTTCTTCGGGGTGGCCCGCGACGACCTCACCGACCCGGACTGGTCGTACGACCCGAAGACCGGGCGCCGGGCCCCGTCGGGCTACGCCTTCGACGTGCCGTACCGGAACGAGGACGTGGCCGGGGACATCAAGCAGATCTGGGAGCCGTCCCGGCACCAGTACCTCACCGTGCTCGCCGCCGCCTACGCGGTCACCGGGGACGAGCGGTACGCCGAGCGCGTCGCCGAGCACCTGCGGTCGTGGTGGGCGGCCAACCCACCACTGCGCGGCGTGCACTGGATCAGCGGCATCGAACTGGGCATCCGGCTGCTGTCCTGGGTGTGGATCCGCCGGCTGCTCGACGGCTGGCCGGGCGCGGCCGAACTGTTCGAGGGCAACCCGGTCGCCCTGAACCAGATCTGGCACCACCAGCGCTGGCTGGCCGCCTTCCCCAGCCGGGGCTCCTCGGCGAACAACCACGTCATCGCCGAGACCGCCGGACAGTTCGCCGCGGCCTGCGCCTTCAACTGGTTCCCCTCCTCGGCGCGTTGGCGCGCCGGCGCGCTGCGCTCGCTGGAGCGGCAGCTGCGCGCCAACACCTTCGACTCCGGCCTCAACCGCGAGCTGGCCACCGAGTACCACGGACTCGTGCTGGAACTCGGCCTGGCCGCGGTGGCCGAGGCCGATGCCGCAGGCGTGCCGGTGCCCGAGTCGCTCCGGCTGGTGCTGCTGCGGATGACCGACGCGCTCGCCGCCGTAGTGGACAACCGGCTGCGCCCGCCCCGCCAGGGCGACGCGGACGACGGCTTCGGCCTGATCCTGGACGGCGAGGGCACCGACCGCTGGGGCTCGCTCCTCGCCACCGGCGACGCCGTGTTCGGCCGGCTCGACTGGTGGCCGGAGGTGACCGGCACCGACGTGCGCACCCCGTTGCTGGCCGCGCTCGTCCGGCCGTACACGAAGGACGGAACCGCCCGCCCGGCGACCAGGCCCGCCCACTTCGCCGACGCGGGACTCACCGTCCTGCGCGGCCCGGGGGAGATCTGGTGCCGCTGCGACGGAGGTCCGCACGGCTTCCTGTCCATCGCCGCGCACGCCCACGCCGACGCGCTGTCCGTGGAGGTCCGGCACGACGGCATCGACGTGCTCGCCGACCCGGGGACGTACTGCTACCACGGGCAACCCGAGTGGCGGCAGTACTTCCGGTCGACCCTCGGCCACAACACCCTCCAACTGGACGGCGGTGACCAGTCCGTCTCCGGCGGCCCGTTCCTGTGGACCCGGCACGCCCGCACCCGCGTCCTGGACGTGGACAACTCCCGTGAAGAGGTAGCCCGTTGGGCCGCCGAGCACGACGGCTACCAGGGCTCGGTGCACCGCCGCCGCGTGGAGCTGACGGCCGCGAGCCAGGAGCTGAAGATCGTCGACGAGGTGCGCGGCCAACACAGCCCGCGCCGGGACGTACGACTGGCGTTCCACCTCGGCCCGGCCGTCGCAGCGGACCTGGTGGGGCACCGGGCGGTGCTCACCTGGATCCGGGACGGTGAGGGGCGTTCCGCGGAGCTTGACCTGCCCGGGCAGTTGTCCTGGCAGGCGCACCGCGGCGAGACCGAGCCGCCGCTGGGCTGGTACTCCGCCGGATTCGGGCGCAAGGAACCCACCACCACGCTGGTCGGCACCGGCTTCGCCGAGGGCACGGACGGGTTCACCACCGTGCTCAGGTTCCACGGCTAGGGGGGCGCGTGGGGAACAAGAGGCGGCACTGGGCGTTGGCGGTGGCACCGCTGACGCTGGCCCTGCTGGCGGCGACCGGCTGTGAGAGCACGTCGGGAACCAAGGAGGACCCGAAGGCCGCGCCGTCCGCGTCCGCGTCCGCCGTGTCCGCGGCCCGATCCGTGGCCCGGGTGTGCGCCAACCCCGCGGCCGGACCGGCGAAGGCACCGGCCGGCGCGGTGACCGTGGACCCCGCGGTGGTCGGCGACCTCGCGGCGAAGACCAAGAACAGCCCCCCGAACACCACGTTCTGGCTCCGACCGGGCAAGCACAGGCTCGACCCGGACCGCTACGCCCAGGTCATCCCCAAGAAGGGGGACCGCTACCTCGGTGCGCCGGGCGCGGTGCTCGACGGCCGGAAGAAGAACCAGTACGCGTTCACCGGTACGGCTCCCGATGTCACCATCCGCTATCTGACCGTGCAGGGCTTCGTCGCGCCGCAGGACGAGGGCGTGGTCAACCATGACTCGGCCGACGGATGGGTGATCGAGCACACGACGATCCAGGACAACTCCGGTGCCGGGCTGATGGCCGGTGCCCGCCAGCAGGTCCGCGCCGACTGCCTGCGCGACAACGGCCAGTACGGCATGAACGCTTACAAGGGCAACGGCACCATCACCGGCCTGGTGGTCCAGGGCAACGAGATCACGGGCAACAACACCGGTGACTGGGAGCGGCGGAAAGAGGGCTGCGGCTGTACCGGAGGCATCAAGTTCTGGGCCGTCAACGGGGCCGAGGTGAGCGGCAACTGGGTGCACGACAACCGCGGAGCCGGCTTGTGGGCGGACACCAACAACAACGACTTCCTGATCGAGAACAACGTGATCGAGGCCAACGACGGTGCCGCACTGATCTACGAGACCAGCTACAACGCGGTCGTCCGGGACAACACGATCCGGCGGAACAACTGGGTCGAGGGCCGCAAGGCCGCCAGCGGCGGCGACAACTTCCCGTACGCGACCGTCTACCTGTCCGAGTCCGGCGGCGAACCACGGGTCCCGGCCCGTACCAACAAGATCGAGATCTACCGGAACGTGCTGGAGAACAACTGGAACGGGATCACCCTCTGGGAGAACGCCGACCGGTTCTGCAACAGCCCGGCCAACACCTCGTCCGGTGACTGCACGCTGCTGGTGAAGAAGACCGACAGCTGCGTGAGACCCGCGATCAACAAGGCACCGCTGTACTCCGACTGCCGGTGGAAGACCCAGCGGGTGGACATCCACGACAACCACTTCGTGCTCGACGAGTCCGTCGTCAAGTGCACGGAGCGGTGCGACCGCATGGCGGTGCTGTCCAACTACGGCACCTATCCGGACTGGTCGCCCTACCACGGCGAAGGGGTGGCCGACGCCATCACCGAGCAGCAGCACAACCGCTGGCACGACAACGTCTACGTCGGGCCGTGGAAGTTCGTCGCCGAGGACCAGAGCAAGGTGCTCGACTTCGGGCAGTGGCAGGCGACGCCGTACCAGCAGGACAAGGGCAGCACCCTCGACCTACAGGCCGGTGGTTGACATGGGTGAGAACCTCACGCGCGGACCGGACCCGGCGGGGACCCTGCCCGGCGCCGAACCGCGCCCCGCCGGCACACCGAGGATCGTCGGGATCGTCTGGGGGCTGCTGGTCCTCAACACGCTCGGCTCCGCCGGGGCGAAGACCATCGTCCCGCTGCCCCGCTCCCTCATCCAGATGGTCACCATGGGCTCGCTGGTCGCCGCGTTCGCGCTGGCGCTCGTGGCCAACCAACGGGTGCGCATCCGGCCCAGCGCCTACGTGCTCCTGCTCAGCCTGCTGCTGGTGTCGAGCGTGATCTCCAGCGCGAGCCTGGAGTCCGGGCTCGGCGCGCTGTTCCGCTGCTTCCGGCTGACCCTCTTCGTCGGCACCCTGTGGCTGCTCAGCCGCTGGTGGGACGGCAGCCTGACGTTCGTCCGCTACCACATTCGGATGTACTTCGCGGTGCTCGCATCGGTGGCCGCCGGCCTGGCCGTCTCACCGGGCAAGGCCCTGCCCGGCCTCTACGGCGGACGCCTAGTCGGCGCGTTGTGGCCGCTCACCCCGCCGCAGATCGGGCAGTACGCGGCGGTGATCATCGGGCTCACCGTGCTGCTCGTCATCGGTAAGCGGACCGACCGGACCAGCGCCGTGCTGGTCATCGTGCCGTCGTTCGTGCTGCTCGCGCTGACCCACACCCGGACGGCCACGCTCGGCCTGCTCCTCGGGCTGTCGCTGGCGATCGGCTCGCTCGTCCTGACCAGTGCCGCGGCCCGCCGCTTCTTCACCTGGGCGGTGTTGATCTCCGTGGTGGCCGCGGTCGGCTTCGCCTCCGCGCTGCAGGCCTGGTTCCTGCGCGGCCAGAGCCAGGAGAACTTCTCCAGTCTCACCGGCCGGGCCAAGGTCTGGAACGCCCTGCTGGCCGAGCCCCGGTCGGCCGCGGAGCAGGCGTTCGGAGTGGGCCTGGGCGACAAGTCGTTCGGCGGGCTGCCGATCGACAACAGCTGGCTGGCCGTCTACAACGAGCAGGGTCTGATCGGCGTCACCCTCGTCGCGGCGATCATCATCGTGCTGGGCGGCGTGGCGCTGCTGCGGCCACCGTCGCTGCAGCGGGCCTGCGCGATCTTCCTGATCAGCTACTGCGCCATCGCGTCGTACACCGAGGCCGGTCTCGGCGACGCCTCGCCGTATCTGCTCCATCTGGCCCTGGCCGCCGCGCTGTTGGCGGCCCCGGCCCCAGCCGCTCCGCTCTCGATGCCGTTTGCGAAGCCTCTCTCGACGCCCGAAGCCCCTCGACGGCACGTCCCGCGTTGGGCCCGTAGATCGGAGGTGAACTGAGCATGCACGTTCTCGTGGTGCACAACCGCTACAACTCGGCGCAGCCGAGCGGGGAGAACAAGGTCGTCGACCAGGAGGTGGAGCTGCTGCGTGCGGCCGGCCACCGGGTCGAGGTGTTCGAGCGGCGCAGCGACGACATCGGCGCCCGCTCCCTCCTCGGCAAGGTCGCGGTGCCGCTCCTCGTGCCGTGGAACCCGGCGGTGCGCACGGAGCTGGCCGCCAGGCTGCGCGCCGAGCGGCCGGACGTGGTGCACGTCCACAACGTGTTCCCGCTCCTGTCGCCCGCGGTGCTCGCCGCCTGCGCCGACGCCGGGGTGCCCGCCGTCGCCACGCTGCACAACTACACCCAGGTCTGCCCGCCCGGCACACTTCAGCGGGACGGCCACCCGTGCACGGAGTGCGTCGGATCGACACCGCTGCCCGCGGTCCGGCACGGCTGCTACCGCAACTCCCGCCTCGCGACGGTGCCCCTTGCGGTCAGCCTGTCGGTCAACCGGCGCCGGTGGTGGTCCGGAGTGGAACGGTTCCTCTGCATCTCCGGAGCGCAGCGCGACGTCCTGGTGCGGTCCGGCATGCCGGCCGACCGGCTGGTGGTGAAGCACAACTTCGTGCCCGACCCGGGCAGTTGCCGGGAAGGCGAGGGAGAGCAGCTGCTCTATCTCGGCCGGCTCGCGGAGGCCAAGGGCGTACGGCTGCTCATGGCCGCGTGGGACGAGCTCGCGGCGAGCGGCGGGGTGGGCGTCCCGCTCGTGATCGCCGGCACCGGGCCGCTGGAGAAAGAGGTGACCGCCTGGGCGGCCGGCCGCGACGACGTGCGCTACGTCGGCCTGCTGGACACGGCGGAGTGCCGGAAGGCCATCGAGCGGTCGGTCGCCGTGGTGGCTCCCTCGACCTGGCTGGAGGCGTTCGGCCTGGTGGTCGTGGAGGCGATGGCGGCCGGGGTCCCGACCGTCGCCGCCGGCCACGGCGCGTTCGTCGAACTCGTCGAGGACGGCGTCACTGGGCTGCTGCACCGGCCGGGCGAGCCCGGCTCGCTCGCGGCCTGCATCCGCCGGATCGCCGTCGACCCGGCCCGCAACCGGGAGATGGGCGAGGCGGCCCGGCGCCGCTACGAGCAGGGGTTCAGCCCGGCCGTCGGCCTGGAGCGCCTGTTGGAGGAGTACCGCACCGCCATCGCGGGACGGTCAGCAATGGCTCGTGGTGGGGACACCCACGCGAGCAGGGGGGATGGGGACAGCACATGACACGATGCCGACTCTGCGGCTCGGAAGCGATGGCGAGCGTCGTCGATCTTGGGGCGACACCGCCGTGTGAGAGCTTTCTCGCCGCGGACCAACTGGATCAGCCGGAGCCCGCGTACCCGCTGCACCTGCGGGTCTGCTCCGACTGCTGGCTCGCGCAGATTCCGCCGCTGATCACGCCGGAGGAGACGTTCAAGGAGTACGCGTACTTCTCCTCGTTCTCGACCTCCTGGGTGGAGCACGCGCGCACGTTCGTCGACGGCGCGGTGGACCGCCTCGGCCTCGGCACCGACGCCTTCGTGGTCGAGGTCGCGAGCAACGACGGCTACCTGCTGCGGCACGTGGTGGACCGGGGGATCCGCTGCCTGGGCATCGAGCCCTCGGTGAACGTCGGTGCCGCGGCGCGCGAGGCGGGGGTGCCCACGTTCACGGACTTCCTGAGCCCCGACACCGGCTCGGCCGTCCGCGCCGAGCACGGCCCGGCGGACCTGGTCGTGGCCAACAACGTGTACGCGCACATACCCGACGTTGTCGGCTTCACCCAGGGACTGCGCGCCCTGGTCGCCGACGACGGCTGGGTCTCCATCGAGGTGCAGCACCTGCTGACCCTCATCGAGGAGAACCAGTACGACACGATCTACCACGAGCACTTCCAGTACTACACGGTCGCCTCCGCGATCCGGGCCCTGGCGAGCGGCGGACTCACCCTCGTGGACGTCGAGTTGCTGCCCACGCACGGCGGCTCGATCCGCCTGTGGGCCAGGCCGGCCGAGGTGGCGGGGGAGCCGTCGCAACGGGTGACCGACGTGCTGGGCCGGGAGAAGGCCGCCGGGTTGCAGGAGCTGTCCGGGTACGCCGAGTTCTCCGCCCGGGTGGCCAAGGTGCGCCGGGACCTGCTGCGGCTCCTCATCGACGCGGCCGAGCGCGGCGAGACGGTCGTGGGCTACGGCGCCCCCGGCAAGGGCAACACCCTGCTCAACCACTGCGGCATCCGCCCCGACCTGCTCGCCTACACGGTCGACCGCAACCCGTACAAACACGGCAGGTTCACCCCCGGCACCCGCATCCCGATCCTGCCGCCCGAGCAGATAGCCGCCGACAAACCGGACTACGTCCTCGTCCTCCCGTGGAACCTGCGGGCCGAACTGGTCGAGCAGCTGTCCTACGTGCACGAGTGGGGCGGCTGGCTCGTCTTCCCCATCCCGGAACTGAGCATCGTCGAGGCCGCGCAGTCGAAAGAGGTCACAGCATGAAGGTCGTCCTGTTCTGCGGCGGTTACGGGATGCGCATGCGCAACGGAACCTCCGACGACGTCCCCAAGCCGATGGCGATGGTCGGGCCGAGACCGCTGATCTGGCATGTCATGCGCTACTACGCGCACTTCGGGCACAAGGAGTTCATCCTCTGCCTCGGCTACGGTGCCCACCACATCAAGGAGTTCTTCCTCAACTACGAGGAGACCGCCTCCAACGACTTCGTACTGCGCGGCGGTCAGACGGAGTTGCTCTCCACCGACATCGCCGACTGGACGATCACGTTCGCGCAGACCGGCATCGAGTCACCCATCGGGGAGCGGCTGCGCAGGGTGCGGCACCACCTGGACGGCGACGAGATGTTCCTCGCCAACTACGCCGACGTGCTCACCGACGCCCCGCTGCCGGAGATGATCGACCGGTTCGCCCGGCGCGACGCGGGCGCGTCGATGATGGTCGTGCCGCCACAATCCTCGTTCCACTGTGTGGAGTTGGGCGAGGACGGCCTGGTCGGCGGTATCACCGCGGTGAGCGACATGCCGCTCTGGGAGAACGGCGGCTACTTCGTCCTCCGCCAGGAGGTCTTCGACCACATACCGGAGAACGGTGACCTGGTCGCCGACGGATGTGCCCAACTGGCCAAGCGCGGGCGGCTGGTGGCGCATCAGCACCGCGGCTTCTGGAAGCCGACGGACACCGTGAAGGAGCGGGCCGCGCTCGACGAGGCCTACACCCGGGGCGACCGTCCGTGGGCCGTCTGGGAGCGGGACAGTGCCGGAGTCGGAGCGTGATCCGGCTCGGGGCCGGACCCCTTGACCGGATCGTCGCGGTGGGCGCGCACTGCGACGACATCGCCATCGGCGCCGGCGGCACCCTGCTGACGCTCTGCCAGGCGCGGCCGGGCATCAGCGTCGACGCGCTGGTGCTCTCCGGCGGCGGCACCGAGCGGGAGCAGGAGGAACAGGCCGCGCTCGCCGCCTTCTGCCCGGGCGCCGACCTGCGGCTGACCGTGCACAAGCTGCCGGACGGCCGGCTGCCCGCGCACTGGGAGGAGGCCAAGGCCGCGGTCGAGGAACTGCGCGAGCAGACCGACCCGGATCTGATCCTGGCCCCACGGAC
This sequence comes from Streptomyces sp. NPDC050508, assembly GCF_040655155.1. Taxonomy (NCBI): domain Bacteria; kingdom Bacillati; phylum Actinomycetota; class Actinomycetes; order Kitasatosporales; family Streptomycetaceae; genus Streptomyces; species Streptomyces sp. NPDC050508. The sequence continues at coordinate 615,200 of NZ_JBFAJJ010000004.1, forward strand.
CGAGGACGCGCACCAGGACCACCGCGGCCTGGCGAAGCTGATGACCACCGCGTTCCGTGACCACCTCGTGCTCGGCTACGAGATCGTCAAGTGGGACGGCGACCTCGGCCGGCCGACGGCATACCAGCCGCTGTCGCCCGACACCGCGGAACAGAAGGTACGGCTGCTGCAGGAGCACTACCCCTCGCAGCGACACCGGCCCTGGTACGACCGCGAGGCCTTCCTCGGCCTCGCCCGGATCCGCGGCATCGAATGCCACGCGCACTATGCCGAGGCCTTCGCCGCCACCAAACTCACGCTCAACCTGGGGGGTTGAACACCTTGCGCGTACTACTGACCGGACACCAGGGCTACCTGGGCACCGTCATGGCCCCGATCCTCACCGCCGCCGGACACGAGGTCGTCGGCCTCGACTCCGGCCTGTTCGCCGACTCCGTCCTCGGCCCGGCGCCCGCCGACCCGCCGGGAGTGCGGGTGGACCTGCGCGACATCACCGCCGACCACGTGGCCGGAGTGGACGCGGTGATCCACCTGGCCGCGCTCTCCAACGACCCGCTCGGCTCACTGGCGCCGGAACTCACCTACGACATCAACCACCACGCGTCCGTACGGCTGGCCCAACTCGCCCGCGACGCCGGAGTACGCCGCTTCCTGTACGCGTCGACCTGCTCCGTCTACGGCGCCTCCGGTGGAGAGGGTCTGGTGACCGAGGACGCCCCGCTGCGCCCGGTGACGCCGTACGCGGAGTCCAAGGTGCGGGTCGAGGACGACGTGCACGAGCTCGCCGACGACGACTTCACCCCGGTGTTCATGCGCAACGCCACCGCCTTCGGCTACTCGCCCCGGCTGCGCGCCGACATCGTGCTGAACAACCTGGTGGGCCACGCGCTCCTGTCCGGCGAGGTGTTGGTGCTTTCGGACGGCACCCCCTGGCGTCCGCTGGTGCACGCCGCCGACATCGCCCGCGCCTTCACGGCCGCGCTGACCGCGCCGCGCGAAGCGGTGCACGACCGGGCGTTCAACATCGGCAGCGAGATCAACAACGTCACCGTCGCCGAGATCGCCGAGCAGGTCGCCGAGGCGGTGCCCGGCGCGAAGGTGGTGATCACCGGTGAGAACGGCGCCGACCCGCGGTCCTACCGGGTGGACTTCTCCCGCTTCCGCGCCGCGATCCCCGACTTCGACTGCGAGTGGACGGTGAAGCGGGGCGCGCTCGAACTCGCCGACGCCTACCGGAAGTTCGACCTGACCCGGGAGGCGTTCGAGCAGCGCTTCACCCGCCTCGCCGTGCTGCGCGCGGCGACCGAGGCCGGCACCGTCGACGACACCCTGCGGTGGCGCCGATGACCGACCCCGGCGAGGAGATGCACGCACTGGTGGAGCGGCTGTACCCGCTCTGCCGGAGCATCACCGGCGACGGTGTGCGCGCCACCCTGGACATCGTCGGCGAGTACCTCCCGTTGCAGGTGCACGAGGTGCCGACCGGGACGCAGGTCCTCGATTGGACCGTTCCACAGGAGTGGAACATCCGGGACGCGTACATCGCCGACAGCACCGGCCGGCGGGTCGTCGACTTCGCCGCGTCCAGCCTGCACGTGCTCGGCTACAGCGTCCCGGTGGCGAGGACCATGCCCTTGTCCGAGCTGCGCGCGCACCTGCACACCCTGCCGGACCACCCGAACTGGGTGCCGTACCGCACCAGTTACTACAAGCCGGAGTGGGGTTTCTGCCTGGCCCAGGAGACCTTGGACGCGCTGCCCGACGGCGAGTACGAGGTCCGCGTCGACTCCACCCTCGCGGACGGCCACCTCACCTACGCCGAACACGTGGTCCCCGGGCAGGTCGCCGACGAGGTCATCGTCTCCTGCCACACCTGCCACCCGTCGCTGGCCAACGACAACCTGGCCGGCATCGCGGTGGCGACGTTCCTCGCCCGGGAGCTGGCGGAGCAGACGCCGTACTACACCTACCGGTTCATCTACGCGCCCGGCACCATCGGGGCGATCACCTGGCTGGCCCGCAACGCGGAACGGGTGGAGCGGGTCAAGCACGGCCTCGTGCTGGCCTGCGCCGGCGACCCGGGCCAGGTGACGTACAAGCAGAGCAGGCGCGGCGACGCGGAGATCGACCGGGTGCTGCGGCACGTGCTGGCCGCGTCCGAACGCCCGCACCACGTCAACGAGTTCACCCCGTACGGCTACGACGAGCGGCAGTACTGCTCGCCCGGGTTCGACCTCGGCGTCGGCTCGCTCACCCGGACCCCGTACGCCGGCTACCCCGAGTACCACACCTCGGCGGACAACCCGGACTTCGTCTCCCCGGAGGCGATGGCGGACACCCTCGCCGTCTGCCGTGAGGCGTTCGCCGTCCTCGACCGCAACCGGCGGTACCTCAACCTCAGCCCCTACGGCGAACCACAGCTGGGCCGGCGCGGGTTGTACGACGCGCTCGGCGGACGCAGCGACACCAAGCAGGCCCAACTGGCCATGCTCTGGGTGCTCAACCTCTCCGACGGCGAGCACAGTCTGCTGGACGTCGCCGAACGGTCCGGGCTGCCGTTCGACGCCGTGGCCGCCGCGGCCGACGCCCTGTGCGGCGCCGAACTGATCAAGGCATGACGCCGATGACCACCCAGGGGGAGAATCCGCCGACAACGGCGCCACCGGCCGGGTCCGCCAAGCGGGCCCTCGTCGGCAGGCTGTCCTGGGGACTCGCCGACCAGGCGGCTTCCAGCATCAGCAACTTCGCGGTGGGCATCTACGTGGCCCGCTCGCTGGGGGTGACCGCGTTCGGCGTGTTCAGCCTCGCCTGGGTGACGTACGGCGTGGTGCTCAACGTCTCCCGAGGCCTTGCCACCGACCCGCTCGTGGTGCGCTTCAGCGGCGTGCCCGGCGCGTCCTGGCGCGGGGCGGTGGGCCGGTCGACGGGTACCGCACTCGGCGTCGGTGTCGCCCTCGGCGCGGTGTGTCTGCTGGCCGGGCTCGGCCTCGGCGGCCGGGTGGGGCCCGCGTTCGCCGCCCTCGGTCTCATGATGCCGGGGCTGCTGCTCCAGGACGCCTGGCGGTTCTCGTTCTTCGCCGCGGGCGCCGGACGCAAAGCGTTCCTCAACGACGTCGTGTGGGGTGTCGCACTCGTCCCGGCCATGGTGGTGGCGGCCCATGTGGGCACCGTGGCCGCTTTCGTGCTCGCCTGGGGCGCGTCCGCCACGGTGGCGGCGGGCTACGGCTACGTCCAGTCCGGCATCCGGCCCCGCACGACCGAGGCGCGCGCATGGCTCCGCGAGCAGAGCGATCTCGGCTACCGGTACCTGGTCGAGAACGTCAGCCTCAGCGGCGCGAGCCAACTGCGGGCGTACGGGCTCGGAGCGATCGTCGGCGTGAGCGCGGTCGGCGCGGTGCGGGGCGCCGAACTCCTGCTGGGCCCCTTCCTCGCCGTACTCATGGGGCTCTCGCTGGTCACCGTCCCCGAGGCGGCACGCGTGCTGCGGCAGGCCCCGCACCAACTCGGCAGGTTCTGCCTCCTCCTCGGCGGAGGTCAGGCCGCGGGAGCACTGCTCTGGGGCTCGGCACTGCTGCTGATGCCCGGCCGGCTCGGCGAGTTGGCGCTCGGCGACGTCTGGCACTCCTCCTCGCACCTCATCCTGCAGATCACCCTCAGCGTCGCGGGAGCGGGCCTCGGCACCGGCGCCGCGGCCGGACTGCGCGCGCTCGGCGCGGCCCGCCGCAGCCTGCGCTGCCAACTGTTCGCCTCCGCCTGCTACGTCGGCGGCGGACTCGGCGGCGCGGCCCTCGGCGGCACGGCCGGCTCGGCCTGGGGCGTCGCCGCCGCGACCATCAGCGGCTCGGCCGTGTGGTGGCTGCAACTGCGGTCCGCCCTGCGCGAGCGGCGCCGCGAACCCATCCCCGAAGTGAGGACCTCATGACCGACCGACCGAGGCTGAGCATCGGCCTGCCCGTGTACAACGGCGAGGAGTATCTGGCCGAGTCGTTCGACGCGCTGCTCGGCCAGACCTACGAGGACTTCGAACTGGTCGTCTCCGACAACGCCTCGACCGACGGGACCGAGGACATCTGCCGCAAGTACGCCGGGCAGGACTCCCGCATCCGCTACCTCCGGCTGCCCCGCAACATAGGCGCCACCCCGAACCACAACCACGTGTTCGCCGAGTCCCGCGGCGAACTGTTCAAGTGGGCCTCTCACGACGACCTCTACGGCCGCGACCTGCTGCGCCGCTGCGTCGAAGCACTGGACGAGCGGCCGGAGTTGATCCTCGCCCACACCGACCAGGCGGTCATCGACGGCGACGGCCAGGTGACCGTGCCCTACGACTACACGCTCGCCACCGACTCCCCGCACGCACCGGAACGCTTCCGCAGCCTGCTGTTCGAACCGGGCGGCGACGACTTCTACGGAGTGATGCGGGCCGACATGCTGCGCCGGGTGAGACCGATGGACAGCTACCACCACGCGGACCGCACGTTCGTCGCCGAGATCACCCTGCACGGGCCCTTCCACCAGGTGCCGGAGGTGCTGTACTTCCGCCGCGACCACCCCACCCGCGCCGAGCGGGCGAACCCCTCCAAGCGCGCCCGGTGCGTCAACCTGGACCCGCGCCGGGCAGGCCCGCTGCACCCGACTCCCCGGCTGCTCGCCGAGTACGTCTGGGGCTTCGCCTCGGCGATCCGGCGGGCGCCGCTGTCCCCGGCCGACCGGCGCGCCTGCTACCGCCACCTGGCCGCGTGGATGACCAGCCGGGTCCGGCCGGGCGCCGGCGAGCGGGTCGAGGACCGCGCCCCGGTCGACCCCGCCCAGCTCACGGTCTCCGTCGACGCCCTCGTCGCCGGCCGCGAAGGGAGGCACGCATGACGTCCACGGACGAACTTCCGGTGCGCGTCGGGGTGTTCGGCCTGCTCGGCTCCGGCAACCTCGGCAACGACGGGTCGCTCCAGGCCGTCCTCGGGTACCTGCGCGCCGACCACCCGGAGGCGGTCGTGGACGCGCTGTGCGGCGGGCCCGAGGCCGTGACCGCCCGGTTCGGGATCCCCGCCACGCGACTCCACTGGAACCGCGCCGAGTACCGGACCGCGTCACGCGTCGGCTCGATCGCGGCGAAGGGCCTGGGCAAGTTCGTCGACGTCTTCCGCACCGCGGCTTGGGTGCGTCGCCACGACGTGGTGATCGTGCCGGGCATGGGCGTCCTGGAAGCCACCCTGCCGCTACGGCCATGGGGTTTCCCGTACTCGCTGTTCCTGCTCTGCGCGAGCGGCCGACTGATGCGCACCCGGGTCGCGTTGGTCAGCGTCGGCGCCGCAGAGATCCGCAACCGGCCCACCCGCGCCCTGGTCCGCTGGTCGGGGCGCCTGGCCGCCTACCGGTCCTACCGGGACGCCCAATCCAGGGACGCGATGCGGGCGATGGGCGTGAACACCGCGCGCGACGAGGTCTACCCGGACCTCGCCTTCTCCCTGCCGGCACCGCAGGCGAGCGCACCCTCGGACGCGCCGGGCCCGGTCTGCGTCGGCGTCATGGACTTCCACGGCGGCAACGACGACCGCGCCCGGGCCGACGAGATCTACCGGCGCTACCTCGACGGGACGATCCGGTTCGTCCGCACGCTGGTCGAGGAGGGCAGACCGGTCCGGCTGCTCACCGGCGACCGCTGCGACGCCACGGTGGTCGCCGCGATCCTCGAAGCGGTCGACTCACCACTGGTCACCGCCGCCGAACCGACTTCCCTGGACGACCTGATGAACGAGATGGTCGCCGCCGACACCGTGGTGGCGGTCCGCTACCACAACCTGATCTGCGCGCTGAAGACCGGCACACCGGTGCTCGCGCTCAGCTACGCGGCGAAGAGCGACGCGCTCATGGAGCGGATGGGCCTCGGCGCGTACTGCCACCCGGCCCGCGAGGTCGACGCCGACCGGCTGCTGGAGCAGTTCCGGGCGCTGGAGAAGCGCTCGCCCGAACTGCGGCAGACCCTCGCCGAGCGGAACCTGGCCGCCGCCCGCCAACTGCAGGACCAGTTCGGCTCGTTGACCGCGGCCGTGTTCCCCGCGACCGGCCACACCCGTGCTCACGCCCGCCAGGAGTCTCCATGAAAGCGACCGAAGTCCCGGAGATCACCGGCGCGTTCCTCTTCGAGCCGACGCCGCACGCCGACGAACGCGGCTTCTTCTGCCGCACCTTCGACGCCGACGTGGTCCGCTCGGTGGGCCTCGATCCGGACGCCTTCGTCCAGGACAGCCTGTCCCGCTCGGTCCGGGGCGTGGTGCGCGGCCTGCACCTGCGATCCGGCGCGGGCGAGGCCAAGTTGGTGCGGTGCTCGTACGGGCGGATCTTCGACGTCGTCGTGGATCTGCGGCCGGATTCCCCGACTTACCGCAATTGGTCCTCCTTCGAACTCACAGGGGAATCACAGAAAACTCTTTACATTCCCGCGGGATGCGCGCACGGTTTTCAGGCCCTGACCGACACCGCCGACACCTCGTACCGGATCGACCGACCGCACGATCCGACCGAGGACGTGACCATCGCCTTCGACGACCCGGAGCTCGCCCTTCCCTGGCCGCTGCCGGTGGCACTGATGTCCCAGCGGGACCGTGAGGCGCCGAGCCTCGCCGAGGTCCTGAAGCACAGAGAAAGCTGAGGTCCCGTGGACACCGAAGAGCTTCACCTGCCCCTGTCGCGGACAGCCAACGAGCGGCTGCACGCCATGATCCCCGGGGGCGCTCACACCTACGCCAAGGGCGACGACCAGTACCCCGAGAACCTGGCCCCGGTCATCAGCCACGGCAGCGGTGCCCACGTGTGGGACGTCGACGGCAACCGCTACATCGAGTACGGCTCCGGCCTGCGGTCGGTCAGCCTCGGTCACGCCCACCCGCGCGTGATCGAGGCGGTGCGGCGGGAACTCGGCCGCGGCAGCAACTTCGTCCGGCCGTCCATCGTGGAGGTCGAGGCCGCCGAACGCTTCCTGGCCACCGTGCCGACCGCCGAGATGGTGAAGTTCGCGAAGAACGGCTCCGACGCCACCTCCGCCGCGGTACGCCTCGCCCGCGCCGCCACCGGCCGCTCGCGGGTGGCCCTCTGCTCCGACCATCCGTTCTTCTCCGTCGACGACTGGTTCATCGGCACGACACCGATGTCCGCCGGCATCCCGTCGGCGACCACCGAGCTCATCGCGTCCTTCCCCTACGGTGACCTGGCCGCCACGGAGGAACTGCTCAACCGGCACCCGGACGACATCGCCTGCCTGATCCTCGAACCCGCCACCCACACCGAGCCGCCGCCGGGCTACCTCGCCGGCCTGCGCGACCTCGCCGACCGGCACGGCTGCGTCCTGATCTTCGACGAGATGATCACCGGCTTCCGCTGGTCCGAGGCGGGCGCCCAGGGCCTCTACGGCGTCGTCCCCGACCTCTCCACGTTCGGCAAGGCGCTGGGCAACGGGTTCGCCGTCTCCGCGCTGGCCGGGCGCCGCGACCTGATGGAGCGGGGCGGGCTGCGTGAATCCGGCGACCGGGTGTTCCTGCTGTCCACCACGCACGGCGCGGAGACGCACTCCCTGGCAGCCGCGATGGCCGTACAGACCACCTATGTCGAGGAGGGCATCACCGCGCGGCTGCATACCCTTGGCGAGCGGCTGGCCGCCGGTGTCCGCGACGCCGCGACCGCCATGGGCGTCGGCGACCACGTCGTCGTCCGGGGCCGGGCCAGCAACCTGGTCTTCGCCACCCTCGACGAGAACCTGCAACCGTCGCAGGAGTACCGCACCCTGTTCCTGCGCCGGCTCCTCGCGGGCGGAGTGCTGGCCCCGTCCTTCGTGGTGAGCAGCGCACTCGACGACGAGGACATCGACCGCACCGTCGACGTGGTGGCCCAGGCATGTGCGGTGTACCGGAAGGCTCTGGACGCCACCGACCCCACCCCCTGGCTGGCCGGGCGAGCGGTGAAGCCGGTGTTCCGCCGCCTGGTGTGAGGTGACGTCAGCGGTGCTCGCGCCGACCGGCGTCGGCCGTCCGGCGGGCCGGCCGATCGCCCAGTCGGTCGGCCGTACGGTCGACCAGCCACGCGGTCGCCGGAATCACCGCCAGCGCGGTGCACCAGCCGCCGAGAGCGTCGGTCGGGTAGTGCGCGCCCAGCCCGACCTCCGCCCAGCCCATGATCGCGCCGGCCACCAGCCCCGCCGCGAGCACGAGTGACATACCGGCCGTCCTGCCGAGGCCGAGCCGGCCCGTCGCGAACAGCGCCGCCATGAGGGCGAGCGCGGTGGCGAAGGCGGTGTGCCCGCTCGGGTACGACAGGTTGCCGGGCCCGTGGATGGTTCGTCCCACCACGTGCTTGAGCACCGTGGTCGTCCCCACGGTCGCACCGGCCCCGGCAACGACGAGCACGGCCGCACGGGGAAGCCGAAGCACGAGACAGCCCACCACACCGGCCACGATCACCATCGCCGATCCCGCGGGTTCCCCCAAGAAGTCCAGGACCAGGGCGACTTGGCGCCACGGCGGGCGCACACTGTCCGCCGTCGGCGGGACGATCCACCTGTCGACCGCGCCGGGCTCGCTGTGGCCGGAGTACAGCACCCCGAGCGCGACGACCATCAGCGTGGCGAGGGCCGCGATCAGCCCGAGCCACTGGCGCAGTGACGGGGGCAGTACCGATGGCGCCGGTCGACCTGCGGTAGTGACATTGTTCCGCTGCCGCCCGCCGTGATCCAACGCGAGCCCCCCCGTCGTGTCCGATTCACTCTCCAGCGAGCCATAGCACCCTAACCGCATTCCGGTCGCGGCAAGGCTGCGTCCGGAGAAGTGGTGGACGGCCGTTCCCGAGCCGTTCGCGATCTCCTGCACCTAATTTGCGGCGCTTGGCAAGAAACTTGCAATTGCTTGCATGAATCATTCTTTACTTCGTCGGAATCTAGCGGGGTGGATGCGTGCTCTGTACGGTCGGGGCGCCGGTTCCCCGAACTCCTGAAGGAGCATCAGATGCTGACGATCCCCAGACCCCGGCGACTGGCGGTGGCTGCCGTCGCCGCGGTCGGCGCGCTGTGCGTGTCCGTCTTACCGGCCGCCGCCACACAGGATGCGCCGCCGTCCAGGACGGCGGCCAACGCGACAGCGAGCGCGGCGGTGGGTGCGACGACCCCGTTCTCGGTCTACGAGGCCGAGGGCGGAACTCCGGCCGGGGGCGCGGCCGTCCGGTCGCTGACCTCGGCGCCGACGACGCAGTACTCGAACGCATCCCTGGAGGCCTCGGGCCATTCCTACGTCCACCTGGACGGCACGGGCCAGTCGGTGCAGTGGACGAACACCACCGGACAGCCGATCTCCTTCCTCAACGTCCGCGCCAGCATCCCGGATTCGGCATCCGGCGGTGGCGAGACCGGCACGCTGAACTTGTACGTCGACGGGGTGTTCCGGCAGGCCCTGGACCTCAACTCGCGGCAGAGCTGGGTGTACGAGGGCAACGGCAACTACAACACCAGCGACGACCAGAACCCGGCCGACGGCGACCCGAGGGTCTTCTGGGACGAGTCGCACACCTTCGTCACCGGGGCCCCGATCCCGGCGGGCGCCACGTTCTCGCTCCGCAAGGACTCCGACAACAGCGCGTCCTCCTACGACGTGGACTCCGTCGACGTGGAGAACCCGCCGGCGCCGCAGACGCAGCCCGCGAACTCGATCTCGATCACGAGCTGCGGCGCGGTGGCGGACGACACCCCGACCAACGGCGCGGCCGACAGCCGGTCCGTGGACAGCCGGGCCGCCATCCAGAACTGCATCGACCAGGCACAGGAGCAGAGCAAGATCCTCTGGATCCCGCAGGGCACCTTCTACGTGAAGGGCACCGCGGGCCTGAACGCACAGGGGATCACCATCGCGGGCGCGGGCCTCTGGTACAGCACGGTCTACCGTGACGTACCCGTCCCCAACTCCACCCCGCTGGCAGCCCTGTTCGACCTGACCTCCTGCACTGTGCGTGACTTCCACATCGACGCCAACGCCGTCAGCCGGAGCACCATCGGCGGGGACGGCGGCGCGATGGACACCACCGGCACCGACTGGCTGGCCGACGGCATCTGGACCCAGCACACCATGTCCGGCTTCTGGGCCTCCGGCACCGGCGGGACGGTGAAGAACAGCAGGCTGACGTCGATCTGGGCCGACGGGATCAACGTCAACAACGTGTCGCTGAACGCGGACACCGGCAACAACCTGACGGTCACCAACAACTTCGTCCGCGGCACCGGGGACGACGCGATCGCCATCAACTCGGTGGCCTACAACACCAACAGCGACGGCTCCCAGACCCACTACAACCCGATGACCGATGTCACCGTCAGCGACAACACCTCGATCGCACCGTGGGGCGGCAAGGGCATCGGGATCTACGGCGGCAGCGGCCACCAGGTCAAGAACAACTACATCAGCGACACCGCCCGCTACATCGGCCTGGGCGCCGGCCGCTTCGGTGTCAACGGCAGCGACCTGCTGTCCGCGACCGTGACCGGCAACACCGTGGTCCGCTCCGGCGGCAACGCCTACAGCCAGGGCCAACCCGCCCTGCACATCGGCAACGGCGGCGACGGACAGAACACCGGGACCGTCGACAGGGTCACGGTGACCGGCAACACCGTCACCGACTCCCTCTACGACGGGATCGCCTTCTCCACCTCGACCAACACCCTGCTCCAGGACAACACCGTCAGCAGTCCCGGCCGCAACGGCATCGCGATCTCGCCGCCGTTCTACCCCGCGCCCACCGGCTCCGCGACGATAACCGGCAACACGGTCACGGGACTTGGCTCCGGCACCTCGGCCTTCGTCAACAACTCCACCGGATTCGTCGCGACGTTGAGCGACAACCACTGGCCGCCACCCGCTCCCGAGGGCCCCTATGGCGGCACCCCGGCCGCCGTGCCTGGAACGGTCCAGGCGGAGGACTACGACACCGGCGGCCAGGGCGTGGCCTACAACGTCACCTCCGTCAACGGCAACGCCAACTCCTACCGCGCCGACGGCGTCGACCTCGACAACACCTCGGACACAGGCGGCGGTTACAACCTGGGCTGGACCGGCGCAGGCCAGTGGTTCCGCTACACCGTCGACGTCGCCGCGGCCGGTACCTACACCCTCGACCTCCGCATCGCGGCCCCGTCCGCGGTGTCCGGCGCGCTGCACCTGTCGGACGCCTCCGGCACGAACCTCACCGGAGCCGTCGACCTGCCCGCCACCGGCGACTGGCAGACCTGGGTCACCGCGACCACGCAGGTGACCCTGCCTGCCGGTCGGCAGACCCTGACCCTTAACCAGGACAGCGGCGGCTGGAACATCAACAACTTCAGCTTCGCCACGGGGAGCAGCTCACCGTCGGCCACCCTGACCGCGTCTCCCGGATCACTCACCTTCGCCGACCAGGCGGTGAACACCACCAGCGCCGCACAGACCGTCACGGTCACCAACTCCGGTGCCGCCACGGCCTCGTTGACCGGAATCACCACCGGCGGTGACTACGCCCAGACCAACACCTGCGGCACCTCGCTGGCCGCCGGAGCGAACTGCACGGTCTCCGTCACCTTCGGACCCACCGCCTCCGGCACCCGCACCAGCACCCTCACCGTGACCGGCAACCAGTCCAACAGCCCCACCACGGTGGCCCTTTCGGGCACCGGCACCGACCCGACCGGGACCGACCTCGCCTCAGGCAGGCCCACCAGCGAGTCCAGCCACACCGATGTATACCCGTCCTCGAACGTGACGGACGGCAACCAGGGTTCCTACTGGGAGAGCGCCAACAACGCGTTCCCGCAGTGGGTCCAGGTCGACCTGGGCTCGGCCCGGAGCGCCTCCCGCGTGGTTCTGCAACTGCCCGTCGGCTGGGGCGCCCGCACCCAGACCCTGACCCTCGGCGGCAGCACCGACGGCACCACCTTCACCCCCCTGAAGTCCTCGGCGGCCTACACCTTCGACCCGAACACCAAGAACACCGTGACGCTCACCTTCCCCGCCGCCACCCGGCGCTACTACCGCGTCACCATCACCGCCAACAACGGCTGGCCCGCGGGCCAGGTGTCCGAATTCCAGGTCTGGAGCGCCTGACCCCGCCCGCCTCCTCACCCCACCCTCCCCACGGTGCCGCCGGACAACCCGTCCGGCGGCACCGTCGTGTGTGCGGACGCCCGGGATCTTGCGGGATACATTTTTGTTTGTTGCAAAGCTCTGTCTAGTTATTGCGTGATCATGCCAAGGATATTACGGTCCCCCATGCATCGTCACCGGCCCCCCGTCTCCCGTCCCTCTCTGGCGGCGCCAGCGCGACAGTTCCGGCATTTCATTACGTAAGGAGTGGCACGTGTTCCATTCCATCCGAGATCTGAGACGAGCCCTCGTCTGCGCGGTCAGCACCGTGATGCTGGCCGCCGTAGGCGTGTTCGCTCTGGCTGTCCCACCCGCCGCGGCGGCGTCCACAGCCACCGGCGGCAGCGGCGCGAGCCTGCCCTACGTCGAGGTGCAGGCGGAGAACTCCGCCACCAACGGCACGAACATCGGCCCGAGTTACACCCAGGGCCAGCTCGCCGACGAGGCGTCGTACCGCAAGGCGACGACGCTCCAGGGCACCGGCCAGTACGTCACGTTCACCACGCCGGTGGCGACCAACTCGATCAACTTCCGGTACAGCATTCCCGACACTTCGGGCGGCTCGGTCTACACCGCCGCGCTGTCGCTGTACGTCAACGGCGTCAAGCAGCCCGACTTCACCCTGACCAACGCCTACAGCTGGTACTACGGCAGCTACCCCTTCACCAACACGCCGGGCAGCAACCCGCACCACTTCTTCGACGAGGCCCACCGCCTGTTCTCCAGCACCTATCCGGCCGGAACGACCTTCAAGTTCCAGGTCGACTCGGGGGACACCGCCTCCTCGTACACGCTCGACTTCGCCGACTTCGAGCAGGTCGGCGCCGCCCCGGCCGCCCCCTCGGGCGCGGTGTCGGTGACCAGCAAGGGCGCCGATGCGACCGGCGTGGCCGACGCGACCAGCGCCTTCAACGCCGCGATCAGCTCGGCGGGCCCCGGCGGCACCGTGTGGATCCCGCCGGGCACCTTCAACATCCCCGGCCACATCAGCGTCAACAACGTCACGATCGCCGGCGCCGGCATGTGGTACGCGACCGTCACCGGCACGGCTCCCGGTTTCTACGGCAACTCGGCGCCCAACGCGAGCACCGGTGTGCGCCTGCAGAACTTCGCGATCTTCGGCAATGTGCAGGAACGCGACGACAGCGCCCAGGTCAACGGCATCGGCGGCGCGCTGAGCGACTCGACCGTCTCCAACCTGTGGATCGACCACATGAAGGTCGGCGCCTGGATGGACGGGCCCATGGACGGGCTGACGTTCACCGGCATGCGCATCCGTGACACCACCGCCGACGGCATCAACTTCCATGGTGGCGTCACCAACTCGAAGGTGACCAACAGCGACATTCGCAACACCGGCGACGACGGCGTCGCCACCTGGGCGGACTCCGGCGTCGGCGCCGACGCCAACGACACGATCTCCAACAACACCGTGTCCCTGCAGATCCTCGCCAACGCCATCGCGATCTACGGCGGCCACGACAACACTGTCAGCGGCAACCGCGTGGTGGACACCGGCATCGCCCAGGGCGGCGGCATCCACGTGGGGCAGCGCTTCACATCGACGCCGGTCGGCACCACCACGATCTCCGACAACACCATGGTCCGGGCCGGCAGCCTCGACCCGAACTGGCAGTTCGGCGTGGGTGCGTTGTGGTTCGACGGCAGCCAGGGCGCCATCACCGGCCCCATCAACGTGACCAACGCGCTGATCCAGCAGAGCCCCTACGAAGCGGTCCAGTGGGTCGAGGGCACCATCAGCGGGGTCAACCTCAACAACGTGACCATCGCCGGCACCGGAACCTTCGCCCTCCAGGAACAGACCGGCGGCGCCGCCAAGTTCACCAACGTCACGGCCACCGGCGTCGGTTACTCCGCCCCGGTCTACAACTGCTCGGGCGGCAACTTCGTCGTCACCGACGGCGGCGGCAACTCCGGCATCAGCGGCACGCCGTACTGCGGCGGTTGGCCGACTCCGGTCTTCCCGCCCTACCCGCCCGAAGGCGTGACGGCCACCCCCGGCGCGCTCAACTTCGGTTCCGTGGCGACCGGTTCGACGAGCACCGCACAGACCGTGACCGTCTCCAACCCGACCAGCACCGCCGCGTCCGTCTCGTCGATCTCCACCAGCGGCGACTACTCCCAGACCAACACCTGCGGTTCGTCGATCGCGGCCAACGGCTCGTGCACCGTCAGCGTGAAGTTCGCCCCGACGGCGACCGGCAGCCGTAGCGGATCCCTGACCGTCAACGCGGGCGGGATCACCAACACGGTCAGCCTCTCCGGTACCGGCACCGCGCCGGGCCCGGTGCTGAACACCGACCCGGGGAGTCTGTCCTTCGCCGGTACGGTGGTCGGCTCGTCGGCCACCGCGCAGACGGTGACGGTGACGAACTCGGGCACCGCGTCGGCGACCGTCTCGGCCGTCGCGGCGACCGGTGACTTCAGCCAGACCAACAACTGCTCCACCCTCACGGTCGGCGCCTCCTGCACGGTGAACGTCGGCTTCAAGCCCACCACGGGCGGGTCCCGCACCGGCAACCTGACCATCACCAGCAACGCCAACAACAGCCCGACCACCGTCACCCTGACCGGCACCGGCATCGACAGCACCACGAACATCGCCGCAGGGCGGCCCGCGTCGGCGAGTTCGAGCACGAGTCCCTACGTCGCCTCGAACCTCACCGACACGGACGCGTCGACGTACTGGGAGGGCACGGACGGTTCGTTCCCGCAGTGGGCCCAGGTCGACCTCGGCCAGAACTACGGCGTCGGCAAGGTCGTGCTCAAGCTCCCGCCGGCGACGGCGTGGTCCACCCGCACGCAGACCCTGTCGGTGCAGGGCTCCACGGACGGCTCCAGCTTCTCCACGATCAAGGCCTCGGCCGGGTACACCTTCGACCCGAGCGCCAACAGCAACACAGTCACCATCACGTTCAGTTCGGCCACGGCACGATACGTGCGAGTGAACATCACCGCCAACACGGGCTGGAACGCTGCCCAGTTGTCGGACTTCGAGGTGTTCCCCAGCGACGGCGGCTCCTCACCGGCGACCCTGTCGGCCAGCCCGACATCGTTGACGTATCCCACCCAGGCGCTCAACACCGCCAGCAGCGCGCAGTCGGTCACGGTGACCAACACCGGAACCGCCGCCGCGACCGTCTCCGGCATCACCGCCACGGGCGACTTCGCGCAGACCAACACCTGCGGGACGTCGATCGCGGCGGGAGCCTCCTGCACGGTGGCCGTCACGTTCACGCCCACCGCGTCCGGCACCCGCACCGGTGATCTCAGCATCGCCAGCAACGCGTCGAACGGCACGACCACGGTCGCACTGACCGGAGTTGGCGCCGGCACGGTGAGCAGGAACCTGGCGGCCGGCGCGGCCACCACCGAGTCCAGCCACACCGACGTGTACGCGTCGTCGAACGTGACGGACGGCAACCAGGGCACCTACTGGGAGAGCGCCAACAACGCCTTCCCGCAATGGGTGCAGGTGGACCTCGGTTCGGCGCAGAGCACCAGCCGCGTCGTCCTCCAGCTCCCCGCGACCTGGGGCGCCCGCAACCAGACGCTGTCCCTGTCGGGCAGCACCGACGGCGCCGCCTTCACCACCCTCAAGTCGTCGGCGACGTACACCTTCGACCCCACCACCAACAACACGGTCACCCTCACGTTCACCGCGACCACCGAGCGATACCTCCGGGTGAACATCACGGCGAACAACGGCTGGCCGGCCGGTCAGATCTCGGAGTTCCAGGTCTGGAACAGCTGATCCGAGCCGAGGGTGTCGCCGGGCGCGAGCGGGAACACGCTCACGCCCGGCGACACCGACCACCTGAAGAGGAGCCCGGAGGAATCCACATGGGTGTCACACGCAGAGTCTTCTTGAGAGCCGCGATCGCGACCACCGCCGTAGGAACGGTGGGAGCGACCGAGACCGCACTCGCGCCCACCGCGTCGGCGGCCAGCGGGCCGGGCGACGTCGTCGGCAAGGTCACCGTCGGCTACCAGGGCTGGTTCGCCTGCATCGGCGACGGCGCGCCCATCAACGGCTGGTGGCACTGGACCCAGAACTGGAGCCAGCCCCCGTCCCCGACCAACACCGGCATCAAGTGCTGGCCCGACATGCGCGACTACACCAACACGTACCAGACGTCGTACGCCGCCCTCGGCAACGGCCAGCCCGCCACGCTGTTCTCCTCGTACGACCAGCAGACGGTGAACACCCACTTCCTGTGGATGCAGCAGAACAACATCGACACGGCAGCCCTGCAACGCTTCAACCCGACCGGCGGCGAGGGTCCCACCCGCGACGCCGTGGCGACCAAGGTGCGCAGCGCCGCCGAGTCGTACGGCCGGAAGTTCTACATCATGTACGACGTCTCCAACTGGACGAACATGCAGTCCGAGATCAAGACGGACTGGACGAACAAGATGTCCGCCCACACCGCGAGTTCGGCCTACGCGAAGCAGAACGGCAAGCCGGTCGTCTGTATCTGGGGCTTCGGCTTCAACGACCCCAACCACCCCTTCACCGCCGACGCCTGCCTCGATGTCGTCAACTGGTTCAAGGGACAGGGGTGTTACGTCATCGGCGGCGTCCCGCGCGAATGGCGGACGGGGACCGGGGGCTCACAGTCCGGCTTCCTGGGCGTCTACCACGCCTTCAACATGATTTCGCCCTGGATGGTCGGCGCCATCGGCAACGTGACCGAGGCCGACAACGCGTACACCACCTACACCGTCCCCGACCAGGCCGACTGCAACGCCAACGGCATCGACTTCCAGCCCTGCGTCCTGCCCGGCGACGTCTCAGGCCGGCAGCGCGCGCACGGCGACTTCATGTGGCGGCAGTTCTACAACATGGTGCGGGCCGGGGTGCAGGGCATCTACATCTCCATGTTCGACGAGTACAACGAGGGCAACCAGATCGCCAAGACCGCCGAGACCCAGGCCTGGGTGCCCACCAACTCCGGGTTCCTCGCCCTCGACGAGGACGGCACCGCCTGCTCCTCCGACTACTACCTGCGCCTGACCGGCGACGGCGGCCGCATGCTCAAGGGCCAGCTCGCGTTGACCGCAACTCGCCCCACCCAGCCGGTGGTTCCGAACGGCGGCGACACCACACCGCCCGCCACGCCGGGCGGCCTGACAGTCACCGGGCACACCAGCGACTCCGTCTCGCTGAGCTGGAACACGGCGACCGACAACGTCGGCGTGAGCGGCTACCGCGTCCTTCAGGTGTCCGGCTCGACCAGCACCCAGGTGGGTACCACCGGCTCAACCTCCTTCACCGTCACGGGACTTGGCGCGTCCACCGCTTATGCCTTCGACGTCGTCGCCTACGACGCGGCGGGCAACGTGTCGCAGCCCTCCAACCAGGTCACCGTCACCACCGACCCCCCGTCCAGCACCACCAACTTGGCTCTCCACCGCCCCACTTCGGAGAGCAGCCACACCCAGACGTACGCCTCGGGCAACGCGACCGACGGTGACACCACCACCTACTGGGAGTCCGCCAACAACGCCTTCCCGCAGTGGGTCCAGGTCGACCTGGGCGCCACGACCGGCGTCAGACGGATCGTCCTGAAACTTCCCCCGGCCACCGCCTGGGCCACCCGTACCCAGACCCTCTCCGTCCAGGGCAGCACGGACGGCGGCACCTTCACCCAGCTGCTCGCCTCGGCGGGCTACACCTTCGACCCGGCCACCGGCAACACCGCGACCCTCACGCTCCCCTCCACCGCCACCACCCGCTACGTACGACTCAACATCACCGCGAACAACGGCTGGCCGGCCGGACAGGTCTCGGAGTTCCAGGTCTTCGGCGCCTGACGAACAGGGCCTCTCGCGGCAGTTCTCGCTGGTCGGCGCCGTCTCCGAGGTGGACGTGTCCTCGGAGGGCGCCCGGAGCTGCCGCGAGCTTTCGCGTGCCGAATCCTTGACCCCGGTTCGGCCCTCCATGATGCTGTGTTGCGGCACGTGAGAAGCGTGCCGTAATGAGCAACATTCCGCTCAGGTCTCGTACCAGCCGAGGAGTGCCCATGACTCACCAGGTCCGTGCTGTGATCGCGCGGGGGAAGGGTGCCCCCGTCAGCCTGGAGACGATCGTCGTCCCCGACCCCGGGCCGGGCGAGGCGCTGGTGAAGGTCGAGGCCTGCGGGGTCTGTCATACCGACCTGCACTACCGCGAGGGCGGTATCAACGACGACTTCCCCTTCCTGCTCGGCCACGAGGCCGCGGGGGTCGTGGAGTCGGTGGGGGAGGGGGTCACCGATGTCGCCCCCGGTGACTTCGTGATCCTCAACTGGCGCGCCGTGTGCGGGAATTGCCGGGCCTGTCGGCGTGGACGGCCCCAGTACTGCTTCGACACCCACAACGCGAAGCAGAAGATGACCCTGCTCGACGGCACGGAACTCTCCCCGGCTCTCGGTATCGGCGCCTTCGCCGAGAAGACACTGGTGGCCGCCGGACAGTGCACCAAGGTCGACCGGGCCGCATCGGCTGCCGCTGCCGGGCTCCTGGGCTGCGGGGTGATGGCGGGCATAGGCGCGGCGATCAACACCGGCAACGTGGGGCGCGGTGACACTGTCGCCGTCATCGGCTGTGGCGGGGTCGGCGATGCGGCGATCGCCGGAGCGCGGCTCGCGGGGGCAGCGCGGATCATCGCTGTCGACATCGACGACCGAAAGCTGGAGCAGGCCCGCTCCCTCGGTGCCACACACACCGTGAACTCCAAGGCCGCCGACCCGGTCGAGGCGATCCGCGAACTGACCGGCGGCTTCGGTGCCGATGTCGTCATCGAGGCGGTCGGTCGCCCGGAGACGTACAAGCAGGCCTTCTACGCCCGTGACCTCGCCGGCACGGTCGTCCTCGTCGGCGTCCCGACCCCGGAGATGAAGCTCGAACTCCCGCTCCTCGACGTCTTCGGACGCGGCGGCGCACTCAAGTCGAGCTGGTACGGCGACTGCCTGCCCTCCCGCGACTTCCCGATGCTGATCGACCTCTATCTCCAGGGGCGGCTGGATCTGGACGCGTTCGTCACGGAGACCATCGCGCTGGAGGACGTCGAGAAGGCCTTCGAGCGGATGCACGGTGGCGATGTGCTGCGTTCGGTGGTGGTGTTCTGATGGGTGCGCGCATCGAACACCTCGTCACCTCGGGGCAGTTCACGCTCGACGGCGGCACCTGGGACGTCGACAACAACGTGTGGATCGTCGGCGACGACCATGAGGTCGTCGTCATCGACGCCGCCCATGACGCCGACGCCATCGTCGAGGCGATCGGCGACCGCAGACTGACCGCCATCATCTGCACCCACGCCCACAACGACCACATCGACGCCGCACCCGAACTCGCCGACCGCACCGGCGCTCCGATCCTGCTCCATACCGACGACCTGCCGCTGTGGAAACAGACCCACCCGGATCGGGTCCCCGACGGTGATTTGGCCGACGGGCAGGTCGTGGCGGTGGCGGGGGACAAGCTGACCGTGCTGCACACGCCCGGTCACGCGCCCGGCGCGGTGTGCCTGTACGTGCCGGGACTGAACGCCCTCTTCAGTGGTGACACGCTCTTCGCGGGCGGACCGGGGGCGACGGGACGGTCGTACAGCGATTTCCCGACCATCGTCGACTCGATCCGGGACCGGCTGCTCGGGCTGCCGGGCGGCACCGTCGTATACACCGGCCACGGTGACACGACCACCGTCGCCGCTGAGGCTCCGCATCTTCAGGAGTGGATCGACCGCGGGTTCTGAGCACTACCTGGTGTTGCTGATGGCGCGCGATGTTGCGTGAAAAGCAACGCTGGGTAAGGGCTTCGCGTGGCCTCTGAATGCCTTGACAACGGTTTGGGGCCGCCCTCAAACTGACGTTGCGCTTACCGCAATCCGTTTCGCTATACGCACCGAGGTGTCATGATGATTCCCGTGTGCCTTCTCGTGGATCTGCCGCGAGGCGAGGCCTACCGGCTCGACATCGATCCGCCGGTTTCGGTGTTCCACACCGACGACGGCGAGGTCTTCGCCATCGACGACACGTGCACTCACCAGGACGCCTCGCTCGCCGACGGCTGGCTGGAGGGCTGCGAGGTGGAATGCCCGCTGCACGCTTCGAAGTTCGACCTCCGCACCGGAGCCGTCGACGCCCCGCCGGCCAAGCGCCCGGTGCGTACCCACGAGGTGCTCGTCCAGGACGGCATGATCTACGTGGTGCCGTCCACGGACGCCCCGAACCTGCCGCCCTGCGT
This sequence comes from Streptomyces sp. NPDC050508, assembly GCF_040655155.1. Classification (NCBI taxonomy): domain Bacteria; kingdom Bacillati; phylum Actinomycetota; class Actinomycetes; order Kitasatosporales; family Streptomycetaceae; genus Streptomyces; species Streptomyces sp. NPDC050508. Next base: position 635,596 of record NZ_JBFAJJ010000004.1, read on the forward strand.
CGCGTCCCGGCTCGCCGGAGGACCCGCGTGAGGACCGTGGCCGTGGTGGGCGCCTCGCTGGCCGGGCTGTCGGCGGCGCGCTCGCTGCGGAAACAGGGCTACGACGGACGGCTCGTCGTCATCGGCGACGAACCCCATCGGCCGTACGACAGGCCGCCGTTGTCCAAGGAGTTCCTGGCCGGGACCGTCGGCGAGGCCGATCTCGCGCTGGAGTCCGACGACGAGGACCTGCGGGCGGAGTGGCTGCTCGGCGCTCGTGCCGTCGGGTTCCGGGTCGACGGCGCGGAGCGGGTCGTGCTCCTCGACGACGGGCGGGAGGTCCGGGCCGACGGCGTCGTCGTCGCGACCGGTGCGGTGGCGCGGAACCTGCCGGGCACGGACGGACTGGCAGGGGTGCACACCCTGCGCACTCTCGACGACGCCCGCGCCCTGCGCGACGAACTCGCCCTGGGCGGACGCCTGGTGGTGATCGGCGGCGGGTTCATCGGCGCCGAGGTCGCCTCCACCGCCTACGCCCTCGGACTCGACGTGACGGTGATCGAGGCGGCACCGACCCCCCTCGCGGGACCGCTCGGCGAGACCATGGGCGGCATCGTCTCCGCCCTCCACGAGGCCCACGGCGTACGGCTGTTGTGCGGTGTCGGGGTGAAGGGGCTGAGCGGGGAGACCCGCGTCGACGCCGTGCTGCTGGAGGACGGTCGAACGGTCCCCGCCGACATCGTCGTTGTCGGTGTCGGCGCGCGGCCGTGCGTCGAGTGGCTCGAAGGGTCCGGCGTCGAACTCGACAACGGCGTCAAGTGCGGTGCCGACGGCCGTACCAGCGTCGCGGGTGTGGTCGCCGTAGGAGATTGTGCTTCCTGGTACGACCCGCAGGCGGGGTTCCACCGCCGGGTGGAGCACTGGACCGGTGCGCGGGAGCGGCCCGACGCGGCCGTGGCCGCGCTGCTGTCATGGGGTGCGGTGGAGGCGGGGGCGCCCCGGCCGCCGTACTTCTGGTCGGACCAGTACGGCGTGAAGATCCAGTTCGCCGGTCACGCGGCCGGTGCCGACAGTGTGACCGTCGAGGAGGGCGCCCCGGGCGACCGTAGTTTCCTCGCCGTCTACCGGTGTGCCGGGCAGCCGGTCGCCGTGCTCGCCATGAACCAGCCGCGGCTGTTCATGCGGTGGCGCAAACAGCTTGCCGCCACCGCGAGTTGACCCGTGAGCACACCGTTTGACTACGCCGTCCGGAGTCGCTCTTCCCGGCGTGTGAATGACCGACCCACGACGTTCTCCGAGGAGTGCACTGTGACCTCGACCAGCCTGCCGGACAGCCTGATCGCCACCCTGCCCGGCTCCTCCTACACGGACCCGGGCATCTTCGCCCAGGAGCAGGAACACATCTTCGAGACGATGTGGTTCTGCGCCGTGCGCTCCTCCGACCTGGCCAGGCCGGGCGCCTTCCGGACCGTCGACGTGGGCCGCGAGAGCATCCTGATCACGCGCGCCCGCGACAACTCCATACGCGCCTACTTCAACGTCTGCCGGCACCGCGGCGCCAAGCTCTGCACCGAGGAGGCCGGCGAGGTCAAACGGGCCTTCCAATGCCCGTACCACGCCTGGACGTACGACCTGAACGGCAAACTCGTCGCGGCACCCAACCTCACGAAGATGCCCGACGTCGGCCGCACCGAGTTCGGCCTGGTGAGCGTTGCCGTCCGCGAATGGCTCGGCTATGTGTGGGTCAACCTGGCGGAGAACCCGCCGTCGTTCGACGAGGACGTCATCAGCGAGGTCGTCACCCGCCTTGGCGACGTGGAGTCCCTCGATCACTACGACATCGACCACCTCTCGGTGGGCCGGCGCATCGTCTACGACGTCAAGGCCAACTGGAAGCTCATCATCGAGAACTTCATGGAGTGCTACCACTGCGCCACGATCCACCCCGAACTCACCGAGGTACTCCCGGAGTTCGCCGACGGCTACGCCGCCCAGTACTACGTCGGCCACGGCGCCGAGTTCGGTGAGGAGGTCCAGGGATTCACCGTCGACGGCTCGGAAGGCCTCGACCGCATTCCCGGGGTCAGCGAGGACCAGGACCGGCGCTACTACGCGATCACCATCAAGCCGCAGGTGTTCATCAACCTCGTACCCGACCATGTGATCTTCCACCGGATGTACCCGGTGGCCGTCGACCGCACGATCGTCGAGTGCGACTGGCTCTATCTCCCGCACGTCGTCGAGAGCGGCAAGGACGTCAGCCGGTCCGTGGAACTCTTCGACCGGGTCAACCGCCAGGACTTCGAGGCCTGCGAGCGCACGCAGCCCGGGATGAGCTCCCGGATGTACGCCAAGGGCGGGGTGCTGGTGCCGAGCGAGCACCACATTGGAGCGTTCCACGACTGGGTGAACGAGCGCCTGGGGATCCGCACCCACCAGGGGTGACTCAGCCCAGGTACCCCATGCGGTGGCTGATCTCCTCGGCGCCCTTGACCAGCACCGGGGCGAGTTCGTGCAGGCGCTCCTCGGTGAACCGGTACGCGGGACCTGAGGCGCTGACCGCCGCGATCACCACGCCGTCCCGGTCGCGGACCGGGGCGGCCACGGCGTGCAGCCCGATCTCCAGCTCCTCCAGCGTCCAGGTATAGCCGCGCTCCCGGGCCTCGGCGAGGTTCTTCTCCAGCTTCGTCTTCGAGGTGATGGTGTGCGGGGTCACCTTCTTCAGGCCCGCCTCCGCCAGCAGCGCGGCGCGCTCCTTCGCGGGCAGGTGGGCCAGTAGGGCCTTGCCGCTGGAGGTGGCGTGCAACGGGGTCAGTTCGCCGACCCAGTTGTGCGCGGTGACGGCGCCGGGGCCGCGTACCTCGTAGAGATTGATCGCGTACTGCTCCTGCATGACGGCGATGTTGACGGTCTCGCCCATCTCCTCGGCGAGGCGCTCGCACACCGGGCGGCCCTGCTGCGTGATGTCGATGCGCCCGGTGACGGCACCCGCCAACCGCACGATCCCGAAGCCGAGCCGGTACTTTCCGCGCTCGCCCGCCTGCTCCACGAGCCCGCGCGCCTCCAGGGCCCCGAGCAGCCGAAACGCCGTCGACTTGTGAACGTCGATCTCGCCGGCCACCTCACTGACACCGGCCTCGCCACGCTGGGCCAGGATCTCCAGCACGCTGATGGCGCGGTCGACGGACTGGACCCCGCCGGACTGCGAACCTGTCGTTTCAGTATCTGGACTGTAGTTGCTCACAGCGAAACTATAGGCGCAGTAAACAACGCCGGTGCAAGTAACAACTCCGAAACCTGGACCTTGCAAGTTGCGTTGCTCGCAACCTGGTGCGTATGGCGCTACCCGTATTAGCATGCCTCGCGTATCTACGGCGCGAGCGAGACGAGAGATCATGGCTCCCCTGCAATACGACTTCGTCATCGTCGGCGGTGGATCCGCCGGCAGCGCACTGGCGAACCGGCTCTCCGCGGACCCGGGCAACGAGGTCCTGGTCCTGGAGGCCGGCCGGCCCGACTACCCGTGGGACGTCTTCATCCACATGCCCGCGGCGCTGACCTATCCGATCGGCAGCCGGTTCTACGACTGGAAGTACGAGTCGGAACCCGAGCCGCACATGGGCGACCGGCGCATCTACCACGCGCGCGGCAAGGTGCTGGGCGGTTCCAGCAGCATCAACGGCATGATCTTCCAGCGCGGCAACCCCATGGACTACGAGCGCTGGGCCGCCGACGCCGGCATGGAGAGCTGGGACTACGCGCACTGTCTGCCGTACTTCCGGCGGATGGAGAACTGCCTCGCGGCCGAGGCCGACGACGAGTTCCGCGGCCACGACGGCCCGCTCGTCCTCGAACGCGGCCCCGCCGCCAACCCGTTGTTCGGCGCCTTCCTCAAGTCCGTCCAGGAAGCGGGCTATCCGCGCACCGACGACGTCAACGGCTACCAGCAGGAGGGCTTCGCGCCCTTCGACCGCAACGTCAGCCGGGGCCGCCGGCTCTCCGCCTCCAAGGCGTACCTGAAGCCCGTACGGAAGCGGCCCAACCTCACCGTCACCACCCGCGCGATGGTCACCCGCGTCCTCTTCGAGGGCAAGAAGGCCGTCGGCGTCGAGTACAAGCACCGAGGAAAGGTCCAGCAGGTGCGCGCCCGCGAGGTCATTCTCTGCGGCGGCGCCATCAACTCCCCGCAGCTGCTTCAGCTTTCGGGTGTCGGCAACGCCGAGGAGCTGAGCGCGCTCGGCATCGACGTCGTCCACGACCTGCCGGGCGTCGGCGAGAACATGCAGGACCACCTGGAGGTGTACATCCAGTACGCCTGCAAGCAACCCGTCTCCATGCAGCCGTACATGGCGAAGTGGCGCGCCCCCTTCATCGGCCTGCAGTGGCTCTTCCGCAAGGGCCCCGCAGCCACCAACCACTTCGAGGCCGGCGGCTTCGCCCGCAGCAACGAGGACGTCGACTACCCCAACCTGATGTTCCACTTCCTGCCGATCGCGGTCCGCTATGACGGCTCCTCGCCGGCCGGCGGCCACGGCTACCAGGTGCACGTCGGGCCCATGTACTCCGACGCGATCGGCTCGGTGAAGATCAAGAGCAAGGATCCGCTGGAGCACCCGGCGTTGCGCTTCAACTACCTGTCCACGGAACAGGACCGCCGCGAGTGGGTCGAGTCGGTCCGGGTCGCCCGCAAGCTGCTCAACCAGCCCGCCATGGCCCCGTACAACGACGGGGAGATCTCACCCGGCCCGTCCGTGGAGAGCGACGAGGAGATCCTCGCCTGGGTCGCCAAGGAGGGCGAGACCGCCCTGCACCCGTCCTGCACCTGCAAGATGGGCACCGACGACATGTCCGTCGTCGACCCAACGAGCATGAGGGTGCACGGAGTTGAGGGGCTGCGCGTCGTGGACGCGTCGGTGATGCCGTACGTCACCAACGGCAACATCTACGCGCCGGTCATGATGATCGCCGAGAAGGCGGCCGACCTGATCCTGGGCAAGGAGCCCGTCGCTCCGTCCAAGGCCGCCTACTACCGCCACCGCGACGCCCAGCAGCAGGCCGGGTAGGGTGTGTTGGGCGGCGACGGCCTCAAGACGCTGCTGTCGAGCGTCCGTTACGAGGTCCTGCCCGCGAAGGCGACCGAGGACAAAGTTCTCGCCCATGTACCGCGCGACGTCGTCGTCACCGTGACGGCGTCGCCGGTCAAGGGCCTGGAACCGACCCTCGACCTCGTCGGACGGCTGGCGGCGCACGGTTACCGCGTGGTCCCGCATGTGCCGGCACGGCTGCTGCGGGACGACGCGCACCTCAAGGATGTCGTCGACCAGCTCCGGGAGGCGGGCGTCGACGACGTCTTCGTGCCCGCCGGAGACGCCGATCCGCCTGCCGGGGCCTACGACGGGGCCCTGCCGGTGCTGCGCAGGCTGAGCGAGCTGGGCAGCCCGTTCGCCCGCGTCGGCATCACCGGCTACCCCGAGAGCCACCCCCTCATCCACGACGACGTCACCATCCAGGCCATGTGGGACAAGCGCACGCACGCCACGTACATCGTGAGCAACCTGTGCTTCGACGCGCGCGTGCTGGGCGAGTGGGTCGGCCGGATTCGGCGGCGTGACGTCGCCCTGCCGTTGTATGTGGGCGTCGCGGGGCCTGTGCAGCGGGCGAAGCTGCTGGCCATGGCTACGAAGATCGGGGTGGGGGAGTCGACGCGCTTCCTCACGAAGCACGCGTCCTGGTTCCTACGGTTCGCCGCGCCCGGCGGTTACTCGCCCGACCGGTTGCTCGCGAGCAGTGCAGCGGCGCTTACCGTGCCGTCGGCTGGGGTGGCGGGCCTGCATGTGTTCACCTTCAACCAGGTCGCGGAGACGGAGCGGTGGCGCCGGGCCGCGTTGGAGCGGTTGGGGAACTAGCCCACGGAGTCGGCCAGTTCCCGTATACGACTGCGCCCGCTCACCGGAACACCACCGTCCGATTTCCGTACACCATCACCCGGCTCTCGCTGTGCCACTTCACCGCGTGCGCCAGCACCTGCGCCTCCACGTCCCGGCCCACCGTCACCAGTTCCTCCGGGTCGAGCGAGTGGTCCACGCGGACGACGTCCTGGTCGATGATCTGGCCCTCGTCCAGTTCCGGCGTCACATAGTGCGCCGTGGCGCCCACGAGCTTCACTCCGCGGTCGTACGCCTGCTGGTAGGGGCGGGCGCCCTTGAAGCTGGGGAGGAAGGAGTGGTGGATGTTGATGGCATGGCCCTCAAGCTGCTTGCAGAGGTCGTCGGAGAGGATCTGCATGTAGCGGGCCAGTACCACCAGGTCGATGTCCAGGTCGCGTACCAGCTCCAGCAGGCGCGCCTCCGCGTCGGCCTTCGTGTCCCTGGTGACCGGGACGTGGTGGAAGGGGATGCCGTAGGTCTCCGCCAGTCCCTCGAAGTCCCGGTGGTTGGAGACGATCGCCGGGATCTCGATGTTGAGGGCGCCGGTGCGCTGCCGGAACAGCAGGTCGTTGAGGCAGTGGCCGAACCTGGACACCATGATCAGGGTCCTGGTGGGGGTGGAGGCGTCCCGGAGGGTCCAGGAGATGCGGTAGGCCTCGGCGACCGGACCGAATCGGTAACGCAGAGTTTTCAGGTCGGCGTTTGGATCGGAAACGTCGAAGTGGACCCTCATGAAGAAGCGGCCCTTGAGTCGATCATCGAATTGCTGGCTCTCCAGAATGTTGCCGGAGTTCCGGACGAGGAAGCCGCTCACGGCGTGGACCAGTCCGGTGGTGTCCGGGCACGAGAGAGTGAGGACGAATTCGCGGCCAGGGTGCGGTCGAGGGGACATGGGCGGCCTCCGTCGGTGCGTATTGCACAACAAGGTGAGCGATACGCAACATGGTTGGGCCGGGCGCCGCCCGCGGTCAAGAGGTGACCGCGCAATGGGCCGCATGGCGAAATCGTCATCTGCCAACCCCTTGACGTATGTCTGCACATTCGCCAGGGTGTTCCACCACAAGCAATACGGTGCGTGATGCGCAACGAAATTCGCTCGAAGGGCTCCACACGTGGCAGACCTGTATGTGGACGGAGAATGGCGCGACGCGGTGGCCGGCGGTCACCGTGACATCCGCTGTCCCGCCGACGGCACGCTCACCGCGACCGTGTCCGAGGGAACGCGCCCCGACACCGAGGCCGCGATCACCGCCGCCCGCCGCGCCTTCGACGATGGGCCCTGGCCTCGCACCCCCGAGCGGGAGCGCGGCGCGCTGCTGCTGCGCACCGCCGACATCCTGGAGCGCGACGCCAAGGAGTTCGCCCGCGCCGAGTCCCTGGACACCGGCAAGCGGCTGGTGGAGAGCGAGTACGACATCGCCGATGTCGTCTCCTGTTTCCGCTACTACGGCGGGATCGGCGGGACCGATGCCGGGCGGGTCATCGACACCGGGCGCGACGATGCCGTAAGTCGCGTCGTGTACGAGCCCGTTGGGGTGTGCGGGCTGATCACGCCCTGGAACTACCCGCTGCTGCAGGCCAGTTGGAAGGTCGCTCCGGCGCTCCTCGCGGGAAACACGATCGTCCTCAAGCCGAGTGAGCTGACGCCCTCCACCTCCATCCTGCTGATGAAGGCGCTGGAGGAGGCCGGGCTTCCCGCCGGTGCCGCCAATCTCGTGCTCGGCAGCGGACCCGAGGTGGGTGCGCCGCTCTCCGAGGACCCGGCCGTGGACATGGTCTCCTTCACCGGGGGGCTGGAGACCGGCAAACGCATCATGGCCACCGCCGCCGCGACCGTGAAGAAGGTGGCGCTGGAACTGGGTGGCAAGAACCCCAACGTCATCTTCGCCGACGCCGACTTCGAGACGGCCGTGGACTTCGCGCTCACGGCCGTCTTCCTGCACTCCGGTCAAGTCTGCTCCGCCGGCGCCCGGTTGATCGTCGAGGACTCGCTGCACGACCGCTTCGTGGACGAAGTGGTGCGCCGCGCCCGGCAGATCAGGCTCGGCGGTCCCTTCGACCCCGAGGCCGAGACCGGGGCGCTGATCTCCGCACAGCACCTGGAGAAGGTCGAGGCGTACGTCGCGGCGGGCATCGCCGAGGGAGCCGTACTGCGGTGCGGCGGTGAGCGGCCGGACGAACTCGGCCTCGCCGACGGGCACTTCTACCCGCCGACCGTCCTCGACGCGTGCACGCAGGACATGCGGGTGGTGCACGAGGAGTCCTTTGGACCGGTCCTGACCGTCGAGCGGTTCACCGACGAGGACGACGCCGTACGCATCGCCAACGACACCGAGTACGGACTCGCCGGCGCCGTCTGGACGCAGGACGCGGGGAAGGCCCAGCGGGTCGCCCGGCGGCTGCGGCACGGCACGGTGTGGATCAACGACTACCACCCCTATGTGCCGCAAGCGGAATGGGGTGGCTTCGGACACTCGGGCGTGGGCCGGGAGCTGGGACCGACCGGCCTGGACGAGTACCGAGAGCCCAAGCACATCTGGCAGAACATCCAACCCCGGCCGCAGCACTGGTTCCGCGGCTGAACGCCGAAAAGAGGTCGATCGTGACCCCAGCACAGACCGAGGTGCCGCAGCGGCGCGGCACGCCCCAGGACTCGGCCCCCACCCCGGTCATATCCGTGCGCAAGCTGTGGAAGGTGTTCGGGCCGAAGGCAGAGCAGGTCCCCGACTCAGAGGAACTGTGCGGGCTCACCCGCCGCGAGCTGATGGACCGCACCGGCTGCACCGCCGCCGTACGCGATGTGAACTTCGAGGTCTCGCCCGGCGAGGTCTTCGTCGTCATGGGCCTGTCCGGCTCCGGGAAGTCCACCCTGGTGCGATGTCTGACCCGGCTGATCGAACCCACCGCGGGTGAGATCGTCTTCGAGGGCGAGGACATCCGGGACGCGGACGCCAAGCGGCTGCGCGAACTGCGCCGCCAGAAGTTCTCGATGGTCTTCCAGCACTTCGGGCTGCTGCCGCACCGCAAGGTCGTCGACAACGTGTCGTTCGGCCTGGAGATCCGCGGCATGAGCAAGGCCGAGCGCACCAAACGGGCCCTGGAAGTCGTCGAGTTGGTGGGACTCTCCGGGTACGAGAACTCCTATCCCGACCAGCTCTCCGGCGGTATGCAGCAACGCGTCGGTCTCGCCCGGGCGTTGGCCGGCGACCCGGACGTGCTGCTCTTCGACGAGCCGTTCTCCGCGCTCGACCCGCTGATCCGCCGTGACATGCAGAACGAGGTCATCCGGCTGCACCACGAGGTCGGCAAGACCATGGTGTTCATCACCCACGACCTGTCCGAGGCCCTCAAGCTGGGCGACCGCATCCTCATCATGCGCGACGGCAAGATGGTGCAGTGCGGGACCGGGGACGAGCTGGTCGGCGCCCCCGCCGACGACTACGTACGCGAGTTCGTGAAGGACGTGCCGCGCGGTGACGTCCTCACCCTGCGCTGGATCATGCGTCCCGCGGTGGACGGAGACGCCCTGGACGGGCCGGAGTTGGGCCCGGACGTAGTGGTGCGGGAAGCCACCCGCGCCGTACTCGCGGCCGACAAGCCCGTCAAGGTCGTCGAGAACGGCAAGCTGCTCGGCATCGTCGGCGACGAGGAGATCCTCGCGGTCGTCGCCGGGCAGGAAGGCGACGCGTGATGACCGTCGCCGTGGAGAAACCGGAGAAGACGGAGCGGGCGGCGGAAGCCCCTCCCACGGTCCCCGCCGTGCGCAAGGTCAGCCGGCCCATGATGGTGGGCGCGATCCTGCTCGTCTGGCTGGTGCTGTTCGCCGTGCTGCGCGGCAAGCAGACGCTGACGCTGGCGGCGGCCGATCTCACCGGTCTGCACCGGTGGTTCAACGACCTGAACGACTCGGTCGGCGCGAACCGCAACTCCAACCCGCTCTTCCTCTACTTCTTCAACGAGATCCGCCTGGTCATCAACAACCTGGTGACCTTCGTCCAGGACCTGATCTCGCAGCCGAGCGGTGACCGCCCGCTGCCGCAGATCGGCTGGCTCGGGGTCGTCGGCATCGCCGGCTTCGTGTCCTGGGCCGTGGGCAACTGGCGGGTCGCGCTCCTCGCCATGGCCGGCTTCGCCTTCTTCGGGCTGCAGGGCCTGTGGCAGGAGAGCATGGACACCCTGGCGCTCACCCTCTCCGCGGTCCTCGTGGCACTGCTGTTCGCGATCCCGCTGGGGGTGTGGGCGGGGCTGTCCGACCGGTTCAACCGGATCATCACGCCCTTCCTGGACTTCATGCAGACGATGCCGACCTTCGTCTACCTGGCCCCGCTGACCCTGATCTTCCTCATCGGCCCGGCCTCCGCCGTGATCGCCACGGTGATCTACGCGGCCCCGCCCGCGATCCGCATCACCGCGCACGGCATCCGCAACGTGCCCGAGACGACCGTCGAGGCGGCCGACTCCATGGGCTCGACCCGCTGGCAGTCGCTGCTCAAAGTGCTGCTGCCGATGGCCAAGCGGACCGTGGTGATGGGCGTGAACCAGACCATCATGGCCGCCCTCGCGATGGTCACCATCGCGGCCCTGATCGACGCGCCCGGCCTCGGCAAGACCGTCATGCAGGCACTGCAGACGCTCGACGTCGGTACGGCCTTCAACGCGGGCCTGGCCATCGTGATCATGGCGATCGTCCTCGACCGGGTCACCACCGCGTCCAGCACACGGGCCGAGCAGGCCCGGAACTCGGCCGGCCGTCTCCTCAAGTGGCGCCGTCCGCTGCTCGGTTCGGGCGCCGTGGTCGTCGTGGTGCTGATCTACCTCTCGCACACCTACCTGTGGGCGGCGCAGTTCCCCGGCGAGGGCAGCACCGGCACGCACATCACGAACGCGGCCAACAGCGTGACGACGTGGGTGCAGGACAACCTGTCGGGCATCACCAACGCCTTCCGCAACTCGCTCACCAACGGTCTGCTCAACCCGTTCCAGTCGCTGCTCACCGACTCGCCGTGGTGGCTCGTCGGCGCGGCCCTGATCGGGATCGCCGTGGTGCTCGGCGGCTGGAAGACCGGCGTCACCACGGCCGTGTGCGTGGGCCTGCTGGTGGGCACCGGTGTGTGGTCGGACGCCATGACGACCCTGGCCTCGACGATCGTGGCCACCGTGGTGGTGATGGTGTTCGGCATCGCCTTCGGCGTGTGGATGGGGCGCAGCGCGATGGTGGACCGGTTGCTGCGGCCCACGTTGGACGCGGCGCAGGTCATGCCGCCGTTCGTCTACCTCGTGCCGTTCCTCGCGCTGTTCGGCGCGACCCGCTTCACCGCGATCGTGGCTGCCGTCGTGTACGCCGTACCGGTCGCCATCAAGATCACCGCCGACGGCGTGCGGGCCGTGCCCGAGACCACCGTCGAGGCGGCCACCGCAGCCGGGTGCAACACCTGGCAGATCATCACCAAGGTTCAACTCCCGATGGCACGCAGCGCCCTGACCCTCGCGACCAACCAGGGCCTGATCTACGTGCTGTCGATGGTTGTTGTGGGCGGCCTGGTGGGAGCCGGCGCCCTCGGCTACGACGTCGTGGCCGGATTCTCGCAGGGCGAGCTGTACGGCAAGGGGCTGGCGGCGGGGCTCGCCATCGTGCTGCTCGGAGTCATGTTCGACCGGATCACTCAGGCGGCCGCGCGCCGAACCAGCGCTTAAAGGAGCACGACACCATGGCAAGACACTGGCGAACCGGCGCGGCCGGCCTGGCCGTCCTCGGCCTCACCCTCACCGCCTGCGGCGGGGCGAAGGTCGGCGACACCTCCTCGGGATCGAGCAGCAGCTCGGGCAAGTGCGGCACCTTCAACCTCGCGGTCAACCCGTGGGTGGGCTACGAGGCGGACGCGGCGGTCGTCGCGTACGTCGCGCAGCACCAACTCGGTTGTACGGTCGAGAAGAAGGACCTGAAGGAAGAGATCGCCTGGCAGGGTTTCGGCACCGGCGAGGTCGACGCCGTCCTGGAGAACTGGGGCCACGACGACCTGAAGAAGAAGTACATCACCGGCCAGAAGACCGCCGTCGAGGCCGGCCAGACCGGCAACAAAGGCATCATCGGCTGGTACGTACCGCCGTGGCTCGCGAAAGCCCACCCCGACATCCTCAACTACAAGAACCTGAACAAGTACGCGTCCAAGTTCAAGACCTCCGAGTCGGGCGGCAAGGGCCAACTCCTCGACGGAGACCCGTCGTACGTCACCAACGACGCCGCGCTGGTCAAGAACCTGAAGCTCGACTTCAAGGTGGTGTACGCGGGCAGTGAGACCGCGCTCATCCAGGCCTTCCGCACCGCCGAGAAGAACAAGCAGTGGGTGATCGGCTACTTCTACGAGCCGCAGTGGTTCCTGTCCGAGGTGGCGCTGAAGAAGGTCGCGCTGCCGACGTACACGACGGGCTGTGACGCCGTCGCGTCGAAGATCGCCTGCGACTACCCGGTCTACGACCTCGACAAGATCGTCAGCGCGAAGTTCGCCAAGTCGGGCAGCCCCGCCTACAACCTGGTGAAGAACTTCAACTGGACGAACGACGACCAGAACACCGTGGCCAAGTACATAGCGCAGGACAAGCTGTCCGACGACGCCGCGGCGAAGAAGTGGGTCGACGCCAACAAGGACAAGGTCGACGCCTGGCTCAAGTAGCCGAAACGGCAAGGCGGTTGAACATGCCCGGTGGGCGGTGCGCGAGGGTGCGCACCGCCCACCGGGCATCGCCGTGTGTCGGCGTGTTCAGGCCGGTGTTTCGGGCTGTTTTCCGACGTCACGGACCCCTTGACACCCACTCCTCGCGACGGGCACATTGAGTTGCGCAACCTGAAGCATGTTGCGCAGACAGCAACCGGATTGTTTTCTAGCCGGAGGTGCGGCGATGGCGGGACCCCGAGTGGTCATCATCGGAGCGGGCGTCGTGGGGGCGGCGCTCGCGGACGAGATCTCCGCGCGAGGCTGGACCGAAGTGACCGTGGTCGACCAGGGCCCGCTGCCCGCCACCGGGGGCTCGTCCTCGCACGCCCCAGGGCTGGTCTTCCAGACCAACTCCTCGAAGACCATGACCGAGTTGGCCCGCTACACGGTCGAGAAGTTCTGCTCCCTCGACGTCGACGGCAAGCCCTGCTTCCTCCAGGTCGGCGGCCTCGAAGTCGCCACCACCCCCGAGCGTGTCGCCGAACTCCGGCGCCGCCACGGCTGGATCACCGCCTGGGGCATTGAGGCCCGCCTGCTGAGCGCCGAGGAATGCGTCGAGCAGCACCCGCTCGTGAACCCGGACAAGGTCCTCGGCGGCCTCCTGGTCCCCACCGACGGCCTCGCCAAGGCCGTCCTGGCCGTCGAGGCGCAGATCCGCCGGGCCACCGAGCGCGGCGTGACCTTCCTCGCCCGCCACGAAGTCCTCGACGTCCAGCAGACCGACGGCCGCGTCACCGGCGTCCTCACCGACCAGGGCGAGATCCCCGCCGACATCGTCGTGTGCTGCGCCGGCATCTGGGGCCCGAAGATCGCCCGCATGGTCGGCATGAACCTCCCGCTGACCCCGCTCGGCCACCAACTCGCCTGGACCGGTCCAGTACCCGCCCTCGCCGGCCAGACCGAGGAAGCCGTCCGCCCGATCCTGCGCCACCAGGACGCCGACCTCTACTACCGCGACCGCTTCGACGCCATCGGCATCGGCTACTACGGCCACCGCCCGATGCCCATCTCGGCCGACGACATCCTCTCGGTCGGCGAGGCCGACGACATGCCCTCCGTCCTCAAGTTCACGGAGGACGACTTCGCGCCTGCCTGGACGGAAACGCAGTCCCTGCTCCCAGCGACACGGGACGCGAAGGTCGAGGAGGGCATCAACGGCCTCTTCTCCTTCACCACCGACAACTTCCCCCTCCTCGGGGAGAGTTCGGAGGTCAAGGGCTTCTGGGTCGCCGAGGCGGTCTGGGTCACGCACTCGGCGGGCGTCGGCCGCGCGATGGCCGAATGGCTGGTCGACGGCTACTGCTCGTCCTTCGACCTCCACGAGTGCGACGTCAACCGCTTCGAACAGCACCAGCTCGCCCCCGAATACGTCCTGGCCCGCGACTGCCAGAACTTCGTCGAGGTCTACGACATCCTCCACCCGCTCCAGCCGTCCGGTGAGCCGCGCCCGATCCGCACCAGCCCCTTCCACACCCGCCAGCAGGAACACGGCGCGGTCTTCCTGGAGGCGAACGGCTGGGAGCGCCCGCAGTGGTACGAGGCCAACTCGGCCCTGCTGGAAGGCCGTTCGATCACCGCCCCGAACGACTGGGCGGCACAGTACTGGTCGCCCATCGTCGGCGCGGAAGCACAGGCCACCCGCGAGACCGTCGCGATGTACGACATGACGGCCCTCAAACGCCTGGAGGTGACCGGCCCCGGCGCCGCCGACTTCCTGGAGGGCCTGGTCACCGGCAAGGTCGCCAAGTCGGTCGGCTCGGTCACGTACACCCTCCTCCTCGACCACGACGGCGGCATCCGCAGCGACATCACCGTCGCCCGCCTGGCCCGCGACCGCTTCCAGGTCGGCGCCAACGGCAACCTCGACCTCGACTGGTTCACCCGCCACCTGCCCGCCGATGGAACGGTCCAGGTCCGCGACATCACACCGGGAACCTGCTGCATAGGCCTGTGGGGCCCACTGGCCCGCAAGGTCCTCCAGCCCCTGACGGACGGGGACTTCACCAACGAAGGCCTCAAGTACTTCCGCGCCAAAAACGCCTACATTGGAACGGTCCCGGTAACCGCCATGCGCTTGTCGTACGTCGGTGAACTGGGCTGGGAGCTGTACACCAACGCCGACCAGGGCCAGAAACTCTGGGACACCCTGTGGCAGGCGGCCAAGCCCCTCGGCGGAGTCATCGCCGGACGCGGCGCCTTCAACAGCCTCCGCCTGGAGAAGGGGTACCGCTCCTTCGGCACCGACATGACCTACGAGCACGACCCCTACGAGGCCGGCGTCGGCTTCGCCGTCAAGCTCGACAAGGGCGACTTCATCGGCAAGGCGGCACTGGAACGCCGAAAGACCGACGTACAACGGAAATTGACCTGCCTGACCATCGACGACCCGCACTCCGTCGTCATGGGCAAGGAACCGGTCTACGACGGCGAGCGCGCCGTCGGCTACGTCACCAGCGCCGCCTACGGCTACACGATCGGCAAGGGCATCGCCTACGCCTGGCTCCCCGCCGAACTCGCCACCCCCGGCACCACGTTGCACATCGGCTACTTCGACGAACGCGTCGAGGCGGTCGTCGCCGAGGAGCCGTTGTTCGACCCGACGATGTCCCGCCTCCGCGGCTAGCCGGAAGGACGCGAACTCCACATGAACGCGCTGAACACCCCTTTGTCGGAACTGGATCCCGAGGTCCACGCCGCGCTCCGCGCCGAACTGCACCGCCAGCAGTCCACGTTGGAGATGATCGCCTCCGAGAACTTCGCACCCTCCGCCGTACTGGAGGCGCAGGGTTCGGTCCTCACCAACAAGTACGCGGAGGGCTACCCCGGCCGCCGCTACTACGGCGGCTGCGAACACGTCGACGTCACCGAGCGGTTGGCCATTGAGCGGGTCAAGTCCCTGTTCGGCGCGGGCTTCGCGAACGTTCAGCCGCACTCGGGCGCGCAGGCCAACACGGCGGTGTTCTTCGCCCTGTTGAAGCCCGGCGACACGATCCTCGGCCTCGACCTCGCACACGGCGGGCACCTCACCCATGGCATGCGCCTCAACTACAGCGGCAAGATGCTGAACGTGGTGCCGTACCACGTCTCCGAGACCGACAACCTGGTCGACATGGACGAGGTGGAGCGCCTCGCCAAGGAACACCGCCCCAAGATGATCATCGCGGGCTGGTCGGCGTATCCACGGCAGTTGGACTTCGCGGCCTTCCGCCGGATCGCCGACGAGGTGGGCGCCCTGCTGATGGTCGACATGGCGCACTTCGCGGGCTTGGTCGCAGCCGGCCTGCACCCCAACCCGGTCCCACACGCACACGTGACCACGACGACAACTCACAAGACCCTCGGCGGCCCGCGCGGCGGAGTCATCCTCACCAACGAGGCCGACCTCGCCAAGAAGATCAACTCGGCGGTGTTTCCCGGGATGCAGGGCGGCCCGCTGGAGCACGTCATCGCCGCGAAGGCGGTGTCGTTCAAGGTCGCGGCCTCACCGGAGTTCGCGGAACGCCAGTCCCGCACGCTGGCCGGCTCGCGCATCCTCGCGGAGCGCCTCACCCGAGCCGACGTGGCAGCGACCGGCGTGAAGGTTCTCACCGGCGGCACGGACGTCCACCTGGTCCTGGTGGACCTGCGCGACTCCGAACTCGACGGCAGGCAGGCGGAAGACCTCCTCCACGAGATCGGCATCACCGTCAACCGCAACGCCGTGCCCTTCGACCCGCGCCCGCCCATGGTCACGTCCGGGCTGCGCATCGGCACTCCGGCGCTGGCCACCCGAGGCTTCACGGAGGAGGACTTCGCCGAGGTCTCCGACGTGATCGCGCTGGCCCTCCAACCGGCCCCGGACACAGAGGACTTGCGCGCCCGCACGGAAGCACTGGCCGCGAAGCACCCGCTCTACCCGCGCCTGTCCGAGGAGGACGCCCCCCGATGACCCCCCGCACCCCGGGCGCAGACCTCCCCGAACACCCCGACTGGCTCTGGCGCACACCCGAGCCGAAACGCTCGTACGACGTCGTCATAGTCGGCGGCGGCGGCCACGGCCTCGCCACCGCCCACTACTTGGCGAAGAACCACGGCATCACCAACGTCGCGGTGCTGGAGAAGGGTTGGCTGGCGGGCGGCAACATGGCCCGCAACACCACGATCATCCGCTCCAACTACCTCTGGGACGAGAGCGCGGGCATCTACGAACACGCGCTCAAACTCTGGGAGGGACTGGAGGAGGAACTCGACTACCCGATCCTCTTCTCCCAGCGCGGAGTCCTCAACCTCGCCCACAGCCTCCAGGACGTCCGCGACAGCGTGCGCCGAGTGGAGGCGAACCGTCTGAACGGCGTGGACGCGGAGTGGCTCGACGAACGGCAGGTCAAGGAGGTCTGCCCGATCGTCAACACCTCACCGGACGTGCGCTATCCGGTGATGGGCGGCACCTACCAACCACGCGCCGGCATAGCCAAACACGACCACGTGGCGTGGGGCCTGGCCCGCTCCGCCGACGCGGCAGGCATCGACCTCATCCAGAACTGCGAGGTGACGGGCCTGGACATAGTCGATGGCAGGGTTACCGGCGTACAGACGACACTCGGCCCGATATCGGCGGGCAAGGTAGCCCTCTGCTCGGCAGGCCACACATCGGTCCTGGCAGCGATGGCGGGCATCCAACTCCCGCTCCAGAGCCACCCGTTGCAGGCGCTGGTGTCGGAGTTGCTGGAACCGGTCCACCCCACGGTGGTCATGTCCAACGCGGTCCACGTGTACGTGAGCCAGGCGCACAAGGGCGAGTTGGTGATGGGGGCGGGCATCGACTCGTACAACTCCTACACGCAGCGTGGAGCGTTCCACATCATCGAGGAACAGATGTCCGCGGCCCTGGAGCTGTTCCCGGTCTTCGCCCGCGCGCATGTGCTGCGCACCTGGGGCGGCATCGTGGACGTCACCCCGGATGCCTCACCGATCGTAGGCCTGAGTCCGGTGGACAACCTGTACCTCAACTGCGGCTGGGGAACAGGCGGTTTCAAGGCCACCCCGGGCGTCGGCTGGGTCTACGCCCACACCATCGCCCACGACACCCCTCACCACCTCAACGCCCCCTTCTCGCTCGACCGTTTCACCACCGGCGCGCTCGTCGACGAGCACGGCGCTGCCGCGGTGGCCCACTAGGGAGCCGAACGATGCTGCTGATCCCCTGCCCCTGGTGCGGGCCCCGCGACGAAGCCGAGTTCCACTACGGCGGCCAGGCCCACGTCGCCTACCCGGAGACCCCGGCCGACCTGACCGACGAGGAGTGGGCGCGCTACCTGTTCTTCCGCGACAACCCCAAGGGCCCCTTCGCGGAACGGTGGAACCATGGGGCGGGCTGCCGCCGATGGTTCAACGCGGTGCGAGACACGGCGACGAACGAGATCCTGACGGTGTACCGGGCGGGGGAGGAGCGACCGGCAATCCCTCAGCCAGGTCAGGCTTCTCGGCCCGGGCCGGCATCTCCAGCCCGTCCGGCGTTTGAGGACGAGGCCCTTTCGGGGCCGACGGGGGTCCAGGGGGCGGAGCCCCTTGGGAACGGGGTCGAAGGGGCAGAGCCCCTGGAGGATGGGACGGGTAGGGGCGGCGGGGGCGCTGCATCCATCAGCGGCTCTGCCGCGGGCCATCCGTTCCGCCACCCCACCCACGGCCGAATCCACCGAGACACCCCCCTCACCTTCACCTTCGACGGCACCGAATACCAGGGCTGCAAAGGCGACACCCTCGCCTCCGCCCTCCTCGCCAACGGCATCATCCAAACCGGCACCAGCATCAAACTCGGCCGCCCCCGGGGCATCTTCACGGCAGGCGTCGAAGAACCGAACGCCGTCATCCAGATCGAGGCACCTTTCCCCGAGCCGATGCTCCCCGCGACAACGGTCGAGCTCTACGACGGCCTCGTCGCGACCAGCCTCCCCGGCCAGGGCCGCCTCGCCACCGAACCGGACCCCGCCCGCTACGACGCCGTCCACGCCCACTGCGACCTGTTGGTCGTAGGCGCAGGCCCGGCCGGTCTCGCAGCCGCAGCGGCCGCCGCCTGCAGCGGAGCCCGAGTCATCCTCGCCGACGACCGCCCCGAGCTGGGCGGCAGCCTGCTGGACACAGCCCAACTCCACGACTGGGTCGACGAGTTGAGCGACCAGCTCACCACCGCACCCGATGTCCGCGTCCTGCGCCGCACCACCGTCTTCGGCCACTACGACGACAACCACCTCCTGGCCGTGGAACGCCGCACCAACCACCTGGGCGCAGCAGCCCCCACCCACGTCTCCCGAGAACGCGTCTGGCGCATCCGAGCCCGCCGCGTCGTCCTCGCAACAGGCGCCCACGAACGCTCACTTGCCTTCGCGGACAACGACCGCCCCGGCGTGATGCTCGCCGCCTCGGCCCGCGCCTACGTCAACCGTCACGGCGTCCTGCCCGGCCGCCACGCCGTCGTCTTCACCACCAACGACAGTGCGTACGCAGCCGCGTTGGATCTCGCGGCGGCGGGAGTCCAGGTCGCCGCGATCGTGGACACCCGGCCGTCCGAACCGGGGGAGTGGGCGAGCCGAGCCCGCGAGGCCGGCATCGAGGTGCTGACCGGACACGCGGTCGTCGGCACCGAAGGCACCCCGCGACTCACCGCCGTAACGGCAGCCCCGTACGGCGAAAGCACAGGCGCGACCACGGGCACGATCCGGCATTTCACCGCCGACCTCCTCCTGGTCTCCGGCGGCTGGAACCCCGTCGCCCACCTCTTCAGCCAGGCAGGCGGCAAACTCCGCTACGACGACACCCTCGGCTCCTTCGTCCCCGACACCTGCCGCCAGGCGGTCGAGGTCGCGGGCAGCGCGAACGGCGTCCTCGACCTGGCCGGAGTCCTCGCCCAGGGAGCAGCCGCCGGCACCCGCGCGATCGAGGCGGAGGGCTACACCGCCGAGACACCCCACCTGCCCGAGGTGACCACCGAACCCCACACCCCCGCCATGCAGGTGTTCCTCGTCCCCTCCGCCACCGACGCCCCCCGCTTCGTAGACCTCCAACGAGACGTCACCGTCGCCGACTTGACCCGAGCCACCGGCGCCGGCCTCAACTCGGTCGAACACACCAAGCGCTACACGACGGCCGGTACGGCCAACGACCAGGGCAAGACCTCCGGAGTACTGGCCAGTGGAGTGGTCGCCGAACTCCTCGGCGTGGACGTGTCGTTGCTCGGCACGACAACATTCCGTCCGCCGTACACACCCGTCTCCTTCGCCGCCCTCGCGGGCCGCGACCGGGGCGCGCTGCACGACCCGATCCGTACGACCGCGCTGCACGACTGGCACGTCATGCAGGGCGCCCTGTTCGAGAACGTCGGCCAGTGGAAACGGCCTTGGTACTACCCGCAGGACGGCGAGGACATGGAGAGCGCCGTGCTGCGCGAGTGCGCGGCGGCCCGCGAGGGCGTCGCCTTCATGGACGGCTCCACCCTCGGCAAGATCGACGTACAGGGCCCGGACGCGCCCGTCTTCCTCGACCGGCTCTACACCAACATGATGAGCAACCTGAAGGTCGGCATGATCCGTTACGGCGTCATGTGCCGCCCGGACGGCATGGTCTTCGACGACGGCACGGCCATCCGCCTCGCGCCGGACCGCTACCTGGTCACCACGACCACGGGCAACGCCGCCGCCGTACTCGACTGGATGGAGGAGTGGCACCAGACCGAGTGGCCCGAACTCCGCGTCCACTGCGCCTCGGTGACCGAACAGTGGGCCACCGTCGCCCTGGTCGGCCCCCGCTCCCGCGAGGTGCTCGGCTCGCTCGCGCCCCAACTCGCCGTCGGCAACGACGACTTCCCGTTCATGGCCTGGCGGGACACGACCGTCGCCGGCATCGAGGCCAGGGTGTGCCGGATCAGTTTCTCCGGTGAACTCGCCTATGAGATCAACGTGTCACCGTGGGAGGCCGTCGCCCTGTGGGAGGCCCTGTACGAGGCCGGTGCCCCCTTCGGTATCACCCCCTACGGCACCGAGACCATGCACGTCCTGCGTGCCGAGAAGGGCTACCCGATCATCGGCCAGGACACCGACGGCACCGTGACTCCCCAGGATCTGGGCATGAGTTGGGCGGTCTCGAAGAAGAAGCCCGACTTCGTCGGCAAGCGCTCCTTCGCCCGCGCCGACGCCGCGCGCCCCGACCGCAAACACCTCGTCGGCCTGCTCCCCGAGGATCCCGCCGCCTTCCTCCCCGAGGGCACCCAACTGATCACGGACAGCGTGCTGCCCGCCCCGCCCGTCCCGATGCTCGGCCACGTCACCTCCAGCTACCGCAGCGCCGCTCTCGGCCGCACCTTCGCCCTCGCCCTGATCAAGGGCGGCCGCGACCGCATCGGCGAACGCCTCTACGCCCCCGTGGGCGACCAGTTGATCCCGGTGACCGTCGCAAGCCCCGTCCTCTACGACCCCGAGGGAGCCCGCCGCGATGGCTGACACCGCCCTTTCCATCCCGCGCCGCAGCCCCCTCGCGGGTGCCGCCGACCGGCTGGCCGCCGCGACCCGCTCCTCCGGGGGCGCGATCCGGTTGGCCGAACTCCCCTTCCTGGCCCAGGTGAACCTCCGGCTCGACGCAAAGGGCGCGGCGGCGGACGCCGTAGGACTCGCGCTCGGTCCGTCCCTGCCCCTTGAGCCCAACACGGTTGTCAGGGCTGGGGAGTTGACCGTGCTGTGGCTGGGTCCCGACGAATGGCTCGTGGTGGGACCGCCGGACACCCAGTGGGACGTGGAGCAGCGGATCCGGGCGG
The DNA here is from genome assembly GCF_040655155.1 of Streptomyces sp. NPDC050508. Classification (NCBI taxonomy): domain Bacteria; kingdom Bacillati; phylum Actinomycetota; class Actinomycetes; order Kitasatosporales; family Streptomycetaceae; genus Streptomyces; species Streptomyces sp. NPDC050508. Next base: position 656,997 of record NZ_JBFAJJ010000004.1, read on the forward strand.
CGAGCGGCGAGGAGCACGTGGCCGTCACCGATGTCTCGGCCCAGCGCACCACCCTCCTCGTCTCGGGCGCCCGCGCCCGAGACCTGCTGGCCCACGGCTGCGCGTTGGATCTGCACCCGCGTGCCTTCGGCGCCGGACGCTGCGCGCAGACCACGCTGGCCCGCGCCCAGGTCGTGCTCGTCGCCCGGGACGAACCCGGGGCCGGATTCTGGGTGTTGGTCCGTTCGTCCTTCGCCGGGTATCTCACGGACTGGCTGCTGGACGCGGCCGCGGAGTACGTGCAGGACTCCTGAACAGACCCGAAGTGGCTTGGGCGGCAGCGGGCGAAAGCTAACGTTGCGGCCCGTGTCGACTGCGGGCCTGGTCAGCGGCATCAGGCTTGAACCTTCGACGAAATCGTCAACAATAGAGTCGACGCTATTGCCCGCAGATTAACGGAGAGCTACGTTCCTCGCGCACGAACCCCGGTTCCGCGATCGAACGGAGTATCCAGCATGCCCAAGCTGTTGAGATGGCGTCGGTGGAATGCGGCCGCTTTCCTGGCCACCCTCGCCGCAGTCGTCGCGCTGGTGACCGGTGCGGGTGTGACGCTGGCCAACAGCGCGACCGGCACGACCGACAGCACGCAGTCCGCCAACTCGGCCTCGGCGAACGCCGTTTCGGCGAACACCACGACCTCGGGCATCGCACCAGCCGTCCCATGCTCCTCTGTCGCCCAACTCGACCTGGCCGCCGCCGTCCCCGGCGTGCCCTTCGAGATCACCTCGGCCACCGAACTCGCCGCGAGCGCCAACACCCTTGGAAACTGGGCCGCTTGTGACGTCAAGGGTGTGATCGCCCCCCAACTCCACTTCGAGATCAAACTCCCCGAGACCGGCTGGCAGGCCAACTACCTCCAGGTCGGCTGCGGCGGCCTCTGCGGCAACACCAACGTCACCAGCGCCCCCGCCTCGACCGGCTGCGTCCCGCTGACCACCGGCGCCTTCGCCGTCGCCTCCAGCGACGAGGGCCACTACCAGGGCGGCGGCCTCTTCTCCACCGACCCGACCCTGCGCGCCGACTTCGGCTACAAGTCCGACCACGAACTGGTCCAGGCGGCCAAGGCCGTCATCAAGCAGTACTACGGTCAGCCGGCCGCCCACTCCTATTTCGACGGCTGCTCCCAGGGCGGCCACCAGGCCCTCACCGAGGCCCAGCGCTACCCGACCGACTTCGACGGCATCATCGCCGGCGCCCCGGCCAACAACTTCACCGCGCTGAACACCTTCTCGCACGCCTGGACCGCCCAGTCCGTGTACCTCAACGGCGGCCCGGCGACGATCACCAACGCCGACCTTGCCGACCTCCACAAGGCCGTGCTCAAGGGCTGCGACGCCTCGGCCGACGGCATCATCGCCGACCCGTTGAGCTGCACCTGGGACCCCGGCGCCATCCAGTGCAGGACCGGCCAGACCTCGACGTCCGACGCGTACTGCCTGACCGCCGACCAGGTCACCACCCTGCGCCGCATCTACGCCGGACCCACCGACGATCACGGCCAACTCCTCTACCCCGGCTACCAGTTGCGCGGCTCCGAGCTGAACTGGGCCGGCATCATCACCCCGGTCACCGCCACCGGCGCCAGCGGCGACATCAGCTTCGTCCGCGAGACCCTGCGCTACCAGATCTTCGACAGCCCACAACCGACCCTGACCTACAAGGACATCAAGTTCACGGCCGCCTACTACAAGAAGGTCATGCGGCTGGGTGAGGGCATGTACGACGCCACCGACCCCGACCTCACCGCGTTCAAGAAGGCCGGCGGCAAGCTGATCCTCTGGCACGGGCTGGGCGACCAGCACATCCCGGCCGTAGGAACGATGGCCTACTACAAGGCAGTTGAGAAGGTCGTGGGCGGCGAGGCGGCCACCAAGACCTTCGCCCGTCTCTTCCTGCTCCCCGGCGTCGCGCACTGCGGCGGTGGCCAGGGCCCGGACACCTTCGACGCGCTGACCGCGATCACGGACTGGGTCACCAAGGGCGACGCCCCGGCCAGTCTGACCACGAAGTCGGTCGACAGCAGCGGGAACACCACCGCCTCCCGGCCGGTCTACCCCTTCCCCTACTACGCCAAGAACACCACGGGCGGCCCGGCCACCGACGCGAGCAGCTACACCCCGGTCAAGTCCACCGCCGAGGCCGCCCTCAAGCTCGACTGGCTCGGCTCCTTCCGCTCCGGCTACGAGACGGTCGGCAACTGGGTGGGCGGCAAGTGGGTCGTCACCACGGGCAAGAACTGACCGTAGACGGCCAGTGGTTGAGGCGTCGCGGCTCCGGTTCACGCCGGGGCCGCGACGTCGTCACTCACACGGAACGCAGTCTCCGCTTGGTCGCCCGCAGCGCGTCGACCATGACGTGGTGCGCCTGTGTTCTGCGAGGTGCGGTGGCTAACTGTGAGGCGGCTCCTGTGTCACGCCTGCGACGACGGTGCTCGCCACGCGGTGGAACGCCTCGGTCTCCGGCGGGGGGTCCGTCTGTCCGGCGGCCAGCAGATGTCCGGCGCCGATCAGAGTGCGGGCGAGCGTGTCGATGTCCGCGTCCGCAGCGATCCGGCCGAGGCCGCGTTCCGCGGTGAGGTACGAGGTGAACATCGTGGTCGCCTCCGTCAGGAGGGGGATGCCGGCGGGTGTGGTGCGGCGCAGCCGGGTGCGCAGGGCGTCCCGGGAGATGACCAGGGCGACGATCGCCACCGCGACCGAACCGAACAGGTCCGACAGCGCGCCGGTGAGGTTGTCGGCGACTGTGCCGGTCCCGGCGGTGCCGCGCAGGGCGGCGGACTGTGCGTCGAGCCGGCCGATGCGGTCCAGGACGAGTTCGGCGAGAAAGGCGTCGAAATCGGTGAAGTGCCGGTGCAGTACGCCCTTGGCGCAGCCGGCCTCCGTGGTCACCGCACGACTGGTCAGCGCGTTCGGCCCGTCCCGGAGCAGGACCCGCTCGGCGGCGTCGAACAACTGCTCCCGCGCATCGCGCAGGGCCACCCCTGTCGGCATACCGTGCGTCCTTCCTTCCGCGTCCGGGTCCGCCCCCGGCGAGCGGGTGCACGTCCAGTCCCGGACGAGCGGGCAGCTGTCCGGCATGGACAAGTGGGCGCGTGCCCAACCGTAGACGAGTGGGCGCGTGCCCATTATGGTGGGCGCATGCCCACTCTCCCTCCTGAACAGCCTGAACTGCCTGAACGAGCTGGGCAGTTCGAGCATCCCGAGCGACCGGAGCAGTCCGAGGGGCCGCGGTTCACCGTGCGGGACTCGCATCGGGCCCGCGGGATCGCTGAGTCGTTCGGTACCGACGCCGAGCGTTACGAGCGTGCCCGGCCCTCTTATCCCGAGGCACTGATCGACCGGATCGTCACCGGCAGCGCCGGACCCGACATCCTCGACGCCGGGTGCGGGACCGGCATCGCGGCACGGCAGTTCCAGGCGGCGGGCTGCCGGGTGCTCGGGATCGAACCCGACGCGCGGATGGCCGAGGTGGCGCGGCGACTCGGCGTCGAGGTCGACGTGTCGACGTTGGAGACCTGGGACCCGGCGGGGCGCGAGTTCGACGCGGTGGTCGCCGCCCAGGCCTGGCATTGGATCGATCCAATCGCGGGGGCCGCCAAGGCCGCGCGGGTACTGCGCCCCGGCGGACGGCTGGCCGCGTTCTGGCACGTCTTCCAACTCCCGCCGGACATCGCGGAAGCCTTCGCCGAGGTCTACGAACGGGTCCTGCCCGAGGCGCCGGTCAACCTCCGGTGGCTGTCCCGGCCGCCCGAGGACACCTACGCGGCGATGCTCACCAAGGCCGCCGACGGGTTCCGTACGGCAGGTGGGTTCAGTGACCCGGAGGAGTGGCGCTTCGACTGGGAACGCACCTACACCCGGGACACCTGGCTGGACCAACTGCCCACGATCGGGCTCCTGACCCGGCTGCCGCAGGACAAACTGGCGGAACTCCTGAACGGCGTCGGGGCGGCCGTCGACAAGACGGGCGGCAGCTTCACGATGCGCTACGCCACGGTGGCTGTCACTGCGACGCGGACCGGCAGTTCCTGACGACGACCGACTGTCGTCTGTCCACGGCCGATTGTCGACCCGCGACTGTAGACCGTTCCGTCGGCGGTCACGTGCGTGATCACCGCCGGGGTCGCCGCCCTTGCGGTAGGCCGACGACGGATCGGTGACGTAGCCGACGTCGTAGCCGCCCTTCTCGCCGTGGTACTGCACCCAGTGCTGTGCGGTCTCGACGAACAGGTCGTACATGTAGTGGGAGAGGTTGAGCAGCGCGACACCCTCGTGCGACGCGACCTGCTCCTGACGCCGGCTCGGCCTGACGGTGACACCAACTCACCCCCACCTGTCGTGACTTGGCGTGTCGGCGGGGGCTCGGAGTGACCGCAGCGTCTCCGCGAGACGTGCCGCGACGGTCTCGGCCGCCCCTTTCCCGTAGCGGGAGTTCATCGCCTCGTAGGTGATCCGGTCGTAACTCCCGGCGTCCGCCATGTACTTGGCGGCACCGTTCACCATGGTGACGACACACGTGGCGGGGAAGGGCGACGCGGCCTTGAGGGCGAGACCGGTCCCGGCGTTCAACTCGGCCTGCACGCCCGCGAGTACGGTGTCGCCGATCCGGGCCACGACGACCGGCGCCTCGGAGAATCCGTCAGGGGTGAAGTCGTGGCGGGTCGTGGGGCGGAGGGCGTGCAGGCCGCCCACCGGGGGGAGTTGGGCCGGGACCTTCACCGTGTCGTGCACCACCCTCAGCGGCCCGGTCGGTTCGGTCGTGCGGGTGTGCTCGGCGATCATCCCGACGATCTACGTCCTCACCCGGCTCGGCCTCAACGGATCGCGTCTCGGCTACATGCTGGTGATCGCCGGCACCCGGCTCGGTGTGGTGATCTTCCTGGCGACCGGGTTCGTACGCACCCTTCCGCACGACTTCGAGGAGGCCGCGCAGTTGGACGGGGCGAACAAGTGGCAGATCTACTGGCGGATCGTGCTGCCCGTGCTCACCCCGGTGCTCTTCACCGGCGCGGTCATGCTGATCATCTCGGTCTGGAACGACTTCTACTTCGCCCTGTTCCTGCTGCGTGGCTCCCAGGCGGCCACGCTGCCGCTGACGTTGTACTCCTTCGCCTCCTCGTCCACGCACGGTGTCAGCTGGAACCTCGTGTTCGCCCATGTGGTGCTGACCAGCCTGCCGCTCGTCCTCGTCTACCTCGTCCTGCAGCGCCGCGTCCTCGCGGGCCTCACGGAAGGAGGTGTCACCGGCTGAGCCGTCCCGGTCAGGACACGCAACCCACGTGTGCCAGTGCCTGCTTGAGCAACACCCCGTGCCCGCCCGGCATTTCGCTGCGCAGCGCCTCCGAGGTGGCTTCCTCGGGGCTGAACCAGACGAGGTCGAGAGCGTCCTGCCGGGGTCGGCAGTCGCCGGTGACCGGCACGACGTAGGCGAGGGACACCGCGTGCTGGCGGGGGTCGTGGTACGGGGTGACGCCGTGTGTCGGGAAGTACTCGGCGACGGTGAACGGCTGCAGCGAGGTCGGGATGCGGGGCAGCGCGACCGGGCCGAGGTCCTTCTCCAGGTGGCGCAGGAGCGCGTCACGGACCCGCTCGTGGTGCAGTACGCGGCCGGAGACGAGGGTGCGGTTGACCGTGCCGTCGGGGCCGATGCGCAGCAGCAGGCCGATGCTGGTCACTTCACCGCTGTCGTCGACGCGGACGGGGACCGCTTCGACGTAGAGGATCGGCATGCGGGCGCGTGCCTGTTCGAGGTCGTCGGCGGACAGCCAACCGGGCGTGGTATCGGTCATGTCAGACATTGCTTGATCATACTTTCAGTGTCCGTCGGATAGCCGGTAGACCCGGCGGGCATTGTCGGCCCCCGCCCAGCGTGCCAGTCGCAGCGCGTCGGGCAGGCCCAGTTCGTCGGCGTCCACCCGGTCCTGGAGCAGATCCCCAAGACCCCGGCGGAACGCCAGCGCACCGAGCCCATAGAACTCCGCCAGACCATAGGCGTCAGAGCTGTACAAAAGTTTGCGGAACGGTGTGATCTCCATCGCCTCCGCCAGCACCGCCCGCGCCCGGACCGGTCCAACATGGTGCAGGGTGAGCCCCACATCCAGGTACACCTGTTCGAAGACGGCCGCCAGGTAGCCGGCCTGACGCTGATACGGCCAGCAGTGCAGAAGCAGCACCGGGATCGTCCCGGCGGTCAGGTGCAGCCAGTCCGTGAGCAGGGCGGGGTCCGTGCGGTGCAGCCGGATGTCGTTGTCGCCGAACCCCGTGTGGAGCTGGAGGGGGAGCCCCAGGTCGACCGCCGTCCACAGCAACTGCCGTACCAGCACCGGATCTTCGAGCCGCCCGCCACGGGCCAGCCAGACGCGGGCCGCACGGGTCACCTCCCCGTCCGAGGGGCGGGCCGGGTCGAGATCGAACCCCGTCCGGTACGCGGCCACCGACTTCACCGCCACCACTCCCGGCCGCCGCACCGCGTCCAGCGCGGCGGTCCGGAACGCGTCGGCGTACCCGTCCGGCTCGACACCCCGCACGGCCACGGACTCCGCGACCGTTTCAAGTCGTACGACCTCACGCGCGACCGCGCCCGCCGCCCCCGCGAGTTCGGTGGGCGAGGTGATGTGGTGCGGCGCGAACCCCGTGTCGACGCAGAAGACACCGGTGCCTGCGCCTGCCAGGAAGCGCCGGTTCACCTCGTCCGAGCCCAACTCGGCGCGCCGGGCCAGGTATTCGTCGGCGGGCGCGTGCCGCTCCAGGTCCAACACCGGTGCGCAGTAACGGCGTACGGCGATGCCGACCGGGCTGTCGAACGGCGAGATCCCGCTGCCGGGCCAGACGTCGCCTTCGGTGAGCAGCGACTCGAAGGCCGCCCGGTCCAGCTCCTCGGTGACTACTCCGTGGCAGTGGTGATCCACCAACTCCAGCGCGGCGAGCGCCTCGTGGACCGGTCCAGTGGCCATCGTCAGTACTTCCAGCGGTATACGGCAGCCACTTGCTCGTCGTCCAGCTCCGCCACGGCCGCGATCTCGCCCTGGCGTACGGCGATCACCGCGTCGGCGAGGACCGGTCCAAGCGCGGCCCGCAGCCGCTCGTCCTTGCGGAACTCCCCGACGGACTCGGCGAGGGAGGCCGGCAGTCGTCGTACGCCGCGTGCCGTCACTTCCGTCGCGCCGAGGTGGGCGGGGTCCCCGGTGGTCTCCTCGGGCAGGGCGGTTGACGAGGCGAGGCCGTCGAGGCCGGCGGTGATCAGGCAACCGAGGGCGAGGTACGGGTTGGCGGCCAGGTCGACCGGCTTCACCTCCAGGTTCGCCGCCTGGGCGCGCTGCCCCGCCGTACCGGTGACGACCCGCACCGCCGCCTCGCGGGTCTCGCGGCCCCAGGCGGTGAACACCCCTGCCCACTGGGAGGGTTGGAGGCGGAAGTAGCTGGCCGGGCTCGGCGCGGTGACGGCGGTGAGGGCCGGGAGGTGGGCGAGGACACCGGCCGCGAACGACTCGGCGTCGGCCGTCATGCCGTAGCGGCGGTCGCCGCCGGTGTGCAGGTTCGCGCCGTCGCGCCAGGCGGAGAGGTGGATGTGCCCGCCGTTGCCGACGCCCTGGGCGAAGACGGCCGGCGTGAACGAGGCGCGCAGACCATGGCGTTGGGACACCGCGCGGACGGTCTGTCGTACCAGGACACTGCGGTCGGCCGCCGCGACCGGGTCCAGTGCGCCCACCGACAGCTCGAACTGGCCGGCCGCGTACTCGGGATGGAACTGGTCCACGTCCACACCCTGCGCCGCCAGGGCCGACAGCAACTCGGCGCCGTAGTCGCTCAGTTCGACCTGCCGGATCGCGCCGTACGCCGGGCCGGTCGTGGCGGGGACGAACGCGCCGTCGGGGGCCGTGGCCAGGCCGAGTGCCCACTCGATCTCGATGCCCGCCCGGAAGGTGAGCCCGAGCCGCCGCTGTGCGTCCACGACCGTGCGGCGCAGGAAGGTGCGGCTGCAGCCGGGGTGTTGCTCGCCCTCCTGGGTGATGCGGTCGACCGGGGCCCAGGCCCAGCCGGACTGGGCGGAGAGGACGGCGAGTTGGTCGAGGTCGGGGTAGAGACGCAGATCGCCGTCCGGGGAGCCGAGGACGTCGGTGGTGACGATCGAGTCGTTCGCCAGGAAGGTGTCGAACACGGGGGACATGCCGACACCCCAGGCCGCCGCCGAGGCCAGCTTCGCGGTCGGGACCGTCTTCACCCGGCCCACGCCCGCGGTGTCGACGTAGGCCAGGACGATCCCGTGCACACCGCGCCCGGTCAGCTCCGCGGCCAGCGCGGCGGCGCGCTCGACCTCGCCGGGACGGCCGCCGGGCAGGGGGTCGGCAAGGGTGGTCATACGTCCTCCACGGTCGCGTCCTGGACGGTCGTCGTCTCCGTCAGGGTTTCACGGCCACCGCGCCGAACTGCGGTACCACGGCCGGGGAGTCGGAGTCCGGGCGCCACTGGGAGCACGGCACCAGGCCCGGGTCGAGGAGGTCGAGGCCCTCGAAGAAGGCGGCGACGTCCGCGCGGCTGCGGGCGGTGATCGGGGGAGTGGCGTTCTCGTTCCAGAACGTCATCGCCGGGACGTTGCCCTCGCCGCCGAGGTCGGCGTCGAAGGTCGGGTGCGTCAGCACGAGGAAACTGCCCGAGGGGACCGCGGCCATGACCTTGCGTACGACCTCCCGGGCGTCCTCGGTGTCGAGGATGAAGTTCAGGATGCCCAGCATCATCACCGCGATGGGACGGTCGAAGTCCAGGGTGTCGGCGGCCCGTTGGACGATCGCCGCCGGGTCGTGCACGTCCGCGTCGATGTAGTCGGTGACGCCTTCGGGGGTGCTCGTCAGCAGGGTGCGGGCGTGGATCAGCACCAGCGGGTCGTTGTCGACGTACACGATGCGCGCGTCGGGTGCGACGCGCTGGGCGATCTCGTGGGTGTTGTCGACCGTCGGCAGTCCGGTGCCGATGTCGAGGAACTGCCGAACCCCGCGCTCGCCGGCGAGGAAACGCACCGCCCGGCCGAGGAAGTCCCGGTCCGCGCGCGCCACTTCACGGATCACCGGGAACATTCCGGCTACGTGCTCACCGACCCGCTGGTCGATCTCGTAGTTGTCCTTGCCGCCGATCCAGTAGTTCCACACGCGGGCGTTGTGCGCCACACCGGTGTTGAGCCGGGTCGGTCCCTCTGCCGGGGTGTCGCTGTCACTCACGTCTTGGCTCCTTGTCGCCCGTGTGGCTGTCCCCGCCATTGTGCCGCCAGGTGATCACTCGGCCCAAGAGGTCGCGACGATCGGGGTGAATGTTCTTCGGGAACGGCGAACTGCCGGTCCACGTCAACGGTGAACTGTCAGTCCACGTCGCCGGGTTGGGCGGGCGGCGTCCGTCCGGCCAGGACGTCCTTCAGGTGCGTGGTGCCCTGCTGCACGGCGGCCTTGGTCGTGTCGCTCTCCGTGCCGTCGAGGCCCCCGGACGTGATGGTGATCGCGTCGCTGCCGACCCGGACCACGGCCAACTCCAGGGTGAGCGTGGTGGGTTGAGTGCTGCCGGGGCCAGTGACGGTCACCTGTAGACCCTGACGGGCGTCGCCCACGGAGGGTACCGGGCTCTCGATGACCTGGACCGTCCTATGGCCGCCCTTGGAATCGGTCGCGGTGAACTGGTCACACTTGACCGGGAGGGTCTTCAGCCAGTTCAGCGAGGCGCCGAGCCGGGCCCGGTCGTAGGCGGCGACCTGGTAGAGCAGCCGGGAGCTGTTCTGCTCGAACCCGGTCAGCGCGGACGCGCCGGACGGCTTGCCGAGGAGATCGTCGCCGTAGAGCGCGTCGAGGAGTTTCTGGCAGTCGGCGGCGTTGGTCTTCGCGGTGAGGAGGTAGGCGACGTCGACCTTGCCGATGAGCAGCTTGTCGCGCCAGGTGGCGGCGTCCTTGACCTGCGTCCAGTTGTCCTCAAGATCGGCCTCGGTGATCAGCGCGGACTTCGCCCCGGCCGGGGTGAGGACGGGCGCGGCGGACGTCTCGGTACGGGGCGAGGCGAGCCGGGACTCGGCGGCGAGCGGGGAGGCGGCGACGTCCGAGGCGCTGTCACCGCCCGCGCCACCGCCGTCGCCGGAGCAGGCCGCGCAGGTCAGCAGTGCGCCCACCGCCAGGGCCGAGGCGAGGACGCGGACGGGGCGGAATGGCGGGCGACGGTGCATGGCGGGGGCCTCCAGGGGAGTGGCAGGTCCCCACAGCGCACCATCGGGCCGCCCGGCCCTCCAGCGCAGGGGGCCGTTCGGGTGAGTCACGGCGTGTCAGTCAGGGCGTCGCGTCAGCGCGCCTCGTCCTCCGGCGGCCCGGAATGCCGGTGCGGCAGATGCAGATGGTGCTCGTGGTGCGGACGGGGCTCCTGTTCCGCGCGGCGCGCCCGTTCGGCGAGCCCGGCCTCCAGCACATGCACCATGCGCCCGCCGCACTTCGGGCAGATCGCGTCGGCGAGGGGTGACCTGAGGGCCCTGCCCGCCTCGTCGACGTACTCCTGCGTGGTCAGGCCCGAGGCGTCGGTCGGGTCGGTGAAGAACATGACCTGGAAGGTGGCCTCCCAGGAGTGGCCGCAGTCACCGCAGGTGAACGCGAAGGTCTCCGGCACGGCTCGGGGTTCCGCGGTCATGGCAGGGTCCTCCGTCGAGTGGGGCGGCCGGTCGGTTGGCCGACACTGCCCCCAGCGCACAACGCCGCACGTCGTACGGCAACTCGAACGCCCCGCCCGGCATGCCCGCACCCCCGCCCGCCCCGACACTGGCCCCAGGCCGCGACCAGGTCCGGCCACCCGCCCGGCACGCCGACGCGAAGGAGCGACCATGCTGCCCGGATTCCTCACCAGGGCGGTCGAGTTGCTGCTCGGCAGGGAGGGCCGCTCGCTCCACCTGAAGGCGGCGGGCACGGCGACGGCGGTCCTCGGTGTGGTGATGCTCGCCGGTTCCTGGGCGGTGGTCGCCGCCGAACAGGGAGCCCGCGGCGCCAACCTGACGACGTACCCGAAGGCCCTGTGGTGGTCGATCGAGACGGCGACCACCGTCGGATACGGCGACTTCTACCCGGTGACACTGTGGGGCCGCGTCGTCGGCTCGGTGGTGATGGTCGTCGGCATCACCACCTACGGCCTGGTCACCGCGGCCCTGGCCACCTGGTTCGTCGGCCGCGAACAGCGCCGTCGGCATCAACTCACGCGCGGGGCGGCGGAGTTGGGCGAGGCGACGGTACGCGTCCTGCACGAACGCTTCGACCGGCTGGAGCGGTTGGTGGCCGGGAAGGGGGAGAACCCGGGAGGCTGAGACGGGGAGGGAAGGGTGTGCCGCAGGGCTCTTGCTGCCCGGCTGCTCAGCCGATCAACGGCAGCGCGGCGAAGGCGTACCCCTCCCACAGCCGCCGCGAGGCCTCCTCCGGGTAGGCAGTGACCACGGGTTCCGTGTCGAGGACCTGCACCGACCGGTGCTCGGTGTCGTACGCGGGCCAGCCCGGGTCGCCCGTCCTCGCGAACGCCGTCCAGGACGCGCGGAACCGGGACGACAGCGCCAGGGCCTCGGGGGAGGGCTCGACGTCGGCGAAGAGCAGATTGCCCAGGTCGGCGGTGAACGTGCCGAACAGCAGCGGGATGTCGAGGCCGTGGCAGGCGCCCAGTACGCCGCCCAACCCCGGAGCCGGCCAGGTGAGTTCGTAGACGTGCGCGCGACCGCCGGCGCCGACCTGCGCCTCGGCCAGGTGCAGACAGGACATGCGGAACACCCGGTCGGAGCGGACGAGTTCGTCCAACTCGCCCGGTGAGGCGCCCGGGAAGGCGGCACGGTAGGCCTGCTCGGCGTCGGGGCCGGGGCCGAACCGGCGCAGGGCGGCCGCCGCGTCCTCCTCGGTGATCTTCCCGAACTGTCCGCCGAGCACGGTGAACAGGCGGGTCTCCTCCCGGTTGTGACCGAGAATCAGCTCCACCTCCCGGGCCGCGCCGGCCGCGACGCCCTCCCAGGGTGTGGTGGGCAGCACCTCGCCGTCGACGACGGGCGCGAAGGGGGTCAGCGTGTGGGCGACCGACCCCCACCGGTCCTCGTACTGGTGCATCTTGGCGGTCAACGTCTCGCCCACGACGGGCAGTTGACGCGGGTCCACGGTCGCGAGATCGGCGGCCGTGGGGCGCAGTCCCGCCTCCGCGGCGATCGCGGACGCGATGTCCCTTGCCAGCGCGTCGGAGAAGAAGGAGTCCGGCACGCTCTGTGCGACGGCCCGCCGGAACAGCCCGGACGCGCTCGGCATGACCAGCAGCGAGGCCACCGACCCGGCACCGGCCGACTCGCCGAAGACCGTGACCCGCTCCGGATCACCGCCGAACGCCGTGATGTTCTCCCGCACCCACTCCAGCGCGGCGACCTGGTCGAGCAGCCCGCGGTTGGCGGGCGCCCCGTCGATCCGCGCGAACCCCTCTATGCCGACCCGGTAGTTGAGGGACACGACCACGAGGTCGCCGTCACGTGCGATGTGCTGGGCGTCGTAGCCGGGGCTGCCCGCGTGCCCCAACTTGTAGGCCCCGCCGTAGATCCACACCATGACCGGACGGCGGGCCGCCGGATCGGGTTCCGGTGTCCACACGTTGACGGTCAGCCAGTCGTCGCCCGTCGGTCCCTCCAACACGCCCCGGCGGCCCTGGAATCCGGACTCCTGCGGGGGCGGCGGCCCGAAGGCGAGGGCGTCGCGTACGCCGTCCCAGCCGCGCACGGGTCGCGGTGCCTGGAACCGGGCCTCCCCGACGGGCGGTTCGGCGAACGGGATGCCGCGGAAGACCGCGAGCCCGTCCTCCAGCCGCCCGCGCACCGCACCGGCGCCGAACCGCACCACCGGTTCGGGTGCCGAATCGGCCGCTGTGTCACGGGAGTGGGGCGTCATCATCGTGGACTCCTCGCTGTGGCCGGGGAAACGGCGGAGCGTGCGGGCAAGCGGCGGGCGGTCGCTGTCCGGTCGATTGAGGGGCGGCGACCGCCGTGTGCTCGATGAACCAGGATGCCTCAGGCCTTGGCCTCGGAGACCTCCGGAGCAGGGGCCGGTGTCATGTCGGCCGGTGCCTCGACGGCCGTACGGGGCCTGGGGATCAGGCTCGCGAGGAAGAAGGCCAGCAGCGCGGCTCCGGCGCCGATCGCCATGACCACCTTGAAGCCGTTCTCCGACGGAAGGGCGTAGCCGCCGAAGTCGGTGGTCATCTGGGCGAGGATCACCCCGGCGATGGCGCTGGCGAAGCTGGTGCCCAGCGACCGCATCAGGGTGTTGAGGCTGTTCGCGGCGCCGGTCTGGGACGGGTCGACCGCGCCCATGATCAGGGCGGGCAGGGCGCCGTAGGTGAAGCCGACACCGGCACCGATGATGCAGGACACCAGGACGAGGTGCCAGACCTCGGACATCAGCAGGATGTTGAGGGCGTAGCCGGAGGCCACGATCAGCGCGCCGATCATCAGGGTGACCTTCGGGCCCTTGGCCTTGGTGACGCGGGCGGACACGGCGGACATCGCCATCATGACCAGGCCCTGCGGTGCGAGCACCAGGCCGACCGCCAGCATCGACTTGCCCAGGCCGTAGCCGGTCTGCGTGGGCAGCTGCAGCAGCTGGGGGAGGACCAGGGACATCGCGAACATCGAGAAGCCGAGGGCGATCGAGGCCAGGTTGGTGAACAGCACCTGCGGCTTCGCGGTCGTGCGGAGGTCGACCAGCGGCTGCGGGCTGCGCAGCTCGTACCAGCCCCAGGAGAGTAGGATCACGACGGCGGCGACGCCGAGGACCAGGGTCGTCGCGCTGGTCCAGCCCCAGTCGGAACCCTTGGAGATCGCGAGCAGCAGGGAGATCAGTCCGGCGGAGAGTCCGAGCGAGCCGACCAGGTCGAAACGGCCGCCGGTGCGGACCTTGGACTCGGGCACGACCAGCAGGACCAGCAGGAAGGACAGGGCGCCGAGGACGGCGGAGACCCAGAAGAGGAGGTGCCAGTCGTAGTGGTCGGCGATGAAGGCGGCCGAGGGCAGACCCAGGGCACCGCCGACGCCGAGCGAGGCGCTCATCAGGGCGGTGGAGCCGGCCAGCCGGTCGCTGGGCAGCGCATCGCGCATGATGCTGATGCCGAGCGGGACGACCGCGGCGGCCAGACCCTGGAGCGCACGGCCGATGACCATCGGGACCAGCGAGTCGGCCAGGGCACACACGATCGAGCCCGTCACCAGCAGGATGATGCTGGTCAGGAGCGCGCGGCGCTTGCCGAACATGTCGCCGAGGCGGCCCACGACCGGGGTGGCCACGGCGGCGGCCAGCAGGGTGGCGGTGACCGCCCACGCCGTGTTCGACGCGGAGGCGTTCAGGTACTTCGGCAGCTCCGGGATGATCGGGATGACCAGGGTCTGCATGAGCGAGACGACGATCCCGGCGAGGGCCAGCACCGCGACGACGGCATTCGACCTCGGCGGAGCGGAGGAACCCGCTTCGGCGGGTCGGGCAAGGGCGTCGGACATGGCAGTGCCTCCATCGGGAACGAGCTGCGATGAGCTGGACGAGCAGACTTGCTTAACTCACTCAACCATAATGAAATTGATTGAGTTAAGCAAGTGCATTCGGGCTGTGGGGCTGGGTGTGGCCTTTGGACCGGTCCTGGGCGCGGTCCTGGGCTTGGTCCTGGGCTTGGGGCAGCAGCGGCAGCTCGGTGACCACCTCGAAGCCGCCCTCGGGTCGGTGTCCGACCCGGAGCCGGCCACCGGCGGACAGCGCGCGCTCGCGCATGCCGATGACGCCGTAGCCGTCGCTCGGAGTGGGGGAGGCGGGCGCCGTCGTACCGCCGTGATCGGTGACGGTGATGCCCAGCCGGTCGTGCGAGTAGCTGAGCCGCACCTCCGCCGAGCCGGTGCCCGCGTGCTTGGTCACGTTGGTGAGCGCTTCCTGCACGATGCGGTACGCCGTGAGGTCCGCACCGGCGGACAACGGCTGCGGCCTGCCTTCGGTGTTGACGGTGACGAGGAGCCCGGCGGGCTCGAACGAGGCGGCCAGCTCGGCGAGTTGGGCCAGTCCGGTGGCTGGTCCCGGGGGAGTCTCGGAGTCGTCGGCGTGACGCAACAGGCCGACGGTGGCCTTGAGTTCACGTACGGCCGACAAGGTGGAGCCGGCGAGTTCGGCGGCGATCCGCTCGGCCTCCTCGGGCCGGCTGCGCATCAGCCGTACGACCGTGCCTGCCTGGAGATTGGCCAGTACGAGGTGATGGGCGACGACGTCGTGCAGATCGCGGGCGATCCGCATGCGTTCCTCGGTGACACGGTGCCGTGCCTCCTTCTCCCGGGTCCGTTCAGCGTGGTCGGCACGGGCCCGCACCGCCTCCAGACAGGCCGCGCGGAGCCGGGTCGTGGTACCGAGGGAGGTCGGCAGCAGCAGCCAGATGACCGGGCCCAGCAGCTTCAGGGCCGGCGGTTCGCTGTCGGGTCCCAGAATTTGGACCGTTCCCACCAGCAGGGCGATGCCGCAGACGGTGAAGAGGTTCGCGGTGGTCCGGTCGGAGAGCCGGGCCAGTGAGTAGAGCGCGACCATCAGCGGTCCGATCACCAGGACCGTCAGGATGTAGCCGAGCGCGGCCACCGCCATGGCGCAGCAGAGGGTGACCACCACGGTGGTCCGCGGCAGGGTGCGCCGCCACAGCAGGGCCACGGCGGAGACGCCCGACACCAACACGCCGGGCCACCACGGGACTTCGAGGTCACGGCCCGGGAGCGTCATCACGCTGCCGGGGAATGAGCAGGCGAAGAGCGTGGCGGCGACGACCAGATCGATGGTACGGGGATGGCAGCGCAGCATCCGCTGCAGGCTGTGGATCATGACGTGGGGGTTCCTGTCCGAGGAGGCCGGGCTTCCCCGGCTCCCCGCCGTCGACCGCGGCCGACGGCGGAGACCCGGGCGCCCGCGGCTACTCGTCGAAGGTGACGACGATCTTCTCCGCCGCTCCCGGCGTCAGCGCCAGCTCGAAGGCGTGCTCGACCTCGGCAAAGGGCACACGGTGACTGATCAGCTTGGCGAACCGCTCGTGGTGCTCGACGATCTCCTGCGTGACCTCGAAGATCTCGGTGGGGTAGCCCTGCGAGGCGATGAGCGTGAGCTCGCTGCGCAGCATCCCGCCGAGATCGATGTCGGCGCCCTTCTTCTGTACGGCGACCATGACCAGCTTGGCACCCCACTTCGCGGAGTCGATCGTGGTGTTGACGACCGCGGCGACACCGGCGGCGTCGATGTAGATGTCGGTGCCGGGGCGGGGCTGGCCGAGCGCGTTGGCGGCCTGGCCGTGCAGCTCGGTCAGCCGGGCGGTGACGTCCTCCTCGGCGGAGTTGATGACGGCGTCGGCGCCGACGGCGAGTGCCGTCTCCAGGCGCGAGGCGATGACGTCCGCGACGACGACGTGCTCGACCCCGCGCAGCTTCAGCCAGATCGCCGCGCCCAGACCGATGGGTCCGGCACCGAAGATGACGACCTTGTCGCCCGGCTCGGCCTCGGAGCGGTTGACCGCGTGCCGGGCGACGGCCATCGGCTCGTTGAGGGCGGCGACGTCGAACGGCACGGTGTCGGGGAAGACGGTGACGCTCTTGCCGAGCTCGCAGTCCTCGAGGAGGAGGTAGTCGCTGATGGCGCCGTGCTTGCCGCCGCAGCCGATGATCCCGGAGGGCGAGCTCTGCGGGTTGACGACCACCCGGTCACCGGCCTTCAGGCCCTCGACCTCCGCGCCGACCTCGACGATCTCGCCGGCCGGCTCGTGCCCGAGGGGGACCGGGGTCATGGCGCCGCCGGGTCCGAAGGGGCCGCCGCCGAGGTGGAGGAAGAAGGTGTCAGTGCCGCAGATCCCGCAGGCGCGGATCTTCATCAGGGCGTCCTTCGGCCCGGGCACCGGACGCTCGACGTCCACCACGTCGATCTTGTCGACGGCACCGGTCTGCACGGACTTCATCGTGGCCATGAGGAGGGCTCGCTTTCCATGTGCGTGAGGGGTGTCACCGGCCCCGGCGGCGGACGGGGGAAGTGCTCCGGCCGCCGGGACCGGTGACTGCGCCGCACTCCGTCCCCACGGCGTGCGGCGCGACGGGGACACCTCCGCTTAGGCGACCCCAGCTCTGGACTTACTTGAGTTAGGCAACCATAAATGCGTTACTTAAGTCAAGCAACCGTTTCGACCTTGCTTGACTCAGGCAAGTAGCTGTTACGGTGGGGCCATGTCCACACCGCCACCCGCGACAGCGCCCGTTCCGACGGACGTAGTCGAGATCGAGCGGGTCCTCACCCGCATCGCCTACCTGGCCGGGCGGGCCCGGCAGCACGAGCGTCTGATGACGCTGGCCGGGCTGCCGCTTGACCGGGCCGCCGTGGCGATCCTGCGCCACCTCGCCGAGAGCGAGTTGCTGCGCCCCGGGGTGCTGGCGGTCCGGATGTCCGTGGAGGCCTCTCATGTCACCCGCCAGCTACGGCAGTTGGAACAACTCGGCCATGTGATCCGCATCCCGGACCCCGACGACGGCCGCGCCCAGCGCATCCAGCTGACCGACAGCGGACTGGCCGCCGTCAACCGCATACGGGACGTGAGCCGTCGAGGCATGGAGGTGGCGCTGGCGGACTGGTCCTCCGAGGACCTGCGGCACCTCGCGGCGCTCTTCCACCGGCTGGTCGACGACTTCGTCACGCACGCCGAGGTGCCCGTGGACCTCGGAACGTCCGCCTGACGTCCGGCTGATGTCCCCCTGACGGCTCGGGGACCTGGCCGCATCTGACCGCGCTGCCATGCCCAGGCCGCGATCTCGGCGTTGGAACGGTCCAGAGCGAGCAGGCGTACGGCTTCGGCCTGGCGATCGGTGAGGGGTTCGCGCAGTGTCGGCGCGGGCGAGGCCGGCACGGGTGTGCCGGCCGTCGTGGCGGTGAGGTACTTGAGGGGGCGGACGGTGACCGAGGGGGCAACGTCGAGTTGCCGGCCGCCGCCGCGCGTACCGTCTCCGCCGGGAGGGCGGAACCTGCCCGGCCGTTCGGCGTCGAACTTCCCTGCACCTGGCTCCCGTTCGGTGCTGGACGGGAGCCGGCTCCTCCGACTCCGTCAGGCCTTGAAACCGACGCCGCCGTACAACGAGATCGGCCCCTCGCCGAGCGGCGTCTCGCCCGCCGCGAGTTCGGGGTGCCAGTCGGCGACGGACACGATTCCCGGCTCGACCGGCTCAAGTCCCTTGAAGAAGCTGCTCACTTCGGCGTGCGAGCGGGCCACCAGGGTCACCCCGCCCGCCGCGTAGGCGGCAATGCCCCGCTTCACCTTCTCCGGCTCGAAGTCGGCGGTCATGGCGGACACCACCAGACAACTGCCGGGCGCCAGCGCGTCGATCAGGGTGTCCACCAGCTCGTGGGCGCCGTCCTCGTCCGCGATGAAGTGCAGCAGGGCGATGAGCGAGAGGGCGACGGGTCGGTCGAAGTCGAGGACGCGGGCCGCCTGTTCGAGGATCGTGAGCGGTTCGCGGGCGTCGGCCTGGAGGTACTCCGTCGCGCCCTCGGGGGTGCCGCGCAGCAGCGCCGCCGCGTGGGCGAGGACGATCGGGTCGTTGTCGACGTACACGATCCGCGCGTCCGGCGCGCTGGACTGGGCGATCTGGTGGAGGTTGGGTTCGGTCGGTATGCCGGTGCCGACGTCCAGGAACTGACGGATGCCCGACTGCCCCACGAGCAGTCGCGTCGCCCGCTGCATGAACCAGCGGTTGGCCCGCGCGGTTCGCGGAGCGCCCGAGTCAAGTGCCGTGATCTGCTGCCCCAGTTGCTCGTCGACCGGGTAGTTGTCCTTGCCGCCGAGGAACCAGTCGTACACCCGGGCCGGATGCGGCTTCGACGTGTCGATCCGCTGGGCGGCCGGTTCTGTCCCGGTCACGCGATGCTCCTCTGCTCGACTGTGTTCGACGACGACCCCGAAGGGGTGTGCGAGAAGTCTGGCACGGTCATGCAGGCCGGGTGGTGCCGATGAGCACGCCGTCCAGGAAACGGATCAGATCCGCGAAGACCGCGGCCCGGTTCGTCTCGTGGAACACCTCGTGCCGGGCGCCCGCGTACACGATCTCGGTCAACTCGCCGCCGCTCAACCGCTCGACGCCGACACGGCTCCCTGAGAGCGGGACGAGCCGGTCGTCGCTGCCGTGGAGCCAGAGCAGGGGAAGAGGGCCGATGTCGCCTGACTCGGCGACGGTCTCCAGGGTTCGGGCGAAGGCCTCCAGCGTCGGCCGCTTCATTGGACCGTGCCAGACCAGCGGATCCGCCGTGTACGCCGCGCCGACGGCAGGGTTACGGGAGAGCGCGGCCGGGCTGATCGGAGTGTCGGGGATCTCGGCCAGGACGAGGAGCCGTTCCGGCAGCTCCCAGGCTCCGATCACCGGCCCGGACAGCACCAGCGCGGCGAGCTCGTCGCCGTACCGCTGCGCGAAGCGGGCGGCGATCAGGCCGCCCATGGAGTGGCCGATCAGGACGAGGGGGACGCCCGGATGCGTGGCGCGTGCCAGGTCGGCGACGGAGTGCAGGTCCGTGACCACGTCCTCGAAGTCCTCGATCAGCACGCGTTCACCGGCCGACCCGCCATGACCCTGGTGGTCGGGACCGAAGACGGCTGCGCCGTGCGTCAGCAGTACGGCGGCCAACTCGGCGTACCGGCCGATGTGTTCGCCGTATCCGTGTGTGACGAGGGCGACGTACCGCGGCTGTTCGTGCGGCCACTCGTGCGCGGAGATCGTGCCCCGGGTGCCCGTGAGGAGGTGCTCGCGGGTGTCGGCCATGTGTCCTCCGGTGGTGTCGGGAAGGTCCCGGTCCGGGGGATCTTCCCAGGTGGTCTCGCGGCGGTCCACACTCGGAATGACGATCTCGCCGGCGCGCCGCTGGGATCCGTGCCTGGTCGTCAGGGTGCCCGCCGCGTGGACCGAACACCACCAGTGACCTTCCTCCCGGCTGTCGGCGATGCCGGGGCGTGGCAGGGGCCACCTGACGAGACACTCCTTACGCGGCCAGATGTAAGGACATACCATCGGTGCTCGCATGAACACGATGACTCTCTGGCACATATCCGGCTGGGAATTCGCCGCGCTCGCCGCCGCGGCCCTGCTCGTCGGCTTCTCCAAGACCGCCGTGAGCGGGGCCAACACGGTCAGCCTGGCGATCTTCGCGGCAGTCCTGCCGGCCCGCGCCTCCACCGGCGTACTGCTCCCGATCCTGATCGTCGGCGACGTCCTCGCCGTCCTCACCTACCGGCGGCACGCCCACTGGCCCACGCTGTGGCGGCTGTTCCCGGCGGTCGCGGCGGGAGTCGTGATCGGGACCCTGTTCCTGGTGTGGGCCGACGACGCGGTCGTACGGACGTCGATCGGGGCGATCCTGCTGCTGATGGCCGGGGTCACGCTGTGGCGCCGGCGCAAGGTGGACGCTGGGGCCGACGACGAGCCGGACTCCGTCACCACCAGGTCCGGTCGGGCGAAGGCGCGCTCGTACGGTGTGCTCGGCGGTTTCACCACGATGGTCGCCAACGCCGGCGGCCCGGTGATGTCGATGTACCTGCTCTCCGCGGGCTTCCGGAAGCTGGGCTTTCTCGGCACGTCGGCCTTCTTCTTCCTCATCGTCAACGTGACCAAGGTGCCCTTCAGCGTGGGGCTCGGTCTCATCGACGGGCACTCCCTCCTGCTTGACGCGGCACTCGCGGCGTTCGTCGTGCCCGGTGCGTTGATCGGCAAATGGGCTGTGAACCGAATCAACCAGCGATTGTTCGAGCAACTCGTGATCGCGGCGACGATCATCGGCGGACTGCAACTGCTCCTCCGCTGACCCCTAGGCCGTGTCCGCAAAGTCCCTCCCCCACTGCCTTAAAGGCGTGGGAGGTGCCCCCAGCCCCGCGACGCCCGGCACGCGCTCTCGCCGCACCGGGCGAAAGCCCAAGTACGTCCAGTACGAGGGCTTCCGCCCGGCACACCGAGAGCACGCACCGGACGCCGCGGGGCCCGCCCTTCGGGCGGACGACGGGACTTTGCGGACACGACCTAGGCCCCGTGACCTCGTACGCTCACCGCATGTCCCCGCACATTTTGATCCTCGGCGGCACCACCGAGGCACGTGAGTTGGCCGCCGAGCTGGCGGCACGGCCGTCCGAGGTCCGGGTCACCACGTCCCTCGCCGGGCGGGTGTCGCGGCCGGGGGCGTTGGCCGGGGACGTACGGATCGGCGGGTTCGGCGGGGCCGAGGGGCTGGCCGAGTGGTTGCGGGAGCACCGCGTGGACGCCGTCGTCGACGCCACACACCCCTTCGCCGAGTCGATCACCGCGAACGCGGCGCGGGCCGCGGCGGCGACCGGGCTGCCCGTCGTGGTGCTGCGCCGACCGGGCTGGCAGCCGGGGCCCGAGGACCACTGGCACATGGTCGCGTCGCTGCCCGAGGCCGCGGAGGCGCTGCCCGGACTCGGGCGCCGGGTCCTCCTGACCACCGGCCGCCTCGGTCTCGCCGCCTTCGCCCACCTGCCCCAACTGCACTTCGTCGTACGGTCGGTGGAGCCGCCCGCACCTCCGATGCCGCCGGACACCGAGGTGCTGCTGGCGCGCGGACCCTTCACGGTGGCCGACGAGGCGGCGCTGCTGCGCGAGCACCGTATCGACGTGGTCGTGACGAAGGACAGCGGGGGACCGGCGACGTCGGCCAAGCTCACGGCCGCGCGCGAGGCGGGCGTCCCGGTCGTGGTCGTACGACGGCCGCCGTTGCCGGAGGGGGTGAGCGCGGTGCCTGATGTGGCCGGGGTGCTGGAGCGGCTGGGGCTCAGCCCGGGGCGATGACCGTGGCCCGGAGACGGTCCACCGCGCGCAGCACCTCGTCCCGGTTCTTGGCGCTCTTCATCCAGACCGGGAGCCGGGCGACCAGCGTCTTCTTCCGACCGGTGTCGTACCAGGGCGCGCGTTCGCGCAGGTCGGCGGCGACGAACCGCCTGATCAGGTCCAGGTGCGGGAGGTTGTACGCCCACAGCTCCCCGTGCCTGGTGTCGGTCTGCAGCCACAGCGTCGGGTAGGAACAGTCGCTGGTGTACCGCGAGGAGCGGTACGCGCCGGTGCCGATCTGGCACAGGCCGCAGGACCGGCAGACGAGACGGGAGCGCGGTTCTCTCCTGCCATTGGCGTCGGGAGGCGCGGAAGGGCGGTGCTCGAAGTGGGCGATCCGGTCGCACCGCGGGCAGCGGACCAGCATCGACGCCGCGAAGTGGCCGCTGGTGTGGCCGGGGTCGTAGAAGCGCACGGGCGTCGGGGACATGCCGTGAGTATGACCGCGCCCCCGCTTGCCGGGCACGCCGTTTTCACGGCGCCGAGCTCGACTCCAACTCCGCCCCACGCCGCGGCAGTCCGGAGGTCAGGTCCTCCACCAGGAGGCGCTTGGCGATGGAGTCGACCGCGGCGCGCAGATCCGTGTCCGAGGGGCGGCCGATGTCCTGCTGCACCCGGTCCTCCAGCCAGTTGCCCCACGCCTTGCCGATGACCTCGGCCTCGCGTTCGCCGGCCGCGGTGTGGGAGAGGAGGTAGCCGTCGCGGGTCAGATAGCCCTCCTCGACCATGCGGTCGAAGACCGGGAGGAGCACCTCCGGAGGCATGTGGCGGCGGGCCGCGATCAGGCCGAGGCTCGCGTGGCCGACCATCCTGCCGAACAGTTCGACCTGCATCACGGCCCAGGCACCGGCGACGTCCAGCCGGGTGTCGGAGCCGGTGATGATCCGCCGGGCGGTGTCCAGGTCCGTACTGCCGATGACCTTGCCGACGGCCGCTTCGAGGAGCCGTTGCGAGTCCCCGCCGCGCGGTTGCGCGAAGCCCTCGCCCATGTCGGTGGAGCCCTTCCGCGCACTGTCGCGCAGTTCGACCTGCTTGAGGAAGAGAGCCACGACGAAGCCGATCGCCGCGACCGGGACCGTCCATCGGAACACCGTGTGGATGGTGTCGGCGTACGCGTTGATGATCGGTGCCGCGGCGGCGTGCGGCAGCTTGTGCAGGCCCTCCGGGCTCGTCGCCGCCTTGGCGATGACGGCAGGGTTCAGTGCGCTCGTCCTCGCGGCCGACGCGATCCCGTCCTTGAGGTTCGGCCCCAGGGTGTTGGCGTAGATCGTGCCGAAGACGGCGGTGCCGAACGAACTGCCCAGCGTACGGAAGAAGGTGACGCCGGAGGTCGCGGTGCCGAGGTCGGTGTACTCGACGGTGTTCTGCACGGCGATCGTCAGCACCTGCATGCACAGCCCGATGCCGGTGCCGAGCACGAACATGTACACCGACTCCAGGAACGCGCCGGTGCCCGGACCCATGAGGGACATCAGATACAGGCCGACTCCCATCACCGCGGAGCCGATGATCGGGAAGATGCGGTACTGGCCGGTCTTGCTGACCACATTGCCGCTGAAGACGGATGCGATCAGCAGCCCGATCACCATGGGCAGCGTCCGCACACCCGAGATCGTGGCCGAGTCGCCGTCGACGTACTGCAGATAGGTCGGCAGATACGTCAGCGCGCCGAGCATCGCGAAGCCGACGATGAAGCTGAGGATCGAGCAGACCGCGAACACCGGATTGGTGAACAGCCGCATGGGCAACATGGGTTGCTCGGCCCGGGTCTCCACCCAGCAGAACAGGCCGAGCGCGATCGCACCGCCCACGAACAGGCCGATGATGGTCGCCGAACCCCACGCGTACTCGTTGCCGCCCCAACTCGTCGCCAGGATCAGCGAGCTCGCGCCGACCGCGACGAGCGCGATGCCCAGATAGTCGATGACGGGCCGCATCGCCGACTTGACCACGGGGATGGTGCGGGCCGCCGCGATGACGACGACGATCGCGATGGGGACGTTGACGTAGAACGCCCAGCGCCAGGTGAGGTGGTCGGTGAACAGGCCGCCCAGCAGCGGTCCGATGACCGTGGCCACGCCGAACACCGCGCCGATCGCGCCCTGGTACTTGCCGCGTTCCCGCAGCGGGATGACGTCGGCGATCAGCGCCATCGCCGTCACCATCAGACCGCCCGCGCCGATGCCCTGCACGGCCCGCCAGGCGATCAGCAGCGTCATGTTGGTGGAGAAGCCGCACAGGAACGAGCCCGAGATGAACACGATCGCCGAGACCTGGAAGACCACCTTGCGGCCGAACAGGTCACCGAACTTGCCGACCAGCACGGTCGCCACGGTCTCCGCGAGCAGATAGGCGGTGACCACCCACGACATGTGCGCGGCACCGCCCAGGTCCGACACGATCGTCGGCAGCGCCGTGCCCACGATGGTCTGGTCGAGGGCCGCCAGCAGCATGCCCAGCATGATCGTCACGAAGACGACGTTGCGGCGGCGGGAATCCAGCACGGGGGGCTGCTGCGCGGAAGGCAGCGCGGTGTCCTCGGCGACTGTCACGAGGTCACTTTCACACCAGGGGACCGCCTCTGCACAGTGGGCGGGTCCGCTCGGGTACCCGGCCCCAGCCCGTTACTCGCCCTTCGGGTGCCGCCGCAGCAGGTACGTGTCCATGATCCAGCCCTTGCGCTCACGGGCCTCCGCGCGCAGCCGCTCGATGCGCGGAGCGGCCTCGGCTATCGGACCGGAGGCGAGGATCTCGTCCGGGGTGCCCAGATAGGCGCCCCAGTAGATGTCGATGTCCTGGTCGGCGTACCGCCGGAACGCCTGATGCGCGTCCAGCATCACGACCACGTCGTCCACCCCGTCCGGGAACCCCTCGGACAACCGCCGGCCCGTGGTGATCTGCACCGGCCGGGCAACCCGGTTCAGCCCTGTCCGGTGCCGGGCGACGAGCGCCGAGACACTGCTGATGCCGGGCACGACGTCGTACTCGAACGCCACCGCACCCCGCTCCAGGATCTCCTCCAGGATGCCGAGCGTGCTGTCGTACAGCGAAGGATCCCCCCACACCAGGAACGCGCCGCTCTCGTCCTCGCCCAACTCCTCGGTGATGAGCCGCTCGTAGATCTCGGCCCGGGCACTGCGCCAGTCGCCGACCGCAGGCGAGTACGCGGCACCCCCGGCCGTCCGGTCCCGCTCCGGGTCCCGCGCCTCGACCAGGCGATACGTCCCCTCCGGTATGTGCGCGTCAAGCATGTCCCGGCGAAGCTGCGTGAGGTCGGACTTCACCTCGCCCTTGTCGAGAATGAAGAACACGTCGGTGCTCCGCAGCACCCTGACCGCCTGCAGGGTCAGCTGCTCGGGGTCGCCCGCGCCGATACCGATGACATGAATCTTTCGCACACCCCCGAGTCTGCCCCACGCCACTGACAGTCCGTACACCGCACCGGCACGCACCGGCTACGGCGTCCCCCGCAGCCGAGGTGCCCGCGCGCGGGCGTCCACGTCCCCGCCCTCCCGTTCCACGTGGTCCGCGAGTCCCCGCGCCCAGGCGGCGACCCCTGCGAGTTCCATCCCGTACGGCTGCTCCCGTCCCGTCCGCGACGCCCACTCCTCGACGCCCCCGGCGCCGCGCCGCAGCAGTCGGGCGCCGCCGGTGACGTTCCCCCGGGCCGCGTGCGTGAGCCCCACCGCGAGTTGGGCGAGCCCACGCCACAGGGCACGCTCCTCGTCCGGCCCCGACTTCCAGGCGTCCTCGAAGACCTCGTGCGCGTGGAACGGTTTCCCCTCGTCGAGCAGCGCCTGCGCCTCGACGACGGTCTCCTCCGGCGCGCGGACGACCCCCTCGGGCTGCCGCGCCACACCGTCCGCGTCGTACGGCAACGGTCGCCCGAGCCCGTCCCGCGGCCGGGCGTTGCGCGCCCGCCCCGCGTCGTCCCGGTCCCGCGCGTCGGCCGTACCGCCTGAGGATGTGTCGCCCATACGACGATTGTCCCGCGCCCGGTGCCGGCTCAGGCGCACCCCGGGCGTGGGGTAAAGTGCTGTTCGCGCGATCACGCGGTTCACTGCGGGAAGCGCGAACGGGACGTGGCGCAGCTTGGTAGCGCACTTGACTGGGGGTCAAGGGGTCGCAGGTTCAAATCCTGTCGTCCCGACTCGTACGAGTCGCAGATCAGGGGCGGTTTCGGAGAAATCCGAGACCGCCCTTTGATCATTTCTGGGGACCTGAGGGGACCATCAGAACTTAGTCCAGACCTAGGTGAACCTCTCCGTACCCCCGTCCGTAGCCAGTGCAGTGCCCGCGGCGATCCCGTGGGCCCACCGATCGTCGACGGACAGGAACGGATGCACTCAATGATGAGATCTGGAACCGCGACGCGACTCCCGCTCGACCGTCCCATCCGCTCGTTCACCAGACGCGGGCGCGCGCTGGGCGTGGCGCTCGCTCTCGGCGTGTTGCTGGCGTCGGGCGCGACAATGACCCTTGCCGCACCGGCAGTTGCCGCGACGGGTGACGTCAAGTGCCCGTCCACGGATTGCGTGCGGATCGCGCCGGCTGCCGGCTCCCCGGTCGCCATCGCCCCCGACAACGCAGGCGCGGTGTATCTGGCGTACTCGGGAGGAGATCTGCTCAAGCTCGACCTGGCCACCGGAGCGCTCGACACGGTCACCACCGGTCTGGGCAACCTCCGGGGCGTGGCCGTCGCCGGCGGCAGCGCGTACATCACCAGCTTCGACGGCACGCTCCAGCAGGTCACCCTCGCCACGGGCAGTCGCCGTACCCTGGCCGCCGGCCTGCCCTCGCTCTTCGGCGTGGCCCGCCTCGGCACCACCACCTATGTCACCGACGGCAACGGAGAGATCGTCGCCGTCCCGGACGGCGGGACATCACGCGTGGTGGCCACGGGGCTCGGCTTCTCCTACGGCCTCGCGTTCGACAAAGCGGGACTCGCCTACACCGCGGACATGGGCCAAGGGCGCATTCTCCAGACCAACGTGGCCACCGGTACGACGCGTGTGCTGGCCAGTGAGACCTACGAACCCACGTCGATCTCGGTCGGCGGTGACGGCCTGGTCTACTTCATGGTCGGCGACGAGGTGAAGCGGGTGAACGCCGCCACCGGGGTGCAGTCCCACGTCACCAACCTCCTCGGGATCAACGCCTTCAGCTTCTCGCTGGCGGCCTCCGGGGACGCGTACACCACCGGTGGCGCCGGTGACGGCCTGTGGCGGATCGCCGGCCTGACGTCGCGCTGAGGCCGTAGGCACCTCGCCCGGCGGTCCGGGATACCGGAACACCGAAACATCGCAACAGTGATCACGGAAGGGTGCCCGGGGGGTCTTCCCCCAGTCGGGCACCCTTTCGCTTGGTCTCAGGTGAAATCGACCTCTGCGTTCTATGCGAGAGGTGCGACCGGCACGGTGGCGCCGAACTCGGCACTCTGCAACGCCGTGATGCGTTCGATGACGAGCCCCATCAGCACGCCGGCCACGATCATGAGCGCCTCCGCCACCACGAGGAAGGCCATCGAGCCGGGAGCCACTCGGCCCCCTGCCACGAGCACCAGCGCGTGCGTGATCCAGGCGACCCACCACAGGTTCACCAGTGTCGTGTCCCGCTTCTGCTCCCACGACGCGGAGCTCGCGCGCCCGATGTCGAGGACCAACCGGCGCGGGACGAACAAGTTGACCACCGGTATCAACCACGCGCCGATCGTCCAGCCCCGACTCGGGATCGATGCCCCGGGGGACAGCGCCTGGGCGTTGCTCCGGGACCGGGCGAGCCACACGAGGAACAGCACGATCGCAAGCGTCATCACATAGAGGAAGATCATGAAGATGAAGCCCGACGTGTGCAGTGACGCATCCGTCGGGCGCAGGTAGTGGTCCCGGACTGCCGCCGCGCGGAACACGTCCACCACGGCGGCCACCGCTATCGCCGCCTGCGCGGAACGGGCAAGGATCCAGGGAGCTTTGCGGGCGGTGCTCGTCATCGTCTTCAGCCAGTCTCGGAGGTGGGTGCGGCCGCAGCGGACGCTGGGGCGGAGTGATCATAGGGTCTAGTCATCGCACGCGCGTACGACTTTCGGGTCCTCGGTCGCGCGGTGTACGGCCCCGACTGCGCGGATCGCCGTAAGTGCACGGAGGCCGGTGGTCCCCGCCCGGAGTGCGGCCCTGCGACCCCGTCCAGGGCGACCAGCCGTGCGGAACCACGCCATCCTCACGGAAGGGCTGCGGTGCGAGCCGCACAGGTACTCGACGGAGAACTTCTCGTCGGCGAGGCCGACAAGCCGACCCCTGGTGATGGTCGGGTGCTCGCGCGCATACGTGCCTGCACCATCTGTGCGTCCGACCTGTCCCGGCGGTTTCAGCGAGTACGTGGTACTGGACGAGGAATTCGTCCTGGAGGTTTCCGAGAACGTCGACGACGATCCGGCCGCGCTGGTCGAACCCTTGGTGGTCGGCATCGAGCACGCCGCCGTACGAGGTGATTCCCCAACTGGACGGTCGACGTACGACCGTCGTCTGTCAATGCGTCGGTGTGAAGGGGCTGCTCAACGAGATCATCAACTCGGTCGGGTGCGACACCAAGATCGTGACGGGTGGATGCTCGATGGAGGCGGAGGGGATCGTCGTCCGCTACGGCGGTCTGCTTCAGCAATTGCTCGGCCCGGGACCACCCTTCCGTCACGTCCGGGGACCGTCGTGGGACCGCGCGTACTGGGCGGGTGTCTGGCCGTACTGCTTCTTGAAGGCCCGGACGAAATGGCTGGTGTCCGCGAACTGCCAGAAGCGGGCGACCTCCGACACGCCGGGTCGGGCGATCGGCCTGGTGAGTGCGAGCCGGGCCTGTTCCAGGCGTTCGTGGCGGATGTGCGTGGTCACGGACTCGTCGGTCGCGGCGAACGCCCGATGCAGTGTGCGCACCGAGATGTTGAGTTCACGGGCCAGCATCCGGGGGGACAGCTCGGGATCGGACAGATGGCTGCGGACAAGGTCCTTGGCCGCCCGGACCAGGGAGGGGGCCAGCTGCGGCTCGGTCCCGTCGACCTTCTGCGTGAGGACACCCAGGGCCAGTTCGAGCAGCGCGTTGCGCGCGGCCTGGACGCCGGCCGGGGAGAGCTCGTCGAGCTGGGCGTCGACCATGCGCGCGTGCGCGAGGAGGAGCCGCATTTCGGCGGAGTCGGCGGAGCCCAGGACCGGCCGTCGGTGGATGAGCGGTCCGAGGTGGGCGACCGGCAGCACGAGTTTCTTTGTCGTGTTCGTGTGCGCTTTTACCGCGAATCGCCATGACGGATTGTTGTGCCGGGCAATGAACTGACCGGTCGACACCATGACGCGGTCGCGGTCCCCGGGGCGGGCAAAACCCCAAGTGCCCTTCTCCACCACGTCCACGACCAGCATGTCGGAGAAATATTCGGAATCGATCCATGTTCCGTCGGCCGTGGTCGACGCATAGCAAATGCTCGTGATCAGCACGTCATGAATTCTGACGCCGTGGATACTCGCCCGGGAATCACCGGAACCGGTCAGCCCGGCCGCCGGCAGCGGAACGGACCTGCCTGCCTGGATGTCCCACTGGTGGCGGAGGAAGGCCCGCCGCTCTCCCGCGCACGGGCCGACCAGGCTGGCGGAGAACCTCCGGCGCGGGACGCGCGGAACGGACGGAGCGGACGGTGTGCGCTGCGGTGTGCCATGTGCCGGCTCGGTGTCTGTCATGTCGGTCATGCCCTACGAACCTGCTCTCCGGTCGCTCGTCAGCCAGTCTCTGTGCCCGCGGGCCGCCGGGCGTGGAACATCGGCGCCTACTTGATGGAATGCGCGCGCCAAGTGGGAACCTCCCCGGGCCGGGTGTGCGGGGGACGGTCTACGGTTCCGGTCCTGGTCGCATTCCTTTCGACAGGTATATCGGCAATGAGGTGAGGAGCATCATGTCCGAGACTGCGCCAAAGGCTCCCGAATCGACAGTGAAAGACGGCGGGACCTGGATCTCCCGACTGGCGCTGCGTTTCACCGACTTCACCGAGAAATGGCTGCCCGACGCACTGGGTTTCGTCCTGGTCGGCACATTCCTGATCTTCGCACTGGGACTGGTCTCCGGCGAGAAACTCCTCGGCGCACCGGCCGACCCCACGGCGACGAGCGGGTTCGGTCTGGTCGACGCGTGGGGGCAGGGATTCTGGTCCCTCATCACCTTCACGCTGCAGATGGCGATGATCATCATCGGTGGGTACGCGGTCGCCGTCTCCCCGCCCGTGGGACGTCTGATCGCACGGCTCGCGGCCCGGCCCACGACCCCGCGCGGAGCCATCACCTTCACCGCCGCCGTCGCCATGCTCACCGCCTATGCGAACTGGGCCTTCAGCCTCGTCTTCACCGCCATCCTCGCCAAGGAGATCGCACGCCGCGTCCCCGGGGTGGACTACCGCGCACTCGGCGCGATGGCCTTTCTGGGGCTCGGCACGGTGTGGGCCCAAGGCCTGTCCGGGTCGGCCGCGTTGCAGGTGGCGAGCGCGGGATCGAGCCCCGAGTCCGTACAGAAGGTCATCGCCGAAGGGCGTGGCAGCGGGCTGATACCGCTCACCGACACCATCTTCCTGTGGCAGGGCGTGGTGGCCACGGCCGTCATCTTCGTGCTCGCCGTCGGCATGGCCTGGCTCCTCTCGCCCGCACCGGAGCACGCGAGGACCGCGGAACGGCTCGGGATCGACCTGGGTCCCGCCCTCGACCGGCAGCGCCACGAGAACCGGCGCGGCCGACCGGGCGACTGGATCGAGCACAGCCCGGTCTTCACGATCCTGCTGTTCCTCCTTGGCGCCTGGTACCTCGCCCGGCACTTCGCCAACGCCGCGGGCAATCCGCTCAACGCCCTGGATCTGAACACCATCAACCTGATCCTCATCCTGCTGGCCCTCATCCTGCACTGGCGACCGGTGAACCTCGCCCGCGCAGTCCGTGACGGCGTGCCCGCGACCTCGGGCGTACTGCTTCAATTCCCGCTGTACGGCGGCATCTTCGGGATGATCGCCTACACCGGCCTGCACCGGACGATCGCCGACTGGCTGGTGTCGGTGTCGAACGAGTTCCTCTACCCGGCCTTCATCGCGATCTACAGCTGCGTCCTCGGCGTGTTCGTGCCCAGCGGCGGCAGCAAGTGGGTGATCGAGGCGCCCTACGTCCTCGACGCCGCCAACCAACTCCACGTGAACCAGGGCTGGATGGTCGTCGTGTACGACCTCGGCGAGGCCGGCGCCAACCTGCTGCAACCGTTCTGGATGCTGCCCACGCTGGCGATCCTGGGGCTCAAGGCACGCGACATCATGGGCTACACGTTCGCGATGTTCCTCGCCCTCTTCCCCGCCACGCTGGTGCTCGTCACCCTGTTCGCCCGGACGCTCCCGTTCCCCTGACGGTCCGCACCGGGGTGTCGGTAGGACCACCCCCGATCCGGTCCTCAGGCCCAGGGACGGTGGGCGCCGTCGGCGGCAGGATTCATGGCGTACCGAATCCACCACACGGAAATCCGGGGGACCCCATGAACGAAATGTCGGCCAGGCGTCTGGCGGGCGGCGCGGGAATCGCCGCCGCGGTCGCCTTCATCGTCGAAGTACCCCTGTACTTCATCTATTCGGGGCCGCCGCCGGACGCCAACGTGCTGGCCAGGCTGCTGATCGGGATCGTGGCGTTGGCATTCCTGCTCGTGTTCGTGACGGCCTTCCGTGAACTGGTGAAGCGCGTGAACCCCGACTACGAGTGGGCCGGTTCGATGGCCTTCACGGCGGGGCTGGTCTACGCGACGATCACCCTGGTCTCCAGCGGTCTGGAAGCCGGTGCGGTCATCGCCGCCGACCATCCGATCGACCCGACCATCGAGGTCAGCGGCACATACATCCTCTACGGGTCGATCTCGCGCCTCATGCTCGCGTTCTTCCTGACCGCGCTGGGCTTCGCCGTCTCCCGCACGAAACTGCTGCCGCGCTGGACCGGCAGGTCGGCCTACGTCCTGGCCGGGATCAATCTGGCCTTCGTGCCGTCCCTGTTCTTCGGGAACACTCCCGCGCACTTCTACGCGGCGAACGGCTGGGGCACCACCGCCCTCATGGGCGCGATTCTCAGCTACTGGCTGCTGGCGCTGGGTATTTCCACCTACCGCAGCGCGAAGGCGCCGGCGCTGAGGCACTGACAGAGGGACCGGGTACGGGTTCGATACCCAGGGTGGGTATGGTGGCGTCATGGCCCGTCCCGAGCAGCCCGTAGGACCGCACCTGACGGTGCGGTCCTACGGGCTGCTCGTGGCCGCTCTGCTGTTCGGCCTGCTCGGTATGCACGGACTCGGGCCCGTCCCCATGCTCGACCCCGCACCCGGGCACTCCGTGACGGCCACGACCGTGGCCGTCGGCGAGGAGGCGTCGACACCGGGCCCCTGCGATCACGACACGGGCGACTGCGGCAGCCACATGACACACGCGGACGCGACCTGCGCCTCCGCGTCCGTCGCCGGTGCCCCGGCGGTGCTTCCGGTACTGCAGCCCGATATGGCGGCCTGTGCCCAGGTGCCGGACGGGCGGGTGTCCGTGACCGGCAGCGGTCCCGACGGCGGCCGGGCCCCGCCCTCCCTCGCCGAACTCCAACTCCTGCGGATCTAGAGCATCCCGCGCGCCACCGCGCGCTCCGGTATGCCCTGCACAGACAACCGTTCCAGGAGTACCACCATGACCGCACAGCGCAGGTTCGTCCGTCGTACCGTTCTCGCCGTCACCGCCTCGGTGGCCGCCCTCACGCTCGCCGCGTGTGGCAACGACGGCGACAGCAAGGCAAGCAGCGGGACCGGAACCGGGACCGAGACCGGAACCGGCGGGCACAACGCCGCGGACGTCTCGTTCTCGAAGGAGATGATCCAGCACCACCGGCAGGCCGTGGAGATGGCCGGACTGGCCGCCGACCAGGCCTCCTCGACCCAGGTGAAGAGCCTCGCCACGAAGATCAAGGGTGCACAGGACCCGGAGATCATGACCATGTCCGGCTGGCTCACCTCGTGGGGCGAGAAGGTGCCCCAGGCCATGTCCGGCATGGGTCACGACATGTCGTCCTCGGCGCCCGGGATGATGAGCGACGCCGACATGGGCAAGCTGGAGAAGGCCTCCGGCACCGAGTTCGACAGCATGTTCCTCAACATGATGGTCGAACACCACAAGGGCGCCATCGACATGGCCAAGACCGAGAAGGCGGACGGCAAGTACAAGCCCGCCACCGGGCTCGCGGCCGACGTGATCACGGCGCAGAGTGCCGAGATCACGCAGATGAACAAGATGCTCGGCAAGAGCTGACACCACCGCTGAACCGCTGAACAGGGTGGGGCCGGCCGCGCGGTCGGCCCCACCCCCGGCTCAGGTGTCCTCCGCCGCCGCTCGTCGTCGGCGTTGTTCCTCGAACAGCCGCAGGAACTCCTTCGCCTGCTCCTCCGCCACGCGCTGCTGCTCGGCCTCCTCCTCGCTCAGCACCCGGTCCTCGTCGAACAGGCCCTCCTCGCGCAGCTGCTTCTCCTGGACGGCGGTCGGCAGCTCCGGGTCGTGGTCGGAGGGGCGCGGGCCCTCGGGACCGTCGGGGCCGATGCGCACGAGCCGTTCGACGCGCACGATCCGCGTCCGGCACCCGTCGATCTCGATCTCGTCGCAGCGCTCGGCGTCGATCCGGTCGGCCACGCGTCCGTACTCGGCCCGCGTCTCGTCGTCGAGCTGTTCCATGACCGGCGCCATCACCCGCAGATAGGTGGTGAGCGTGTCCCGCGCGCCCTGCGGGCTCGGGTTCGTCATCTGCGTCGGCGACCAGCCGCCGTCCGCGTACTCGGCCGCGGTGAACTCGGCGGGCAGCAGCACACCCCCGGGATGCGTCTCCAGGGCGCGCACCGAGTCCTTGCGTACGGCGGCGGGAGCCGTGCCCGGGGCGCGGACCAGTTGCAGCAGCTCCATCCGCAGGATGCCCTCGGACATCCCGGTCGCGGTGAACGGGTCGATCACGAACCCCGCTGTGCGGCTGGGGAGTTCGTGACTGTGCCCGACCGCCGCCGGGTCGGGGTCGGACGGCCGGGGCGGCTCCGGTCCCGTCGGTCCCATCCGGATGAACTGGTCGGCCCGCACGACCCGGAACCGGCGGCCGAGCACGGTCAGTTCGTTCACGGCCTCCCAGTCCAGCTGCTCCGCCATCCGCAGCCACTCCTGCTGAGCCGCCGTGTCGCCCGCGTCACCGGCGTCCCGCGCCCGCTCCCGGAACGTCATGGCCATGGCGTCGCGAGAGCCCTGCGGAGCGCAGTTCGCGAACCGGGAGAGGACCCGCCACCCGCCGGACTCCAGCTCCTCCGCGACTCCGAACACCGGGCCGCCGCCGGCGAGGACGTTCGGATAGGCCGTACGGGCCTGCCACGCCTCCACGTCCGCGAGTGCCGCCGCCGGGGCGTCCGGCAGCGCTTCCATCCTGATCACCCGGTAGCCGGGAACCTGATCACCGTGCTCAGACATGCCCCCAGCATGCCCAGCCCGCAGGACGGTAGGCGACGAATCAACGCAACCGGTACATCAGTTGAGCTCGCAGCTCACCGTTTTCGGCCATGCGTCCCGCGCCCTCAGGTGATAGACGTCGGGCATGAACAACTCGATCATCACCTCCCGTACGGCCGCCGCCCGATGACCGCGGGCGCCGACACTCCCGACCGCCGGGGCCGCACCGGCCTGGACCGCACCGGCCTCGACCTGACCGGCAACCCCCGCGTCAGAGTCCGCGACGTGACACTGCTGTCCAGCCACTGGTACGTCGAGCGCACCACGACCTTCGACTTCCAGCACGGCGACGGCACCTGGACGACCCAGGAACGCGAGACCCACGACCGCGGCAACGGCGCCACCCTGCTCCTCTACGACGCCGAGCGCGAAATGGTCCTGCTCACCCGCCAGTTCCGCTTCCCCGTGTACGTCAACGGCCACCCCGACGGCATGCTCGTCGAGACCCCGGGCGGACTCCTCGACGACGAGGACGAGCACCCGGAGGAGGCCGTACGACGCGAGGTGGTGGAGGAGACAGGGCACACCGTCGGCGAGGTGGAGCACGTCTTCGACGTCTACATGAGCCCCGGCTCGGTCACCGAACGCATCGGCTTCTACGCCGCCTCCTACGGCCCCTCGACCCGCACCCACGAGGGAGGCGGCCTCCAGGAGGAGGGCGAGGACATCGAGATCCTCGAACTGCCCTTCCGTAGAGCCCTGGAGATGATCCGCACCGGCGAGATCGCCGATGCCAAGACCATCATGCTGCTCCAATGGGCGGCGCTGGACGGGCCGTTCGCCAAGTAGGCGCCCAGAAGCTTGACTTGAAGTGCGCTTCAAGCGCGAGACTCCCGTTCGTGCCCGGAGGACCGGGTGCGAACGGGAGGGATCATCATGAAGTACCGCACGATAGGCGCCGATCCGGCCCACCGCCGTGAGGTGAGCGTTCTGGCGCTCGGCGCGATGCTGTTCGGCTCCCGCACCGACGAGGAGACCTCCTTCGCCGTGCTCGACCGCTATGTCGAGGCCGGCGGGAACTTCATCGACACGTCGGACAACTACGCCTTCTGGACCGACGGAAGCCAGGGCGGCCAGAGCGAGAAGCTGCTCGGACGGTGGCGGCGCAGCCGCGGCATCGGCGACGAGATCGTCATCGCCACCAAGCTCGGCGCCCGCCCGCTGGCACCCGGCACGGGTTTCGTCGACAACCCGGAGGGCCTGTCCGCGAAGGTCATCCGCGAGTCGGCCGAGCGCAGCCGCGAACGCCTCGGCGTGGACAAACTGGATCTGCTGTACGCGCACATCGAGGACCAGAGCGTTCCGCTGCAGGAAACCGTCGAGGGGTTCGCCGAGTTGGTGGCCGAGGGCACGGTGGGTCTCCTGGGCGTCAGCAACCACGCCGCCTGGCGCGTGGAACGGTCCCGCGCGCTCGCCGCCGCGGCCGGGCTGCCCGGCTACGAGGTCCTCCAGTACCAGCACAGCTATCTGCGCCCCAGGACCGATGTACCGTCCGGCCTCTTCCCCGACGGCAGCCTCGGCAGCGCCGGCCCGGACCTGCTCGGCTATCTGCGTGCCGAGCCCGCCCTCACCCTGGTCGCCTACTCACCCCTGCTGGCCGGCGCCTACACGCGCGAGGACAAACCCCTGCCCGCCGACTACGACCACCCGGGCACCCCCGCCCGCCTCGCCGCGCTGCGGGAGGTGGCGAAGGAGACCGGGGCGAGTGTCAACCAGGTCGTACTGGCATGGCAGTTGGGCGGTCCGCTGCCGATCGTCCCGCTCGCGGGGGCGTCGTCGGTGGCCCAGTTGGAGGAGAACCTAGCGGCCGTGGACCTGGAGCTGACGGCGGAGCAGCGGGAACTCCTGGACTCCGCCGTGTAGTTCAGGGCCTGACCAGCAACTGGAAGTCGAACGCGTACCGGGACGCCCGGTAGATGTGCGTCCCGTACTCGACCGGCCGGCCCGTGTCGTCGTAGGCCGTGCGCTGCATGGTGAGCAGGGCCGCGCCCTCCTTCTCGTCGAGGCGGGCGGCCTCCTCGGGGGTGGCCGAGCGGGCGCCTATCGTCTGGCGGGCGCTGTGCAGGGTGATGCCGGCGGTGCGCAGCATCCGGTACAGGCCCGTCGACTCCAGCCGGGCGGTGTCGAGTTCGAGCAGGTTCACCGGGAGGTAGTTGCAGAGGAACGCCACCGGCTGGCCGTGCGTGGAGCGCAGTCGCTCCAGGAGCGTGACCTCGCTGCCCTCCGCGACACCGAGGGCGGCCGCGACATCCGCGGTCGCGGGCACACCCTCGTTGCGCAGCACCTCCGTGGTTGGGCCCTGCCCGGCCGACTCCAGGTCGTCGTAGAGGCTGCTGAGTTCCAGCGGTCTCTTGACCTGGCTGTGCACCACCTGGGTGCCGACCCCGCGCCGCCGGACCAACAGCCCCTTGTCGACTAGGGATTGGATGGCCTGGCGGACGGTGGGGCGGGACAGGCCGAGGCGTACGGACAGGTCGATCTCGTTGCCCAGGAGGTTGCCCGGCGCCAGCGTCCCGTGCTCGATCGCCGCCTCCAGCTGCTGTGCGAGCTGATAGTACAGCGGCACCGGACTGTTGCGGTCCAGGGCGAAATGCAGGGCATCGAGCGGGGACCCGTTCGCGGCACGCGCGTAGTCACCGGTCTTCGCCACAGGGGCACCTCCTCACGGATCGTGACGGATTGTCAGGAGTTGCTGGGGAAACCGAGGTTGATGCCGCCGTCGGCCGGGTCCGGCCAGCGGGTGGTGATCACCTTGCCCTGGGTGTAGAAGGCGACGCCGTCGTTGCCGTAGACGTGGAGGTCCCCGAAGAGGGAGTCCTTCCAGCCGCCGAAGGAGTGGTAGCCGACGGGCACCGGGATCGGCACGTTCACGCCGACCATGCCCGCCTTGACCTCCATCTGGAAGCGGCGGGCGGCGCCGCCGTCCCGGGTGAAGATCGCGGTGCCGTTGCCCCAACGGGAGCTGTTGATCAGGGTGATGGCCTCGTCGTAGGACTCCGCGCGGACGACGACCAGGACCGGTCCAAAGATCTCGTCCTTGTACGCGTCCGCCGTCAGCGGCACCTTGTCGAGGAGGGAGACGCCGAGGAAGAAGCCGTCCTCGTGGCCCTCGACCGAGAAGCCGGTGCCGTCGACGACGACCTCGGCGCCCTGCGCGGCGGCCGACGCGACGTACGACGCGACCTTGTCGCGGTGCTCGCGGGTGATGAGCGGGCCCATCTCGGACGCCGGGTCGTTGCCGGGGCCGATGCGCAGGTTGCCGGCGCGCTCGGCGATCTTGGCGACCAGCTCGTCGCCGGTGTCGCCGACCGCGACCACGACGGACACGGCCATGCAGCGCTCGCCGGCCGAACCGTAGGCCGCGTTGATCGCCTGGTCGGCCGCGAAGTCCAGGTCCGCGTCCGGGAGGACGAGCATGTGGTTCTTGGCGCCGCCGAGGGCCTGCACGCGCTTGCCGTGCTCAACTGCCTTGAGCTGGATGTACTTTGCGATCGGCGTCGAGCCGACGAACGAGACGGCCTCGATGTCCGGGTGCTCCAGGATGCGGTCGACGGCCACCTTGTCGCCCTGGACGACGTTCAGCACACCCTGCGGCAGGCCTGCCTCGGAGGCGAGTTCGGCGAGACGGTACGACGCCGACGGGTCCTTCTCGCTCGGCTTGAGGATGAAGGTGTTGCCGGTCGCGATGGCCAGCGGGAACATCCACATCGGCACCATGGCCGGGAAGTTGAAGGGCGTGATACCCGCAACCACGCCCAGGGGCTGGCGAATCGAGGCCACGTCGACGCGCGTGGAGACCTGCGTCGACAGCTCGCCCTTCAGCTGCACGCTGATGCCGCAGGCGAGTTCGACGATCTCCATGCCGCGCGCGACCTCGCCGAGCGCGTCCGAGTGGACCTTGCCGTGCTCGGCGGTGATCAACTCGGCGATCTCGTCGCGGTGCGCGTCCAGCAGCTCGCGGTACTTGAACAGGATCGCGGTGCGCTTGGCGAGCGAGGACGTGCCCCAGCTCTCGAACGCGGCCTTTGCGGAGGCGACGGCGGCGTCCACCTCGTCGACGGTCGCGAAGCCGACCTGCTTCTCCTGCGCGCCGGTCGCCGGGTTGTACACGGGACCGAAACGGCCCGAGGTGCTCTCGACGGGCTTGCCGTCGATCCAGTGAGTGATCGTCTTCATGGTGCACGTGCCTTTCGGGGGAGGGGAGTTCAGAGGTGGCGGCGACGGTCGGCGACCTGGCGGTCGTACTCCTCGCGGGCCTGTACGGCCGATGCGCGCGAGGCGGTCTCGGCGACCGGTACGTCCCACCAGGCCTCGGCCGGGGGAGCGGTCGGGGTGGCGATGTCGGTCTCGACGTAGACGCAGGTCGGCCGGTCGGAGGCGCGGGCCGTGGCGAGCGCCTCGCGCAGTTCGCGCACCGTCTTGGCGCGCAGGACGTCCATGCCGAGGCTGGCCGCGTTGGCGGCGAGGTCGACCGGGAGCGGGGCGCCCGAGAAGGTGCCGTCGGCCGCGCGATAGCGGTAGGCGGTGCCGAAGCGCTCGCCGCCGACCGACTCGGAGAGGCCGCCGATGGAGGCGTAGCCGTGGTTCTGGATCAGGACCAGGTTGACCGGGAGGCCCTCCTGGACGGCGGTGACGATCTCGGTCGGCATCATCAGGTAGGTGCCGTCGCCGACCAGCGACCACACGGGGGTGTCGGGGGCGGCCTGCTGGACGCCGATGCCGGCCGGGATCTCGTAGCCCATGCAGGAGTAGCCGTATTCGAGGTGGTACTGGCGGGGGCTGCGCGCCCGCCACAGCTTGTGCAGGTCGCCGGGGAGCGAGCCGGCCGCGTTGATGACCACGTCGTCGTCGCCGACGACCGCGTCGAGGGCGCCGAGGAGTTGGGTCTGGGTCGGTACGGCGTTCTCGTCGGGGGCGGTGAACGCGGTGTCAACAACCTGTTCCCAGCGCTCTTTGCCCTCGCGGTACTCGGCCTCGTAAGCCGAGTTCACACGGTGATCGGCGAGTGCCTCCGTCAACGCGGTGAGTCCTGTCCTCGCGTCGCACACCAGGGTGCGCGCGGCCAGCTTGTGGGCGTCGAACGCGGTGATGTTGAGGTTGACGAACCGCACGTCCGGGTTCTGGAAGAGCGTGTTCGACGCCGTCGTGAAGTCCGTGTAGCGGGTGCCGACGCCGATCACCAGGTCCGCGGTGCGCGCGATGTCGTCGCTGACGGCCGTGCCGGTGTGGCCGATGCCGCCCAGGTCCGCCGGGTGGTCGTAGCGGAGCGAGCCCTTGCCCGCCTGGGTGGAGGCGACCGGGATGCCGGTGGCGTCCACCAGCGCCTTCAGCGCCTCCTCGGCCTGGCTGTGGTGGATGCCGCCGCCCGCGACGATCACCGGACGCTCGGCGGCCCGGATCGCCGCGACCGCCTCCGCCAGCTCGAACGGATCGGCCGCGGGACGCCGTACGTGCCACACGCGGTCGGCGAAGAACTCCTCCGGCCAGTCGAAGGCCTCGGCCTGAACGTCCTGCGGGAGAGCGAGAGTTACGGCTCCGGTCTCCACGGGGTCCGCCAGCACGCGCATCGCGTTCAGCGCCGCAGGGATCAGGGCCTCCGGGCGGGAGACGCGGTCGAAGTAGCGGGAGACCGGGCGCAGGGTGTCGTTGACCGAGAGGTCCGCCTCGACCGGGTGCTCCAGCTGCTGGAGGAGCGGGTCGGCGGCGCGGGTCGCGAAGTAGTCGCCGGGGAGGAGCAGGACCGGCAGGCGGTTGATCGTGGCCAGCGCGGCGCCCGTGACCAGGTTGGTCGCGCCCGGTCCGATGGACGTCGTGACCGCCTGCGCGGAGAGCCGGTCGAGCTGACGGGCGTAGCCAACTGCCGCGTGCACCATGGCCTGTTCGTTGCGGCCCTGGTGGAACGGCATCGTGTCCTCGCCGGCTTCGAGCAGCGCCTGGCCGAGTCCGGCAACGTTGCCATGGCCGAAGATGCCCCAGGTGCCGGCGATCAGCCGGTGCCGTACGCCGTCGCGCTCGGTGTACTGGACCGACAGGAACTGCACCAGGGCCTGGGCGACGGTCAGTCGGCGGGTGGGGGTGCTCATCAGGACTTCTCCGGTGCCGTGTAGAGGGGGAGGCGGGGGTCGACGGGCTGCTCGGGCCAGGTGCCGCGGACCCAGGCGTGATCGGGGTGGTCGCAGATCAGCCAGGAGCGGTCGTCGTCGGGACCCGCCATGACGTTGAGGTAGTACATGTGGTGGCCGGGCACCGCCATCGAGGGCCCGTGCCAGCCGTCCGGGATCAACACGACGTCCCCGCCCCGCACTTCGGCCAGGACGTCCGTGTTGCGGCCGTGCCCGGACGGGGAGACGCGCTGGTAGCCGAGACCGGGGGTGCCCTCGTGGTCGGCGAACTCGAAGTAGTAGACCTCTTCGAGGACGGACTCCTCGCCGGGCCGGTGCTCGTCGTGCTTGTGCGGCGGGAAGGACGACCAGTTCCCGCCAGGGGTGATCACCTCTACGGCGATGAGCTTGTCGCACTCGAAGACGCCGGCCGCGCCGAAGTTGTTGACCTGCCGCGAACTGTTGCCGGTGCCGCGCAGCTCCACCGGCACCGACGAGGCCGGGCCGTAGCGGGCGGGCAGCCGGCGGGTGCAGCGGGCGCCGGTCAGCGCGAAGCGGCCACCGCCGGGCGACGAGATCGTCGTACGGGAATCGCGTGGGACGTACGCGAAGTCGCTCACGGCGGTGAACACGCTCTCGCGGCCGTGGAGTTCGAAGGTGTCGTGGCCGAAGTCGTCGGCGGCGGAGACCGTGCAGGCGCCGGCCAGCGGGACGACGATCCACTCGCTGTCTTCGGTGTCGAAGGTGTGGGCGCCGCCCGGCGGCAGCTCCAGGACCCGCAGGCTGGAGTAGCCCCAGGCCGCCGACTCGGGGGTCACGTCCACGACGTAGGGGCCGCCCAGGGCCTTGCCTGCGGGAAGGTGATACGCGCTCGTCATCGTGTGCCTCCGGTTCACAACAGACCTACAGCGGTGTCCACCGCCGTCTCCACGCCGCCGTCGGCGGGGTACAGCAGGGAGCGGCCCACGACCAGGCCCTGGACGGTGGGCAGGCGCAACGCCTTGCGCCACTTCTCGTACGCGCCCTCCTGGTCGTCCCCGACCTCGCCGCCTAGCAGCACGGTCGGCAGTGTCGAGGTCTCCAGGACCTCGGCCATGTCGTCCGGGTCGTCGGTGACGGGCAGTTTCAGCCAGGTGTAGGCGGAGGTGCCGCCCAGGCCGGACGAGATCGCTATCGAGCGGGTCACGGCCTCCGCGGACAGGTCGTTGCGGACTTTGCCGTCGACCCTGCGCGAGATGAACGGCTCTACGAACAGGGGGAGTTGGTGTGCCGCCATGTCGTCGATGGCGCGGGCCGTCGACTCCAGGGTGGTCAGCGAGCCCGGGTCGTCGTAGTCGATGCGGAGCAGCAGCTTGCCCGCGTCGAAGCGGAGGCGGGCGATGTCCTCGGCGCGGTGGCCGGTGAACCGGTCGTCCATCTCGAACGCGGCGCCGGACAGGCCGCCGCGGTTCATCGAGCCCATCACGACCTTGCCGTCCAGGACGCCGAGGAGGAGCAGGTCCTCCAGGATGTCGGCGGTGGCCAGTACCCCGTCGACGCCCGGCCGGGACAGCGCGATGCACAGCCGTTCCAGCAGGTCGGCGCGGTTGGCCATGGCCGTGCGGCGGTCGCCGACGCCCAGGGCGCCACGGGCCGGGTGGTCGGCGGCCACGATCATCAGGCGGCCGCTGTCGCCGAGCAGCGGGCGGCGTATCCGGCGGGCCGCCGCCTCGGCGACGGCCTCCGGATGCCGGGCTCTGACCGTGACCAGGTCGGGGATGCTG
The DNA here is from genome assembly GCF_040655155.1 of Streptomyces sp. NPDC050508. Classification (NCBI taxonomy): domain Bacteria; kingdom Bacillati; phylum Actinomycetota; class Actinomycetes; order Kitasatosporales; family Streptomycetaceae; genus Streptomyces; species Streptomyces sp. NPDC050508. The sequence goes on from NZ_JBFAJJ010000004.1 coordinate 699,326, forward strand.
ATGCTCAAGAGAAGCTCCGTTCAGGGGTGGCTGGGGCGGCCACGCGGTCAGTCGCCCACTCGCGCGCCGGCGAGCAGGTCCTCGACCTCGGACTCGGTGGGCATCGCGGTGGAGCAGGCGAGACGGGAGGCGACGAGGGCACCGGCCGCGTTGGCGAACCGCATGGACCGTTCCAGGTCCCAGCCGGACAGCAGGCCGTGGCACAGCGAGCCGCCGAACGCGTCGCCCGCGCCGAGGCCGTTGAGCACCTCGACCGGCACCGGCGGCACCTCGGCGGTCGTGCCGTCGCGGTGCACGGCCAGGACGCCCTTGGGGCCCTGCTTCACGACGGCCAGCTCCACGCCCGCGTCCAGCAGGGCCTGGGCGCAGGCGTGCGGCTCGCGGACGCCGGTGGCGATCTCGCACTCGTCGAGGTTGCCCACCGCGACCGTCGCGTGACGCAGGGCCTCCGCGTAGTACGGGCGGGCTTCCTTCGGGTCCTTCCAGAACATCGGGCGCCAGTCGAGGTCGAAGACCGTGGTGCCCGCCTTGTCGCGCGCCTTGAGGGCGGCGAGCGTGGCGGAGCGGCTCGGCTCCTCGCTCAGACCGGTGCCGGTGATCCAGAAGACGCGGGCCTGGCGGATCGCGAAGTAGTCCAGCTCGTCGGTGTGGATCTCCAGGTCCGGCGCCTTGGGCTGCCGGTAGAAGTACAGCGGGAAGTCGTCCGGCGGGAAGATCTCGCAGAACGTGACCGGCGTCGGGTAGTCCGCGACGGGCGTGACCCAGCGGTCGTCGACCCCGAAGTCCTTGAGGGCCTCGTGCAGAAACGTCCCGAAGGGGTCGTCGCCGGTGCGGGTGATCACCGCGGCGCTACGGCCGAGCCGAGCGGCGGCGACCGCCACATTGCTCGCCGAACCCCCGAGGAACTTGCCGAACGTCTCCACACGGGCCAGCGGTACGCCAGACTGCAACGGGTAGAGATCGACCCCGATGCGACCCATGGTGATCAGATCGAAGGACTGGGCTGACTCGGCCATGCGCGACACTCCTCTGAGCTGCTGGGGGTGGGCGGGTCCCAGGGGCCTGCCGCCTCCCAGGTGTAGGTCTCCGAGGGGCTCCCTGTCAATAGTTTGTACTTACATTCGGACCTGCTCGTGAAATGATGTCTTAACAAAGTATTGACAGCGGACGCGACCGGGGATTTGATTCCGTCCCAGCGCAACAGCCGTGTTTCGCGGCAAACGACCCGGGGTCGACAGGCCCCGAGCCCGGATCTCTGCGATCATTGCTCCCTTTCCCCTGAAGCACAGTGAGGTGCAGGAAAGATGGACCGTTCCACTTACTCCCGCTCGCGCAGAATGGCCCCCTTCGTGGCGGTGGCCGCGGCAGCGGCCCTGACCCTTGCAGGCTGCTCCAGCAGCTCGGGCGGCAAGAAGTCCACGGAGGACTCCTCCGGCGCCTCTGCGGGCAAGGCCAGCACTCCTCGCATGACGGTCGCTCTGGTCACGCACCAGGCACCGGGCGACACGTTCTGGGACATCGTCCGCAAGGGCGCCCAGGCCGCCGCCGACAAGGACAACATCAAGCTCATCTACTCGGCCGACCCGAACGCGGGCAACCAGTCGAACCTGGTGCAGAACGCGATCGACCAGAAGGTCGACGGCATCGCGGTCACCCTCGCCAAGCCCGACGCCCTGAAGGACGTCATCGGCAAGGCGAAGACCGCGAACATACCCGTCGTGGGCCTCAACTCCGGTCTCAGCGACTGGAAGAAGCTCGGACTGCTGGAGTTCTTCGGCCAGGACGAGACGGTGGCCGGCCAGGCGCTCGGCAACAAGCTGAACTCGATCGGCGCCAAGAAGGCCGTCTGTGTCATCCAGGAGCAGGGCAACATCGGCCTGACCCAGCGCTGCGACGGCGTCAAGAAGACGTTCACCGGCACCGTCGAGACGCTGAACGTCAACGGCACCGACATGCCGTCCGTGAAGTCGACGATCACCGCCAAGCTCACGCAGGACAAGGCCATCGACTACGTGGTCACCCTCGGCGCCCCGTTCGCGCTGACCGCCGTGCAGTCGGTGTCCGACGCGGGCAGCAAGGCGAAGATCGCCACCTTCGACCTCAACAAGGACCTGACGACCGCGATCAGCAAGGGCACCATCCAGTTCGCCGTCGACCAGCAGCCTTACCTCCAGGGCTACTTGGCGGTCGACTCGCTGTGGCTGTACAAGAACAACGGCAACTACAGCGGTGGTGGTGAGCAGCCCGTACTGACCGGCCCGGCCTTCGTCGACAAGACCAACGTCGCAGCCGTCGCCAAGTACGCCGCCAACGGAACCCGGTGATGAGCATGACCCAGCACGCCGAGCCGGCGGTGACCACACCGCCGGCCCCCGGCCCGAAGGAAACCGACGGCCGGACCTCTGAACGGCCCCTGGCGCTCCGCCTGTTGGCCCGGCCCGAGATCGGTGTCTTCCTCGGCGCGGCCGCGGTGTACGTGTTCTTCCTGATCGCCGCTCCGCCTGTGCGGGACGGCGCCTCGATGGCGAACATCCTCTACAGCTCGTCGACGATCGGCATCATGGCGCTGCCGGTCGCCCTGCTGATGATCGGCGGGGAGTTCGACCTCTCCGCGGGTGTCGCGGTGATCACCTCGGCGCTCACCGCGAGCATGCTCAGCTACCAACTCACCATGAACGTGTGGGTCGGTGTGATCGTCGCGCTCCTGGTGTCGCTGGGGATCGGCTTCCTCAACGGCTGGATGGTCGTCAAGACCGGGCTGCCGAGCTTCCTGGTCACCCTGGGCAGCTTCCTGATCCTCCAGGGCGTCAACCTCGCGGTGACGAAGCTGGTCACCGGCAACGTCGCCACCGACGACATCAGCACCATGGACGGCTTCGACCAGGCCAAGAAGATCTTCGCGACGTCCTTCGACATCGGCGGCGTCAACGTGAAGATCACCATCTTCTACTGGCTGGTGTTCGCGGCGATCGCCACCTGGGTGCTGCTGCGCACGAAGTACGGCAACTGGATCTTCGCGGTCGGCGGCAACAAGGACTCCGCGCGGGCCGTCGGCGTGCCCGTGGCCTTCACCAAGATCTCCCTGTTCATGCTGGTCGGTTTCGGTGCCTGGTTCGTCGGCATGCACCAGCTGTTCACCTTCAACACCGTGCAGTCCGGCGAGGGCGTCGGCCAGGAGCTGATCTACATCTCCGCGGCCGTCATCGGCGGCTGTCTGCTGACCGGCGGCGCCGGCTCGGCGATCGGCCCCGTCTTCGGCGCGTTCATGTTCGGCATGGTGCAGCAGGGCATCGTCTACGCCGGCTGGAACCCCGACTGGTTCAAGGCGTTCCTCGGCGTGATGCTGCTCGGCGCCGTCCTCATCAATCTGTGGGTCCAGCGCACCGCGACCCGGAGGTGACCGACAACATGACAAGCAACGAATCCGGCACTCACGGCGCCATCCTCGAAGACAGCGTGCCGAGGGACGCGGACGCGCCGATCGTCCAACTGCGCAACGCGGGCAAGGCCTACGGCAACGTCCGCGCGCTGCACGGCGTGGACCTCGCGGTCCGCCCCGGCCAGGTCACCTGCGTCCTTGGCGACAACGGCGCGGGCAAGTCCACGCTCATCAAAATCATCTCCGGGCTGCACCAGCACACGGAGGGCGAGTTCCTCGTCGACGGCGGGGCGGTGCACCTCACCACCCCGCGTCAGGCCCTGGACCGCGGTATCGCGACCGTCTACCAGGACCTGGCCGTCGTGCCGTTGATGCCGGTGTGGCGCAACTTCTTCCTCGGCTCCGAGATGACGAAGGGCCCCTGGCCGTTCCGCCGTCTCGACATCGACCGGATGAAGAAGACCGCGGACGAAGAGCTGCGCAACATGGGCATCGTCCTGGACAACCTGGACCAGCCCATCGGCACCCTCTCCGGCGGCCAGCGCCAGTGCGTGGCGATCGCCCGCGCCGTCTACTTCGGCGCCCGCGTGCTGATCCTGGACGAGCCGACGGCTGCCCTGGGTGTCAAGCAGTCCGGTGTGGTGCTGAAGTACGTGGCTGCGGCGCGGGAACGTGGTCTCGGCGTCATCTTCATCACGCACAACCCGCACCACGCCTACATGGTCGGTGACCACTTCAGCGTGCTGCGGTTGGGCACGATGGAACTGTCGGCGGAGCGCAGCGAGATCACTCTCGAAGAGCTGACCAACCACATGGCGGGCGGCACCGAACTCGCCGCGCTCAAGCACGAGTTGTCCCAGGTCCGCGGCGTCGACGTCGAAGAGCTCCCCGACGAGAAGGCCCTCAAGGCGCCGGTGGCGGCGTCTCCCGAAGGGACCGTCTGACATGTCGGACCGTCCCTTCCTGGACCGGATCAGGGTCGGGTCCGCCCCCGACTCCTGGGGCGTGTGGTTCCCCGACGACCCCCAACAGGTGCCGTGGCAGCGGTTCCTGGACGAGGTCGCGCAGGCCGGCTACTCCTGGATCGAACTGGGCCCGTACGGCTATCTGCCGACCGACCCGGCCCGGCTCTCGGACGAGATCGCCCGGCGCGACCTGAAGGTCTCCGCGGGCACGGTCTTCACCGGCCTGCACCGGGGCCCCTCCGTCTGGGACGCCACGTGGGAGCACGTCAGCCAGGTCGCCGCGCTCACCCAGGCGATGGGCGCGCGGCACCTGGTCGTCATCCCCTCCTTCTGGCGGGACGACAAGACCGCCGAGATCCTGGAGCCGCCGGAACTGACCGGCGAGCAGTGGGCCCACCTCACCAAGGGCATGGAGCGCCTCGGGCACGAGGTGAAGGAGGCGTACGGGCTGGACCTCGTCGTCCACCCGCACGCCGACACCCACCTCGACACCGAGGACCACGTCGAGCACTTCCTCGACTCGACCGACTCCGAACTGGTCAACCTCTGCCTGGACACCGGGCATTACGCCTACTGCGGCGGCGACAGCGTCAAGCTGATCGAGGCATACGGCGAACGCATCGGCTATCTGCACCTCAAGCAGGTCGACCCGGCGATCCTCGCCGACGTCGTCAGGAACGAGGTGCCCTTCGGACCGGCCGTGGCGCGCGGAGTGATGTGCGAACCGCCGTCCGGCATACCGGAGTTGGAGCCGGTACTGATCGCGGCGCAGCGCCTGGGCGTGGAGTTGTTCGCGATCGTCGAGCAGGACATGTACCCGTGCGAGCCGGACAAGCCCCTGCCCATCGCGGAGCGCACCCGCAAGTTCCTCCGTTCCTGCGGTGCCTGACGACCCGAAAGGACGGCCGATGGCCATGAAGCCGCGCGACCCGCTCGGAGTGGCAGTCGTCGGAACCGGAAAGATGGGCGCGGACCACGTCCGCCGGATCGAGGACGTGGTCAACGGAGCCCGGGTGACCGCCGTCGTGGACGTCGACGCCGAGCGCGCCAAACGGATCGCGTCCGGTGTCGACGGCTGCACCGCGTACACCGACCCGGCCGCCGCGATGGCGGCGGCCGACGTCGACGCGGTGCTGATCGCCTCACCGGGCCCCGCCCACGAGGCGGCCCTGCTGACGGCCTTCGAGCACGATCTGCCCGTCCTGTGCGAGAAACCGCTCACGCCGGACGCGGCCTCGGCGCTGCGCGTGATGGAAGCGGAGATGAGCCTCGGTCACCGCCGGGTCCAGGTCGGCTTCATGCGGCGCTACGACGCCGAGTACATGAAGCTCAAGTCCCTTCTGGGCACAGGCCAGTTGGGCAGACCGCTCATGCTCCACAACCGGCACCGCAACGCCGCCAGCCCGCCCTTCTTCACCAGCTCCATGCTCATCAGCGACTCCGTGGCCCACGAGACGGACGCGACGCGCTGGCTGCTGGGCCACGAGATCACGGCGGTGACGGTGCTGCGCCCGCGCCCCACGGCGAGCGCCCCGGACGACCTCCAGGACCCGCAGTTCGTCGTCTTCGAGACCGACGGCGGCGCGATCGTCGACGTCGAGATGTTCGTCAACTGCGGCTTCGGCTACCAGGTCCAGGCCGAGATCGTCTGCGAACGCGGCACCGCCCGCATCGGAGACGGCCACGCCATGGTCACCAACATGGCCGGCCGCTGGGGCGGCACCATCGCCCAGGACTTCGTCGAACGCTTCGCCGACGCCTACGACCGCGAGGTCCAGACCTGGGTCGACGCCACCCGCCGCGGCGAGGTCACCGGCCCGAGCGTGTGGGACGGGTACGCGGCGGCGGCCGTGTGCGAGGCGGGGGTACGGGCGTTGGAGGAGGGGGTTCGGGTGGAGGTCGAACTGGTGGAGCGGCCCAAGTTCTACCGGTGACCACTTCGTCGAGGGCGGCGCGTGCGACCACGCGCCGCCCCCGACGGGCGTCTACGGCAGAATCGGCACGCGCGGACGCGCCTCGAACCCCGCCGCGCGGTAGGCCTCGTCGATGAGTGTCATCGTCGCGACCGCGTCGTCCGGGCCCAACGGCAGGGGTGCGCCCTCCCTCAACCGGGCGGCGAACGCCTCCAGTTGGTAGGTGTACGACGACCGTCGGCCGAGTCGCTCGGTGCGCTCGCTGTCCGTCGTGCGGATCACGATCCGGTCGTCCTGGTGGGGCAGCACGAAGTTGAGCGCGCGCGCCTCGCCCCGGCTGCCGACGATCCGGCAGCTCATGTCCAGCCCGTCGTACGCCATGTGACAGCCGGCGGAGCCCGTGGCGCCGCTCGGGAACGCCAGCTCGGCGTCCAGCCACTCGTCGACGCCCGGTGCCCCCGCGCGTTCACCACCCCGGGCCGAGACGAGCCGTGGCGCGCCGCCCGCCCAGGGAGCGAGCATCCGCAGCGCGTGCAGGCCGTAGCAGCCCAGGTCCATCATGGCGCCGCCGGCCAGGTCCAGGGACCAGCGTGGGTCGGTGTCCGGCGGCGCGGCGATCGCGACGCGCGTCTCGACGTGCCGCAGCTCGCCGAGTTCACCCGAGGCCAGCAGTTCGTGCAGGCGTCGGGTGACCGGGTGGAAGAGGTAGTGGAAGGCCTCCATGAAGACCGTTCCGGACTTCGCCGCCGCCTCCCGGACCTCGGCCGCCTCCTCCGCGTTGCTCGCCGACGGCTTCTCCGACAGCACGTGTTTGCCCGCCTCGAGCGCGGCGAGGTTCCACGGTCCGTGCAGACCGTTGGCGAGGGGGTTGTAGACGACCTCCACCTCGGGGTCGGCGATCAGGTCGGCGTACGAGTCCGCGACCCGCTCGACGCGGTGCGCGGCGGCGTAGGCCTCGGCCCTGGACCGGTCCCGCGCGGCCACCGCGACAATGCGGTGGCCGGTCTTCCGGGCGGGACCGATCAGGGAGTTCTCGGTGATCCGAGCCGCTCCCAGTACTCCGATGCGCAGTGGTTCCCGGCCCGCACCGCTCATGCTTCGCGTACCTCCTGGATGGTGACGGGGCGGTGCTCGTGCAGCGACAGGGTGCAGGCGTCGGCGATCCAGCCGGCCTCCAGGGCGTCCGCGACCGTGCAGGGGGAGGTGCGGGTGCCGGCCACGACCTCGGTGAACGCGGTGAGTTCGGCGCGGTAGGCGGCTGTGAAGCGGTCCATGAAGAAGTCGTGCGGGGTGCCCGCCGGGAACGTCACGCCCGGCTCGACCGAGCGCAGCGGCAGCTTGTCCTCCAGGCCCACCGCGATGGAGTCCGTGAAGCCGTGGATCTCCATGCGGACGTCGTAACCCCGGGCGTTGTGGCGGGAGTTGGACACCACCGCGATGGTGCCGTCGTCCAGGGTGAGGATCGCGCCGGTGGTGTCGGCGTCGCCCGCCTCCTTGATGTACTCGGCACCCCGGTTGCCGCCGACCGCGTACACCTCGGTGACCTCGCGGCCGGTCACCCAGCGGATGATGTCGAAGTCGTGGACCGAACAGTCCCGGAAGATGCCTCCGGACGCGGCGATGTACGCGGCCGGCGGCGGCGCCGGGTCAAGCGTCGTCGACCGTACGGTGTGCAGCTTGCCCAGCTCGCCGGACTGCACGGCGGCGCGCGCGGCGACGAAGCCGGCGTCGAAGCGGCGGTTGTAGCCGATCTGGATCGGCACGCTGCTGCCCTCGACGGCCTTGAGGACCTTGACGCCCTCGGCCATCGTCTTGGCGACGGGCTTCTCGCAGAAGACGGGGATGCCCGCCTCGACGGCGGCCAGGATCAGGCCCGGGTGGGCGTCCGTCGCCGCGGCGACCACGACACCGTCGACCCCGGCGGCCAGCACGGCCTCGGGGGAGTCCGCGACCTCGGCGCCGAACCGCTCGGCGGCCTTCTTCGCGGCCTCCGCGAACGGGTCGGCCACGACGAGGGACTCGACCACGTCGAGTCCGGAGAGGGTCTCGGCGTGGAACGCGCCGATGCGGCCGAGGCCGAGGATTCCGATACGCATGAGGGCTCTTGCTTTCTTGAGAGGTGCGGGTTCTTGCAAGACGGAGTAGGTCAGTCGAGGGCGCCCAGGACGTTCTGGTCCCAGTCGATCACCGAACCGGTGACCACCCCGGACCGGTCGGACAGCAGGAACACCACGAAGTCGGCGATCTCGTCCGGTTGGCCGAGCTTGCCCATCGGCTGGCGTTCGGCGGCCTGTTGGAGCCAGTCGTCCCCGGCGTCGTGGAAGGCTCGCTGGACGGCGTCCTCGCCCTCGGTCGCGGTCCAGCCGATGTTGAGGGTGTTGATCCGGATCCGGTCGAAGCGGTGGGCGTGGGCGGCGTTGCGGGTGAGCCCTGCCAGTCCGGCCTTGGCCGCGGAGTAGGGAGCGAGGTAAGGGGGTCCGCCGTGGGCGCAGTTGGAGCCGATGTTGACGATGGTCCCCGGCGCCTTGCGGGCGGTCATGTCGGCGACCGCGGCCTGCATGGCGAAGAACGGTGCCTTCAGGTTGATGGCGATGTGCTGGTCGAACAGTTCCGGTGTGGTGTCCAGCAGTGAGCCGCGTGAGGTGAGTCCGGCCGCGTTGACGAG